>DAOUJX010000001.1:0-9926 GCA_034422075.1 Dehalococcoidia bacterium
AGCATCGGGCCACGTCATTGGGGTCGACATGACACCGGAGATGCTTGATCGCGCCAATGCCAACGCAGCGTCAAGCGGCTACACCAACGTCGAGTTCCGCCACGGCGACCTCGAAGCCCTGCCCGTCGACGACGATAGCGTTGACCTGGTCATCTCGAACTGCGTCATCAACCTCGTGCCGAATCGAACGCAGGTCTACCGTGAGGCGCTGCGCGTGCTCAAGCCGGGTGGTCGCATCTGCGTATCCGACACGATTCAGACGGTCGCACTGCCTGACTCGCTGCTTAGCACGGAAGTGGCGAAGGCCGGCTGCATCTCGGCGGTTGTGACGAAGGAGGCGTATCTGGCGTCGTTGAGCGACGCGGGGTTCAAGGATGTCCAGATAGAAGGGGAGGCGCCCTACCCTTCCGATCTCGGCTTCGAAGAGCGCCTCATCGAAGGCCTACGCGACGAGCAGGGCGTCCCCGAAGAGGCCGTGCGCGCCGCCGCTCGCTCGCTGGTCAGCATTGTGGTGACGGCGGCTAAGCCGGGGGCGTAGACGCCCCGGGCTCGGTTACGCCAGCTAGTACCTGCGATACAGACACTCGCCGTCAACGTACGTCCGCTCGACGGCAATGTCTGCGATGAAGTCCGGGTTGGCCTGCGTCGGGTCGTGGCTCAGGACTACTAGGTCTGCCCGCTTCCCGACCTCTATCGACCCGACCTCCGACTCCCTTCTCAGCGCCACTGCCGAGTTGAGCGTATACATCCTCAGCGCTTCCATCGGTGTTACGGCCTCTTCGGGCGCAATGGGCTCTCCGATCCTTCGTGCCACCCTGTTCACCGCCGCCCGTATGCCGATCAAGGGATTCAACGGTGCGCATGGGTTGTCCGAGCCCGCCGCCACGGTCAACCCTCCGTCGAGCATGCTGCGGAACGGCTCGACCCCGAACGTCCGGCCTAGCTCACGAGCATGCTCCTGTTGTACCTCCGACCATGTATAGACGAAGGGCGGCTGTATCGACGCTATGACACCCAATGACCTTGCCCGCTCTATCTGCTCCCGCGTCGGCATCGTGAAGTGCTCGATACGGAATCGAGGGTCGGAAGCAGGGCGGTTCCGCAACGCCCGTTCGAACGAGTTCAGCGCCTGCTCGATGGCCCATGGCCCGAGGCAGTGAATGAGGACCTGCATCCCCAGCCGGTGCGCTGACAGGACGAGTACATCCGCCTCTTCCTGGGTGTAGAACCGTGCCCCGACCCGGCTGAGGTGCCCACCCGCGTGGCACTTGTAGTGCGCCGCCTCCGGGAACACTGGATCCATAAACAGCTTCAGCGTCCCGCCCCGGAGCCTGTCGGACGTGTCCCCAGTCCCTAGTTCCCCCCTTGCTGCCTCTTTCGGAGCCCGGAAGAACATCTGCCCCCCCAGCTGCTGCCGCAGAGTGAAGGGGAGCATGCCGTGGGCATCGGCCGCCTTGTACAGCCGCGCGGCATCCGGAGTCACCAGTGCGTCTCCCACCGACGTTATGCCCACCGAGAGATGCTTCATCGCGTTCCGGTAGACGTACTCGACCGCCGCCTCCCCGTAGTGGTCGATGTGCCCTCTCAGGCAAAGCGAATGGACAGGATCCATGGCCCTTTCCCAGAGCTCGCCTGTTGGTTCCCCATCGCTATCCTTCAGAATTTGCCCCCCGTGAGGGTCGGGCGTGTTGGCATCGATGCCGGCCAACCTCAAAGCCACGGAGTTGGCATAGGAGCTGTGGTAGGTCTTGTCGACTACGCACACAGGGTTGTTCGGCGCCGCATCGTCCAGGTCGCGGCGGGTGAGGTTCCGCTCCTCCCGCACGTAACTCCCATCGAATCCCCAGCCCCATAGCCACTGGCGGGGAAGCGCCGCCTCTGCCGTCCGAGCTACCGCATCCTTTATCCCGGCGATGCTCTCGTGCGGAGGCGTCCAGCAGTCCACCGCCACGGGGTCGAACACCGTCATCGAGAAGTGGTTGTGCGCATCGACGAACCCAGGGAGCAGCGTGCGCCCGGCTAGTTGGACCACCTCGGTCTTCTCCGAGACCATTCTTCCGATCTCGGCGGTTGCGCCCACGGCAGCAATCTTGCCGTCCCTTACCGCCACGGCCTCCGCGCGTGCGCCCGACGCACTCATTGGTATGACGTTTCCGCCTAGGAAGATCAGGTTGTCCATCCAACTCCCCACGAAGAGCAGCGCACGACTGTCAAGTAGCGGCGCTCAGCTTCTGATCCGCTCCTCAGGCCACCGCATACACCTTAGCGTAACGACGAGAGCGCCGAGAGCGCCATCTCTCTGCCGCCGATGAGGTACGGCCGTACCACTTCATCGGCGCCCGCCCTGCGCAGCTTCTCCGCAGCATCCGCTCGAGAAGCGCGCGCCACGATGTGCAGCCCCGCATTCAGGCTGCGGGCCGTCAGCGTCACATAGACGTTCTGGCTGTCGTCGCCCGTTGCCGCCACGAGGCCCTGCGCCTTACTGACTTGGGCCACCGACAAGTTCTCGTCCTCCGACGAATCGCCATGTACCCACAGCATGCCGCGCTCTTCGGCTTCGGCCAACGCCTCCATGCTCTTGTCAATGACGACGAGCGCCGCCGATTGCTCCTGGAGCGTGAACGCGACAGCCTTGCCCACCCGTCCGAAGCCGCAGACGATGAAGTGGCCGTTCAGTTTCGACATCCGCGATTGCATTCTGCGCCTCCTTACCAGGCTTCGGAAAAGCTCCTGCACCACGATGAGCTGCACCACGCTCGTGAGGATGTAGAGCATCACGCCCACGCCGGCCACCATCAGGAACATCGTAAAGACGCGCCCTGCGGAAGAGAGGGGGTGCACCTCCTCATAGCCGACCGTGGTGAAGGTGACGACGGTCATGTAGGCCGCGTCGAGGAACGACCAGCCCTCGATGAGCATGTAGCCCGCGACGGCCAACCCCACCAGGGCGGCAAGCGCGCCTAAGGCCCTGACCAACTGCGACTCGAACAGACGCGCCACTCGCCTACACCTCGCACTGACGTAACGCAAACCGTCGAGGCTGTACGTACTAACACAGCCAGCGCTGCTCCGCAGAGATTATCAGCGCGGCGGCACTGATGAGCACGCTACACCCGAGGGGCCGCATCGGACTCCGTGGAGGCGCCGTTGGTGCGCACTAGGGCGGTGCTGGCGTCGCCTACCCCAAGACGCGGTGGATGAAGTCGCGAGCGAGTTCGAGGACGCGCTGGTCGATTGAGTGGCCTAAGCCCGGCAGGATGTGCACCTCATTCGGGACACCGAGGCGAGCTAGCGCGTCCGCGGCCTCGCGTGATCCGTCAGCGGGCAGTACGGAGTCGTCCTCGCCATGGACGAGCAGGACGGGCGTGCGATTGGCCAGCTCGTCGGCGAGCGTGTCGCCAGTGATCATCGCGCCGCTGAGCGCGACAACCCCCGCGAGCGGCGTCGCCCGTCGCGGCGCAGCGTGCAGCGAGACGATGCTACCCTGCGAGAAGCCGAGTAGCACGCAGCGGTCGGGGCCGAGCCCGTACCCCGCAACTACCTCATCAACGTAGCTGTCGACGATGGACGTGACGGCGCGGGCGCCCTCGACGCGCGCCTCCGGGGTGGCCCGTGAGTACCACTGGTAGCCAAAAGGTCCGTCCTCGAACGGGTACGGCGCGTCGGGCGAGTGAAAGGCCGTATTCGGCAGCGACGGCGCAAGATACGGCGCAAGCCCCATCAGGTCGTCGCCGTTCGACCCCCTCCCGTGCAGCATGACGACGACGGAGTCGGCCGCATTGTCGCTCAAGGGCTTTCGAGTGGGGCCGGAAAGAGAAGGCACGTGGGGGAGTGTAGCAGACGAGGGAGCGGGGCCGTTTGGCCCCATACGGCGTATACTCGTTCCGCAGGAGGCGTGCCATGCCAGAGCCGCGATTCGTTCGCTTTGACGAGCAGACGCCAATTGACCGGGGCAACGGGGCTGCAAGCGTACCCTTGCTCCTCAAGGAATCGGGCGCCCACACGTTCATCTCCGGCATATCGACATTCCAGCCGGGCGTCAGTGTGCCGCTCCACTCGCATAACACCGATGAGATGGTGACGGTGCTGGAGGGCGCGGGCGAGTGCGAGGTAGAGGGCGAGGTGCAGCTCGTCAAAGCGCTCGATACCACCTACATCCCCGCCGGGCTAACGCACTGCTTCCGCAACACGTCCGATACGCCCCTGCGCATCCTGTGGGTCTACGCATCCACAGACGTGACACGCACCTTTGCCGACACGGGAGCCACCGTCCCGCATCTATCGCCTGAGGACATCGTGGGCCGTTAGGCTTGGCTCTTGCGGCGGAGCCGCGCATGTGCGCCGACGCCTACCTGGTAGATGATGGCGCCCTCCGCTATCGCCGCAGGCAACGCTGTGCCAAAGAAGACGCCCAGCTCGTTCTCCTCATATCCACGATCGCCCGTAAGCACGTAGATAAGGCCGGGGACAACTATGGTCACCCCGCCCAACACGCCCCCGGCAACGGCCTTGATGGTGCGCCTGCGCGGCCTTCCGAGCAGCGCGGCGACGGCGTAGGGGAGGGTGTAGCCTTGCAGCAGCCACACCGGCCCCACCCAATCGCCCGCCCAGTCGTTGGCATTATCGAGAGCGATGAATGTGGTGATGCCAAGGCCGACGACGATTAGCGTGACCGCGGCGTACTTGGCCATTGCTAGCCACTTGGGCGGCGTGGTGGACTTGTGCGGGGGGTCGCGTTGCTCAGCCAACGCCCCCTATGCTACCATTGCCGCCGCTCTAGGCAGGGGCCCATCGCGCCTCGACTTCCCCGGGTGGCCGGCATACGCCGGACTCATGAGGCGCACGCTGTCTACTCCCACGACATCGAGCGTAAGCACTCCGGTCGGCACCGCCATCGAGCGTGCGCTCACCGGCGAGGTGCTGACCGCTGCCGACGGCTACGCGCTAATCGGCGCAGAGGGCGCTGACCGCGACGCGCTGCTGCGTGCCGCCGTTCGCCTCAACCTGCGTGCGCGCCCGCACCGGCGCATCACCTGCTCGCGCAAGGTGTTCATCCCGCTGACCAACTTGTGCCGCGACCGCTGCGGCTACTGCACCTTCGTCAAAGGGCCGCATCAGCCCGGCGCCTACACGATGACACCCGACGAAGTGCTTGCCGTTGCGCGCAAGGGCGCAGAGTTGGGCTGCAAGGAGGCGCTCTTCAGCCTCGGTGACCACCCTGAGTGGCGCCACAACGAGATGTCGGAGACGCTCGCTCAACTCGGCTACGCCTCCACCCCTGCTTATGTTGCGGCCATGTCCAAGCTGGTGTTGGAGGAGACGGGCCTGCTGCCCCACACCAACTGCGGCGTGCTTGACCATGGCGAGATGGCCGAGATAGCTCCCTACAATGCCAGCATGGGCATCATGCTCGAGTCGGTCAGCCCTGCCCTATTCGAGCCCGGGGGCGCGCACTACGGCACGACCTCCAAGTCGCCGGAGTTGCGCATCGCAACGCTTGAGACTGCGGGGGCGCTCGGCATCGCCATGACGACCGGCATCCTGCTCGGCATCGGCGAGTCGCCCGAGGATCGCGTCGATTCGCTGCTAGCCATCCGGCAGGTGCAGGCCCGATGGGGCAACGTGCAGGAGATCATCATCCAGAACTTCCGCGCCAAGCCCACCACGCGCATGCGGACGGCCGCAGAGCCAGGCACGCCGGATATTCTGCGCACGCAAGCAGCAGCGAGGCTGCTGCTCGGCCCTACGATGAACATCGAATCGCCGCCGAACCTCAACCGTGGCGAATGCGCGCAATACCTGGGCGCAGGGATCAACGATTGGGGTGGCATCTCGCCGTTGACCAAGGATTTCATCAACCCCGAGGCCGCGTGGCCGGAGGTCGAAGAGTTGCGCGCACAGACCGCCGACGCCGGCTATACGCTCCGCGAGCGCCTCGGCCTCTACCCGGAGTACGTGCGCGACGGACGGTGGTTTACGTCCCACGCCGTGGCGCGGCGCGTTAGCGAACTGACGGAAGACGATGGCTACGTACATCCCGGCTTGGAACGCTGGTAGGGGTGCGACAGGAATAGGACGAGGCAAACAGCGATGACGCAACGCAAAGAATTCGCACATCTCTACGACGCTGTCGAGCGCCTGCTCGATGCGTCCGCTCCAGAGATCTCCCGCGTCCTGGATAAGGCGCTGGCAGGCGGCGAGGTGACGGTGGACGAGGGCGAGACGCTCTTCTCCGCCGACGGCTCCGCACTGATCGCCCTTATGGCCGCCGCCGACACGCTGCGGCACCAGGCCAACGGCGACCTAGTGACCTACGTCGTCAACCGCAACATCAACTTCACCAACGTCTGCATTAAGCACTGCGGCTTCTGCGCCTTTTCGCGCGACCATCGCGAGGAAGAGGGCTACTTCCTGCCGCTGAACGAGATTGTACGGCGCGCGGCGGAGGCAGCGGAGTTGGGCGCGACGGAGGTCTGCGTCCAAGCAGGCCTGCCGCCCAAGATGGAAGGTGCGCTCTATGCCGACCTGACGCGTGCGCTCAAGGAAGCGCTCCCCGATATGCACGTCCATGGCTTTTCTCCCGAGGAGGTGCTTTATGGCGCTGTCCGCTCGCGCATGCCCGTCGCCGACTACCTGCAGACGCTCAAGGAAGCAGGCGTAGGATCACTCCCAGGGACGTCTGCCGAGGTACTGGTGCAGTCGGTGCGCGAGCGCATCGCGCCAGGGCGCATCACCGTCGAGCAGTGGCGCGAGGTGATTACGAGCGCGCACCGAGCCGGAATCCCGACCACGTCCACCATCATGTTCGGCCATGTCGAGACCGACCGAGAGCGCGCCGAACACCTGGCGTTCGTCCGGGACGTGCAGAAGGAGACAGGCGGCATCACCGAATTCGTGCCCCTCTCCTTCGTCCACACCGAAGCGCCCATGTGGCAGAAGCAGTTAGTTAGTGGCATTCGCCCGGGCGCAACGGGCGTTGACGTCATCCGGATGCACGCAATTGCGCGGATCATGCTGCACGGCCACGTCCACAACATCCAATGTTCGTGGGTCAAGGAGGGACCGAAACTGGCGCAGGTGCTCCTGACCGCCGGTTGCAATGACGTCGGCGGGACGCTCGTCAACGAGAGCATCTCCACCTCCGCAGGCGCGTCATACGGCCAGCTCGTCCCACCGTCCGAATTGCGTCGGTGGATACGCGGCGCTGGCCGCGTCCCAGCGGAGCGCACCACGTTGTACGACATACGCCGCACATTCGAGGAAGAGCCGCCCGATCCGGAGCCACTCGACATTGCCGCGCAAGACCCGTCGCGCTTCGGCTCCTACCACGAGCTGATACAGATGGGCGAGTACCGCTACGAGGGGCAACGCGCGCCCGATTTGCAAGGGCCGACGCTGGTCGAGGTGCTGCGCCGCAAGGCAGGCACCGCGAGTGGCTAGACGCTACCTCGCGATTGCGGGCGGCGTGGGCGGCGCGAAGCTCGCCTTCGGTCTATCGCGCATCCTCCCTCCTGATCGGCTGACTATCGCGGTCAATACGGGCGATGACGAGATATTCCACGGCCTGCACGTATCACCCGATGTGGACACCGTCACCTACACGCTCGCCGGCATTTCCAACGACGAGGTGGGGTGGGGGCTCGAAGACGAGTCGTTCCGCACCCTCGGCGCGCTCGAGCGATTGGGCGCGGATACGTGGTTTCGCCTCGGCGACCTCGATCTTGCGACGCACATCCACCGCACCAACGCGCTGCGCAGCGGCAAGACGCTGACGGAGGTGACGGCGGACATCGCTACGCGGCTGGGCGTGCGCCATCCCATTGTCCCGATGAGCGACGACCCTGTACGGACCATTGTGCTGACAAACGAGGGAGAACTGGCGTTTCAGCACTACTTCGTGCGCCGCCACTGCGAGCCACGCATCACGGGAGTGCGGTTCGATGGTGCGGATTCGGCGCGGCCATCGCCGCCCTTTCGAGCCGCGCTCGAAGAGTGCGACGCGCTGCTCTTCTGCCCTTCCAATCAGATGGTGAGCACCGGCCCCGTGCTCGCAGTGCCTGGCGTCCAACAGGCCATCGCACGATTCAGCGGCGTGCGCATCGCCGTTAGCCCGATCGTCGGCGGACAGGCGGTCAAGGGCCCTGCTGCCAAGATGATGGCCGAGCTAGGCGAAAGCGTCTCGTGCGTCGGCGTCGCGCGCCGCTACGTCGGCCTGTGCGACGCATTCGTCCTCGATACCATCGACGCCGCCCATACCGACGCCGTAGCCGCCCTCTGCATGCGCCCCTATGTGACCAACACCATCATGCAGACAGACGCGGACAAGGTGCGGCTAGCGGAAGAGTTGGTAGGGTTGGCCGAAGAAGCACCCACGGTTTGGTAGCCTGCATTGAGCGACGCCATGCCCCCTGCCCTTTG
The DNA here is from genome assembly GCA_034422075.1 of Dehalococcoidia bacterium. Classification (GTDB taxonomy): domain Bacteria; phylum Chloroflexota; class Dehalococcoidia; order Lucifugimonadales; family Australimonadaceae; genus S34-282. The sequence continues at coordinate 8,419 of DAOUJX010000001.1, forward strand.
GATTGTGATCCCCATGAAGCCGCTTGCGGAAGCGAAGATGCGGCTCGCCTCGCGCCTGATGGAGACGGAGCGCAGAGGCGTCGCGCTAGCGATGCTCGCCCACGTCACATCCATCGCGAGCGCCGCCGTTGGACGAGAGCAGTGCATCGTCGTCGGGGGCGACGAATTGGTGGAGGAAGCGGCGCGGGAATCGGGCGCGCGGTGGGAGCCCGAGCGCGGCCACGACCTGAACTCATCGCTAACGCTCGCAATCGCGCAGTGCTGGGCGGAGGGCGCGCAAGCCGTCCTGGTATTGCCAGCCGACGTGCCAATGCTCGCGGCGTCGGACATCGGTGTGCTGCTCGATGCGAGCGACGGGCTCACACAACCCGCCGGCGTCATGGCGATGTCGGACGGCGGCACGAATGCGATGCTCTGGCCAGCTGGTGTCCACTTCGCCCCATCGTTCGGCGAGCGCTCCTTCGGCCGCCATCAGAGCAACGCAGCGGCGGCAGGGCGTCCGCTCGCCCCTGCGCTAGCTCCGGGCCTCGCCTTCGACGTTGACACGGTCGACGACCTCGACTACGCCAACGCAAACGTGACGGGGTTCAGAGAGTCGGTGGCCGAGTGGACAGGCCGCGCGCAGGTATGGATGGCCGAGCACCCTCTCCGTGCGCCATGGGAGATAGGATTGGGCGATGAGTGACGTGAAGATCGGCGTGCTGCTCGCGACGCGCGGCCTCGTCATGCGGGCGCAGCGCGAGGGCACACCCGCTAACGCCGAGGCCTTTCTGGAACTAGCGGAGCGCGCAGAAGCTGCGGACCTCGACTCCATTTGGGTCGGCGACAGCCTCGTATCCAAGCCGCGCCTGGAGCCGGTGACGGCGCTTGCCGCGGCTTCTGCACGCACCCGGCGAGTGCGGCTGGGCACCGCCGTCATGCTGCCCGCCATCCGCCACCCCGTCCCGCTTGCCCACAGTCTGGCCACGCTCGACGTGCTATCGGACGGACGGCTGGTCGTCGGCGCGGGCGTCGGCGGTGCGTTTACTCCGGAGCAGGCTCAGGACTGGACGGCGGCTGGCGTCGATCCAAAGACGCGCACCGGACGGTTGACGGAGATGGTGCAAGTGATGAAGCGGCTGTGGGCGGAGGACGACGTGCGGTTCGAGGGACGCCACTTCCGCTTGGACGGCGTCACGCTCCACCCGCGCCCCGTGCAGCCAGCTGGCGTGCCGCTGCTGCTCGGCGTCCACCACCGCACGGGATCTGAGGCGCAGTACCGGCGTGCCGCGCGCTATGCCGACGGCATCATCGGCATAACGGACGCGCCGAACGAATTCGCGCAGGCGGCGCAGCGCGTCATGATGCTAGCGGCTGAAGAGGGGCGCGACCCCGCCGACCTCGAGCGCGTCTTCTACCTCACCGTGAACATCGACGATGACCCGACGGCGGCGCTGGCCGACGCCGACGACTTCCTGATGGCCTACTACGGCGTGCGCCATTGGGGCGAGCGATGGGGGCCGTGGGGA
>DAOUJX010000002.1:0-3434 GCA_034422075.1 Dehalococcoidia bacterium
ACGAGGAATATCGCCGCCATCACCTGCACCAGGGAACTGAACTGGGTATCCAGCCCGAGACCGACGGCGACGAGGTAGTAGACCAGCGCCTCGGTCAGCCAGACGGGGACGGAGAATGCGAGCAGGCCGAGCAGGCGGCTGGGCTGGCGCATCGCCTCGAATCCGGCAATCGCGCGGTCGAGCAGCGTGTAGGCCACGGTTCCAACGCGCTCGGGCAACTTGCCCGAGAGGGCCCAAACCAGCCGCCGCGACAGGTCCGGCGCACGCGCGATGAGCGCGATCATCCCGAGCGCCGCCGCGTACGGCAGCGCCACGCCGAGCGTAATGACGAGAGGCGGCAGGTTGAGCTCTTCCGAGACGAAGTCGAGCAGCCCGGTGAACGGGAGGAACGGCACGGCAACCGCCAGCAGCAGCAGCAGCGTCGTGCCGTCGAAGACGCGCTCCGTGACGATGGTCGCCAGCGCCGTTGGCGTGCGCACCTGCTCGCGTGTCGAGAGGTAGTAGCCGCGCACCACCTCGCCAAGGCGCACGGGCAGCATGTTGTTGGCCATGTAGCCGACCAGGATGACGGGAAAGAGCCGGTTCACCCTGATGGTGCTCGCGACCGGCCGCAGGATGTAGCGCCAGCGGAGCGCGCGCAGGTAGAACGAGAAGAAGTAGACGGCGACTGCGGGGATGAGCAGGACGTAGTTGGCCTCCCGGAGCGCCTGCGCCATCTCCGCAAAGTCGATTCGGATGACGAGCAGGGCAAGAAAGGCCGCCGTGATGGCGAGCCCCAACCAGACCCGCTTGGTTCGGAGCAACCTACCCTCCCTTATCGGCGCGGCGCCTACGCGCTAGCGTACGCCCGCAAGTCCGTGCATCCTGCCGCGAGATGCGCCAGCGAATCGGCAACGTACACCACCGCATTGCTCTGGTACAAATCGCCGGCAAACTCGCGCGTGAAGAAGTAGTCGGTTGCAGTCTGCCACGATGCCCTGCTCGTGAGCCCGGCCAGCACGTCGCCCGGGGTGGTGTGCTTGTACGCCCAGTTGGGGAACCACCACAGTGTCGTGACCCCGCCAACTCTTGTAAACCCGTCCAGCTGCTCGGAAACCAGCCCCTCGTCGCCCACGCTCACCACTACGACCTGCGCGTCGGGCGGTTCGGTCAGCGGGTCGTCGCTGAATACGCGATAGGTCACCCAGGGGTAGTCCCGCAGGTACCAGCGCCACTGCCACGCGTTGTTGTCGGCCTCCCCCGCGAGCACCCGCAGCTCCCTGCCCAACCCGCTCTGCTCCGCCAGCCGATCGATGCACTCGCCTGCATACGACGACTCCTGTCCCGTCTGCGAGTAGACAAGCAGCTCATTCGGGCGCTCAAAGCCCGCGTAGGAGTACGACGCCCTGCCCGAGGCCAGCGCCGTCAGCGCCACCAGCACGACCAGCATGCCGAGGGACGCCGACGCAAGGACGGGAAGCGGCCGCGACAGGCGCATCGTCACCCCGATGGCCGCCAACACGACGACCGCAGCCCCCAGCGGTATCCAGAAGGGCAGCGCGGAGAAGAAGGTGGAGGTGGGTGCGATGTTGAGCAGCGCGATGGTGATGAGGCCCAGCAGCGCAAGGCCGCTCCCAAAGGCGATCACCTGCGCCCGCAGGAGCCGCCGCCAACGGGGGCGCTGGTAGAGCTCCTCCACCTCGTCCTCATACGGCCCGCCCGCATCGTAGACAACCGCGGGCTTCGTCGCCTCCAACGTGCCCCGTACCATCTCGATGACCCTGCCGATGGCCTTGCCCGCCACCAGCGACATCGGCACGACGATGCCGAAGAGCAGCCAGGGCATCCGCTCGCCCGCAACAATCCCCGCGGCGAGCGACGCCGCAGCCCAGTAGACGATGAACGCATCGAAGGCGCGCCGCCGCGTCAGCAGGTAGACGCCGCCGATCAGCGCCGGTATCGCGATGAGGAACTCGTAGTTGACGAGGCCAATGAGGTAGTAGAACCACGGCTGGTCCGCACGCTCGACCGGCTGCTGCGCCATCCAGTAGCCCAGCGACCCCCATAGGCCGGTGAAGAACCCCTGCCAATTGGTAAAGACGCTGGTGAACAGCAGCAGCCAGATGGCGATGAAGATGAGCGCCAGGAACGGCCAGCGGCGGTGGTCCCACACCAATCCCACGGTGACGGCGAGCCCTGCCGCCAGCAAGACAAGCATCCCCGCGATGTACTGCGCCCCTCCGGCGGGGGCGCCCGTTTCCACGGCCGCGCGAATCACCTCGCCCGACGCCACGCGCGGGTCATTCCCATCGGGGTTGACGAGCACCACGCCGATCAGGTCCTGGAACAGCCCCGACAGCGGCGCCCACAGCGGGAGCGTCACCGTCACCAGCACCAGCAGGAGCGACCCGGCGGGAGGCAGGTCGGACAGCCGCGCGCGGCCGCGCACCCACCCCCATATGTGGCGATAGGACATGACGAACAGCCCCAGACCGAACATCGGCGCGAGGAAGTAGGAGGTCTCCTTGGTCGTGAAGGCAAGCGCCCACAGCACCACCCACGCGAATAGCAACCGGAACCGCGGGCGCTCCATGTAGCGCCACATCACCACCAGCAGCGCAATCGCCCACACCGCCATGAAGACGTCGTTGCGGATGAAACGGCTGAAGTACAGCACCGACGGCGAGAGCAGCAACAGGGCGGCCGTGACGAGCGAGCCCGCGCGCCCCAACTCCCGGCGCAGCAGGAAGGGCAGCCCGATGAGCGCGACGCCGAACAGCGCAGGAAGAGCCCGCGCGAGCGCGTCGTTCGAGCCCAGCACCTTGAAGACGCCCGCCGTCGCGTGGAAGAGGAACGGGCCGTGCGTTACCGGCGTGTGGGCGTAGCCGCTGCCCTCCGCATACAGCCAGGCGTACCACGCATGGAGTATCTCGTCGTAGTGGAGCGCGCGCCCCCCGACGTCCCAGAGGCGCGAAAGCGCCGCCAGCGCAAGGAGCGCGCCAAAGAGCGCCAGGTAGGTGCGATCGGATGGCCAGGGCGCGGGCGCGTCCGGCTCCGGCGCACCCGTATCCACACCGGAAGCGGCGGGGGCGTCATCGGGCACGGCTGTGATGTCCGGCTCCTCGCTCATTGCGTCCCTTCCGAGAGGCGGTAGATGCGGAGGTCTCCGGGCGCCGGGGCGGTGTAGTCGAGCGAACCCATTTGCGCGAATTTGTCGGTGCCCCCCGTCCCGTACGCACTGCGCTCGCGCGCGCCGACGACGACATAGTCGGCGCCGTACTTGCTCAAGAGGGCGGAGGCTTCCGCGATGTCCTGCGTCTCGTAGATGGTGCGCACGTCCGCGCGGCGTCCGACTATTGCGCTATCGTCCGCACGCCACTGCGACTCGTGCTGTTCCCAGCCCAGTATCGTCGGCCTGCCCGTGCTGCTCGCGATGCGCCCCGCGTCCGTCCAAT
>DAOUJX010000003.1:0-4705 GCA_034422075.1 Dehalococcoidia bacterium
GAAGGGTGTACGGGGCGTGGCGCAGTCCGGTAGCGCGCCTGCTTTGGGAGCAGGAGGTCCCGGGTTCAAATCCCGGCTCCCCGACCAGCCGTCTGTAGTATCCTCGCTCCACTATGGCGACCCTTACCGGACCCACACGCGACGCAAGGAATCCTGCCTCACTCGATAGCGCTGTTGTCTTGTTGCATGGGCTGAGTTCGTGCGGTGACGACATGATCTGGCTGGCGGATGCGCTCGCAGACGCGCTGCCCAACACCAAGTTCTACGCGCCCAATGCGCCGTTCCAATACGACGCCGCCAACGACCCCAAGAGCAACCGCGGGCCAGACTTCGACCCCTCGGGCCACTATCAGTGGTACAACCGCCTTTCCGAGCGCACCCGCATACAGGGCCTCTACGAGATCGGCGAGCCCATAAACGCCTTCCTCGCCGAAGTTGCGGAGGAGAACGGCATCGACGAATCGCGGTGTGCCATCATCGGGCACTCGCAGGGATGCATCACCGCCCTGAACGTTGTCCCCCGCCGCGCGGCGCCGCTCGCCGCGGTCGTCGCCCACAGCGGCTACCTCTTCTCGCCCGACTCACTCGCACAGCGCAAGACGCAGCGCCAGCGCTTCTTTGCCGAGGTCGCCAGCCACACCCCAACGTGCGGCATCCATGGCACCGAGGACCCCGCGCAGGCTTGGCAGATGATGCAAGAGTCGATGCTCACCTACGAGGAGGCCGGCATCCCCGCCGAGTTTCACCTCATTGCCGGCCTGGGCCACGCCATCGGCGAGCGCTCCGTCGAGATAATGGCCGGCTTCCTGCGCCACCACCTCGGCAACGGCGGGGACTAGCAGACCACGAATGTCGAGGGCCAAATGGTAGTGCGATGAAGAGTTCCGCCAACAGTCTGGTTCTGCTTCCATTCGCCCTTGTCTCGTCGTCCTAACATTGCCAATTCAACCATGGTTGACCATGCTCTTGTGGGGCGCCCATTTCTCTTGGGATACCGATAGCCTTGTTAGCAATTGCCGTGCTGGGACGCTACAGCCTACAGACCCACGAATAGCGCGCACGCCCCCGCACGCTTTCGCGGTCGCCCCGTGCGTATAACCCTAATCAGCGAGGAATACCCATGCCTGACAACTACGACGTCATCATCATCGGAGGAGGTGCTGCGGGGGAGAATGTTGCGGGGCGCACCGCGCCCGGGGGCCTGTCCACCGCACTCATCGAAAGCGAACTCGTGGGCGGCGAATGCACCTACTGGGCGTGCATGCCCAGCAAGGCGCTCATCCGCCCCGGCGAAGCGCTGGCAAACGTACGTCGCGTTCCGGGCGCAGTCGCTGCCGTCACCGGCGGCCTCGACGTCGCCGATGCGCTCAAGCGGCGCGACGCCTTCACATCACACTGGCACGACGATGGCCAAGTCCAGTGGGTCGAGTCCGTAGGCGCGGACCTCATCCGAGGCAAAGGGCGCCTCACCGGCGTCAAACGGGTCGAGGCGGAGGCGAGCGACGGCTCGATCCGTGCTCTGACCGCGAACAAGGCTGTCGTCATCGCCACTGGCACGCGCGCGGCCATGCCGCCCATTGAAGGCCTTGCCGATGCCACCCCCTGGGACAACCGCGACATCACTGCGAGCCAGGAGGTGCCCTCTAGCCTCATCATCCTGGGCGGAGGCGTCGTCGGTGTCGAAATGGCGCAGGCGTGGGCATGGCTCGGCGCGGGCCGCGTCACCATCATCGAAATGCAAGAGCGGCTGCTTGGCCGCGCCGAGCCCTTTGCTGCCGATGCCGTCGCGGCCGCGCTCCGCGATATGGGCATCGACGTCCTCACCGGCAAGGCTGCAAGCCGTGTCGAGCGCAACGCCGACGGCAGCGTAACAGTCACGCTCGCCGATGGCGCGTCTGTCACCGCAGCCGAACTGCTCGTGGCGACCGGCCGCTCTGCAGCAACGCGCGATATCGGCATCGAGGCGCTGGGTCTTCAAGCCGGGCGCTATCTCCCCGTTGACGACACGCTACAGGTGCAGGGCGTCGACGGCGGCTGGCTCTACGCCGTCGGCGACGTCAATGGGCGCGCGCTGCTCACGCACCAGGGCAAGTACCAGGCGCGCATCGCGGGCGATCACATCCTGGGCCATAACGTCTCGGCGTGGGCGGACAACGTCGCCGTTCCCGGCGTCATCTTCACCGACCCGCAGGTTGCGTCCGTCGGCTGGACGGAAGCGGAGGCGCGGGACAAGGGCATCAGCGTGCGCGCGATCGAGATGGGCTGGCCCGTTGCAGCTGCGCCAATTCACGGCAGGGGCACGGCAGGCGGTGCCAAGTTCGTCGTCGATCAGGACAGGCGCACGCTCGTCGGTGCGACGCTCGTCGGCCCAACGGCCGGCGAACTACTCCACGCCGCCACCGTGGCCATTGTCGGCGGGGTCACGCTCGACCTGCTGTGGCATGCTACGCCGTCCTTCCCAACGTTTAGCGAGATATGGCTGCGCTTCCTGGAGGAGTACGGCCTCTAGCGCCCCTCACACCGGCTCCTCCCGACCAGAGAGGGAGAAGGGGATAGCCCCGCCAAATGGGAGAAGGGCTTTCTTTGCCTCTCTTCCGGGGAGAGGTCGCTACACCGCAGCGGGTGAGAAGGCTCCCGCCTTGACCCCCCTGCAGGTCAGTGAAACACTACGCACACTACACGGGCGCAGGAGGAGCTTGGCATGTCGAGTATCTGGGTTGACCTTATCGGTGCAGAGGTCAAGGTCTACGACCGAGGGAAGTACCGCACCCGCGTCATTGAGGCAGGGGAGGGCGAGCCCCTCATCCTCATCCATGGCGTCGGTGGACACGCCGAGGCGTACGCCCGCAACGTCGTCAGGCTTGCGGAGAACGGCTACCGAGCGATGGCTATCGACCTGCTATGGCACGGTCTCTCTGAGAACCCCGAGCCGTTCGATGACGAGACCTACTGTCTTCAGTTCTCTGACCAGGTCGTCGACCTGCTCGACCAGATCGGCGCACCGATAGGGCACATCGAGGGTGAGTCGCTCGGGGGATGGGTCGCGATGAGCACGTCGTTGCGCTACCCCGACCGCGTCGGCAAGCTCATTATCAACACGACGGCGGGCGTTCGCTGGACGCCCGGCACGGTGAAGATAGACATGGCCGGCGGCTCCGACCTGCTCACGTCGCGCTCGCTCGCCGCCCTGGAATCACCCAACCCCGACACTATCCGCAGCCGCCTCGAGTGGCTCATGGCCTCTCCCGACCGCGTCACGGACGAGCTGGTCGACATTCGCTACAAGATCTATCAGGACCCGGAGACGAACGCCGCCCTGCGAAAGGTCGTCGCCAACGGCCTTGGCATCGGCAGGGACCGCAACCAGTACCTGACGGAGGAGCAAGTCGCTTCCATCAAGCACCCCTCGCTCGTCTTCTGGAGCGACAAGAATCCCGGGTCCGGCCCTGACGTCGGCGAACGCATCGCCAGCATCATCCCCGGCGCGGCCTACTACTGCATGCTCGATGCCGCCCACTGGCCCCAGTGGGAGCACGCAGAAGAGCACGACCGCGTCATCCTCAACTTCCTGAAGGATAGCGGCGGGGGGTAGGGGGCACCCTCACCGCCGCTGACGCAGTTCCAGGTACGCCAGCGCACGGACGAAAGGACCATCCGGCGCACGGCGACCGTATAGCCGTGCGCCAAGAGTGCTTCAGGCGCTACGGCCCACACCGAGGTCGCGGGCGAAGTGGAAGGTAAACATGCCCGACCGGGCCCCGCGCCTGATGCGTTGCAAGCTCAGTGGTTCGCGGCCCGGCGCGCCGCCAAGCCAGCCACGAGAATCGGGTACGGCGCTTTCATGCCCCGCCCCCGCCCGCACTCCTCGCTTCTAGCCTCCATTGAACGCGACGAGTGCGTGCTGGCCGCCTATTCGCTCTCGTCCCGCGAGGTGACCGTCGCATCGCGCATCGATAGTGCCGCCCTCCACGCGTCGAGGTGAATGAGCGTTCGCCTGATGGTCTCGCTCAGGTCGTCGAAATCGATCGGCTTGGTGATGAAGTCGAAGGCTCCCCTCCGCATCGCCGTGCGGATATTCTTCATGTCACCGTACGCCGACAGGATGATGGCCCGAATGTTTGGATCGACCTTCGGTATCTGTTCGAGCAGCGTGAGTCCATCCATATCCGGCATGTTGATGTCGGAGATGACGATGTCGATGTCCTTATGTTCCCTGAGCATCTCGAGCGCCTCGACCCCGTTGTGAGCAAAGACGAAGCTATATTCGCCGGATCGGATCTTGGCCCTCATGCGCTGCAGGACCAGTGGCTCGAGGTCCGGCTCGTCGTCGACCATCAGAATGCGGTACGGGCGTTCCATCCTCTGCTCCTTCCCGTAGGGGTCCAGTAGCTCACTGAGCAGCACCCGGCATCGCTCAGACTTTCAACCGATCCTCGGGCGCCTTGCGCGGGCCGAGCCCTCCGTCCCGTCAAAGCCTGATGTTCGGGAGCTCGCCCCATGTCGCAGCACCCCGTGGCCGAGCGGTCCTCCCGGAGGCATGCGAGGTGCCTAACGCCATGCCGGGGCCTGCTAGGGCGCCGCCATTGGCGCAGAATCGACGGCTCCAGCGTAGCATACCAATTGGCGGAGCTTGGACGGTAGGACAGCGGCGGCGGCGAACAGGGCCCGCTGCTCTGTCGACCTCTGGTCGCAGTTGAAGCTCGAT
>DAOUJX010000004.1:0-14650 GCA_034422075.1 Dehalococcoidia bacterium
TGGTAGTGGACTGAGACCGTATCGCCCGCGTGGTCACCGCCGGCGATACGGTCTCGGTCCACTACCACGGCACGCTCGACGACGGCGAAGTCTTCGACTCGTCCCGCACTCGCGACCCCTTCACGTTCGAGGCAGGGGCGGGGCAGGTCATACGCGGATTCGAGGAGGCGGTTCTTGGGCGGGCCGTCGGAGAGGTCGTCACGGTTCGCATCCCGCCCGCCGACGCCTACGGCGAGCACGATGCACGGTTGGTATTCGAGGTTGAGCGGTCCGCTGCCCCATCCGCGCTCCGAGTGGGCGACCAAGTACGTCTGGCCAACGGACAACCTGCGGTCGTCCTCGCTCTTCATGAGGGCACCATCGAACTGGACGCCAACCACCCGCTAGCCGGCCAGGCGCTGACCTTCGAAATCGAGATCGTCTCGATAGAGTAGGGCGCAGCGCGTCGCAATGGTGGCGCTAGCCGAGCGCCTGAGCGGGAGCGAGGCCGCCATCCGCATGCTCACCAACCCTGACGCCGCTCCCATAGGCGGCGGCCTCGAGTGGCGCTGCGAGCATCAGGTAGCACGCGCAGCGTAGGTGCCAGCCCCTCGCCTGCTGCGTGGCGCCGACCCTGCCCGCGGCGGAGGTGAAGAGGGCTCTTGGTGCTCGAAGGGCTACGCGCGGGTCAGCAATTCGTACGAGTGGCCGTTCGGGTCGGCGAAGTACACGCCGCGGCCGCCCTGGCGATGGTTTATCTCGCCGTTCGCCTGAGCGTAGGGCTGCGAACCGTACGTCGTGCCCGACTCCTTGATGCGCGCGAAGATCGCGTCGAACTCCGCCTCGCTCACGTGGAACGCGTAGTGGTGCGATTCGAAGCTGTCGCGGTTGTCGAAGTCCAGCGTCAGGTTCTCGTCCACGCGCACCGGGGCAAAGTGGCCGTGCGGCCCCTCGTAGCTCAGCCCCATGATCTGCGCGAAGAACTTCGCCGCCTCCTCTTTGTCCTTGGCCGGAACGATGGTGTGGTTGAGGTGGATTGGCATGGTGCTCCCTCCCTCTGTGGTCCCAATGTGCAAAGGCTAAGCAGGCGTGGGGGATGCGTCAAGCGACTGGAGGCAGGCGTTCCGCCCATGGGCTTGCCTGCTCGAGCGCAGCGGACGCACGCAGCACTGCGGCCTCGTCCCCGAGCCTGCCCACCAGCTGGATGCCGATCGGTAGGCCATCGGCGGAAAGGCCGCTCGGGACGCTCGCTGCGGGGCGCCCCGTTAGGTTGGCGTGCATGCAGAACGGCGTGAAGTGCCACCGCGGATCGACGTCCTTCCCGTCGATCACCGAGGGAGGTTCGCCCACGGGAAAGGCGGGCACGGCCATGGTCGGCAGCAGCCAAAGGTCGTAGTGCTCGAAGAGGTCGGCGATGCGCCGGATGTGCCACTCCATTCGCCGCAGCGCCGCCGCATACCGCGCGGCAGGCCACGTCATCGCCTCCGACACCCACTCGACCGCTGTCTCCGTCAGATGCGGGCCGAGCCCCTGGTCGAGCGCCGGCCCCAACTCCACCGCTGCGTCGGTGAGCAGCAAGGTCATCATCGTGTCCATCGCCTCTTCCGACGAGACGTCGGGGGCGGCTTCCTCGATGCTGGCGCCGAGGGTGAGCAGCTTCTCCGCCGTATCGAGCACCGCACGCCGAACCTCGGGCGATGTGGGCGTGCCGTCGACGTCGGGCGATACGGCGATGCGCAGCCCGCGCACATCCGGCGTGCAGGCCGCCTCGACGAAGTCGGGTGGCGCATCGCGCAGTGAGAGTGCGTCGCGCTCGTCGCCGCCTGCCTGAACGTTCAGGAGCACGGCCGCGTCGCGCACCGTATTCGCCATCGGGCCATTCTGCGACAGCCGCCGCCAGCCTCCGGGACGCTGGTAGTCCGACGGTACGCGCCCATACGTCGGTTTGATGCCGTAGACGCCGCAGAACGAGGCCGGTATGCGAATCGAGCCTCCGGCGTCGCTGCCGGTGGCGAGCGGGACGAGCCGCGCCGCAAGCGCCGCTCCTGACCCGCCGGACGAGCCTCCGCTTGTCCGCGACGCGTCCCACGGGTTGCGGCAGGGGTCGCCGAGGCGGTTGTCGGTCGTTGCCCGCAGCCCAAACTCCGGCACATTCGTCTTGCCGGCGATGACCGCTCCCGCCCATCGGATGCGCTCGACCGAGATGTCGTCCGCGTCCGGTACGCGCTCGGCGTGCAGCAGCGAGCCGTAGGTCGTGCGGATGTCCTTGGTGGCGCTCAGGTCCTTGATGCCGATGGGCACGCCCGCCAGCAGGCCCCGGTGCTGCGACGCATCGACCGCCCTGGCCGCCTCCAAGGCCCGCTCAGCCGCGACGGTGATGAACGCGTTGAGCTGGGGATCGAGCCGCGCGATGCGCTCCAGGAAGTGGCGCGCTATCTCCTCAGCGCTGATCTCCTTGGCGCGGACCATCTCGGCAATGCGCCACGCGGGCGTGGTCGTCAAGGCGGTGTCGCCGGCTGCCCTCATTGCGGCAGCCGCTCACGCTGGTAGCGGCCGGCGTAGGGGGCATCCGTCGGCGCCTCGAGCCGTAAGAACACCAGCTGGATGATGCGCGCGCCCAGCGCAATGCGAAAGCCATGCGGGTTGTAGACGACCATGAGCGCTTGCGAGCGCCCGCTGTAGCCGGCGTCCCACACGGCGTTGTGAATCGCCACGCCGCTTCTCAGCAGGCTGGAGCGCGGCTTGCCAAAGGCCATCACGTCGGGAGGCAGGTGCACCGCCTCTGCCAACGTCACCAGGTACGCCCCCGGCGCAAGGTGTGCGTACCCTTCTTGGTCGAATGCGACGGGTTCCGCGTCGGGGATGCTGCGCTGGCTGTTGGCGACGCCCAGTCGGCCGCCGTCCACAAACGATGCGATGGACGCCAGCGTCATGTCGAACCCGTTCGGCTGCAACTGCCCTGCGGCGTCTGCGTAGTCCGCAAGCAGCGGCTCCGCTCCCTCCATTAGCGCTTGCAGCTGCTGCCGCGATAGAACTCCCACTTGGCACCGCTCCATCCCCGAAGGTTGCCGCTATGCTAAGAGCCCGACGCGTACCCGTCCAAGAGGGGCACGCGCCCATCACTGGCCGTCCGGCGGCACCCGTTTGGAGAGGGGTAGGGATCGCCGACCCTCTTCCCAATCACGCCATGATGGCGAATAATGAGGGATGCCTGTATATGGAATGCCAGATTGCGGGATTCCGCCGCCATATCGGCGCTTTCTATATATTCTTGGCTTCCGGCGATGCTCAAGCCGGCCAAATGCAGCAAATTCCTTGCCTGGGTCAACGAATTTCCTCTTGACCTTTGGAGGCTGCCCCGTCTAGCATCCTCCGTGGCGCCTACATACCCCACGTCTGCGGAGGAGGACGCACCCAATGCCAATGATCGGCTATTGCATGAAGTGTCGGAGCGAGCGAGAGATGACGGCGCTGAGGACGGTCACGATGAAGAATGGACGGCCCGCTACCGAAGGCAAGTGCCCAAACTGCGGCACGCGTATGTATCGCCTGGGCAAGGCGGCCTAGGCCGCCGCTAGGTACCGACACCTCGAGGGCCCGGCTACCCGGGCCCTCGATTCGTTTCCCCTATAATCCAGATGGCCTCGGCGAACAGGGACGCATGGGACTAGCGCTGCAAGTACAAGGCTTCGGGATCGGCGACTTTCAGATTCGTTTCTACTCGCTTGCCATCCTCCTGGGCCTGTTCGCAGGCATCTTCATTGCGCAGCGGCTCGCACGCCGGTACGGCGAGAACCCCGACCACGTGCTCAACATCGCCGTCCTCGGTGCCGTCCTGGGCATCATCGGCGCCCGCCTCTACCACGTGTTCGACCAGCAGGAGTGGCCCCGCTACCGGAACGACCCCGCCGAGATCATTGCCATCTGGAACGGCGGCATCGGCATCTTCGGTGCGATCGCCGGGGCCGTGCTCGCGCTCCTGCTCTACATGCGTCTCACGGGAGCGATGCGCTCCGTCCCCCGCATTCCCTTCAGGATCCCCCTGCTCGTCAAGCGTGAGCCGCCCCTCGATACGCTGCGCTGGCTCGACATCGGCGCGCCAGCGTTCCTGCTGGGCCAGGCCATAGGCAGGTGGGGGAACTACTTCAACCAGGAGCTTTTCGGGCGCCCCAGCGACCTGCCGTGGGCCATCTTCATCGAGACCGACCAAGTGCTTCGCGAGGCGCCTGAGTTCATTGGCTCCAACTACTTCCACCCCCTCTTCCTCTACGAATCGCTGCTGAGCTTCATGGGCCTGGCTGTTCTGCTGGTCGCAATCTACCGCTACGGGGGACGGCTGCGGCGCGGCGATGTGCTCCTCCTCTACCTGATGTGGTATCCGGCGGTGCGCTTCGGTCTTGAGTTCCTCCGCACCGATCCATGGGAACAGGGCGGTATTCCTGTTGCGCAGATCATCTCGGGGGCGCTCTTCCTGGGCTCGCTCGGGCTCTTGGTATGGCGCCATCGACGGCCTGCGCCCGAGGAGCCGCCGTTTGGCGACGCCGCTCAGACGCGCCGCTCGCGCTCGGCGATGCGCCGGCAGCGCAGGCGCACCTCGTCCGGCTAAGGCGGGCGCCCCGCTACTCGACCGTTACTGTCTTGGCCAGGTTGCGCGGCTGATCGACGTCCGCGCCCTTCGCCTCGGCTATATGGTAGGCGAGCAATTGGAGCGGGAGGGTGCAGACGATGGGCTCGAGCAGCGGGGGCGACTGCGGGATCCACAGCACGTCCGACACCAGCCGCGCTACCTCTTCGTCTCCCTCGGTGGCAACGGCAAGCACCGGGCCCTCGCGCGCGAGCACTTCGTTGATGTTCCCGAGCGTCTTCTCGCGCATCCCGCCCGCGGGCGCCAGCGCGACCACCGCCGTCTCGGGGTCGACGAGCGCAATGGGTCCGTGCTTCAGCATTGCGGCTGTCATCCCTTCGGCGTGGACGTAGGAGGTCTCCTTCAGTTTCATCGCGCCCTCGTTCGCGATGGGCCGCAGGAGGCCGCGCCCGACGAACAACCAGCGCCGCATGCGCTCGTACCGGTGCGCCAGCGCGCTATAGTCGCCGTTGGCCTCCAGTGCGCTGCCGAGCAGGGCGGGCAGATGCGCGAGGTCGTGGACCAGCCCGCCGACGTCCCCAGGGGTCAGCGCGCCGCGTTCGGCGCCTAGGTGGATGGCGAGGAGCAGCAAGCACACGAGCGAGTTGGTGAACGTCTTGCTCGACGCCACGCTTATCTCGGGTCCCGAGTGCGTTAGCAGGGTGCCTTCCGCCACCTGCGTCGCTTGGCTGCCCTCGACGTTGACGACCGCGAGTAGCCGTGCGCCTGCGCGGCGTACGTGGTGCATCGCCTCCAGCGTGTCCGCCGTCTCGCCCGACTGCCCGACCGCTACGACGAGCGTATCGCGGTCGAGCACGGGGTTGCGGTAGCGGAACTCGGAGGCGTCTTCCGCCGTGGCGGGGATGCGCGCGAGTTCCTCGATGTAGAGCGCGCCTAGTTGCGCTGCATAGAGGCTGGTCCCCATGCCGAGCAGCACCACGCGTCCCAGCGCTGAGATCTCTTCGCGGGTGAGCGATGCCTCGTCGAGCGTCACGCCTGCGGGCGAAAAGGAGGTGCGCCCGCTCAACGCGTTGATGACGCCCTCGGGCTGCTCGTAGATCTCCTTGAGCATGAAGTGCTTGTACCCGCCGCGTGCAACGCTTAGCGCATCCGTCGAAATCGTCCCTCGCTTCACGTGGCTGGGATTGCCTTCTAGGTCGGAGAAGTCGGCGCCTTCTGGGCTCACAACGGCAACCTCTCCCGGCGCAAGGAATGCCACTGAGGCGGTGTGCGGCGCAATGGCCGACAAATCGCTCGCCACGAACATCTCACCCCGACCGTATCCGACGGCTATACCGCCCGCGTTGCCGGCGCGCGCAGCCACCAGCAGGCCGGGCTCGCTGCCCCTCATGCAGACGATGGCGTGGGCGCCGCGCAATTCGCGCACGCTTGCTCGCACTGCGTCGGGAAAGTCCAGCCCCAGCGCCACGTGCGACTCGATGAGGTGGGGTATCACCTCTGTGTCGGTCTCCGAGTGGAAGGAGTGCCCTTGGTCGATGAGCCGGCGCTTCAATTCGTCGTAGTTCTCGACGATGCCGTTATGCACGACCGCGATGTCACCCACATCGTCCAAATGCGGGTGCGCGTTGGCCTCCGTCAGGCCACCGTGCGTCGCCCAGCGCGTGTGCGCGATGCCTCGCGTCCCGTGCGGCGGGTCGGCGTCGAGGAGTGCGCCCAGCGCGTGCACCTTTCCCACCACCTTGCGTATCTGTAGGTGTGCACCGTTGGCTACCGCGATGCCTGCGCTGTCGTATCCGCGATACTCGAGGCGGCGGAGCCCGTCAATGAGCAAGTCGGGCGCATCGCGCTCCCCGATGTAGCCGAATATGCCGCACATGCCCGGTAGCCTATCAGCCCTCGCAAGGGGTGAGGGGGCCTACCCATGCCCGCTGCATGTATGCAGCCAGCGGTGGCCCAGCTCGGCGACAAGGGAGTCGGCAGCGGCGGGGCCCCAGCTGCCGCGATGGTAGGGGCGCGGCGATGCTCCATGAGCGCTCCACGCTTCCAGCAGCGGGTCGACGATGGCCCACGACTCTGCGATCTGGTCGGAGCGGATGAACAGCGACGCATCCCCGCGTAGCGCGTCTTCCAAGAGCCGCTCGTAGGCCTCGGGGATGCTCTGGTCGGGGAACGTTGCCTGGTAGTGGAACTCCATGTCGTAGGGGGCGGTCACGCTGCTGCGGTCGGGCACCTTGACCTGGAAGCGCAGGTGGACGCCCTCGTCGGGCTGGAGGCACAGTCCCAGCATGTTCGCCTGCTCATCGCCGTCCTCCGATGCGAATAGCGTATGCGCCGATTTCTGGAACTGGACGACTATCTCCGTCACCTTCTCCGCCATCGCCTTTCCCGTTCGCAGATAGAAGGGGACGCCCCGCCAGCGCTCCGTGTCGATGAAGAGGCGCAAGGCCGCGTAGGTGGGCGTCGCCGAGCCTGTGGCAACGCCCGCGGTTGCGGCGTAGCCCTCATACTGGCCGGCTACCGCATTCTGCGCGGCCTCGCCGGCGCTGTCCCACCGTCGGACGGCGCGCAGCAGCCCCACCTTCTCGTTTCGCAGCGCACCCGCCTCCATGCTCGACGGCGGTTCCATAGCCACCAGCGTGAGGAGCTGGAGCAGGTGGTTCTGCACCATGTCGCGCAATGCGCCCGAACCGTCGTAGTAGCCCGCGCGTGCGCCGATGTCCACCTCCTCCGCCACCGTTACCTGCACCTGTTCGACGTACTCGCGCGACCAGACAGGCTCGAACATCGTATTGGCAAATCGGAACGCCAGCAGGTTCTGCACCGTCTCCTTGCCGAGGTAGTGGTCGATTCGGTAAATCTGCGATTCGTCGAACGCCGCGTGGAGGACACCATCTAGTTCCTGCGCCGACGCACGGTCGCTGCCGAACGGCTTTTCGATGACGATGCGCCGCCAGCCGTTGGCCTCACGGTTCATTCCCGCTGCCGAGAGGCTCGCGATAGCAGGCTCGTACAACGCAGGACCAATGGACAGGTAGTAGAGGCGGTTGGCCTCCGTCTCGTCGCGTTCGACGTCGGACAGCACGGCCTCGAGGCGCGCGACGTCCTCACGATTCGACAGGTCCCCCTGCACGAACCAGATGCGTTGCATGAATACGCTCCATGCATCCTCCTGGCAGATGAGGTCGGCGTAGTCCTTCATGCTCGCCCAGACGCTCCCGCAGTAGGTGGCCTGCGTCAGTTCGCTGCGCGCGAACCCGATGATGCGCAGGTCGTCGGGCAGGCGTCCCTTGCAGTGCAGGGTGAAGAGGGCAGGTACGAGCTTGCGGCGGGCCAAATCGCCCGTCGCTCCAAAGACCACCAGCGTCGTGCTCACACCTTCCTCCGGACGACGTGACCGCCGAACTGGTTGCGCATGGCGGCCAGCATCTTGAACCCGAAGGGGTCTTCCTGCCGTGAGCGGAACCGCGCCTGGAGTGCGATGGATATGACCGGCAGCGGCACCGCCAACTCGATCGATTCCTCCACGGTCCAGCGCCCTTCGCCGGAGTCTTCCACGTACGGCTCGATGGTCGCGAGGTCTTGGTCCTCTTCGAGCGCCGACGCCGTGAGGTCAAGCAGCCACGAACGGACGACGGAGCCATGGCGCCACAGCTCGGCGATTTGGCCCATGTCTAGGCCCATCTGCTCCTTGGCACGCATGAGTTCAAAGCCCTCCGCGTACGCCTGCATCATTCCGTACTCGATGCCGTTGTGGACCATCTTGACGAAGTGGCCCGCGCCGAGGGGCCCAACGTGCGCCCACCCGCGATCTTCTGTCGGCGCAAGCGTCTTGAGTGCGGGCGACAGATGCACTATCGCATCGTCCGGCCCGCCTACCATTAGGCAGTAGCCCTCGGTCAGTCCCCATACCCCGCCGGAGACTCCGGCATCCACATAGCGCACGCCCATGGCGTGCAGTTCGTGGCCTCGGCGCATCGAGTCTTTGTAGTTAGAGTTGCCCCCGTCGACAAGGACGTCGCCTTCTTCCAACACCTGGCCGAGTGCCTGAACAGTGCTTTCTGTCGGCGCGCCTGACGGCACCATTACCCACACCACGCGTGGTCGTTCCAGCTCGTTCCTGAAATCCTCCAGCGAGTCAACCGGCACCAGTCCTCGGCTGGCGAACGACTGCCGTGAATCGGGGTCGCGGTCGTAGGCGATGACGCGGTGACCGCCCTCATGCAGCCGCAGCGCCATGTTGCCGCCCATCCGTCCCAGGCCGACCATCCCTATTTCCATTTCGCACCTTCTGGTTGGATTGGGTGTCTACGCGTCCTGGCGCACTGCCTCGGCGATGGCCTCCACCGCACCGGCGGGGTCACCCCCCGCGGCTACGCGCGCGACGCGGCGACCTCGCTGCAGCATTGAGCGCAAGTCGCCGTCCGCCTGCGCGTCGGCCAGCACCCCGAACGAGTACGGCTGCCCGGCGATGGGCACGTCGATACCGTCGTGCCCGACCACCTGGATGAAGACGCCGGAGTTGGGCCCTGCCTTGTGCAATTGGCCCGTCGAGTGAAGGTAGCGCGGCCCATATCCTGCCGCTACCGGCACGCCGTAGCGCTCGACGATGGCGCGCCGCACGTTGTCCAATGCCGCGTCCAACGCGCCGCTTTGTGGCTGGTAGACCTGGAAGGAGACGTAGTCGCCTGGCTTCAGCATTGCCAGCGCATCTTCCGTGCTCAATGCTCCGTCGGCTTCGGGCAACTTGCCATCGCGCTGGTAGGCGTCTAGTGCCGCGCTCGCGATGTCCTTCGCCTCCTGCACGTTGGGCTGGTTGAAGACGTGGATGCCCATCAGCGCACCCACCGTCGCGATGGCGAATTCCCAGCGGTACAGTTCGCCGGCCAGGTCGTAGGTATCGGCGACGTCGTAGCGCACGAGCGGCTTCCCGGCGCTGCGCAACGCCTCGGCGTGCAGGTCGGCGGCAGCGTTGTCGTCACCGGCCAACCGGACGTAGACCGTCAGGCGGTCGTCGTTGTACGCCGACGGCGGGGCAGGGGGCTCGCCCGCGATTGGCACGACGCCCTTGCCGTCCTTGCCGAGCGATTCGGCAATGAGTTGCTCGAGCCATAGTCCTAGTGCGGCGACACGCGGCGACATGAGCAGCGCGACCTTGTCGACGCCCCGCTGCGCCAGCGCGGTGATGGCCGCTCCGAGCCACGCGCCCGGGTTTTCGCCCGGCTGCTCCGAGCGCGACAGCGCCTCCATCCGTGCGGCGCTGTCCAAGAAGCGCGACACGTCCATGCCGATCAGCGCAGCCGGTACGAGGCCGAACAGTGACAGGCCGGAGAAGCGCCCGCCGATGTCCGGAGGGTTGGCGAAGATGCGCCGGAAGCCGTCGGCCTCTGCCAGCCTCGCGAGGCCCGTGCCTGGGTCGGTGATGGCGATGAAGCTCGCGCCCGCTGCTTCCCGCCCGAGCGCGTCGTCGACCAGGCTGCGGAAGTGGCGGTAGAAGGAGAGCACTTCGATGGTGCCGCCAGACTTGGACGAGACGATGAACAGCGTCTTGGTAGGGTCGATACGCTCCGTTGCGCCCGCCACCCATCCGGGGACGGTCGAATCGAGCATGATGAAGTCGGGGCAACCCTCCGCGCACCCGAAGATGCTGCGGTAGAGCTCCGGTGCAAACGCGCTTCCACCCATCGCAAGCAGGACGACGGTGTTGTAGCCCGCCGCGCGAATCTCCGCGGCGAAGGCCTCCAGATCTGCAACGTGTGGCCCCATCTGCTCCGCGAGCGTGAGCCAGCCGAGCCTGTCGGCGATCTCCGTCGGGTCGGGGCTCCAGAGGGTGTGGTCGTGTTCCCATATACGAGCGATGACGCGGTCCTTCTCCAGTTGGCGCAGCGCGCCATCCACCTCCGCATCCATGCCCGCAAGAGAGACGGGCCGTGGGGGGGCGAGGTCCATGCACTTTGCCCGTACCGCGCCGACCACCGAGTCATACGACGCGGAGAAAGCGCGCAGTCCGTCTTCGAGCAGTTGCGCCGTCACCGCATCCAGGTCTACGCCTGCGTCCCTGAGCGCAGTCAGCGTGCCCTTTGCCCCCGTCGCGCGCGCGTCGAGGCGTACCTCAACCGTCCCGTGGTCGAGCACGGCCTCCACCGTCGCATCCGGCATCGTGTTGACGGTGTCCGGCCCGACCAACTCGTCGAAGTAGATGGTGTCGGGTAGGGAGGGGTCCTTGGTGCTCGTGCTCGCCCACAGCGGACGCTGCACCTGTGCTCCCCTCTCCCGCAGCGCCGCGAATCGCGCGCTGCGGAACGTCTCGTGGAACTTGGCGTACGCGGCCCGCGCGTTAGCCACCGCCGTCTTGCCCATCAACGCGGCGGCACCGTCGTTGCCGCTCTCGCTTGCGGCGCGCAGCAGAGGGTCGACCGCCGCATCCACGCGGCTGACGAAGAAGGAGGCAACGGACGCGACCCCTGCCGGGTCGCCTCCGTTGGCGACCAAGTCCTCAATGCCGGCGATGTAGGCCTCCATCACCTGCTCGTAACGCGCCAGCGAGAAGATCAGCGTGACGTTGACGTTGAGGCCATCGCCGATTAGCCGCCGAATGGTCGGCAAGCCTTCTTCTGTCGCCGGTACTTTGATCATGATGTTGGGCCGCCCAATGCGCTCGAAGAGCCGGTGCGCCTCCCGTATCGAGCCGTCGCTGTCGCGGGAAAGGCTCGGGGGCAGCTCGTACGACGCGTAGCCGTCGGTGCGGTCCGTCGCGTCGTACAGTCCGCGTAGCAAGTCGGCGGCGCCCTGGATGTCTTCGACCGAGAGCGCCTCGAACAGCTCCTGTGCGGAGCCTCCCGTCTTGACTAGCTCGGTGAGCGCATCGTCGTAGTCGGAGGAACCGAGCACCGCCCGCTCGAAAATCGTCGGGTTGGACGTGACGCCGCGAATGCCCTTGTCGATGAGCGCTGCGAGCGCGCCCGAGGTGAGCAAGCCCCGGCGGATGTTGTCGTACCATGCCGACTGGCCAGCTGCGGCTGCCTGCGCGAGGGCATTGGTCATGGGCCCGCTCCTTGCGCCACGCCTTGGTGCCGCGCCTCGATAGCCTTGACCTTGTTCAGGCGGCGGGCGTGCCGCTCCTCGCCCGTGAACAATGCTCCGAGGAACGCTGTGATGGCCTCCCGCGCCATCTCCGGTCCGATGACCCGCGCACCGAGGCACAGCACGTTCATGTCGTCGTGCTCGACGCCTTGGTGGGCGGAGTAGGAGTCGTGGCACATCGCCGCGCGCACGCCGGGCACCTTGTTCGCCGCAATGCTTGCGCCGACGCCTGAGCCGCACAGCAGCACTCCGCGCGGCGCATCGCCCGCCGCTATGCGCTGCGCGAGGGCGTAGGCAAAATCGGGGTAGTCGTCGTCCGCGTCGTACTCATGCGCCCCTACGTCGATGACCTCGTGCCCCCACGCGCTGAGCCATTGGGACGCCTCGTTCTTTAGCGCCAGCCCCGCGTGGTCGGACCCGATGATTATGCGCATGTGCGGCTCCCCTCCCACGATAGCAAAGCCGCCCATCCTCCGGCAATCGCACCGCGGCCTCTCTTCCGCCGCGAGAGGGTGAGGGTTAGGCTGAGGGTGCGCCTACTTGCTTGCCTGCCGTCGCGCCGGCGGCCAACAGCGTTGCGCCGAGCATCAGCACCCCGGCGTACAGGAAAATGGCGCGCACCTCGTAGCTGTCTGCGATGAATCCCGCCACCAGCGGCCCGAGCGCAGTGAATATTGCGATGCACGAGTACACCACTGCCACCGTCGTTGCCTGCACGGTCGTTCCGGCCACGTCGCAGGCGACGGTGACCAGCATCGCCGTTACCGAAAAGAGGAA
The DNA here is from genome assembly GCA_034422075.1 of Dehalococcoidia bacterium. Lineage (GTDB taxonomy): Bacteria > Chloroflexota > Dehalococcoidia > Lucifugimonadales > Australimonadaceae > S34-282. The sequence goes on from DAOUJX010000004.1 coordinate 12,422, forward strand.
TGCCCCCGCCAATGCCAGTCCAAACAGGAAAAGCGGCCCCTCTGCGCTGACATACAGGACTAACAGGGCAACACCGAGCACGAATAGTGCAGGGACTATGACCGCACGGCGCCCGACGCGGTCCATCATGTAGCCCATGACGGGCTGCGCGGCGATGCCTGCGATCTGCGCGATGGATACGTACACCCCCACAATCCACGGCGTCTGCCCCAAGTCCTCGCGCACGTAGATAGGCAGGAAGGTGAAGACGGCGGCTTGTCCTGCGGCGAACGTCCCTGTGGTGATGAGGATGATGGCCATGCGCGGCGAGGTGACCAGCTCCCGCGTTGCGCTGATGTAGGTCGCCAGCGAGGTTGCGCTGCCGCCAGGGCGGTACTCGCGTGTCAACACCCATACGGCGGCTCCGGCGAGGACTGCGGGCAGCAGGCTCCATTGGAGCACTTCGCGCCACGTAATGACCAGCAGCAATGCACCGGCAATCAGCGGACCTGTTGCCTCCCCCACGCTGGCTCCCGTACCGTGCATCGCGATCGCGAATCCGCGGCGGTTGGCAAACACGCGAGAAAGGGCGCCAATGGCCGGCGGATGCCAGGCCGTTACCGCAATGGACAGCAGCGCCGACCACAGCGCCGCGTCGGCAAGCGCCACGGAACGTCCCAGGGCGAATTGAAAGACCCCGATGAACACCATCAGGCTGAGGAGCATTGGCGAGAATCGGCTCGCGTATCGATCGGCGATGAAGCCTGCGGGCGCGTTTGCAACGCCTCCTGCGGTCGACCGGATGGTCGCGAGCACTCCTAGCCCCGCATTGGAGAGGCCGAGCGACGCCTTCAACTCAGGCAATAGGACGAAATAACCCGCGTTGAAAGCATGCTTGATCGCGTGACCGCTCGCCACTGCGACGAGCAATCGTGCGTTGCTTCCGCGCGTGGAGCGCGCAGGCTCTGCTACCGGTTGTCCATCCGTGCCAAGGGTGACGCCGGAGGCGTCGGCCATCGTACTGACCTTGGGCTACTGCTGCGCAGACGCGCCGCGGCGGCGGCGGCGAACGACGCCGTGCCAAAAGTAGAGGGCGTCTTCGGTGCGCTTGATGGTGATTTCTTTCCCCAGATACTTTGCCGCAGCACCGAGGCGGCGGCGAATGGCCGCCAGCGACTCGCCGGGGCCTGCCGATAGGCGCCCTGCTTCGCCAGCAGGCACGCGTTCAATGTACCCAACGTACTCGCGCATTAGCGCTGCGCGAGGTCCGGAAGCGCTCTGCAACTGCGCTTCGCTGCGAGAAACCGATTCGAAAGTGGGCATTACTGCGCTCCTGCTTCCCCAAGTGTCTTGCTGTTTACCTGCTGTTCAGTTGAACCGGTAGGATGTGAGGAAATCATAAGCCAGCCGAGTCGTACATTACAAGTAGCACAGTAGGTTGTTGCTACCGTGCCAATGGGCTTCCGCTCTGCACGTCACCACGTTTGCCACGGTGCGCCATCGCAGTGATAATTGCTCACCCATGACGGTTCTTTTCGCCTCAACCTTTGGCGCGATTGATGCCCATCTCTCATTCCGAAGCGCATCGCAAGAAGATGCCCATCTCCCGGAGCATGCCGCGCCGTTGCTGGCGGAAACGGGCGCCGCAGGCGCGATTGCCGTGCAGTCAAGGCGGGGCATCGGCGAAAGTGAGTGGCTCCTCCAATTGGCTGAATCTCACCCCTTCATACTTGGCGTTGTCGTGTGGGTCGACCTCTCGTCTCCTGACGTGGAGCGCATACTTGATCGGCTTTGTGCGTTTTCTTTGCTGAAGGGAGTGTGGTATTCGCCCGATGATACCAACGACAGTGCGTGGTTATTGCACGGCGACTTGGAGCGTGGACTCGCTGCCTTAAGCCAGCGCAACTTGGCATTCGATTTGGCCATACAACCTCGCGAGATGCGGGCCGTCCCTGAACTGGCTCGCCGCCACCCCGAGTTGCGCATGGCGGTCGATCACATGGCGCGGCCGCGCATTGCCGCGGGGGAGCGTGAACCGTGGGGGGTGCTCATGCGCGCCATCGCCGATTGCCCCAACATTTCGTGCAAGGTATCCGGCCTCATTGCCGGCGATGTCCCACCCGCCGCTCACGCGGCGCGGGTTCAGCCGTTTGTGGAGGCTGTGGTGAGGTTGTTTGGCTTCCAGCGCTTGATGTTCGGCAGCGATTGGCCGCACGCTCCTGCTGCTGCAACGTACCGGAGCGCGGTAGA
>DAOUJX010000005.1:0-3580 GCA_034422075.1 Dehalococcoidia bacterium
GCGGAGACCGCACACTGGCGCGGAGGATGCCGAGGTGGTGGAATTGGCAGACACGCTGTCTTGAGGGGGCAGTGGGGCAACCCGTATGAGTTCGAATCTCATCCTCGGCACCATACAGGCAGGGCGACGTAGCCAAGTGGTTAAGGCGGAGGTCTGCAAAACCTCTATCCCGGGTTCGAGTCCCGGCGTCGCCTCCAAAGGCGCCTAGTCCAGCAGCACCAACACCCAGACGACCGGCACCGCGATCAGGGAGGTGAACACGGCGGCTGAGCCGACGTCCTTCGCTCTCCTGGAAAGGTCGTGGTACTCGCTGCCAAAGCGGTCGACGATCGCTTCGATGGCGGAATTGAGCAGCTCGACGATGAGAACCACGAGGAGCGTGGAGACCAGCATCGCGCGCTCTACGCCTGTCTTGCCCAGCCAGATTGCGAGCGGCGTCAGGGCGGCGGCAAGGACCAGCTCAAGCCTGAAGGCCGCCTCTCCACGGACTACGTCGCGGAGCCCGGCCAACGAGTACCGCGCCGCCCTGACGAGGCGGAGGAGGTCGAAGGTGCGTCCGGCCATGGCAGGGTGGCTGGGTGGAGGCCGCGGCTCCTACCAGTACCCGACCGCCTTGCCGGGGGAGTAGCCCTTGCCGTCGGGCGACCAGCCGTCGGTGTTGGCCCAGTCGCCTCGCTTCTGAACGCCGCGCATGTGCTTGGCGACGAGCATCCGCCAGCGGACGATGATGTAGTCGGGGCGGTAGAGCCGCTCGCGGTTCCACCAATTCTCCTTGTCGTAGACGTGCTGGAGTTGCTCACGCCCGAACGAGTCGAAGTTGTTGAAACCCCAGGTCGGGCCGTCGCCGGGGAAGTCGGTCTGGCTGAGGGGCTTCTTCCAGACCAAGGGGCCGAGCCAGTTCTCGCACTCCTCGTGGAAAGCCTGCTCCTCTTCCTCCGTCTCGCAGTATTTGGACTGCGTGATCATGTACATGTGGCTGCGCTCGTCGATGGGTACGTACCACTCGAAGTGGATCATGCCGGGCATGGGGAACCAGTCGACCTCGAGGCCGCATGGCATGAAGAGGCCGACATCGATGTCGGCGCCCTCCTCCGGCGGATTGGCCGGGTCGTCGATGTTGGCGGCGAGGACGGCCTGGTCCTCGACGTTCGCTGCCCATACCTGCACGTCCGCCCCTTGGCGCTTGACGATGCCCTTCGGGTCATCGCCGACCTCGTCGTAGACATCCACGCCTGACTTGTCGGGCGAGTAGGTACCGAGGGGCAGCGGAATCTTCAACTCCGTCACAATCTGCGCCTTGCGGTGCGCGTAGATGTGGCCGGCGTCGTAGCCGTTCTCGGCGGAGAGCCGCCAGTTGGCGTTGATGCGGTGGCGCATCAGGGGATGGAACTTGAGGCCCGGGTTCCAGAACTTGGGCTGCACGTCGCTCCTGAGGGGTGGAGGCGGCTCCATGTCGCCGATGAAGGTGAAGACCACGCCGTTGTGCTCCTCGACGGGGTAGGACTTGAGGTTGATCTTGCCGATGGCATTGCTACCGGGCTCGGTGAGGATCTGGATGAGCTTGCCGTCGCGAACGTCGAAGGTGAAACCGTGGAGCCAGCACGTGACGGTGTTGGTGGAGTAGCACTCAGGCTTTGCCGAGAAGGCTGCGCCTCGGTGCCGGCAGCGGTCTTCGATGGCGTAGACGCGGCCCCCTGCGCGCTTGTAGAGGATGCGTTCGCCGGCGAGCATCTCGCCGCGCGTCTCACCTTCGGCCAACTCCTGGCCGAAGAAGATCGGGTACCAGTGGTTGCGCAGGCCGAGCTCCGCCTCCAGGTACTTGTGGTAGGGCTTGAGCCGTTCGACCTCGTCAACCGCCTCCTCCGTGTCGGCAATCTGGTAGAGGCTTTCCTCTTGCTGCTTTCCTACGACCATTGCATGCCTCCCTAGGCTGTACGCCAGCGCTGCAATTTGCATGGGCGATATCACCACGTTTCGAGGCCAAACGCAAGCCTGTGCTCAGCCTCCGAGCCAGCGCTGTGCGGATGTGATGACGATCGTTAGGCTCGCGAGGCTGGCTACCGTTCCCGTGACGACGGCGCTCGAGACGTAGCGCGGCTCTGCATCGAACTGCGTTGCCAGCAGTGTGGTGAACACGGCAGCTGGCATGGCGCTGACGGTCACGAGGACTTGCTGCGCCACTCCGCCGATGCCCAGCAACCACGTCACTGCGTACGCGATAGGCGCAGCCGCGATCAGCCGTATGGACAGCGCCGCAAGCAGGCTGCGCCAACGCGCCACCTCGATGCCGCCCGCGAGTTGGAAGCCGAGGATGAGCAGCATCAGCGGCAACGCCGCGTCTGCCAGCAGACCGATGGGCACCTCGATGGCTGTGGGCAGCTCCCAGCCGCTGACTCTGACGAGGATGGCGGCAAGAAGCGCGTAGATGGTGGGCATTTTGAGCGCCGCGATGAGCGGCGCAAGCCCCCGCGCCCTGCTCCGCGCTGCGATGAAGATGCCGACGGGCCACGAGATAGCCCCTTGTGTGATGAACACTACGATTGCCACTGCGAGCCCCGGCTCCCCGTAGGCGAGCAGCGTGGTGGGCAGGCCCATGTTGCCGGCGTTGGGAAACCCCGTTGCCAGCAGAAAGCCCGAGCGCAGCTGCCGCGTTTGCCGCAGCATGAGGCTCACGCCAAGGCCGAAGGCGAGCATCAGCAGGGTGGTAAGGAGCGATGCGGCGACTATCTTCCCGGACGTTCCAGCAGGCAGTTCGGCGTCCAGGAGGAAGCGGAAGACGAGGGCTGGTGAGAGTAGGTAGACTGTGATGGGGCTGAGCGCGCCGATGTTGAGGCCAAGCCAGCGCTGCAGGCCCGCGCCAGCAGCGGCGACGAGGAACACCGGCATGATAACGGTGAGGAAGACATCGAGCATGGGGTCGGCCTGCGCAGTCTAGCAAACACGGCCTGCCTCGCGTCGGGCCGCACGCCTTGTAACAGAAACGTAACTTGGTGGAAACACCGGCGCAAAATCCGCCTTCCACCATAGAAGTAGTACGGTCGGCGTGGCCGGCCAGTTCCACACGGGAGGACTCAAGCCCATGGATAGCGGCGCTATTGCTTGGTTACTGATGGCGTCAGCGCTCGTGCTGCTGATGACGCCGGGGCTCGCCTTCTTCTACGGCGGCCTTGTCAGATCGAGAAACGTCATAAGCACCATCATGCTCAGCTTCATGGCGATAGCCGTGGTGAGCATTGTCTGGGTGCTATGGGGCCACAGCCTCGCCTTTGGCACGGGCAGTGCCTTCATTGGCGATTTCTCACTCGCCGGACTGAGCGGAGTTCCTTTGGTCAATGAAGAAAGCCCCGGCGACGGCGACCTACTGTTCGCCACCTTCCAGATGATGTTCGCCATCATTACGCCGGCCCTGATTACAGGGGCGATGGTGGAGCGATTCAAGTTCACCACCTACCTCATCTTTCTGGTCGCTTGGGTGTCACTCGTGTACGCACCCATTGCCCACTGGGTGTGGGGAGGCGGTTGGATAGGGGACGTCGGGGATGGGGCGCTCGACTTCGCGGGCGGCACCGTCGTCCACATC
>DAOUJX010000006.1:0-65197 GCA_034422075.1 Dehalococcoidia bacterium
TCGACGGGGAATCCGTTGGCGCTGACCACGTCATCTAGGAAGCGGGCAGCGATGCGTACCGTCGCTTCCAGCGCACCCGTGTCGATGCGACCATCGCCGACGAACGCCGCAAGGTTGACGGAGCCGAGATTGCAAGCTTCATTCGGCAGCAGCGGCACCTCGCCGCAGGGGTTGGTGCTTTCGAGCTCCCCCAGGTGCGGTGTGGGGTTGCGCCGGTTGGCCTGGTCGATGAAGTAGATGCCCGGGTCGCCGGTGCGCCACGCGCTGTCGACGATTTGTCGCCACAGCTCGCGCGCTTCCACCGTTTCGGCGACCTCGCCTGTGTGCGGCTGTATCAGCGGCCAAGGCGAGTCGCGCTCCACCGCCTCCATGAAGGCGTCCGTAATGGCGACGGACACGTTGAAGTTCTGAGCGGTCGCGTTATCGTCCTTCAGGTGGATGAACTGAAGTATCTCGGGATGGCTCACGGGCAGAATGCCCATGTTGGCGCCGTGGCGCTTGCCGCCCTGTGTAATCATGTCGGATACGTTGGAGAGCATCTCCAGCACGGCGATTGCACCGCACGCTTCGCCGTGGGTCGTCGAGATGTGCGAGCCGCGGCCGCGCAAGCGCCCGAACGAGTAACCTGTGCCACCTCCGTACTTCTGCACCATGGCGGTGGTGGTGGCTGCCGCCATTATCGACTCCATCGTGTCTTCGATGGGAATCACGAAGCAGGCCGACAGCGTGCCCTGCCCGGTACCTGCGTTGAAGAGCGTCGGGGAGTTAGGCATGAAGCGCCCGGACGCCATCATCTCGTAGAAGCGCTCAGCCCACGCAGCCCGACCTTCCTCTTCAACACTTGCAACGGCGTCTGCCACGCGATGGAAGAGGCCGGTGGGCGATTCGCCGGCGAGCAGGTAGCGCGCCTTGAGGATGCGCAGCGCATTGTCGCTCAACTGCGGGGTAGTGGCCATAGCGCAATTCTACATTGCGCGAACCTGCTTAGGGCTGTGGAACCATGATGCTGGGCTTGCGCCCTCGCCGCAGCCTGGGCTTGGGCGGCGCCGCCGATTCATTGGGGATCAGCGTCAACTGACCCGTGTCGTCAATCTCGCCACTAGCCTCAGCCGACTCTAGCGCCTGTATCTCGCGGATGAACATGTCAAGGTCGGCGAAGTCGCGGTAGACGCTCGCGTAGCGCAGGTAGGCGACGGGGTCGAGGGTACGCAGGCGCTCCATGGTGATCTCACCGACACGAGCCGCCTTTACTTCTGCGCGGCCAATCCGCCGGATGTCGCTCTCGATCTCATCCGCCAGCTTGTCGACCGCTCCCGTTGGCAATGGGCGCTTGACGCATGCCAGGCGGAGGGAGCGTAGCAGCTTTTCGCGCAGGAACTCCTCCCGCCGTCCGTCGCGCTTCTCGATGAGCAGCACCTCCTGCTGGATGCGCTCATAGGTGGTGAAGCGTGCACCGCATGCGTTGCACTCGCGACGGCGCCGGATCTCGTTGCCGGTATCGCGCGAGTCGGTGACTCGAGAGTCGGGGTCGCCACAATGCGGACAGTGCATAGTCACCCTGTTGGGCGACCCCCGCCGTTGTTAAGGCGAACGGGGGCCGCCACATCGTCAGGTTGTGTACGCCAATATATTGTATGTAAACGTGCTGCGGCTACCAGATACCAGCGCCGCTCCCCCAGTTTTGAGGGATTGGCTAGTTATCACAGCCGCAGCAGCGTCTGTCAAGTGGTGTGCTCTTTGATTCCACCACATACTCGGAAGATGAAACCCATAAATCCTATATTTAGTGCAATATCTGAAGTTGTTCCGAACTCTCGCCCCAACCCTCCGGTGGGGAGAGGTAGAAAGAGCCCCTGCTCTCTCCCAAGGGGGGGGAGGAGAGAGCAGGGCGGGGAGAGTGGGGTTCTTCCACCGAGCCTGCCCCTGGGCCGATCCTTTGTCAGCCCAGGGAACAGTGCTCGGTAAGCAGCGCATGGAAGGAGGCTGTACCAGCGGCGCTGCAGGGGATTGTCCGTGCTGTCGACTAGATGCGAAGCGACCTTGCCGAGCGCAGGAACGGCGGCAGGTCCATCTCCGCTTCCTCTCCCAGCGCACTGCGGAGGAAGGAGGAGATGGAGTCGTCGTCGCGCGTCAACAGGCTGCCAGCCTCGGCTGTCGGGAGACCGGTAGCGATGATGGTCACACGCACCTCGTCCTCCATCTTCATGTCAGGCACCATGCCGAAGATGATGTTGGCGTCAGGGTCGACGACCTGGCCGATGGTGTTGGCCGCGGCCTGCACCTCGCGCAACGTAAGGTCGTTGCCGCCGGTGATGTTGAAGAGGATGCCGCGCGCGCCCTCGATGCTCACATCAAGCATCGGGCTCCTGATGGCGTTGCGGGCTGCTTCGACCGCCCGGTTCTCGCCGCTGGCCGTGCCGATGGCCATCCAAGCGGGGCCTGCCCCGCTCATGATGGTCTTAACGTCGGCGAAGTCGAGGTTGATCTCGCCGGGCACGGTGACGAGCTCGGCAATGGACTGAACGCCCTGCCGCAGCACGTCGTCAGCCACCTTGAAGGCCTGCTCAGCCGTGACCTCCTCCTCGCACATCGAGGTAAGGCGGTCGTTGGGGATGATGATGAGGGTGTCGACCCGCTCCTGTAGGAGAGCGAGGCCGTCATCAGCATTCTTGCCGCGCTTGCGACCCTCGAAGCTGAAGGGCCTGGTGACGACGGCGATGGTCAGCGCTCCTGTCTCCTTGGCCACCTCGGCCATGACGGAGGCCGCGCCCGTGCCGGTCCCGCCGCCCATTCCGGCAGCGATGAAAATCATGTCGGCACCGCGCACTGCCTCGTAGAGTTCCTCCCGCGACTCCTCCGCTGCGTCCCTGCCGATTGAGGGGTCGCCGCCGACGCCGAGTCCGCGGGTGAGCTTGTCACCGATACGGATCTTGACCGGCACCTCCGAGCGGAGCAGGTGCTGGGTGTCGGTGTTGACCGCTAGGTACTCGACTCCCGGCACACGCTCCCGGTACATGCGGTTAACCGCATTGCAACCACCGCCGCCTACGCCGATGACCTTGACCTGGGCCATCCCGTCAGCGGGGGGTAAATGATTCACTCCGTACATATTCATCTCTTCCTTCTCCTTTACCCTTTTGCTCCTGGCGTTCGTTTCCCTGCGTTGACGGCGGCCCACCGCTTCGGCTCGGGCCGCGAGTGGTGGTGTACTTAGGCAGGCACCTTGCTCCGGTCATCCGACGGCCTGCTCCCAAACCAGCTGCGCATCCGCTTGCCGATCGAAATCGGCGCGGAGGTGTCGAGCGCCACAGCGCCCGCGTGCTGGTGGCGGATTCCCCACAGGAGCAGCCCAACTGCCGTGGAGTACGATGCGTCCTTCATCGCGGCTGGGACGCCTAGCGTGGTGGTGGGCGCTCCGAGGCGTACGGAGCATGCCCCGTGCTCCGCCAACAGTCCGGCAAGCCCCGGCAGCTTGGAAGTGCCGCCGGTCAAGACGACGCCGCCCGGGGGTACGCGCGAAAAGCCGGCGTCGCGGACGCGTCCGAGTATTAGCCGCACCAGTTCCTCCGCACGCTCGTTCAGGAGCTTGCTAATGGTCTCGGAGACGTGCGGGTCCACCTCCTTGTTGTTGGCAAGGGCGGCGGAGTAGCGCAGCTTGGCCTCCTCTGCCTGCTCAGACGTCAGGCCGAGCGCAAGCGCGAGGTCGTTGGTGAAGTGGTAGCCGGCAATCGGGATCGCCGAGGTGTAGCAGACCGCCCCGTCGGTGAAGATGGCCACGTCGGTCGTGCCGCCCCCGCTGTCGGCCAGGACGACGCCGACCTCGCGTTCGTGGGCCGTGAGGACGGACTCGGCGCTGGCAAGATGCTCGAGCACCATGCCCTTTACAGGAACGCCCGCCTTTCGTACGACGCGTGCGATGCTGCGCAGTTCCTCGCGGTCGCCTAGAACCACGTGCGACTCAGCGCTCAAGCGCGTGCCGTTGAGGCCGATGGGGTTGCGCACACCCACCTCTCCATCCATTCCATCGACGACGTAGGTGCGCGGAATGATGTGCACCATCCGCCGCGCAGTGCTTACCTGCTTCCCGTCAAGTGACGAACTGAGCAGCTTGTTGACGTCGGAGTCGGACACCGCCTGGTCGCCGTCGTCGCGCATGATGCTGGCTTCGACGTTAACGCAGCTCAAGTGCGCGCCTGTGACGCCAACGAATGCTGGCGGCAAGGGCTTGCCGTAAACCTCCTTCGCATCCGCAATCGACTGGCGGACGGACCTGCTGAGTTCGTCAGGATCGACGACCAAGCCCTTTTGCATGCCGAACGAGGTGGAGTATCCGGCGGCCAATATCTCCACGCCGCCGTTGGGCGAGACCCTGGCAACGAGGGTGACGACCTTGGTCGTACCGACGTCGATAGCCGTGTAGAGCGTCTCTCGGTTCATCATGCTGCACGTGCCTCCTCCGACGCGATCTTCTGAGCAGTACGCAAGCGCGCGCTGCGGCTACGTCGGTTTGCTGCAATTTCACTTGGCTCGGGCTTGACGACTCGCTTGGTCAATGGCTCGAGACGTGCATCGTTGCGGACAAGTGACTTGACGATGCGGTCCTCGAGGGAGTGGTAGGCAATAGTGACGAGGCGCCCGCCCTCGACCAGGATTTCGACTGCCCGCGCGAGCCCCGCACGGAGCGCGTCCAATTCGTCGTTCACCGCTATGCGCAGAGCCTGAAAGGTGCGCGTAGCGGGGTGAGTGCGGCCGCGCCGGTAGCCAGAAGCACGAGCTACGGTCTCCGCCAGCCGCGCGGTGTCTGTGATGGGCCGCGCCTGCACGATGGCGCGCGCGATCCTTCGGGAGCGCGGCTCCTCGCCGTACTGGTACAGCAAGTCGGCCAGCGCGCCCTCGTCCAATGTGTTGACTATCTCCTCCGCCGTCGGTCCTCCGTCCTGCCCGAACCGCATGTCGAGTGGCTCGCTCTGCCGGAAGGAGAAGCCCCGCCGCGCGACGTCCAGTTGGCGAGACGAGACGCCGAGGTCGAAGAGGACGCTGTCGGCCGGAACGAATCCTTCCGCGTGGGCGACGCTGCCGAGGTCGCGGAAGTTGGCGTTGACAATGCGGATTCGCTCGCCGTAGGGCGCAAGCGTCGATGCCGCGACGTCGATGGCCTCGGCGTCCGCATCGAGGCCGAGCAGCTTGCCGGTGGGTGCACAGGCCTGAGCAATGCGCGCAGCGTGACCACCGTTCCCGAGCGTGCAGTCGATGTAGGCGCCGCCATCACGGGGAGCCATGGCATCTAACACTTGTCTACTCAAAACCGGCGTGTGAAGACCTTCCATCGTCTTCCTCTGGTGGGGCCCAATGGGGCGAGATTACCTAAACCGAGCACGGCCAAAATTAGTCGTTATATAAGAAACAGTCAATTAACTTTCTATGCATTTTCCGAATTATAGACCCAATTCATCACCGTATTTAGTAGTCTATAGACTGATAAATTGGCAGTAGTGTGTTGGATTATTCAAGCAGGTTGTGCCTGACATATGGTCAAATACTAAACTTTGTATAAAAGTTCAAAATGAGTGTCCAAAACCCTCGTCTTTCCATGCCGCCTCCTACCCATGTCTCGATGCGGGTAGTCGCTGCGCAGCTGGCGCCAGCAGGCGGTCAGGACGGGGCTAACCGCGCTCATGCTCTGCTGCTATACTCCGCTTTCGGCCTGCCCAGTCAGTAGTGGAGGACAGGCCAGATCCCACTGCTCCGCATGATGATTGCGGTCCGTATGGACGGGTGATGGAACGCTACCAGTCGGAATTTGTGCCGCCTGCGCGTGTGCTCATGGGCGCAGGGCCGAGCAACGTCCACCCGCGCGTCATCCGCGCGATGACCGCTTCGCTGCTCGGCCACATGGACCCCGACTTCCTACAGGTGCTGGACGACGTGAACGCGATGCTGCGCGTCGTGTTTCGCACCAGCAACGCCTTCACGTGGCCGGTTTCGGGCACTGGCACCGCCGGTATGGAGGCCGCCATCGTCAACATCGTCGAGCCGGGCGACACGGTGGTGGTCGCGGCCAACGGCTACTTCGGCGAGCGTCTTTCCGAAATTGCGCGCAGGGCGGGCGCGAACGTCGCCACGGTGCACTTTGCGTACGGCGAGCCAGCCTCGTCTGAGCGCATCCGCGACGAGCTAACGCGCCACCGTTCGGTCAAGGCGGTCGCGGTCGTCCATGCCGAGACGTCCACCGGTGTGCTCTCGGACGTGAAGGCGGTGGCGGAGGCCGCGCACGACCATGGCGCACTCGTCATCGTCGACGCTGTTACCTCGCTGGGCGGAGTGGAGTTGCAGGTGGGCGCGTGGGACATCGACGTGGCCTACTCGGGCACACAGAAGTGCCTGGCATGCCCGCCGGGGCTCGCACCCATAACGTTGAGCGAGCGGGCGGTCGAGACGCTCCGGCTCCGTAAGACGCCCGTCCAGAGCTACTACCTAGACATGAACCAGTTGCGCTCCTACTTCGAACTGCGTGGCTACCATCACACGGCACCCATCAGCAACCTCTACGGGCTGCGAGAGGGATTGCGGGTGCTCTTGGAAGAGGGCGTCGAGAATAGCTGGCGGCGGCATGCGCGCGCGGCGGACGGCCTACAGGCCGGCCTCGAGGCGATGGGCTTGAGCCTGTTCGCCAGCGAGCCGAATCGCCTGCCGTCGCTGACGACCATCAACGTCCCGGAAGGCGTCGACCCGGCGGCAGTCCGCAAGCATCTGCTCGACCGCCACAGCCTCGAGATCAGCTCCGGGTTGGGGGAGATTGCCAATTCCGTCTGGCGCGTGGGGCTGATGGGCTACAACGCAACGGAAACGAACGTCTTCCTGTTCCTCTCGGCGTTGGAGGAGGCACTGCTGGCGCAGAGCTTCGAACTACCGGCGGGCGCGAGCCTTGCGGCGGCGCAACGCGCGATGCTGAACGGCGCCTAAAGCTTTTCGGCGCGCAGCACCAGCACGTCCCAACCCCACCTGATCGTGTCATCGTCGCGCTCCATGGCGAACGCCGCAACGTGATCCGGCCCGACGTCGCGAAAGTCGACCTCCAACGCGCGCGTCTCCTCTTCAGACACGTGTGCGCGCGCACACCAGTCGACGAACTCCAGCCAGACCCTAGTCATTGCCGTATCAGTAACTCGCATGCCAGCCGCCTCGACGGAGCGCTGCCAGCCGATGGGTGAGCGATTGCGGACATGACTGGGATCGCGGCGTTCCTCCACTTCGTTCATCCAGTCGGCGATAGCCCTATCTTCGGGCGAAACGGTGTCGCAGAAGATGAAGACGCCGCGCGGCTCGAGAACGCGCGTGACCTCTGCGAGCCATGCGTCGGGGTCGAGGAAGTGGTGAGCGGCGGTACGGCAGGTGAGCAGGTCGATCGAGGCATCGCGGAAGGGCAGCGACTCAGCGGCGACGAGAACGCGCTCGACGCCCTTGATTTCGCGCTCCTTGGCGACGCGGGTCACCTGCGTCAGCATCTCGCGCGTCAGGTCAGTAGCGAGTACGGTGTCGGCAAACGGCACGGTGGCGAAAGCAGTGAAGCCGGGGCCGGTGGCAATATCGACCGCCGTGGCAAAGCGCCGCCCGTCTTTGGCCAACGCCTCTTCCACGAGGCGCAAGCTATCACCGGTCCGGTGCGCTGCGCTGGTGACGTAGTTCGCCGCCGTCGCGCCGAACTGCTGCTGTGATGAGCGTTGGGGGGGCTGTTGCATGTGCGCATCATAGCGCGGACTGAGAGTGCCTGCGCGCCTACGCAGTTTCAACGACCAGCACACGCTCGCGGCCCGCTAGGTCATGAGCAGCTCGGATGCGCGCTTTGGGAAACGCAACTCTCGCGGCTGCCTGTGCCTCCACCATCTGCGCCGAATCGAGTTCGCAAATTAGCGCGCCGCCGTCGCGCATAGCGCCAGGTGCGGATGCAAGGAGTGCGCGCACGAGGTCGAGGCCGTCATCGCCGCCGTCGAGCGCCTCGCGCGGCTCGTAGCGGCTCACTTCCGGCTCTAGGAGTGGGATTTGCGACGCCGGCACGTAGGGCAGGTTGGCGACGATGACATTGACGCGCTCCTGCAACGGCTCCAGCAGGCTTCCATGGTGCAAATGCACGCGTGCCGATACGGCGTGGCGCTCTGCGTTGCGTGCCGTCAGGTTGAGTGCCGCTTCCGAAATGTCGATGGCATGGATACGCGCGCTCGGCAGCGCGACGGCGAGCGCGATGCTGAGCACGCCGCTCCCGCAACCCACGTCGGCGATGACGGCGGATACTTCGCCGGGGGGCCGCAGCAGGCGCAAGGCCTCCTCCACCAGGCTCTCGCTGTCGGGACGGGGAATGAGGACCCCTGGCGCGACTAGGAAGTCAAGGCCGTAGAACTCCCGCTGCCCCAATAGGTAAGCGATAGGCTCGCGACGCAGCCGGCGTTGGAGTAGCGCATCGACGGCTTCGCACCCCGCGTCGCCCTGCTCGTCACCCAAACGCGCATATAAGGCGGCGCGGTCGATGCCCAGGGAGCACATGAGAAGCAACTCCGCCTCGAGTTGCGCGTCACCGATGCCCGCACGGGCGAGGCGCCGCTCCGTCGAGCGGAGCAGCACACGCACCGTCGTCACGCGACCGCCTCCCGGAGTAACCGCGCCTGCTCGTCTTCCAGCAGCGCTGTGATGACGCGGTCGAGCTTGCCGGCAAGTATGTCGTCGAGGCCATGGACTGTGAGGCCGACGCGATGGTCGGTCAGCCGGTCCTGCGGGAAGTTGTACGTACGCACCTTCTCGGAGCGCTCGCCCGTGCCGACCTGCGAGCGGCGCAACTGGCCGGTCCGTTCCTGCTCCTCACGCAGCTGCTGCTCCAAGAGGCGGGAGCGGAGAACGGTCATCGCCTTGGTCTTGTTCTTCAGCTGCGAGCGCTCGTCCTGCGAGGTGACGGTGAGGCCGGTAGGCAAGTGAACGATGCGCACCGCAGTGGCCACCTTGTTGACATTCTGGCCGCCCGGGCCGCCCGAGTGGTAGATGTCGATGCGCAGGTCGGCGTCCGCAATCTCAACGTCCACCTCCTCCGCCTCGGGGAGGACGGCAACCGTGGCGGTGGAGGTGTGGATGCGCCCCTGCGCCTCCGTAGTAGGCACGCGCTGGACGCGATGCACCCCGCTCTCGTGCTTGAGGCGCCCAAACGCGCCGTGCCCGTCCACCTCGAAGACGATTTCCTTGAAACCGCCCTGCTCGGTAATGCTGGAGCTAACGACGTCGACACGCCAGCTGTGTTCCTGGGCGTAGCGGGTGTACATACGGTAGAGGTCGGCGGAAAAGAGCGCCGCCTCGTCGCCGCCCGTCCCTGCGCGAACCTCCACGATGGCCTTCTTGTCGTCGTTCGGATCCTTGGGCGCTAGCGCTTGGGTCAGCTCCCCTTCCAACGCCGCGACGCGCTCCGATAGCGTGGCGTGCTCCGCCTCTGCCAGCTCCGCGAGGTCGAGGTCGTCGTCATTGGTGAGAGCGGCAGCCTCCTCGAGCGCACTCTTCGCCTCCTCAAGGCGCCCGTGCAGCAACACGACGGGCTGCAGTTCCGCGCGCTCCTTGGCAAGCTTGCCAACCCGCTCAGGGTCGGAGACGACATCAGGCTGTCCGAGCATCTCTTCAATCTCGGCGTTGCGCGCAATGATGGTCGCAAGCCTGTCGTTCGCCATGGCCTTACACCACAAAGCCCCCAAGGAGGGGGCTACTAGAGAAGTATACCACCGGGGCTCGCACGGACGGTTGCCGTTACACTATAGGCGTGACGTCACTGCTATCGACCCGGCCTCGCAAGCGGCTACTGTTGGCGCTGCGCGCCGTGGTCGCCACAACTTTGCTCATTGCCGGGCTAACAGGCCTCGTGCGCGGCCAGTCGAGCGGCGGCGAAGCTGTCCTCATTCACCTGGACGATGCCGTCAACCCGACGACTGCCTCCTTTCTGGCCGGTGCGCTAGAAGAAGCGGTAGAGAACGGTGCGGTCGTAGCCATCGTGCGCATCGACACGCCGGGCGGGCGCGTTGATGCGATGCGAGATATGGTCACCAGCCTGCTCGACGCCCAATTGCCGACTGTCGCCTATATCTCGCCTGCGGGAGCACGCGCGGCATCGGCGGGAACGTTTGTCACGGCGGCGGCGCACGTTGCGGCGATGGCGCCGGGCACCAACATAGGCGCCGCCTCACCCGTTGACACAACGGGCGAGGATCTGCCGGAGACGCTCGAGGGCAAGACGACGGAGGATCTGGCGGCGTTCATTCGCGAGGTCGCCGCCCTGCGAGGGCGCAACGCCGGCGCGCTAGAGGAAGCAGTACGCGAGGCCAAAGCCTACGGCGCTTCCGAAGCCGCCGAGCTAGGCGTCGTCGACCTAGTAGCAGTGGACGTGCCCGACCTATTGCGCCAGATTGACGGGCGCGCCTTCACCGTCAAAGCGGCTGACGGCAGCGAGACGACGGTGACATTGCTGACAACAGGCCTAACGGTGACGGAGGTGCGCCCCACGCTGCTTAGCCGGATGCAGTCATTCCTTGCCGACCCCAGCATTGCCTACCTGTTACTCTCGCTCGGGTGGGTGCTGCTATGGGTGGAGGCGATAAGCGGCTTCTCCACTATCGTCGCTGGGCTGACGGGCGCTCTGCTGATGGGATTGGGCTTCGTGGGGCTGGTCAACCTGCCGTCGCAGTGGCTGGGCGCAGCGCTCATCGCGGCTGGAGTACTGCTGACCATCGGCGAGCTCAACGTGGATGGATTCGGCGTGCTGGGGGGCGCGGCGATCATTGCCTTCATCGCCGGCTCCGTCGTCCTTCTGCTCCACTTCGGGACGCCGACGCCCGTGTGGAGTGGGCAGACGATCAACCTCGCCCTGTTTGTCCCGATCGTGAGCATTGTCACCGTAGGCGGCGGGCTAATGGTCTACAACATCGTCACCGCCCGGCGGCGCAAGTATCCTGTCGTTGCGCGGCGTATGCTTGTTGGAGCAACCGGGCGCACCAAGACGGCCTTATCGCCGGAAGGCGGCGTGTTCGTTCACGGGGAGGACTGGCGCGGCAGGCTGGTAGGCGGTGGGCGCATCGAACGCGGGACTGAGGTCCGCATCGTCGGGGTGGACGGAGCCACGCTCCTCGTCACCCCTGCAGCAGAAGGGACTGGAACGTAGCGAGAGAAGAGAGCGAGACGTTAAGGAGGATCTCAAATGGTCTGGGGAGTAAACGTCATAAAGCAGTACGAGCGCATGATCGTGTTCACGTTCGGGCAGTACTCGGGGGTCCGCGGCCCGGGACTCCGCTGGCTATGGCCGTTCGTCAACAACGGCTCGTCGCGGGCGGACTTGCGCGAGGTGCCGATCCCGATTCCGCGTCAGACGAGCATTACGCGCGACAACGCACCCATCGACA
The DNA here is from genome assembly GCA_034422075.1 of Dehalococcoidia bacterium. Lineage (GTDB taxonomy): Bacteria > Chloroflexota > Dehalococcoidia > Lucifugimonadales > Australimonadaceae > S34-282. The sequence goes on from DAOUJX010000006.1 coordinate 11,418, forward strand.
TCGACTTCTTCGTCTACATGCGCGTGCTGGAGGACAGGCCGGAGGATACGGTACTGCAGGTGAGCAACTTCGAGGCCGCAGCACAGGCGCTCGCCATGACCAGCCTGCGCGCTGTCATCGGCGAGATGGAAATCGACGAGGTGCTCTCCAAGCGCGAGGAGATCAACTCGCGTCTGCAGGTGAAGCTGGACGAGGTAACAGTGAACTGGGGCGTGAAGGTCACGCGCGTGGAGATACGCGAGGTCGAGCCGCCACGCGACGTGCAGGACGCGATGAACCGCCAGCTGTCGGCGGAACGCACACGGCGCGCAGCCGTCACTGAAGCGGAGGGCGAGCGCGACGCGGAGGTGAATCGTGCCGACGGCGAGAAGCGCGGCGCGATCTTGCGCGCGGAAGGCGCGCGCGAGTCGGCCATCCTTACTGCAGAGGGCGACCGTCAGGCAACAATACTGCGCGCGGAAGGGTTCGCGCAGGCGCTCGAGCGCATCAACGCTGCCGCGAGCCAGGCCGACACGCGCACGATGAGCCTCCAGTACATGGAGACGATGAAGGACATCGGCGCAAGTCCGTCGACCAAGTACATCTTCCCAATGGAGTTCACGAACCTGCTTGACCCCATCACCCGAATGACGCGCGGCGAGCGCCCTGACGGAGGGGAAGGAAACTAGCCGAGGGCTAGTTCTCGACGGCGTTCAAATGCCGCTCGTACGCAAATATGCGCGCGCGGGCATGACCGGTGATTTCGCGGGCGATGCCGTGCTGCTCCAGCACCATCATCGCCGATGAAACGGCGGGGAAGGAGAGCCCCGTTCGGTTGCTCGCCTCGGTGATCGAGAGAATCGGGCACTCCTTCAGCGCCTCGTGCAGCCGAAGGGCGGATGCCGCACGGCGTCCGGCGTCGCGCTCGATGGCCGCGCCGTCATTCGCGAACACCTCTGACAGCCGCCGCGACGCCTCCGTTGCGTGCTCAGCCGTCTCACGCACGCCATCGACGAAGTAGGCCAGCCATGCCTCCCAATCGCCCGAACCCTGCGCCGCATTCAGCAGGTCGTAGTAGTCGCCGCGGCGGCGCAGGAAGTGGCGGCTCAGATAGAGCAGCGGTTGGCGCAGCACTCCCGCCTGGCACAGCACGAGCGTGACGAGCAGCCGCCCGATGCGGCCGTTGCCTTCCACGAAGGGGTGGATGGCCTCGAATTGAGCGTGAGCTAACCCTGCGCGCACTAGCACCGGCAAGCCCCAGCTGCGAGCGCTTAAGAAGGACTCCAACGCCCCCATGCAGTCGGGGACGGCAGCGGGCGGCGTCGGGACGTGGCGGGCGGTGGCAGGGTTCGGCCCGCCACCCCGCACCTGTACTCGCCGGAACTCACCGGGTGAACACTGCGCGTTCCTGTCGTGCGCGAATAGGACCGCATGCATCTCGCGCAGCAGCCGGTTCGACAGCGGAATCCCCTCCTCCAGGCGGGATAGTCCGTGTTGCAAGGCGGCTACGCAACCGGCGGCCTCAGCTGCAGCGAGCGGCGCCGCCGGCGTCCCGTCCACCTCGTAGAGCAGCAGGTCAGACAGCGACGCTTCGACCCCCTCGATCTGCGAGGATAGTACGGCCTCCTTGCGGACGCAGGTATCAACGAAGACGCCCGGATCCGGCAACTGCATTGCGGCGCCGTCGAGCCTGCCGATAGCGAGCGTCGCGTCCTCGAGCGCCTGTTGCAGCGGCCCATCAAGCGCGATCGGCGGCGACGGCGGCAGCGCATCCGGGACGAAGGCGCGCACCTCCTCGCCCCCCACTCTTGCCGTCTCGTATCGCCCTACTGTCTCACGCCGCACCGACGCTACCCCATTACAAGAAGTCGAATACCGCGCGCCCAATTAAACGTTAGCGGGGAACGTTTAACAACGGAGTTGGATCGCGGGAGTGGCGGGGATGCGTAGGAAGTCTTAGAGCACTTCTTCCAGCAGATCTATGAACTTCTCCTTGTTGAGCAGGCCGGAGAAGCTGCGGTGGACGGCGCCGTCCGGGGTCAGGAAGATGGTGGTGGGCATGCCAAGAACTTCGAAATCACGGACAACCATCTCCTCGAACGTGGTGCCCGAGGGGTAGGTGATGCCCAGCTCGTCAAGCAGTGCCTGGCCGTCCTCACGCGTGCCCAGCAGCATGAAGGGGCCGATGTCTATACCAACGAGCAGGAAGTCGTCCGCACGCTCGTCATAGACCTCTTGGAAGTGCGGCATCTCGGCGCGGCAGGGGGGGCACAAGCCTGCCCAGAAGTTGAGGACGATCGGCTTGTCCGTGCGCTCAATCAACCGATGGAGGCTTACCTCCTCGCCACCAAAGACGTCCTGATTGTTGTAGGCGACGATGGTCACGTCGGGGACGCTAATCTCAGCATCGCTGCTGCCATTGCCGCCACCACAGGCGGAGCCAGCCCCAACGGTCGCCAGCGCGAGCACCAGCAGGGCGGCGCGGGCGCCTCTACGAAGACGCGGGGTCATGCCCCGTCCTCCGGCGCGTGCAGTTCAGTGTCAGGGTAGAAATCGCTCCATGCAAACCAGAAGGAGACGAAGGAGCGGAGCTGCTGCAAGCGTTCACCCTTGAGCGGACCCGCGCTAGCCGAGCCGCTGAGGAGCGACCACGTTGAGCCGGTTTCGACGTCGCGCATAGCCTGTTGGTCAGGCTCGAATGTCAGGACACGTCCATCGGCGGGTGTGCGGCTGTAGACCGCGCTCGCAGCGGAATTGGGGTCGAACACGACGACGATGGGCTGATCGCTGTAGGTGTCGTTGACGACGGGAGCAGATAGGAGTGAGCTGAAGTCGTAGGCGCGGGCGGTCTCGCCCCAATCGAGGCCGACAACGAGCTCTTTCGGCGGCAGGCGGTCGTCGGGATTGGTCTCGCCCTGTATGCCCGCTGAGTTGCGCAGGTAGTAGTCGTAGTACGGGTCGATTCGCGGCCCGCCGGAGAGGGAGCGATCGAGCAGCAGCGTGTCGGGGTGCTCCATCGACCAGCGCTCCCACGTCGTCAGTTGCGCAGGCAGCAGTTCCAGCTCCGTACCGGTTAGCGGCCCCTCGACCGCTTCGGTGAGGAACTGGCTCCAGAGCGTGTCGGTCTGATGATCGTAGAGCACCACGGCGTTCATGATCAGTTTACCGGATACGCCGAAGGTGAGTTCCTTTCCCTCTATCTCGCGGGCAAAGACCATGCCCGTAAAGCAGAGCGGTCACCATGTCACCACGATGGGTCTGCCGCCGACAGTGTCGTTGACGACCTCGTGGGAAGAGAGCTGCGAGGTGGAGTAGGCGCGGTGGTCGCCGTCGATGGAGACGCCGATGACGAGGTCTTGCGGCACCATTTGAGCGTCAGCCTCCGCGCCGCTGACGAATATGGGATTGAGGATGGCGGGAATGGCATCCTTGGGCAGCACCGTCCTGATGTCGAGCGAGCGGGCGGGCGTTGGCGTTGGCAGCGGCGCAATCGTGGGAGTCACCGTTGCAGGCGGCGTGGGCGTGGGCTCATCGCCGCCGTCGGACGTGGTGCAAGAGACGGCGGATAGTAGGGCAATCGCACCGAACGCTACGGCGGCAGGGAGACCGCCGCGAGGCGGTGCTAGACGGCGCACTCGCCCTCGCCGCGCTCCAGCTTGTAAAGCACCGTCTTGCCCCAGTCCATGTAGAAGTCGAGCGTGTCCTTGGAGAGCGGACCTATCTCCTTGAACTCGGCGAGTATGGCCTCGAATGCGTCGAGCCCCACACGCTGGACGAAGTCGTTGAACTCCTCGCCCTGCGTGCGCTGGTCCTGGTAGTAGTCGAGCACCCGGCGCACGGCGGAAGGGACGTGCTTAGAGGGCACCTTGACCTTGACGCGGTTGCCGTAGGCCAGCTGCCCTTCGTCATAGTGGCCGCCCAGGTAGACCTCGAACGCCGGTATCTGGTTGCCATCCGGCCCCTTGATCGATGCGCCCTGAAAGCCGATGTGCGCCAGGTGATGGCGTCCGCAACCGTTGGGACACCCCGACGCCTTTATGTGTAGCTTCTTGACGAGCGGATCCTCCAGCAAGCCGTTCCAGCCGGCCATCGCGTCGGTGATCGCGCGATTGAGGCCCATCGACGACGTGATGCCCAGCTTGCACGAGTCGGTGCCCGGGCAAGCGGTCACATCGCTAATCGTGTGGACCTCTGCATCACCGAGGCCGATCCGCTCAAGCCCCTGCCAGACATCGTGAAGCTTGCCATCGGGCACCCAGCGCAGCGCGATGTTTTGCTCGGCGCCGAGAGCGATGGTGGAGGAGCCGTGCTCGCGAGCGAGTGCACCTAGCGCGTGGAACTGCTCGGGTGAGAGGTCGCCACGGGGCACCTTAGCGTAGACGACGTTGTAGCCTTGCTGCGTTTGGGCGAAGACGTTCGTCTGCTTCCAGAGCATATACGCCTTGACGTCACTGCCCGCGGCCGCGTCAGGGGCAAGAGACGGCGGCTCTTCCTGCGCGAAGGCCATGAGGGGTATCGGGTCGAAGTCGCCCTTGAGCGCCCACTCCTTCCCCAGCTCTTCTTCAACGAGGGCGCGCACGGCGTCGATGCCCTTGCGGTGGATGAGCACCTTTATGCGCGCCATCATCTTGTTCTGGCGCAGCTCGTCGGCCTGGTTGAAGACGCGCAGCGCCGCCTCCGAGACGCGCAGGTAGTCATCGACAGGGACAAATTCGTAGAGCGTCGCGGCCTCCTTGGCCATGATGGAGGTGCCGCCGCCGATGACCATCTTGAAGCCCTTGACGCCGTCGCGAACGCGCGCGACGAACCCAAGGTCGTGCATCCCAACGAGCGCCGGGTCGTGCTCGCCCGACGAGAAGGCCGTCTTGAACTTGCGCGGCATCGACTGCGTAACTGGATGGCGAACGAAGCGGCGCACAAAGGCGACGAGGTAAGGGGTGATGTCGAAGACCTGCTGAGGGTCGACGCCGATCATGGGGTCGGCGATGACGTTGCGGACGGTGTTGCCGCACGCCTCGCGCGTACTCAGGCCCGCCTCGCCGAGCACGCGCATGACGGATGCAGCATCTTCCAGCTTGATGTGGTGCAACTGGATGTTCTCACGAGTGGTGATATGCCCCCTCTTGAGTGGGGCGTAGCGCTCGACGACGTCGGCCATCGCGTCTAGCTGATCGGCAGTGCCGAGTCCGCCGGGAAACTTGATGCGCATCATCTGAGCGTCAGGCTGGCGCTGTCCGTAGACGCCGCGTCGCAGCCGCCACGGCTGGAACGTTGTTTCGTCAATGGCTCCCGATCGCAGGCGGGCGAGTTCCGCCTCAAACTCGTCGGGCTCGACCGCGAGGTAGGGGATGACACCCTTGGTGTTATCCATCAGACCGGGTTGAGAGGGGGTGGCCATAAGGGCTCCTTGCCGTTGCACTGACGCTGGCTTCACCAACTAGCACGGGCTCTGATATCAAAAGCGCCCCGTGAGCGAGAGCGTCACAGGGCGCAGCACCGCCGCGGGGCGGTTCCGGCCCTAGTGCATCGTGGGACAGCAGCGCTTGTCCATGCGCTTACAGTAGCAGTCGTGCATCCCGCCCGTCAACGACACAACACCTGCCCAAAATAGGAATGCGAAAGCCATAGGGGCTGTTCTACGGGGTTCCTATACTCGTGTGTGGGCAACTCCGGCACTGCACGGAGTATTTCCGCGTCAACGAATGCAAGGGAGGCCGCTCATGTCGATCGCTATACGTCTCCTATCCATCTACCTCAGTCTCGTGGGGCTCGCGGTGGCAGTACATTTCATCGCCGTCGCCTGGTACCACCCTGGTGGGGATGAGTCGTATCCCATCTGGGAGATTCTGGACTACTTCATGGCTATTGCCTTGCTCATCAGCATCGTCAGCGCGTTCGTTCACAAGCAGCGCTACGACCGCGGCGAGGGTGCAGACCTCCCGGGATTCACAAGCGTCAACGCCATCTTCTACGGCACGCTTGCCGTGGCGATCCTCTTCTTCTGGAACTGGTCCCACTTGCTGCGGGAGACTGGAGACGCCGACTGGCTGGTCTGGAACTTCCTGGACGTTGGAATACCGCTGGCACTGGCCGCAGCCGGCAGGCAGCTGTGGCGTTCCGCCTGAAAGCGACCGGTGGACTGAAGGCCTAACGCCGAGCCTCGGACATTAGGAGATAACAACCATGGCCATACTGCTGAGATTGCTCTCCGTCTACACGGTGCTGGTGGCGCTGCTAGTGGCCATCAAATTCATCTTCGGCGTCGATCAGCCTGAATGGTCGGTTATCAACTGGCTCATGGCTGCCGGGGTCATCATCGCGGTAGGTGGCGCGCTTTACTGCAAGAATCAAATGGAAGCAGACGAGGGCGCAGGGAATGACGCACGGCGCTTTCTCGACGTAAACGTTCCCTTCTATGCCTCCATGGCTCTCCTGATCGCCTTTGCATTCCAGTGGTCGGCTGAGCTAAACGACCACGTGCAGCAGACGGTGGTGGCAAACGGCGAGGAGATGTCCATCGGCAGCCTCTGGGCGTACATCGACACGCTCTACATCGTGCTCACCGGCATGATTGGCGTGCGCATCTGGAGAGCCGCAGGCAAGGTGTAGGAAGCAAAGCGCCAGCGAGCAGCAACAGGGCGTCACGAGCGGAGCCGCCTAATACGACGGTGGCCCTAGAGAACGCCCACGGCTGGAGCATGCCTACTCACCTTCTCCTTGGCGTTGACAGGCCTCGCAGTCGCAGCGTACTTCATCGTCGTTTCGAGGCAGTACTCTGGAACCGACCAACCGTACCCCGTCGAGCCATCTCCCGCGTGGGAACTGCTGCACTGGCTAATGGCGATCGCCATCATCATCGCCCTGCGCAGCGCTCTTGCTCAGGGGAGCGGCGGCTCGGCTCAGGCAGCAGCGAGCCTAAGCAGGGCACCTCCGTCACCGCCTTTTCTTGCTCTGTGCTCGCGGTTGGCTCGGTGCTCTTCTGGAGCTGGCCCGCCCTGCTACGAGGAGGAGAACAGGACCTGCTGGTGTGGGGCACCATCAACATGACGCTTCCTATCATCGTTGCCGCCGCCATATGGCTGTGGGGGCAAGGCATCGCGGAACACGGTAGGTCATGTCCGTTTCCGCATGCCGAGGTGCACCATTCATACAAGCACCGATAGGGCCCCTCGCCGCCTACAACATGCTGGTAGCTCCTGGCGTAGCGGTGAAGTCGGTATTCGACGCGCCCAACCGGACTGTGGACTCTTGAGGTGGCCAATGGCTCCAGCAGTCGTCATCTCGCTGGCCACCGCCTACTCTGACAAGCGGTGCTACGACGCCGAAAGCCAGGCCGGAGCAGGCACGGCACGCTTCCTTAGCGTGAACGTGCCTTTCAATACAGCGGCAGTCCCGCCAATCTGCTACGGCTTCCGGTGATCGGCATACCTGAACAACCTGTCATGGGGGGCGGCCTGGCCTCTCCAACACCGGCTCACTCTGGATATGCGTCGACACGGTTGTCATCATCGTTGCCGAGATGACGGGCCCACGGCTATGGATCGCTGCACGCAAGATGTAGCACGGGTACAATGTCCTCAATGGCTGATCTGCTTGAGGCGCGCGGGCTGACGAAGCATTACGGACCCACTATCGCGCTCGACAACGCGTCCTTCAGCGTCCAGTCCGGCATTACCGGCCTGCTTGGGCCCAACGGCGCGGGCAAGAGCACGGCCATGAAGCTTTTCCTCGGACTGATTCGCCCCACGTCCGGCACCGCCACCATCATGGGCGCAGAGCCGTACGGCTCGCCGGACGGGCGCGCACGGGTCGGCTACATGCCAGAACATGACGCGCTGCCGCCCAACGTGACGGCGACGGAGTTCCTGATGCACATGGCGCAGGTAAGCGGGCTGCCCCCAGCGTTCGCACGTATGCGCACCGCTGACACCCTGCGCCACGTTGGGCTGGAGGAGGAGCGCTACCGCCCGCTTGGCGGCTACTCCACAGGTATGAAGCAGCGCGTCAAGCTGGCGCAGGCGCTAGTCCACGACCCCGTACTGGTGCTGCTGGATGAGCCGACGGCGGGTCTCGACCCGTCGGGGCGCGACGAGATGCTCGACTTGATCAAGCGCACGAGGCGCGCCTTCAACATCAGTATCATGCTCTCGACCCACCTGTTGGGCGATGTGGAGCGGGTGGCGGATGCCGTCGTCGTGCTTGAATCGGGAGCCGTCTCGCGCCAGGGTTCGGTCGCGCAGTTCACGGCGGAGACGGAGTCGCTGCTGGTGGAGGTCGCCGATAGGCGTGATGAGTTCACCGCCGCGCTGCGCGCCAAAGGTGTGGAGCCCATCGAGAGAGGGCACATGCTCGTCGTCGAGGGAGCTGGCGACGCGGAATACGACCTGATACGCGATGCAGTGGTTGAATCGAGCGCGCGGTTGCGCAGACTCACGCCACAGCGAGGTACCCTCACAGACATCTTCCGAGACGGCCCCGCATGACGATGCAGGGCCAAGCAGAAATCTATGACCTCGGCTACCAATCGTACGATGGGCCGAGAGAGGGCCGTAGCCGTGCGCGGCGGGCGGTATTCGAGAACGGTGTGCGCACGCTCTTGGGCATCGGGCGCGGCGGGCGGGCCAAGATTCTGCCCGTGCTGCTCTTCCTTGGCGCAATCTCCCCTGCGCTCGTCTTCGTCCTCATCCTCTCCGTCGTGTCCGAAGGTGATTTCGTGCCCGGCCCGTCCGACTACTACGGCATTGTGGGCACGCTGCTCGTCATCTTTGCAGCAGTCATGGCGCCCGAGTTGCTGTTGTCCGACCGCCAATACAACGTGCTGCAACTCTACCTGGTGCGTCCGCTGACCTCGACCGACTACCTTGTGGCGCGCTTCCTCGCCTTCTTCATCGTCGTGCTGGCGCTGGTGTACTCCGGCCAGATCATCCTGCAAGCGGGCCTCATCCTTACGGCAGACGAGCAGCTGGAGTATCTGCGCGATAACTGGCTGGACATCCCGCGCTTCCTTGCAGCGGGCGTCGTGTACGCGCTGTTCATCACGGCAATCCCACTGGCAGTAACAACGGTGATTTCGCGGCGCGCCTACGTGGCCGCGCTCGTCATCGGCGCCTTCCTCGTCTCCTCGTTTTTCACCGACGGCCTCATCGCAGGGGACTGCACTGAGACGGTAGCAGTACAAGGAGACGAGATTACTCGAGAAGTGGAATGCACGCCTATCATCGGCGATTCGGCGCCGTACGTTGCGCTGGCCAACCTCTTTCAGACGCCTGCCAACATTAGCGACCTGATCTTCGATGTAGAGCCGGGGTCGCCGTCGGGCACCGAGGTGGCCAAGCTAAACGCAGCCTTCCCGGTCGCAACGTACATTGCGCTGACACTACTGCCGTGCCTGCTGCTGTGGCGACGCTACAGGAGGCTGGCCTTATGACGACATACGCATCGCCCACCATCCAGGTGAACGCGGTGTCCAAGTGGTACGGCAACGTGGTGGCGGTGAACGACGTGACGTTCGACGTCCACCCGGGCATCTCCGGCATCCTGGGGCCGAACGGCGCCGGCAAGACGACGCTGCTGCACATCATTGCCGGACTCGCAGCGCCGTCGGAGGGTGAGGTGCGGGTGCTGGGAGAACCGTCGCGCGGCAACCCGGAGCTCTACCGGCGCATCGGCGTGATGGCGGAGCATGACGCGCTGTACCCCTTCATGACAGGCCGCGAGTTCGTGACGTTCGCCGCGCGTCTGCAGGGCGTACAGGACAGCGATGCGGTCGACGAAGCGATTCGTGCAGTCGACTTGGTGGAAGCACAAGGGCGGCGCATCGGGGGCTACTCCCGCGGCATGCGCCAGCGCATCCGCATGGCGGCGTCCCTCGTGCACGACCCGGAGGTGCTGATACTGGACGAGCCGCTCAACGGCACCGACCCGCGCCAGCGCCTCCACTTCGGCGAGATGGTGCAGCGATTCGCCGCCTCCGGCAAGACCGTGCTCATCTCCTCGCACATCCTGGAGGAGGTGGAGGCGCTGGCGGAGCGCATCCTGCTGATGGTGAGCAGCAAGCTGGCGGCGTCCGGCGACTACCGCGCTATCCGTGAGAAGCTGGACGAGCGCCCGTTCATGGTGCGCGTGGTGGCTTCCAAGCAGCGCGACATGGCCGCAGCGCTGGTGCGCAACCCCGCTGTCGAATCGATATCGCTCGCCGACGGCGCGATCGACGTGCAGACGGGCAACATCGGCGAGTTCCAGAGCGTGGTCGCGCGGTTGGCGCAAGAGGTCGGCAGCCGCCTCTACCGCGTCGAGCCGCTGGACGACTCACTGGAGAGCGTCTTTACCTACGTGGTGCAGCGGTGAACGGCGCGCTCTTCTTGGTCTCACTGCGGCAGGCGGCGAGCCTGAAGCGACTGGCGGTCATCGTCGTGTTTGCGTTGGTCCCGCTGGGCACGGCCATTGCCATTAGCGCGTTGGCAGATGGCGAAGACCTGGTCAACAGCGTGCTTGACCCGTTGGTCATCGCAACCTTCTTGCCGATAACGGTAATGACCATAGCGACGACGGCGTTCGGGAACGAAGTCGAGGACCGTACGCTGGGCCTGCTCACGATGAAGCCGGTTTCGCGGTTGGCCATCGTGCTCGCCAAGCTGGGCGCGACGCTGTCGGTAACGGCGCCGCTGGCCGTGCTCGTCGCCATCGTCGTCACCGTGTTGGGGAGCGACGATGAGAGCGTGGGGTCTGCGGCAGTTGCTGCGGGCGTTGCGGCAGCCATGGGCGCGGCGGCCTACAGTTCGATTTTCACGTGGGCGGGCCTCATGAATACACGCGCACTCGGCTTTGGATTGGTCTACGTGCTGCTCTGGGAGGCCCTGCTCGTGACCTTCATCGAAGGCTTGCGCTACTTGAGTGTGCGCAGCTACATCATCGGCGTGATGCACGGAATGGAGGAGAGCGCCTTCAGTGAGTTGGCCGACCGCTCCATCGAGCTGCCTGCGGCGCTGGCCGGAGCGATACTCGCCACCGTCGTATTCGCTTACCTAACCGTGCGCCGATTGCAGACAATGGACGTGCCATAGGTATAGAGCTTTGGTGCACAGTCCCTTGGTCAGAGCGCCCTTGACGCAAGAGCACGCGCGGGCCCGATGTCCGAGATGCCGCCTGAGCATCAGATAGCGGGGTTGTCATGAAGCGTGAAGATGCCAAAGTCGTGGGCGTAGTGTCGCTCATAGCCATTGCCGCCACCTTCTTTACCAGCCTTGGCGTGCTGGTGGACACGGCCTTTGCCGTCATCGGCTTGGGGTTGTCCGTTCTGGCCGCACTGCTCTTCGTCTACTGGTACATCCGATTCGGGCGCTAGCCCCGAGTCTCGCCTAGGTCGAGGCGATAGGGTGGCGGAATTGGCATTCGATGCACGTTCATTGCCGAGGGAAGGTGTTGTAGCCGTTGAGCACCTAGCAAAGGAGTGGACCGGCAGAGATGAACGCATCCCCTTCACTTGGGTCTGCACCACCCTGCAGCACGCTTCGGCCGGGTTCGGACCTGGCCATATGGATGGTCACAGGCATCATCCCCTCCGGTCAGCACGGCGTAGTCCACCAGGCGCCATCTGCGACTATTGGGTCACGTGCGCGGCTTTTGAACCAGAAGGGTTTGTTGAATCGGAGCTGTGAAGAGTATTGACACCCATTTGCAAGGCGCGTAGGCTATGCTATTCGGGAGAGGTATGCCCTCCGCTGAAGCGCGCCCGCAACTCTGCCTCACACATTAGCGTTTTCTCATTTGGCCTAGCTCATCACTAGGCCTTCTTGCCGTTGACGACGATAGGTAGCAGACCAAGGAGTTCTTGATGGCCACGCTGGCAACGCCCACCTTCGCCCGCCCCTTCGAACAGCGCAAGTCATTCGCGCATCTGCCCCACGTGCTGGAGCCCTCCAGCCTCGTTCAGCTTCAAATCGCGTCCTTCGACTGGCTGAGGCGCGAGGGCATTCGCGAACTGCTGGACGAAGTGAACCCGATACAGGACGTAACGGGGCGGCGATACGAATTGCAATTCGGCGAATACGAGTTCCGCGAGCCCAAGTTCACCGAGCAGGCCTGCCGAATGCGGGAGTCGACCTTCGAGGCTCCGATGTACGTCACTGTCAAGCTGGTCATCAAGGAGACGGGTGAGATCAAGGAGCAGACGCTCTATTTCGGTGACCTGCCGCAGATGACGGGGACGGGCACGTTCGTCATCAACGGCGCCGAGCGCGTCGTCGTCTCACAGCTCGTCCGCTCTCCCGGCGCCTACTTCATGATGGAAGAGACCGCCAGCATCCGTACGGCGCAGTCGAAGATCATCCCGTACCGCGGTGCCTGGCTCGAGTTCGAGACCACCCAGAAGAACCTCATCTACGTCAAGGTCGACCGTAAGCGGAAGGTGCCGGTCACGACGCTCCTGCGGGCGCTGGGCTTCGAGAGCGACGAGGACATCCTGCAGCCATTCGCGGACTACGACACCAACCCGGAGCGTCCCTACATGCGGACGACGTTGGAGCGCGACCCGGTAAAGACGACCGAGCAGGCACTCCTCGAGGTCTACCGCCGCTTGCGCCCGGGCGAACCGCCGAGCGTGGAGACGGCGCGCACGCTAATCGAAAACCTCTTCTTCAATCCGCGCCGTTACGACCTCGGCAAGGTTGGGCGCTACAAGATGAACCGTCGCCTTGCCGGCGACGTCGCATCGACTACGCGCACGCTGACGCGTGAGGACGTGCTGGCGATGATCCGCACCATCATCCGCATCAACAACCGCGAGGAGGAGGCGGACGATATCGACCACCTCGGTAACCGGCGCGTGCGCGCAGTGGGTGAACTTATTCAGAATCAGCTCCGCGTAGGCCTCATGCGCATGGAGCGCGTAGTCAAGGAGCGCATGACCATCCTCGACCAGGAGAACGCAACGCCGAGCGCGCTGGTGAACATCCGCCCCGTCGTGGCGGCGGTGCGCGAGTTCTTTGGCGGCTCGCAGTTGAGCCAGTTCATGGACCAGACCAATCCGCTGGCCGAATTGACGCACAAGCGCCGTCTGTCGGCACTAGGCCCGGGCGGCCTCTCGCGCGAGCGCGCGGGATTCGACGTACGCGACGTTCACGACTCGCACTACGGGCGCATCTGCCCCATCGAGACGCCGGAGGGGCCGAACATCGGGCTGCTCGGTTCGCTGGCGACGTACGCGCGCATCAACGAGTACGGCTTCATCGAGACGCCCTACCGCTGCGTGCGTCACGAGATCGCGTCCGATAGCGGCGATATCGCGGGGCGCACGGTGCTGGAAGACGTGCTGGATGCAGACGGCAAACGCCTCGCTCGCACAGGGCATCCCATCTCCGCAGCAGCGTCCAAGAAGATTGCAGGGCTCAAGCCGCGCCTCCTTAAGGTCAAAGCTTACGTGACCAGCGACCCTGAGGACATCGTCTACCTGTCGGCGGACGAAGAAGACAAGTACGTCGTGGCGCAGGCGAACTCGAGCCTGGACGCCAAGAGCCAGTTCGACCAGGACCGGGTGGAATGCCGCGACAGCAAGAGCGCAGCAGCAGGCACGAGCCGCTACACCAAGAAGGCGCCTGCAACCATCAACTACATCGACGTGTCACCGATGCAAATCGTGTCGGTGTCGACCGCGCTGATCCCCTTCTTGGAGCATGACGACGCCAACCGCGCGTTGATGGGGTCGAACATGCAGCGCCAAGCAGTGCCGCTGCTACGCGCCGAGGCGCCGCTCGTTGGTACGGGCATGGAACAACGCGTCGCCCAGGAGAGCGGACAGATGGTGCTCGCAACGGCAGAAGGCACCGTCTCATCCGTCACGGGCGAGAACGTGATGGTAGTGGACGACGAAGGCCGCGAACATGACCACATGCTTCTGAAGTTTGTGCGGTCAAACCAGGGAACGTGCCTGACGCAGCGGCCCATCGTGAACGTGGGCGACCGCGTCCGGCTCGGCGACCCGCTGGCCGACTCATCGTCCACCGACCACGGCAACCTCGCGCTGGGCCAGAACGCGCTGGTGGCGTTCATGGCGATGGACGGCTACAACTTCGAGGATGCCATCATCGTCTCGGAGTCGGTGGTGCGCGACTCCAAGTTCACCTCGATTCACATCGAAAAGTACGAGGTGGAATCGCGCGACACCAAGTTGGGGCCGGGCGAGATCACGCGTGACATCCCCAACGTGGGCGAGGACGCGCTGCGCGACCTCGATGAAGAGGGGGTCATCCGCATCGGCGCAGAGGTCGGGCCCGGCGACATCCTCGTAGGCAAGATTACGCCCAAGGGAGAGACGGAACTGACGGCAGAGGAGAAGCTGCTTCGCGCGATATTCGGCGAGAAGGCGCGCGACGTGAAGGACACCTCGCTCCGGGTACCGCACGGCGAGCGCGGCAAGGTCATCGACGTTAAGGTGCTGACGCGCGAGAACGGCGACGACCTCTCGCCGGGCGTGAACAAGATGGTGCGCGTGTGGATAGCGCAGACGCGCACGTTGTCCGCAGGCGACAAGATGGCGGGCCGTCACGGCAACAAGGGCGTCGTCTCGCGCATCATGCCTGTCGAGGACATGCCCTACCTGCCGGATGGAACGCCGGTGGACGTCATCCTCAACCCCATTGGCGTGCCGTCGCGCATGAACCTGGGTCAGGTGCTGGAGACGCACCTCGGCCTAGCAGCGCACAAGCTGAACTACCGTGTCATGACGCCCGTATTCGACGGCGCGGATGACGGGGCGATACAGGCAGCGCTGGCGCGCGCGTGGCTGGTGGAGCAGGCAGGCGCACTCGGAGGCAACGGCAACGGCCCCGAGCCGAATTGGGGCGCCGCTCGCGAGTGGGTTAGCGGACGCGGGTTCGACGGCGACGTCGTCTTCGATGAGACGGACGAACAGACGGCCATCGACGCCTGCCTCGCGCTGTGGCTCGCCGATCTAAGGGAGCGCTATCCCGATGCCGGCGTGCCGGAGGCAGGCGGCCTCACGGGCGATGCGCTCTACGAAGCGGCCCTCCAAGCATCTAAGCGCACCAACGAGGCGCCGCCTGTAGTAGGCAAGTCCATCCTCTACGACGGGCGCACCGGAGAGCCGTTCAAGAACCCGGTGACGGTGGGCTACATCTACATGCTCAAGCTCATTCACCTGGTGGAGGACAAGATCCACGCGCGCTCGACGGGGCCCTACTCGCTGATTACGCAACAGCCACTGGGCGGCAAAGCGCAATTCGGGGGGCAGCGGTTCGGCGAGATGGAAGTCTGGGCGCTCGAGGCCTACTCCGCGGCTTACAACCTCCAGGAGATGCTCACCCTCAAGTCGGACGACATGATCGGGCGGGTGAAGACCTACGAGTCCATCGTCAAGGGCGAGGAAGTATTCCAGCCCGGTGTGCCGGAATCGTTCCACGTGCTGGTCAAGGAACTCCAGAGCCTTGGCCTCGCGGTGGAGCTGCGCTACGAGGAAGGCTACGGCCTCTCACTCGCGCCGCGTTTCAGGGATGCGGAGGAAGAGGAGGAGCGCGGTACGGACGACACGGCTGCGCAGGCAGAAACGCCGGGATGGGACGACGGATTCGAGACGCTGGAAGAGCAGGAGGCCCAGGCGGTCACACCCGATGTGCGGGCGGAGCTGGGCAAGGGCTTCCCCCGGCCTCAGGTCGAGGAGGCCGAGGAAGGCGAGCAGGAATAGCGGCGGTCGAATTGCCAATCGAGCGGGGCTACTGCAAGCCCGCTGAGGAGAAACGAGAACAACATGACGACGGCGAGCGACTTCAACGCGATTCACATTTCGCTAGCGTCACCGGAACAGATCAAGCAGTGGTCGTACGGCGAGGTGACGAAGCCAGAGACCATCAACTACCGCACGCTGCGTCCTGAGAAGGACGGGCTGTTTTGCGAGCGCATCTTCGGGCCGACGAAGGACTGGGAGTGTTTCTGCGGCAAGTACAAGAAGATTCGCTACCGCGGCGTCATCTGCGATCGCTGCGGAGTGGAGGTCGCACGGGCCAAGGTACGCCGTGAGCGTATGGGGCACATCAACCTCGCCGCCCCCGTCGCACATATCTGGTTCGCGAAGGGCATTCCCAGCCGCCTTGGATTGCTGCTCGACATGTCGCCGCGCAACCTCGAGCGTGTCCTCTACTTCGCGCAGTACGTCGTCACTTCCGTCGACTGGCTAATGCGCACGCACACCCTCGACGTCTACCGCGAGCAGCACCGCGCTGACATGGATGCGCTGGAAGCGCACTATTCGGAGCAGGTACAGGCGCTGGAACAGGCCATCGAAGTGGCGACGGACGAGGGCGAGCAGGCAGAGGCTCGGGCGCGCCTCACCATGATCATGAGGGACGCCGACGAGCTGCGTGAGCAGAAGGAGAAGGACCTCAACGAGCGTGTCAGCGAGTTGGAGAGCCTGCGCCCGGGGCTAATGCTGACCGAGGCGCACTACCGCGACCTGCACGACCAGTACCCCGACGCCTTCAAGGCCGGCATGGGCGCGGAGGCCATCCTCGACATGCTCCGTGCCATCGACTTGTCGGAGCTGGCAAACGACCTAGAGCGCGAGGTGCGCACCACGTCGGGCGAGCGGCGCAAGAAGGCCGTCAAGCGCATCCGCGTCGTCGAGGCGTTCCGCAAGAGCGGCAACCGCCCCGAGGGCATGGTGCTGACCGTGCTGCCCGTCCTCCCGCCGGATCTGCGCCCGATGGTGCAGCTGGACGGGGGGCGCTTTGCGACGAGCGACCTGAACGACCTCTACCGGCGTGTCATCAACCGCAACAACCGCTTGCGCCGTCTGCTCGATCTCGGCGCGCCTGAAATCATCGTGCGCAACGAGAAGCGGATGCTCCAAGAAGCGGTGGACGACCTCATCGACAACGGACGGCGTAGCCGCGCGATCGTCGGCAGCCACAACCACAAACTCAAGAGCCTGTCAGACCTCTTGCGCGGCAAGCAGGGACGCTTCCGCCAGAACCTGCTGGGCAAACGCGTCGACTACGGCGGGCGTTCCGTCATCGTGGTCGGTCCCGACCTCAAACTGCACGAGTGTGGGCTGCCCAAGAAGATGGCGCTCGAACTCTTCAAGCCCTTCGTCATGAGCAGGTTGGTAGTGCAGGGACTCGCCCACAACATCAAGAGCGCCAAGCGCATGGTAGAGCGCATGCAGCCGGAGGTGTGGGACATCCTCGAGGAGGCCATCAAGGGCCGCCCTGTCTTGCTCAACCGCGCGCCGACGCTCCACCGCCTCGGCATCCAGGCGTTCATGCCCAAACTGGTTGAGGGAAGCGCGATACAGATCCACCCACTGGTATGCGCCGCCTTCAATGCCGACTTCGACGGAGACCAGATGGCCGTCCACCTACCGCTGTCGCGCGAGGCGGTGCAAGAGGCACAGCGCCTCATGCTCAGCACGGCCAACATGCTTTCGCCCAGCTCCGGCGAACCACTGGTCGCGCCGACTTACGAAATCGTCCTCGGCTGCTACTACCTGACCTCTATCGAGGAAGGCGCGCGCGGCGAGGGCTCGCGGTACCGCGACTTGGAAGACGTGATGCTGGCCTACGACGCCGGCCACCTTGACCTCCAAGCCAAGGTGCATGTACGCCGCAACGGGGATTGGCTTGAGACCACCCCGGGGCGCGTCATCTTCAACAGCGTCCTGCCGGAGGAGTTCCGCCGCTACGACGTGCGCGTGGACAAGAAGATACTCAAAGACATCGTGACCGACGTCCATCGGCTGACGGGGGACGAGACGGCCAAGACGCTGGACGCCATCAAGGAGATGGGCTTCCACTACGCCACGGTCTCCGGCATGACCATCGGCATCACCGACATCAAGGTGCCGACGAGCAAGCAGGAACTCGTGCAGAGCGGCTGGCAGGAAGTGGAGCAGCTGGAAGGGCAGTACGAAGACGGCCTCATCACCTTCTCCGAGAAGCACCACCGCACCATCAACATCTGGCTGGACGTCTCCAGCAAGATGGACGAGGCCATCGAGAACGACTTGCCGAACTTCGGCGATGTCTACAAGATGGCCGACTCCGGCGCGCGAGGCAACAAGGCGCAGATCCGCCAGATGGCTGGTATGCGCGGCCTGATGAGCAACCCCCGCGGTGACATCATAGAATTGCCGATCGAGTCGTCTTTCCGCGAGGGCCTCTCAACCCAGGAGTACTTCATTTCGACGCACGGAGCACGCAAGGGGTTGACCGACACCGCGCTACGGACAGCCAACTCCGGCTACCTCACGCGCCGCCTCATCGACGTCGCCCAGGAGGTCATCGTCCTTGAGGAGGACTGCGGCACCGACCGCGGTATCTGGGTCTACACCGAATCGACGGAAGACGACGTGATGGTCGGAACGCTCTCTGAGCGCATCACCGGACGCCTGACCGCCGCTCCCGTCGCCGACCCAGCAACCGGCGAGATACTGGCGGATGCAAACGTGCTGTTGAGCGCGCAAGAGGCGCGGCGCCTGGAGGAGCGAGGCGTCAAGGAGATATACGTCCGCAGCCCGCTGACGTGCGAAGCGGCGCACGGCCTGTGCCAGGCCTGCTACGGCGAAAGCCCTGCGTCAGGCGAAATCGTGCGGTTGCGCGATGCCGTTGGCATCATTGCCGCGCAGTCCATCGGCGAGCCCGGCACGCAGCTCACCATGCGCACCTTCCACTTGGGCGGTGTCGCAGGCCGCGACATCACGTCCGGCCTGCCTCGCGTGGAGGAACTGTTCGAGGCGCGCGCGCCACGCGGCAAGGCGCGCCTCGCCGAAATCGGCGGCAAGGCGCTCGTCTTCGACAACGGCAACCTCGAGGACTCCGACCGCTTGGAGGCCGACGAGGAAGGCAGCGCGGTTGACTGGGATGACCCCATCTACAAGCCGCCCGTTGCCAGCACGCCCGTCGTCCGTGTCGTCAACTCCTTCCCCTACACTGACACCTACGCCGTTCCGGAGGGTTACACTCCCACGGTGCAGACGGGCGACAGCGTCGACGCCGGCAGCCCGCTTGCCGTCGCCGCTGCGGCACCAGAGGGAGAAGAGGCGGAAGACGGCCTGCTGCCCGACCGCCCCGACCTGCTTGCGCGTGTTTCCGGCAACGTCAACGTGTTGGACGGGCGCATCGACATCGACACCGTAGAGGTGGAGACGCGCGACCACGCCATCGAACCGGGCACTCAGCGCCTCGTGCGAACGGGCGACACCGTTCACGCAGGCCAGAAGATAACCAACGGCATCAAGGATCCGCACGACGTCCTGCGCATCGAGGGGACGGAAGCGACCCAGCGCTACCTGCTCGAGCAGGTGCAGACCGTCTACCGCAACCAGGGTGTGACGATCAGCGACAAGCACATCGAGGTCATCATTCGCCAGATACTGCGCTGGGTGCGCGTCGAGACTATCGGCGACACAGACCTGCTGCCGAACGAGCTGATTGACCGCTACGAGTTCCAGCGTATCAACGAAAAGAAGCTGGCGGAGGGCGGCGAGCCCGCAACCTCACGACCCGAAATCCTGGGCGTCACTCGCGCGTCCCTCAACACCGACTCCTTCCTCGCCAAGGCGTCCTTCCAGGAGACCGCCCGCGTCCTCACCGAGGCGGCCATCAACGGGGACGTCGACTACCTGCGGGGGCTCAAGGAGAACGTCATCATCGGCCGCCTCATCCCGGCCCGGCTCGACGTGACGGAAGCGGGGCGAGAGTTGCTCGGTCTGCCGCTTGAGCCCATCGCTATGGCCCTTGAGGACGGGGCCAATGGCATCTCCGAGGTTGAGGGGCTGCTCACCGAGTACCCGGGCGGGATCGTCAACGGCGATAGTGGCGAGGCCGCCCTCGAGGGGCACGGATTTGGCGTCGCCGTTGCAGACGACCTTGAGGCTGACGAAGAGGAGCCGGATGACGACGACCCCATCATCGACGACGATGATGACGAAGGGGACGAGTAGTAGGCGCTAAGACACAGGCATACCAAGGAGGCAGGGATGGCGACGGTGCAAGAAATGGTCGACATAAGAGTTGGCGACGACACGATGGCAACCTACGTTTTCCGCCCGGACGACGACACGGCGCACCCCGCGGTCATCGTCATCCAGGAGATCTTCGGCGTGAACGCCAACATCCGCGGCATCTCCGAGCGCTTTGCCCAAGAGGGCTACGTCGCGTTCGCGCCCGACGTCTTCCACCGCTCCGGGCGGCTGATGGAGGTGCCGTACAGCGACATGGACACGGCGCGTGGGCTGGCTGGAACGGTCACCGACGACGCACTCGTCGGCGACCTGAGCACATTGGTGCGCCATATCCAAGGCTATCCGCAAGCGCTGCAGGGGCGCATCGGCATCACAGGCTACTGCTTCGGCGGGCGCGTGTCGTTCCTCGCGGCAACCTCCGTGCCGGGGATCAGCGCCGCAGCAGTCTACTACGGCGGGCGCATCAATGCAGAGGGCGGCCCTATCGAGAAGGCGGCCAACATCTCCGCTCCCATCATCGGACTGTTCGGCAACGAGGATCAGAACCCGTCGCCCAGCGACGTAGCGGCCATCGATGCGGAGTTGACGCGGCTGGGCAAGGCGCACGAGTTCCACGCCTACGACGGCGCGGGCCACGGTTTCATGTGCGAAGACCGCGGCTCGTGGCGCGAGGATGCGGCCAAAGACGCGTGGGACAAGACGCTCGCCTTCTTCAAGCAACACCTCGCCGCCTAGGCGTGCCACCGTGGTGGACGTTCGGCTCGCCAACGTAACCAAGCGTTACGACGGTGTCTCGGCGCTTGACGACCTCTCGCTAAGTGTTGCCTCGGGCGAGTTCATGGTCGTCGTGGGGCCGTCGGGCAGCGGCAAGACGACGATGCTCCGTTGCATCGCGGGGCTTGACGAGCCCGACTCTGGCGACATCTTCATCGGCGGGCGCTGGGCGAACGATATCCCAGTCGGCAAGCGCGACGTGCAGATGATCTTCCAGACGCTTGCGCTCTGGCCGCACATGCGCGTATTGGATGAGCAGAAGTGGACCAACGTCAGCTTCCCATTGCGGGTTCGCGGGTGGGCGGTCGAGCAGGTACGCGAGCGCGTCGGGAGTGTCGCGCGCCGTGTCGGCCTGAAACGCTGGATGTACGACCGGCGCCCGGACGAACTCTCCGGTGGCGAACGCCAGCGCGTCGCGCTCGCCCGTGCGCTGACGGCGATGCCGTCCGTCTATCTGATGGACGAGCCGATGAGCAACATGGATCCCATCGCCCGTGTGAGTATGCGCGAGGAGATCAAGACGATTCATCGCGATATCGGCGCGACGACGCTGTACGTAACGCACAACATGGCGGACGCGCGCGCCATGGCCGATCGCGTAGCGATGATGGATGAGGGGCGCATCGTCCAAGTCGGCACCATAGACGAGCTCGAACACCAGCCTGTATCGCCGTGGGTTACGGCATTCTTGCGGACGGCGTAGGTATCTTGTCACCTCTCCCCTGGGGAGGGGTCGCCGCTTGCGGCGGATGAGGGCTCTCCCCCAGGATGAGGACGCGCAGCTAGCGCAGCATCCGTCGCAGCACGTTGGCGGTGATTCGCGAGACCGCGTCATCGGGCCAGAGCGCGGATATGTAGCAAATCGACCCGGCGGCAAAAACGGCGCCGCCGCTCGGCGTTTCGTACAGGGCCATCTCCGCACCGCCATCGTTCGGGTTGAGGCCCTTGGCCAGCAACCGCACGCTTTGGGGTGAATTGGCCGGCGATATCTTGTCCGTCTCATGGCCGGAGGCGCCGCCGGGGATGCGCATGTGTTGCGTGCGCTCGCCAAAGCGGTGCCCATCCTCCAGCCCCGTGCCCTCAAATACCCAGTGGGAGGCGTCGCGCACCTCGTACGGCGCTGCCGTCATGATGCCGCGCTTATCGTACACCACGCCGAGCAAGCTCGCCTCCGGCTCGACGCGCGCGTGGAAGCGGCTCTCCCAGTTGCGCGTCACTTCCTCTGTTACGCCGTTGTGGTGGACGACCGCCTTCCCGTCATCGACCAGCTCGACCTCGCAGTTGACGCCGTTGCCGCCAAGATAAAGCAGGCGTCCACCGCGTCCGTGCACCCACTTCTTCAGGCGGAAGTACATGTCGCGCGTCCAGTACTCGGGGTGCGGGCCAGTGATAACGACCTTGTATGAGTCGAGGTCGAGCATGCCCTTGGCAAACTGGCTCTCAGCGTAGAGGTCGTAAGCGAAGCCCTCACGCTCGAGCCAGCCAAGCAGCCGCCACTCCGCGGGCGCGATGTGGTTCGGTGCCCGCCCCTCGATGGGGTCGGTGATGCGCTCGCCCTCCGGAAGGTGGTTTATGAGCTCGGGGCGGTCGAGCGAGAGCGGCGCGTAGTCGTTGACGACATAGCCTGCCCGCTCAGGGTGCAAGTAACGATCGAGCTCCATGCGCGCGTTCGCAGTGGGCACGGCGGGCATCCCCTCAGGGTGAATGTAGTTGGAGCGCCCGCCGAAGTTGTTGTAGGCGTTCCAGTTGAGGTCGCCTGCGAGCACGGCAATCGGCGCCGACGGCCTCTCCGGCGCAACTACCCAGGGGAATGAGAAGAATGCGCCTGACTCGCCCTTGGCCTGAAAGTAGTAGAGGCCAGTGCGCGGCGGTGCAGTGACGTACTGAACGTGGTCGGGATTGGCATAGCCCACGCTGTTCCAGCGCACGCCCGTCTGCGAGTAGTCGCCATCCGGGCTGATTTGCATGGTCGCACGTGGCCCGTGCTCGTCGTACCAGCCCAGCGGAATGACGAGCGCCTTCTCGCGCCCGTAGCGCCACAATTCGAGGCGGTACTGCTCCGGAGAGTGGACGCGGAACTCGGCGCGTTCTCCGGCACGCACGGCCTTTGGCCACGCATATCCCCACAGCGCATCTGGCAGTAGCCTGAATTGGTGCGGCTGCGCGGCAGGCAGCGTAATCGGCACGCGCTTTGCGCCGTAGCCGTCCTTGTTCAGCACCGCGACGTAGTCGCCTGCCGGCGCGTCGGTGTGCAGCGACCCTGACGCACGGGACGCGAATGCGTAAGATGCACCGTCCGCGCCCAGCAGCTCGACGTGAACGCCCGCAAGCGCGACGTAGCGATGGTCCGAGACATACCCGACAAGCGCCATGCCGCGATTCTAGCGCAGCGGAGAGGGCCGGCTAATGGGCGCTTGTGAAGGCTGGTTGCGCACGCATCGCTCGAAAGGAGTAGAATCGCCACACCTTGTGAGGAGGGATAGAGCATGGTCACGGAAATTGGTCCTGAGTCTGGAAGCCGTGGGCTAACAGAGGAGGGCATCGTCCACATTCCGGGGCTTGCCAGCCGATGGGTGCGCTTGGCGAACGGCGCAAAGGCGCACTACATGACGGCCGGCGACACTGGCCCGGCGGTGGTGCTGCTCCACGGCGGCATCAACGGGTCGTCCGGTACGGCGGGCTGGCGCTTCATGGCGCCGTTCCTCGGCGCGAACGGTTTCCGCGTCTACTGTCCCGACATGCCCGGATTCGGGCTGTCGGACACGCGTGAGGAGCACTGGCCGAAGTTGGGGACGCTGAGCCACGTGCAGTTCATCAAGGACTTCATGGACGCGCTGTGCATCGACAAGGCGCACATCTCCGGTAACTCCATGGGCTGCACCAACTCGGTCATCTTCACCACCACGCACCCCGACCGCGTGCTCAGCTTCGCGCTGATCGCTGGCGGCGTCGGTGACCTCGTCGACCCCTCGCGACGCGTTGAGCCGAAGGACGGCAAGTTCACGCCCAACCCCGGCTACGTCCGACCCGACTGGGACGGCACCGAGGAGAGCATGCGCGTGCTGATGGAAGGCATCATCTACAAAGAGGGCGTGATTTGGCCGGAACTGATCACCATGCGCAACATGGCGGCGCTGCGCAACAAGGACTCCTACAACTCGCAGGTTGCAGCACGCGAGTTGCTCCAGACCGAGCCCAACTTGCGGCAGAAGATGACCACCAAGGAGCGCTTCAACCGGATGACCATTCCGGGCATCTACCTCTACGGCAAGCAGGATGTCTTGATCCCCTTGGAGAACGGCTGGATGCAGGAGGACGTCGGGTTCGACAACATTCAATTCTTCTACCCCGACGAGTGCGGCCACCAAGGCCAGTCCGACCAGCCGGAAATGTTCAACCAAGCGCTGCTTGAGTTCTTCAAGTACGGCAAGGTCAGCAAGGAGACGGCGGAGTGGGCCGGCGTGTCCGACCGCAAGCCCGTCAACTCCGACCTCGTCGACCTCGACGGCAGCGTCGTACCTGCCGACGAGATTGCGCTGAAGGGCGAACTGATCCCCGGAGTGCGTGTCTAGAGAGCATTACGGGCGGCGGTCGGCACCTCGCTAAGCGAGCTGACCGTCGCCCTGCTCCACTCCAGCGCCTCCTGCTTGTACGTTACCGATTCGGGCGGCTCGTACGGCACGCAGATGAGCAGCGGCGTCATCCCGACGCGCTGCGCGCCGTGCAATTCGTAATCGCCGCCGTCGCCGACGTAGAGGCAGTCTTCCGGCTCGACGCCGAGGCGCGCGCAAGCGAGGCGGTAGATGCGCGCATCCGGCTTGACCAGTCGCACCGCCGCCGACAGCACGGGGTTCTCGATGAGCGGCGCGATACCGCCATCCTCCCAAACCTCCGCAACGTCGATAGTGCAGTTGCTGACCATGCCGACGGCTAGCCCCGTCTCCCGCAAAGCGGCGATAGTGGGCGCTGCGTCGGGGCGGGGCGTGAGCGCGCGCACGGTTGCCTCGCGGCGCAGCGCCGTCCCCCGCGCAACGTGGCTTTCGTCGAAATCGACGCCCAATTGCCCGAACACATGGCGTATCGATTCCTCGCCGGTGGCAAAGAGGCCACGCATTCGCTCGGACGCAGATTCGCGCCAGATGCGGGCAAATTCACCCGCGTCCGCGCCGACTATCTCGGCGATGCGCTCATTCAGTCCGGTGTAGAACGCCGTCGGCTCGTCGGCGAGTGTGCCGAACATGTCGAATATGACCGCGCGGAAGGCCACGCTAGACCCGTCCGCGCGGCGGCAGCGGCCTAGTAGGTGTGATGCGCTTGGCCATGAAGATGTCAGGCTTGCCGCGCCCATTGGCATCCGGCATGACGCCGATGGTGCTGAACCCTGCGGCGCGGTAGAAGCCGAAAGGATGCGTCCCCGGCTCGATGCGCGCCAGCTTGCCCGGCAGGTTGTCGTAGAGGTCTGCGCCGCCGAGCGAGGTGCGATAATCCTCGTCGTCGGTGCCGACGAAGAGCGTCAGCGCCCCGCGCGCAGCAACGTGCTCTTCAATGTCTTCCACCAGCGCCAAGCCGATGCCCTCGCCCTGGCGGTCGGCACGGACGACGAGGGGGTGCAGCTCCCAGACGTGGCCGTCATAGGCGGGCTGCGCGCAGCAAATGCCGACGAGCGAATCGCCATCGAAGGCGCCGCGGCTGACGCGCGTAGGGCCGGTCACGTCGGCTATCTCGTTGCGCGCCTCTTCAATGGTGTGATAGGCCGCGCTGTGGGGCGAGACCTCGCTCACGAGCAGCGCGGCGGCCTGCTCGCATGCGGCCTCGTCATCTGGGTGTAGATCGGCGATCCGTACGACCATGCGGCGCGGCCTACCCCTCCTCGACAATGCGTGCGCCCCTGGCGAGGCGGCCAAAGATGTCGGTGCCCGAGGTGAGTGCGCCGTCGGCCGGCAGGTTCGCGCCGCTGATGAAGGAGGCGTCATCGGAGGCAAGGAAGGCGATGGCGCTCGCGATCTCCCCGGGCTCGGCGACGCGGCGCAGGGGGTAGAGCGCACCGACGCGCTCCCAGTAGCCCTCATCGCGTGGCCCGCCGCCGATGGTTGTGCGCACGGTGCCTGGTGATACGACGTTGCAGCGCAGCCCGCGCGGCCCGTAAGTGGCGGCGATGGTGCGCGTAAGCGATGTAACGCCTGCCTTGGCCGCGCTGTAGCCGTCTTGTGCGATGGCCATCATTCCATTGACGGACGACACGTTGACGATGCTCGCGCCCGGGCAGCGCTCAAGTAGGCGCGGCAGCGCGAGCCTTGTGCAGAGGTAGAAGCTCTTGAGATTGACGTCCAGTTCCCACTGCCACTCGGCTTCGGTCATGTCGGCGAGCGCCTTGCCGGTAGTCGAGCCCGCGTTGTTGACCAAGATGTCCACGCCGCCGAATCGCGCGACCGCAGCCTCGACCATCGCGGCAACGTCAGCCTCGATGGTGGCATCTGCATGGACGTAGGCAGCCTTGTCGCCAAGCGACTTGGCCAGCGCCGCGCCCGCATCGTCATCAACGTCGGCTAGCAGCACGTGTGCGCCCTCATCAACGAATCGCCGGACGGTCGCTGCGCCGATGCCCTTGGCGCCGCCGGTGACGAGCGCGGTCTTGCCCTTGAACCGCGCCACTAAGCCGACTTCACGTCGCCGACCAGCACGTCGTCACCCTCTACCCTCAGCTCGTAGGTGGCGATCGTGTGGGCATTGCGCTCGCCCTGGCCGGTGGTGGCGTTGAACATCCAGCCGTGCCAAGGGCAGGTGACGACACCGTCCCTGATGGTGCCGGCGCCAAGCGTGCCGCCCATATGAGGGCAGACGTAGTTGGTAGCGTAGAAGTTGCCGCCATCGTTGAAGACGGCCATCGGCTTCATGCGCCACGGGCCGCCGGTGGCTGTCACCGGGCGCCCCTCTCCGTCGGGCACGTCCGACACCTGACAAACCTTCGTGTACTCCGCAGGCGTTTCGCTAGTCATTTGCGCCTCCTAGGCGTGAGTAGGGAATGCCAAGCCTCCACCGCGCCAATATACAACAGTGGGAGGGGAGGTTAGGAGTAGAGCCTGGGGCACCGGCTCTTCTATGCCGACTCGTACAGCCACGGGAGCATTACAGCCTATGTCAAACCAACGTTGAGCGGCCCAAAGACTCAGCATAGACGATCAGCGAAGTGATGGCTGCAAGACTGTTCACAGCGGTTGGGAAGTGAAGAGATTCTCGACGGCACTCCTGGAATAGTAGTCCCATGGAACTCTCGGCAAAACTGAGCAAGTGGAGATTCAGCAATTGCTGAGTCCTTACTGGTCACTGCTGTTGCCATGCCAGTTGCTATTCTGCTCATGGAAGCTGCACTTCTTGCAGTAACTGCCTATCGAGCTGGCTTGTCGGCAACCGAGATCTTGGGAAGCTTCATCTTCGGGTCCGCCGAACCGCTCGCCAAAGCCTACACAGGACCTTTCGTAGCTGGCCATGTCATCGTCGGCGTGCTTTGCTTCCCCCTCCAATTCATCTGGTAAGGTGTGACCTCCAGCTGCCTAGCTGTTGGGATCTGTGCAAATGCATTGGCGCTAGGTCGGCTTCTACCTTCGTTAAATGCCGCCAAAACAGTGCCACGATTTGAGCCTAACCGTGTCTTCGGATTCCGTACCGCATCCACATGATGGCTAAAGAGGCATCATCTATGGCGGCCGACACTTCTCAGTTGGAATGGAGTCGAGCCCTTCTTGTGCCTTGAGCAGGTACGCCTTCGGCTATCCTGAATTCGCGCAGCTCGTCGCGAAAAGGCATTGCCGCGAACAGGAGGAAGTTCATGAGGCTTCAAGTAGCGGCCATAGCTGGCGTCATTGGCTTCTATTGCCATGTCCATGCTTTGGGTCGTGCTATCGACCGTAGCCTTTCTGCAGGTACGGGCTGGCTGCCATGTCACGAGGGCCTCGATTACAGCGGCGTCATTCTTCGAGTTTGCGCTGCGGGGCTTGTTCACCCCCGACTCCTCTAAGCGCGCTGCTTGCACGTCATTCGTCTTCGCTAGCCAGGCTCTCGGGACGACAGCCATTCTCTGAATGGCGTTTCCCATTTGTACCTTAGGACAGGGCCACCCCGACGTTCATTGATTCCGCAGTTTGTCCAACTGTTGCTTCCATCTTGGCTGCCCGCATGCACAACCTAATTCTTGATCTGCTCGACTTGAAAGATTACTGGCGCACCTACGCCCGTGAGATTGAAGAACACGATGTGGGGCTCTGAAGTTGGGGGATGGGATTGCTTCTTGAACTTTCCTATGGCATCTATCAAGGCATCATCGGATTTGTTGTAAGGGCCAGGACTCGGTTCTCCTACATCCCCCAAGATGGCTCTTCAAGCACGCATACACGGCATTCGCAGAGCCTCCTCGTCTGAGGTGTGAAGCGCCTTGGCACCTATCCAACTACCCGTTTCCAAGAATAGGTCAGGCGTTCCTTCTGCAGCCCAGAACTCCGGGGTTCCCAGGCCACGGTAGGGGCCCCTAGCAAATGCACAATCCTCCATAATCGCTGCACCCTTTGGTTATGTTGGCTGTTGCGGACGCTCTCCATCGGATACTCTCGCTTGACCTTAGCCCCCAATGGTTGTTTCGCTCCATTCCTGAACTTTCCTAAGGGCCTCCGATAGGGCTTGCGTTTCCTGCCGTTGCTTGCTGGTTGCATTGGCGATCCAGCATTCGCCAGCAGTAACTGGATCGGGGACTCCAGGAGATACGCCACTCAAGAAATCACGTAGCGTTCCCTCCTCTCTCTGGCCTGCCGCTCGGTTTTGGACCACCGATGTCGAGGGCCTGCAAGCGCCCCGTTTCACCCCGTGTCCTTAGCGAGATTCAGTTTCCCGATTTCACCGGTACCCAAGTACACCAGGCCCGATTCAGCCTTACCCGGCCCCCAACCCCGCTCCCTCGAGCGTTGCGAGATAGTACTATGGCGCGGGGTGACTGCGGCCCGCCGCAGCACCCTAGATCCGAAGTACAGCCTTAGCGAGGAGCTGCAATGATAGGCAGAATGCTGGGCGCGGCCCAACTGAAGGCCGCCACTTACGAAGAGGTGGAGCACGACCAGAGCGCCATGGTACAGGCGCTCCTCGTGGTGATCATTGTCACCATAGCTACCATTGTCGGCCAGCTCTTGGGGAGTACGGACGATGTCGACGCAGTGAGAGCGTTGGGCATCGGCATCGTGCGAGGAGTGGCGGGTTGGGCGCTGTGGGCGCTCGTCATCTGGATAATTGGGGGCGCGATACTGAAGACGGAGCACACCGAAGCCAACTGGGGACAGATAGCGCGCGGCACTGGGTTCGCCCAGACTCCCGGCATCTTGAATGTGCTTGTCTTTATCTCGGCAATCGGCCTGCTCATCGGCCTGGTGACATTCGTCTGGACATTCGTGGCTACGCTCATTGCCGTACGTCAGACCCTTGACTACACGTCCACCTGGCGAGCGTTCTTCGTCATCCTGCTCGCCCTCATCCCGGTGGCCATTCTGAACATCATCGTCTTCTTCCTCACGGGTGGGAGCATAGACTGAGCGATGTCCTAGCCTCTCACGCCCGAGGAAAGCACGTTAGGCGGCGCAGGCACTAGGTCGCACACGAGTTCGCCGTTCTACGGGCTCGCTTGATGGCGCGTCCCAACCGTCGCCGTCGAGGCCCGGCTACTTGCTCTCGAAAAAGTCCAGGTCGACTGCGAATGCGGCAGCCAAGACGAGGGCTTGGAAGTCATCGTCACCGTGCATGGCCGGCAACTCCACCTGGAAGGTGTCTGCGTCTGTGAACGTCTCCCTGCCAATGCCGCTCCACTGTTTCGTGATCTTGCCTGTCTCCTGACCGTTCTGCCTAACCGTGAAGGTATAGCGCCTGAACAGAGGGCCGGTAACCTCAGCCACAGCGCGCCCGTGCGCATCTTCGATTGACAGCCTCCGAGTCGGAAAACTGAGCCTGCGGCGTATTGCGCCGATGGGCCGGCCATTGCCATCGTGCAATCTCAAATGCGAGAAGAACCAGAAGAAGTTGCGGCTCGCCACCAGGATGTCCCGGCCATCCAGACCGGCGATGTGCAGCGTCAGGGGCCGATTTCGCTTCAGAAATACCCTGCTCAAGCCCCCCGACTCTTCATAGGCCCACAACACCGTCTGGCCGGCAGGTGTGAGCACTTCGTAGCGGTTTCTTGTCTCGATGCCCGTAATGGCCTCCAAGCCTTCGATTCTCTGCTTGACGACAAGCCGACCATCCGGCGCTATATCCCGTATGGACACCACAGCCTCCTTTCGGTTGTAGGCATTCCAGCCTGTCCAGCTCCTCGTCCTAACTGCCCATTAGACGAAACGCGCCTGAGAGGGAGCCGCGCGAAGAGAAAGGTGGGGTGGACTGTCTCTCGCTCTCGGGCGCGTAGCCTTAACGATTTCACCCGATACGCGGCATTGTACCAGCGCTTTGGGAGAGCACATGAGGCAATATGGTCATGCTTGCAGGTGCGAGCCGGAGCCCCGAGAACCGGGCCGGGGTTGGCCCGTTGATATGGTCGCCTCCCGCGCTCCTGGCAACACTCACCCCGAAAGGCTTAGATCCTTGCGCGCGTACGTCGTGATGCCGTCCGACCAATCGAAGCGCCGCGCGACCCAGTGCATCGCACGCAGGAGCGGCGCGGAAGGGCCCAGGAGCCGCGTCTTGTGCAGGAGGCGTACCGGCGCGTAGAGCCCCTCGTTGGTATCGTCTGCATCCACCACGCCGGCCAGCGTCGCTGTTTCGGTCACCCGGAACGTTTCGAGCCCGACGTCGGCCAACATCCGGGTCAGCGTGCGGCGAGAAAAGTAGTAGACGTGCTCTGGCATGCTGTAGTGCCGCCAGCGAGCCCCTATCACCCGAGGCCACAGCCCTTCTACGTCGTGCGTTCCCACGATAAGCACCCCGCCTGGCTTCAACAGCCGATGGACCGACCGCAACACGCTCTTGGGGTCCGGCAGGTGCTCGATGGTCAGAAGCATCGTCACGAGGTCGACGCTGTCGGACGGGAGAGCCACGTCGTCCATGGTGCCGGTGAAGACCTCCAGCTCGAACTCGCGGCGAGCGTATTCCGTCGCGTACGCAGACACGTCCACGCCGTAGGGCGCCCAGCCTCTCCGGCGCAGCTGGTCTAGCACGATGCCCATGCCGCAGCCGACATCCAGCGCCACGCCAGGCGTCACACCCTTGAGCGGACGCAGCAGCTCGCCGACCACGAACCGTAGGTGGTTCGTCAGCGCCATGTAGTTGGAGTAGCCAACACGCAGCTTGTCGTATTCGCTGCCGCCGCCGTAGTAGTCGCCCTCGTTGTAGATTGTCGCAAGCTCCCTTGCAGCCGGACGGGGATTGATGAACACCAAGCGGCACTCGCGGCACCGCACGACCGTATAGCCCTTGATAACGTGCAGCGGCGAGTGCTCCTCTGACCCGCACAAATTGCAGGCCACGGTCTCATAGCGCGTCTGCGTCATGCGATGCCTCCGTGTTGCGCTTGCGTTGGCAACGTAGACATGAGTCTAGCCGGCGCTTTCGCCAGAATGAGGAGAAGGGTGGCGTGCGGCGCTTGGCGGAGGGAGTGTCATCCGCACTACAGCTGGTTTGGGCGTGAACTGGAAGCTTATTGGCCTCTTATCCCACAATTCATCCCACAGCTTCGGCTTGGTGAGACCGGCTAGAGGGAAAACCAGTCAAAGTACCAGCCGTGATGCCAGGTTCGATAGATGGTACCCACGACTACAACTCATTGGTATCCGGCTCAGTTACCTAGCGTCCCCAAACGCAACCCACGCGCGTTCGAATTCAGCACGGTGGGCCGAAGTGTACTGAACTGCGAACGCTTCGCTGGGGGGGGGGGGCTGCAACAAGTCGGACGGCCGACCCAAGTAGAGAGCAAGGCTCCGGCTGCCTCGCTAAAGCAGAATCCTCTCACTAATTTGCGTGCCGTTAGCATTTTCAAAAATAATGTCGTTCACTGCTGAAAGAGGTATGTCCCCCGCCTCGTATCTTTTGATGACCTCCTCGACTTCAGTTGGAGTATACAGGCCGCGGGCGGTTACGCGGGCTTTGAAGTCGCACCTCTCCCCTGCGATAGCTAATACCTGCTGTAGCGCCTTTTCAGCGCGTTCCCTCATTGACGACCTGAAGTGGAGGAATCGAAGTTCTCGCCAGTAGAAGTAATAGTCGCCCAGATTACGGTTTTCCCCGTAGTAGATTTCCCGAGCTGCCCACCCTATCGGAAGCGTGGCTTGCAGGATGCGAAGCCTTTGGGTCCGCGTGGCTTCACTAAAGTCAAACGCAGGTGTATTCCTGCGTTGCCCAGTCATCTTTTCCATGGCCCACTGGGGCATTAGGTTATCGTTAACATCGACCTCAACCAGGTCTTCGACTAACCTCTTGAGTAATCCGCTGGGATATTTTTCAGGAAGGTAAACATGAACCATGCATTTGTCATCTAGCTCAACCGTCTCGAGGTGCGGGTAGTTCGGCGATCCTGGCGATTCTGCGGTAGGTATCTCCTGGATCAGGTTGCCGTTTGTTGTTTTTCTCACGCCGTGGACGAGTACCGGTCTGAAAGGCAGCCCATCTCGGTCGTCGGGTGTGAATACCACTTCCAGCCACGCCTCGTGTTCTGTCAGGAGCGTGGTTGCCACAGAGCTAACAAAGCTGTCCGTCCCGCGTCCGTTATCCCACAGTGAGAGGGCCTTCTTGATCTGACTGCCGGATATTCCTTGGGCTGACAACTCGTACGCACCTCCCATGTCACGATGTGGGACAATGTGGAGATTGAAGTCCTCTAGGAGGAGGAACGTTTGGGTTGAATGATGCCATATCCCTGGTTCGCGTGGAAACCAACGTGAAGTACGGCTTGTCATGAGAGGCCGTCCTGCGTGTCGTCGAAAACGGTCTCTGCGGCTTCGTCATTCCCGTTGTCATTCTGTGCAGTCATAGAGTCCTTCTTCTCGAAATAGTGTCGTAGGCTACGGCGGTTTCTCAGGGTATCCTCTGCTTCTCCACTAAGTGGTCCGATTATCTCTGCAGCGAAAATAGTGCGAGGTTTCAGAAATATTGACCGCAATTGTTCAGTTACACCAAGCATCTTGATGAGTGGTGGCGCATTCCAGGCAGGCTGCTCTTCAACGAAAGGAATGAATTCGGGAGCCGCAAATCCAGCCTCAACAATTTTGCCAGTTAGGTGGATTTCCCAATCAGTCCTCGCTACATCCCTTGGTGAGATATTCAGCGAGGTATAGCCATCTTTCAGTTCTAGCCAATCCAAGATCCGCCTTGCGGCCTGGTCTGGTTGAGGAAACGACTGGATACGGTTTATCCAAGCTTGGCGGATAGGGATGTCCGACTGGTCGCCCCGAAGCGTCGCGTATATGATTGCTAGTCCAGAGAGCTCAAGGATATCAACGGTTGGGTCCAAGATGGAGGCATTCACTTGGTGGGTTGGGGCCTGATAGGTTGAGAGTACGTGGTTCTGCAAGACAAGGCTGGCGGACAGGGCCTTAGGGAAGACCGCCTTAACCAAGGCGACATCTCCGGTCGCAATCGCTTCCTCTGTGTGGTGAATGAGGATAAATGAGGCTTCACCAAATAGGTCTGGTTCGGACTTTGTTTGGTCCGGTCGAAGCTGTGTAAGGGCCTCGGCGATTCGCTGAAGGACTTCTGTTCTGCAGGTTTTCACAAGCTGGCCTATCTCTTCGAATTCCTCGGTCTCTTGCCGGTCGCCTCCCACACGCAGAGTTTCAAGGGCATCTGCTGCTTGAGGTAGGGCGCCAGCGATGAGCTGGACTTTCACGAGAGCTTGAAGGGCTTGTGACCCTGCCATGGCGTTGACTTCTGGCGACAGACCCGTAGAGGTTGGCTTGAGAAAGCTATCTAGATGCTTGGGGAGCTCCTTGGCGAACTCTCGAAGTGAGAAGATACACACGTTCGCCAAGGCAAACCTTAGATACCAGTCAGGAGTCCCGCGGCGTCCCTGAATGTCTTGCTCCGCTTTAACTTCGCTTAGTAACTGCTGAGCGGCCTTCCACACGCGGTCAGAGCCACGGACTCGGACTGTATTCGTGGTCCTGTGGTCCCACTTGGTATCATTGACGACCGCCTTAATCACATCCGGCCAGTCGATAATAGCTTCTCGCCATCCCAAGAGGAGACTTGTCAGAAACAGAGGAGGCGCTGCAGCTGCAGCGACCGCCGCAGGGTTCTCTACCTCAATGCTCCAGCAGCGGTCTCTAACAATGGCTGAAAATGCGATGGCATCATCAATGCGGTAGTTTTTCGCCAAGATGTGAGCCGTCGTCGCAACTTGGTTTGTGATTCGGAGGACCGAGTTTCGATCATTCGCGTCAACGCAAGCCTCTAGAGCGGTTGAGGCAACCTCCGCCGACCGCCTTTCGAGCCAGCTAGTCGAAGGCTCCAAACGGGCCTGAAGCGGGGTTGAAGTCTGCAGTGCCATAGAAGTCTCTGAATGGCTGGCTTCTACCCACTTTGGGTAAACGGGTTCTCGAATGAACCACTCGCTAGTCGGAGCCAGCAAGTGTTTCCTCTGAGCATAGTGTTGAACGAGGGCAAGAAGCTTTTCGACCATATCAACAAGGCGTTCTCGGTCAACTGAACCACGGGAGCTAGTCAAGCCTATGAGTTCTGCCAAGACTAGCAATGCTCCATTTGCTTCTAGAGAAGCAACTCGTAACACTGCTTCGTTTTTGCCTAGTCCCTCCGAGCCGAGTCGGTCAATTGCTCTATACAGTGCCAGTAGCGGCACCCGGCCAAGCACAATCGGGTCGAATAGATTGAAAGCACCAATAGCGAGTCGAAAGAATGCCCAGCCACTGAATACGACCAAAAGACCGTAGCCGGCCACTGTGAAGTATCCGTACGGTATCCCCAAGCTCTGCAGCAAAATAAGCGATAGGCCAGCGCCAATGGCTATGCCAACTGACTTTAGGTACAATCCTACACTGGGACTTCCAAGCACCAACTCTCTTACAT
The DNA here is from genome assembly GCA_034422075.1 of Dehalococcoidia bacterium. Taxonomy (GTDB): domain Bacteria; phylum Chloroflexota; class Dehalococcoidia; order Lucifugimonadales; family Australimonadaceae; genus S34-282. The sequence goes on from DAOUJX010000006.1 coordinate 46,180, forward strand.
TAGCTGAGACGTTGCTGTACGATTGGCCTAATACGATGCTTACGCTAGCGAGGTAAAATCCCAAGAGACTCGCCGAGACTTGGACCGCTAGAGTTGGGAATGTCCCTAGTGGTGGAATCGGCTCTTCTGACGGAATGAGATTAGGCCAAAAGTACTGGGCCAGAAGAAACTCTGTTAGTAGGAGAGTGGCGAAGAGGGTAGCTCCAATGAGGAAAGCGCGAATTAGCAAAAAGAAAGAACTTCTGATTATTCCTATATCGCGCCAGAAGAAATCAACAAGAGAGCCAATACGGTATCTCTGTGCGATGATCCGGAGTCTGCCAGAAGCGGCCCTCTCTCGATTGAGCCAGTAGTCCTCCGTTGACTGCTCTCTTACTCGGCGACCCAGATTGCGAGCCTTAGAGCCGAAAGGCCAGCGGCACTCTGCTCTAGCCTCTTTCAGAATGGCCATGTATTCCCGAAACACCGTTTTCATGTCGCGTGATCTCGAGTCTCGTCGCTGTTGCGATTGGATTCTATAGGCAAAGGATTGTTGGCATCCATCTCATGGCTTCCGTCTGGGTCTGTCTCCACAGACGTATCGACGAGGAGTCGGGTTGGATGACGTTCCCTGACTATGGCAGTTCTCCCATAGGACGATAATCCGTCAGAGCTATTCTACAGCCTCCGGTAGATAGGCTGCGTGTGTCCAAGACAGGAAGCTCCTCCGGGTCGGCCTTCTTCATGGCAGCCCAACCACCTTCTGTACTGGTCCGCTGTGTCAGGATGGTCAACAGCCCTAGGGTGGAGTTCAGCCAGGCTACAAGGGTCTTCTCGGCTAGCACGTCCCCAACTCTGGTGGGCCACCACACATTAGACAGCACTCTCGTTTCTGATCGCATTTCAACGACTCTTGTGGTGTCGAGCCTCAGCCCTTCGGCGACGAGAAGACGTCCGGCCTTCGGCCATAGCTGAGCAACCGGCTCGAGTTAAACCAGCCTGAGCTCTGGCAAGCGGAGCCAGGTGTTTGTCCGGTACGAAGACCAAATGCCTTCTTTGACCGGTGTGGTGATTCTCCATCATCGATAGGTAGTCATGGCACAGTACGCTCAAAGCCGTCCCACGCGACCGCTCTCGGCTTCGTCCACGTACTCGCGGGCCACCGAGTAGTGGTTGGACTTCGCGTAGTCCTTGAGCGCCCGCAACTGCACGGACAAGTCCACGTCCTGCCGGCCGCTTGACACCCTAGCGCATCGGGCCGCATAGGTCAGGGGCTAGGAGTGTAGGCGCCCCTGCTTCTTCGTCATATCGGCCCACCTGGTTGGCCTGTTTCGCGTGTCAGATTCCAAGCGTTCTTTAGGCGGTGACCTCGACCTTGAGGCTGCAGCCCACTGCTCGGAGCGCCTTTTGGACCTGATTCATGTGGGAACGATGGTCCGGGTTGGCCAGCTTGCGCACGGCTGACTCACTCACACGCAGCCTATCGGCAAGCTCCACCTTGGTGATGTGCTGCGCTCTCATAGCCGAGTACAGGGCCAGCTTGGCGGCAACGACGGTTGGGACGGGCACCGACACCTGACCGTCAACCGCCTCGCTGGGGGCAGGGATGTCCCACTTCTCGTGGACGTATCCTGCCAATGCCGTAGCCAGGGCGTCCTCTGCCATATCCAGCGCCTCGGAGCGATCTCTTCCGCCGGCAATGGCCTCCGGCACATCGGGGAAGGTGGCTACCAGTCCCCCGTCTTCTTCATCGAGGGTCAGTTGACATGGGTATGCGTAGATCATGGCTCAGAACTCCCTTCGGTCGATGTTCAACTGACGCAGCATCGCGGCCAGCATGCCCTTCTTCAACTCGCCTCGCTGCACCGTGGTGAAGCGGGAACCGACATAGACTCTGCCGTGACTGCCCTTGCCGAGAGCCGGGTCGAACCGAAAAGACTGTCCTGTACGGCGAGCATACTCCCTGGCTCGACTGATGAACTCACGGCTGGTCATAGTCTCATTATCGCACCTTTATATGCGACCCGAAAGTGGAGATACTACGGTTCAATCAGCGAATCCCACATATCCGCAGAGTGGGGTTGCCGGTCACTTGGATCTGTGCTCGCGTTCCACTGGAATGTCCTTGGTGTACCGGCACGGTGGGTTGGCAAAGTACTCGGTGCAGCCCCAGAAGGGGCCATGCGTACCATCTATCACCCGTAGGACGCCCAAGCCGCAACGAGGACAGACGATGGGAGGACGACGACAAGCTTGATTGGTACATGAGGCTACTCGCCCTCCGACCAGTGCGTAGCCGACATTGCAGTTCGGGCAGCGGGGCGCACGGTGATCACATCTATAGTTGGAGCAAATGAGATGCCTTGGGTTCTGTGATGGGTCGGGGTGCAAGCGACCCTTGAAACAGCGGGGGCACTCCGGCGCAAGCTCCCCGATCTGGCGCAACTCGTCGGACTCCTTCAGCAACTCCGTCACAAACGTGGATGGGCGCACCGGATCCGTCACCAGGTAGGCACCGATTCGTGCCCGGGTCATCGCCACGTAGAGGAGACGGCGCTCTTCCGCGAACGGGTACGCTCCCCCGGAAACCGGGGGCAACACGAGGTCCAGCAGTGGATCGTCCTCTACCTTGGAGGGAAAACCCCAACGACCGTCGTTGAGGTCGAGCACGATCACGTAGTCCGCCTCACGGCCCTTCGCCCCATGGACGGTGCTGAACTCCACTTTTGGCGACGCTCCCTGTGGTGACCTGGGAAGCTCGTCCCAGCGTTGACGGTAGCGGCCAAGCACCAAGACGGCCTGCTGGCCTCGTGCCTTTGCCTTGATGTCCGACAAAGCCTGCGCCACCCCGCCTGCCGAATCGGGGTCGACGACGACGGCGATGCCCTCATCTTCGGCTTCGCTCGCGGGCAGTAACGGTCGCTGGGTCTGCTCCGGGTTCCGCTTCACGAACGCAGTTGAAGGGCCGAGAATCCCTTCGGCGAACCGGAAGGTCTGGCTCAATGCCCGCAGCTCCACGTGGCCAAGCAGATTGCCGCAATCACGCAGGAGAGCAACGTCGCTCCCCGCGAATCTGTAAATCGACTGCCAGTCGTCTCCAACCAGGAAGTAGGCGATGTCCTGACCCTTCAGGGCTTGCAGTAGGGCCATCCGCCCCGCGGATATGTCTTGGAACTCGTCGACCAACACATATCGGTACTTGAGCTTCCACCGGCCCTCGCGGATGTGCCCAACGGCGAGGTTGATGAGGTCATGGAAGTCCAGTTCATCCTCATCCGCGAGCAGCTTTTGATAGCGGGTACGCACCTGCTCAAAGACATCCAGGAACCTCTGGTTGCGCCAATGGTCTCCGGTCTGTACGGCGCGTGTGCGCAGCGTGGCGAGGGATAGGCTGGCACCCTTGACGTGATCCAAGAATTTCGCCAGCAGTTCTGTTAGCCATGACACCCGCTCGCTCCCCAGTCGTTTGACCAGCGTCTGAGCAGGCACGCGCTCGAATGCGACGCCTTCATCCTCAAGCTGAGCACGCAACTCCGAGAAGAGGCGCCCTTGTGAGTGTTGCCAACTGTACGTCTCTATCAACCTTGAGCCAAATTGCTTATGAATGCCCCTCTTCCACCAGACGCCTTCGAGGTATCCACCCCAACCCGCCGGAGGCAACCCCATCTCGTCCAGCGCGAAGTGCTCGATGTAGATGCCGTAGGCGGACAGGAAGAAGTCCGGCTGGTACTGGCGGCGTTCCCGCGTCGCGGTCTTGTACTCGTATCGTCTCTCGTACTCGAACTCGATGCCGTACTCCGTGAGATAGTTGGCAATGGCCAACTCCTCGAAGCTCTTCACGAGGTCTCCGCTCAGCGTCCGCAGCTCGACGTTCCGGACGTACTGTTCGTACTCGTCAGGCGTTGCAAAGTCGAAGACCGATCGGTACGGAGCATGGTGATAGGCGATGAAGTCGATCACGGCCTTCGACTGCTCTGGGTCGTTGAGGAGCTCTTCGATAATGGTGGCGAAGGCACGCCTAGACACCATTTCGTCCGTCGCGAACTTGGAAATGCTGGGGGCGACCTCGGACTGGGCTATGACGCGGCGCCCGAAACTGTGGAAGGTGTGGACGTGCGCCGCCGAGAGGTCCCCTTTGAGCCGTCCTCTTATCTCGGCGACTGCTTTGCGGTTGAACGCCAGGACCAGCACTTCGTCGGGGGAGACGCCCTGGTTGCGAACGAGGTGGGCGACTCTCCCGACGATGACCGAGGTTTTGCCCGTTCCCGCACCCGCCAGTACGAGGGTCACGTCCTCGTCAGTGGCGACAGCTTCGGCCTGTTCGTTCGTTAGGGGGTTCTGCAGCGTCTCTAGCGCGACTGTTTGCACAACAGGGGCGCTCTTCGAAGTGAAGAGGCTGTTCGCACGCCTCCTCGCTTTCTCAAACTCCTCGACTGGTTCCAGAGCTGCAAGTCGCCCGGCCGCCTCTGCCGCTTCTTGGTCAAGTCGCCCTCGGATAAGCCCTCTGCACTCCTGCAGCACCGGCGCGAGTGCCTCGTGAAGCCTTTTGGAGTCGCTATACCGGGCGTAGCGGTCACCGGCGAAGTGTCGGCGCAGTCGTTCGTCAAGCTGCTTCAGCCGAGGGCTCAGCGCCTTGGCGACTCGGCCTGCTCTCTCAATCGCCCCATCCCTGACCCATGCTGCTCCCTTCGCGTCAAGGCCTCCGACTGAGTGCTCTGTTCCGTCCCCGAGGCGAATGGTCAACCGGTGCCAGAACCACGAGGGTCGAACCGTGATCGAGTCGATGGCTCCTACAGAAACCGTACGGGTCCCACCACCTGAGATTCCATCGAAGTGAAGAGTATCCCTGATCAGCGATACCCGCGTTGGCCCAGCAGCGAACAGACGATGGAGACGGGCGCTCTCGGCGGTAATGTGCTTATGGGGTTCGATGCCTACTTCAGCCATACGCTTATCGCCTAGAGTTCGGGGGGCCAGCTCTTAACTGCAACACCGTGCCCGCCAACTCTTACACGAACAGCCTCCACGTGAGCAGGCCGACGACCACCAGCAGCACGAGGATCACCACGCGGGCGATGTTGAACAGTTGGTTGGTCACCTTGTGCTCGTCAATCTCCTTCTCGTGCGCCCACTCGAGCTCAAGAAGGGCCCGCCGGCCGGCTGAGGCGGCCTCCTTGGCCTCATCCCGTTCCTGCTCCAACTCGGACGCTCTGTGCTCCGCCTCGGACAGCTTCCGCTCCAACTCCCGCACGGTCCGCTCAAGCTCGTCCTGCCTGACGATTGCCCGGTCCAGCAGCTCCTCGTCGGTGATGTAATTCCCCACCATGCGCACGTAGACCCGACGCCCCTCCCTACGGACCTCGACCTCTCCCGTCCTGATCTTCCGGTCGAGGGTGGACAGGGAGACCTCCAGTTCCTCCGCTGCATCCGCTTTTGTCACCCACCGGACGCGTTCATTCATAGCTATTCCCTCTCCTACCGGCTGACACGTCAGGGTTGCAAAAGTGCGATCGAGATCTTCCCCAGAGCCGCCATTCAGTTTAGTCCAGGTTCGCATTTTGGAGCCTGACACGTCGCAACGTGTCAGGGTGATACGTCAGCCCCGTTTCATGGCCGATCAGGGGCAAATCGGCATCACCGCGGCGGCGCCTAACCCCGAAAAAGCGCAACTTGCAGCCCCCAGACGCCCTTTGGGGCAGATGGCGATGTGTCATCGCCATCGACGTGTCACTTCATGCCTCCTACAGGACAGCCGCCCCCTCTATAGGACTGGATTCCATCCGGTGGAAGAGCGAGTCCCACCGGTAGGCCCGCAGGCCGGACAGCGCCAGGCGGGGAGACTCCGGTTCCCACAACGGCCGCCACGACCTTCGAAGTATCCCCGTGCGGTCCAGCACGGGGATACTCGATACCAGGATGGGCAGCGACATCCGGTTCATCCGGTCGACGGTGCGCACGTAGGTGTCCTCCACCTCCTCGGTACCCACCACGAACAGCGTGACGGGGAACGGCGGCTGGTCCTCGCCCGGTTCGTTCGACCAGTAGTAGCTTCTGTAGGGAAGCAGGCGGGCGATAACCCCCTGCGGATGCCGGGCGCGCAACTCATGCTCGAGGTAGAACGGTATCCCAAGTCCATCGGCGGTCATCTGACCCACGGCGTCGGGGGCGATGGCGGAGCGGCCCCAGTTGTAGGCCCGGTCGGAACGGGCGGTGGGAACGGACCACTCCAGTGCAGAACGCGGGGCGTCTCTGGTCTCTGCCTTAAGCTGCGAGAGGAACCAAGTGATGCCGTCGGCGTGCTTCGTCTGCCGCGCCCACGTCTCGATCCGGTGGCCCACGTGACGGCGACGGCCCTGTCTGTCGGTGGTGAGGGCTGTGCTCCAGGCACCCCGCGTGGTCGGCAGCTCGGCGCGGTCCCGGTGCGTGACGTAGCGGATGCCCTCGTTGGACAGCGTGTAGCGGCTGTCCCCGCGTTTGCCCCGGCGCTCGATGAGGCCCCAGGTCTTCACAAGGCCGTGCAGAATCTGGCTGATTCTTCCTTTGGAAACACCAAGCCATAGAGCCAGGTGCTCGCGGGGGATCATCGGGTAGTCGGTGATGAGGTCCAGCGTGCGCTTCTCCGAAGGCGTGAGGCCGAAGGCCGGCGAGGCCTGCATCATCCGCTCGGGCCGGGGTAGGGAGGCGCGTTTGCGCTCTGGCGATGCCGCTCGACTTCCTCCGCCCCCGCTACGGCTCGCCTCGGCGATGACGCCCTCCAATGTGCGGTACCGCCCACCAATCAGGAACCAGGTACTCAGCCAGACGTGGCCGCCTCGTCTCTCCAGCGCCTCCCGCGACTCCACGGCGACGAAGCAGCCCCGGAGGTCCCGCTGCTCGCAGAACTGCGCCGTCAACCGCTGCTCCCAGACGCTGGGAACGAGGACCAGGACCATGCCTGGGCGGCGCCGGTAGTCGTACTCCGCTATGGCCCTCAGCCGGTCGTAGAGCGACCTTCGGCGCAGGGCCAGACCCTGACGCACTACGCCGAAGCTGTCGCCGTCGTGCAGGGTGATGGTGGCGTCGAAGCGGCCACGGCGATGGAACTCCACGCGAGTGCGCAGCCGCCCGTCACCGCCGGGGGAAAGTGATGAGGCCAGGCGATAGACGGAAGCCGCGGCGTCCATCCGGCGTAACAGCAGCGTCAGCCACTCCCTCGACATCGGGTAGGCCCGCACGAAGTCCGAGGGCGTGTCGAAGCCCAGGACCTCAGCGGCCTGCCTGATGCCCTTCGCCGTCAGGCAGTATCGACCGCTCGGCGGCAGGTGGGCGGTGCCGTGGATGACACGCTCGACTACGCCGACATCCAGCAGGCCGGTCAGGTGGCGGTGGACGGTCGAGTGCGGCTCGCCGAGGATGAGCGCCAGCTCCGTCGATTCGACGAACGGCATCCGGCTGAGGAAATGAAGCAACTGTCGGTCGGTGAGGCGCATAATCGGGTCCTAGTACCACGCTGCTCTGTATTCGGGCACTCGCTTTGGGCGGTAGTTGCCTAACTAGCCAATTGTCGTCAGGCAAGACGTCGCATGTAATGTCTCGCAAACCATTGTGCCGAAGGCAATTCTGTGCCAAATGCGAAGGGTAGTTGCCCATTAGCAGACATGCACCATGAGCCCTGCCAGTGGTTGAAGGGGAGCACCGGGTCGATGGTCTACCTCGCTATGTCGTGCTGTCTCCAGTCGGGCACGTGCGCCGTCATGAGCGCCTTGAAGAGTTTCCCGTGGTTTGGAACTCGCAGGTGTAGTAACTCGTGTGCGATTACAAAGTTCTGGAATTCAACATCTTGATTGCCCAGATCGGCCGCGAGAGTGATCGTTCCAGCCGTCGAGCAGGAGCCCCACTTGCGGTTCATGCCCTGGACTCGCACGCGCGGTGCGGGTACGTGGAGGCGCTCCGCCCAATGCTCTACCCGTTGCCGCAGTGCCTCCGAACTGTCGTCACGCCTCGGCATCGGCGCCCCCGCCCAGTAGTATCTCTAGGGTCTGTTCCACGATCCGGCCCCGCTCACGGCTCTCCACCTTCAATAGCGGGTTGTACAGCGAAGTCCTGAGCCGTCGGTGCTCGTCGGCGTTCACGGCGGCGTTGGGAAAGCGTTCCGCAAGCGCCTGCGCCTCTTCTGCGAACCCTATTGCGCCCACACCAGCGGCTTGGAGGGCAACGTCGTCCTTCAGCGTCCAGTACACCCCGAACGCTCTTGAAGGAAGTGTGCTGTCTCTCGCGGCGGCGGCGGCGGCTTCCTTGTCTTTGGCAAGAGCCTCAAGCATGTCCAATGCCGCGAGTCCAGTTGTCGTGCGCTCTTCAAGGTCCTTAAGCACGGACTCTGCGCGTTCCTTGAGAGGCCGCAGCACGGATTCTAGCCCCGGCTCGCTCTCTACCTCCGCTTGGAGGCCGCGCACCAGGTTGAATACCTTGGCCTCATCGGAACCGGACTCCTTCCGCATAGCAGCGAGGGTGCGAAGGTCGAAGGTCACGGATTTGGTCAGGTTGCCCAAGCCATGCATCGCTGCCGACTCTTCCACAAGCCTACGGGTCTTGTGAGCCAGATCCGCCACAAAGTCGGGGCGGTCGGCGTAGGCGTTGCGGACTACAGCGTAGAGCTGGGTGAGGCGCCTGAAAGTGTCGATGTGGTTGCGCAGCTCAGCCGATGGCGAGAGTATCTCCCAGAGCGCCTCTATCTCCTTGTAGGCTGAGAAGAGCTTCTTGCGAGCGTTGGGATCGAGGAAGCGCGTGTACACAATCTGCTCCAAGCGTGGGTCTGCGCTTCCTTCAGCGATGGCATGGGTTGCCTGCGCCCCGGCTACTTGGTCGCCATCCTCGCTGCCGAGATAGGTCGCCTTTGCTTCGGCGATCTTGTCCTGGAAGTCATGCATCAGCAGGTCAAGGCCCTCGATCACTCCGCTCACGTCGGAGGAATCGAACTGCAGCGCCTTTCTCAGCTCGCGCAGCACGCCCACGAAGTCCACGACAAGTCCGATGGGCTTGCTGTGACCTTCTCCGTCCACATACGGTCGGTTTACGCGTGCGACGGCTTGAAGCAGTACGTGGTCGCGCATCGGCTTATCCAAGTACATGCAGTACAGCAGCGGCGCGTCGAAGCCGGTCAGCAGCTTATCAGTGACGATGAGTAGCTTCGGATCATCGTTCGCCTTCTTGAACATCAGGCGAACGTCCTTCTCCCGCTCCTCCGAAAGCTGAAGTCTGGCAACCAGCGGCCGTTCCACAACATCATTGGCGTTCTCCGAGTACACCGGCTCGCTCCACTCGGGCGGAAGCAGCTTATCTAGTGCCTGCTTGTACTTTGCGCAGGCTTCCCGGTTTACTCCTACCAGGAACGCCTTGTAGCCCATCGGCAAGACGTTCTCCTGGAAGTGCTGCGCTACGAATGCTGCCACCTTCTCTATCCGGTCGTCGGCGGTGAGGAAAGTGCGCAAGCCTACGGCCCGGTCCAGCACGCGGTTGAGTTCGTCGATGTCGGTGACGCCTTCCATCTCGGCTAGGGCGAAGAACTCCCGGTCGAGCTGGGCCGCGGGCACAGTCATCTCGCTGGGCGCCATCATGTGCCGGATGGGGAGGGTAGTCTCGTCCTTGATGGACTCGGCTATCGAATACTTGTCCAGGTAGCCTTGCTCGTCGTCGGCGCCGAAAACCTTGAAGGTGCCCTCCCCGTGCTCCGTTCGTGCTATCGGCGTACCCGTGAAGCCGACAATGGTCGAGTTGGGCAGCGCGGCCATGAGGTATGTGCCAAGTTCCCTAGCCACGGAGCGGTGGGCCTCGTCGATGAACACGTAGATGTTGTCGCGGGAGTTGGCGTCCTTCTCGATGCCCTCGAATTTGTGAATCATCGAGATGATCAGTCCTCTCCTATCGGTAGCGAGCAACTCTCGCAGCGCTTCCTTCGAGCCGGCGCGCCAGATGGCGATGTCCTGCTGCTGCATCTCGCCCAGCAGCCGCTCGACCCAGCCCGCAAGCTGACCTTCCAGCTCCGTACGGTCCACCACGACCACCACCGTCGGGTTGCGGTACTCCTCCTTGGCCTCTAGAACCAGCCGGGCGGCGGTGAGCAGGGTGAAGGTTTTGCCTGCTCCCTGCGTGTGCCAGACGAGGCCCCGGCGCTTCACTGGCTCGGCGCAACGCTCGACGATGCGATCCACGGCCCGGCGTTGGTGCTGCCTTAGCACGGTCTTCCGCATCTCGCCGTCCTCCACGTAGAAGAGGACCCAATCCCTTAGTGTGCGCAGGAAGTCTGTCGGCTCGAAGAAGGACTGGACGGCGAAGCGGTAGCTCTCTTCCTGGGTCTCCTTCCACCGGGCCATGAAGCGGCGCGACAGGTTCCAGGTGGCGCCGTACCAGTAGTCGAGCAGGTGTGTCACGTTGAAGAGCTGTGCCGCGCCCATCAGCTCGGGCGTCTCGACCTCGTAGCGGCGCAGCTGTGTGACGCCCCGCTCGATGGCGTCGGCGTCCGTCGGGTTCTTGTGCTCGACGATGGCGACCGGTACGCCGTTGACCACGAACATAACGTCGGCGCGGTTGCCCTTGCGGGCCGGCGGCTTGAGCCGCCACTCCCAGGTCACGTGCAGGACGTTAGTCGACACATCGTCGAAGTCGACCAGTCTGACCTGTCGGTGCCGCTCTTCGGCCTCGTCATACCACTGCCGCTCGCCTCGCAGCCAGGCCAGCATCTGGCGGTTGCCTTCAATGGTCGGCGGAAGCGCTTGGAGGTTCTCGACCACTGAGCGGATGACGTTGTCCGTCATCCAGGGGTTGAATCGGCGGAGTGCCTCCTCGACCTCGCCGCGAAACAGCAGTCCGGCTTCGCCCCCTCGCATAGCTAGGGCATTCTTGGGGGAAAGCGGCGTCCAGCCGACCTCCGCCGCGTGGCGGATCATCGGGAACTGGACACTGCCTGCTTCGGTTACGTTGAGTTCAGTCATAGCTTGCTCTTGACACCCTGGGAGTGGGGCCCGTCCGATAACGCCCCCATCGTGCCCCTATCTCGCCCCCAGTAATGCTGCTTGATGACGCCTATATCTCGCTCCTATCGCGCTCCCATCGCACCCCTATCTCGCCCCCGCCTCCAGCGGGTCAACGGCCCGCGCTTCGTAGACAAGACTAGACCTTGTTTCCTCAACTCCTCCAGCGCCCTCCGTACCTGACGCTCGCTGACGCCATGACCCAAACGTGCGCGAACCTCGCGGCGAGTCAAGCCCTCCTCCGCACCGTCTAGCAGGGCAAGAATCGTCTCGCGTCTTCCTTCAGGATCGCTTACGTCTCTGGTGATAGGCCGAGGGACGCACTGGCTGTGCCGGAATCGCACGGTGACGGCTCCCCCCTCGTCGTCTATCTCCGGGACCGGGAGTCCCGCCCTGCTCGCCATATCCGCCATCTTGAGCGTTCCGCTGCCCCACTCCTCAATGATCCCGCGACGGTAGAAGGTACGGGCGATCAACGGGTTCCATGGCCGTGACTCGTGCGGTACGAACAGCTTCTCCGGCGTTAGGCCGAAGTGCAGAGAACCGGAGGAGGTAATCTCCAAGCGGTCGTCGTAGACTGCTATGCCGACCGAACCGCCTCCAATGGAGTAGTCGCGATGGCACAGAGCGTTCGCTAGCGCCTCTCGTGTGGCCAGAGGTGGATACAGGGGCTCGTCGATGCGCTCGAATCTGCCCTGCTCGAACCGCCCGGCGATGGGCAGGGTGTCGCGTAGGAAGCGCTCCGCGTTCGTGAGAAGCGTGAACGCGTTGCCGTTGAACTGGCGATTGTCCAGAAACTCCTTCCTCTCCGTTCCACGAAAGCGTGCGACTCGCAACAGGCACTGCGGCATCTCAAATTCAAGCCGCTCTGTACTGCCGAACAGCGCCGCTGCAGCCCGAAGCAGCACGCCGTCGCGCAGAAGCCCGAGCCCGCGCAGCAGGTCGGAGGCCTCGCTGCTTACAGGCTCTTCAAGCCGCCCGCGCCGGACAGCCTCGGCAACCGTCCGCCGAATCTCCGCCACGTCGAGGTCGTCGATAGACCACCCGGAGGCGGGTTGGTTCTCCCAGCGTTGCTCGCTATGCAGCCGCTCGAAGAGCACCCGGTTGTACTCTTCGGCGGACATAGCCAGCGTGGTGTTCCCGACGCGGCGGTAGGCGGTGCCACGGTAGCTATATGGCCTTGATGCACCCTGGCCAGTGCTGACGACGATGATTTCACGGCCATCGTCCGTGGGGAGCCGCTCGATCTCTGGAAACGCCGGGGGATCGATTCTCTGAAGCTCGGCGCTCAACTCCTCGATAGTGTGCTCGCTGACCTGTTGCCCAGTTGTTACCCCGTCTGGCCTCACGCCGAACAGCACTTGTCCGCCGCGCTGGTTCAGAAAAGCGCACATCGTCGCGGCAGCCTCCCGGCGCGTCCCTGTCGTCTCCTTGAACTCTAGTGTCTCGGATTCACCGGATGCGGCTAGCGCTGTGATGTGTTCAATGCTCATATGTGGCGCGCTTCCTACCCGAAAATGTCATGCTTCAGTTCCTCGTACACTGCCATTCCAGGCTTGACCAGTGGAGCGAGGGTGTCGCGCATAAATGTCTTAGTGTCGTTTCCAGGATTTGCAAGGTTCAACATCTGCTTGCAGGCGACGTAAATCTCGCCACTTGCGGGCTTAAGGTCATCTGTGGCGTCGTCCGGCCTCGCGGTACGGATGCTTTCCTTCATTGAGAGAAGTCCCTCAATCATGCCGCCTTGATCTGTAGATTCTGCGAGGGCGTACAGAACCTGGTCATCAAATAAATAGGATTCCAGATTGCGGCGCGAGATCACCCTAACACCAGTCTCCCTCAACTCCGCGACTTCTTCAGGAGACCTGGCGTCTCGGTCAATGAGTCTTAGGACTTCGGTACCCTGGGTCAGTACCCCAAGTACATATGCGATGCCCCGTTTGTCCTCAACAACTTCCCCAGCGTTCCCACCAGGGACAAATTGTGTCTCGGGCAACTCATCCTCGAAAATGCGTTCAAGACAACGCGCATCGTGAGAGTAATTGTTCCCGGCATTCCTGTTCCTCGGCTCGCCTTCACATATCACCACTCGCTCAGGTGCAACAAGTGCCGCCAAGTCGCCAATTGCAACCTCATAATTGGTGTTCCAGAATACACGGTCTGGGATGGTGGGTTCGATTACCACCGTCTCATCAAAGTTCCTTCCATCAAAGTCAAGAAACACGACGCTGCCCGGGCTGGTGGCTTCAATGTCTCTCGCTCGGCGCATCATTCCGATAGAGTGTGTCGCCAGCATCAACTGGCAGCTCTCGGGGACGAGTTCATAGAATACCGACAAGAGTTCAGCCTGTAAGCGTGCATGCATGTGTGCCTCAGGTTCGTCAATGCAAAACATCGTATCGTCGTAAGCACGCTTTGCCACAACGAAGTCCAGCACCAAGTCGAACACTGCCTTTTCGCCGCCAGATAGGTTCTTGAAGGAGAAACCTTTACTCGCGCCTTTGGTAAAACGGAATGTCCCATCTTCTAACGGATTCCCAAGGCTATTGAGTTCAATGTCCGGGAAAAGCCTGGAGAAGGCCACTTTGATATCTCCAATGACCGATTCTTTGAATGCATCTAGAGTCACTGATCCATCCTCAGGATCAAAGACATCCTCAATTGCCTGACTCACAAGGCGCTGAAAGTTCTTGGCAACAGCCCCGTCGTTATCGATCATGCGTGGTGCTCGTATTTCGTTCAGTGGGTCTCCAACTCGTTGGAGATTGTGTACCTGAAACTCAGGATCGTTCCTGTAAGCCGACCTTATGAAGAAGGATTTCTTAGTATCAGAGACCGGGACATGAAACTCCACTTGGACATCATTCCGCCACTGTTCATGACCAGTGGAGCCAGCTTTGACGTGGTAATCCGTTTCCCACACCCGATGTTTCCTCGAAGTCCATCCGTGCCACGTAAGAAGCGCATCGAAGAAGGATGACTTGCCACTGCCGTTTGGTCCGGCAAGCATGATGAGGCGCGCCGTTTGCGGAATACCCTGGAGGGTCAGGTCTGTGAAACGCTTGAAGTCCTTGATAACAGCACTCTTGAATCTCACACAGGTTCTCCTGTTGGTTTAGGTTGAACAGTGTCCCCACTTCCGTCATCTCGCTTCTCCCCAAGGCAAAACTCCCCCACCCGTACCTCTCCCGTCATCAACTTGTGCAGGAGTGTCTTGAACAGCTCCTCCAGCACGGCGCGCTTCCTCCGATGCAGGTCTGTCTTGCGGTCAATAACGTCGAGGATGGCAACGATCTCTCGCTGCTCATCTATCGGTGGTGTGGGGACCGTCTGCTCTTTGACCATGCGATCGGTCACCGCCGGGTAGCTTGCGCCGGTTTCGATCTCGGCGAGTTGATTGACGAACTGGTCACGCTGGACAAGGTAGTAGATGAACCTGTCTACCACCTTCTTCGCGTCACGGCGGAGGACACAGAAAGCAGTCGAACATACATGGTTGTCCAACTCCTTTGGGACGATGGCGGTGCGAAGCAGCGTTGGTCTTACGGTCGCAAAGATTACATCGTCAGAAAAGATTTGCTTCCTCGCACGGCCAGGCGCTTCTTTGAGTATGTGTTGGGACGTTGTTTCGATTTGTAGGTAGTCGCGAGAGATAGACGAGACATCCACGTATTCGATTGTCCGGTCACCTTCGGACCGCAGATCAACCGAATCAGTGGACTCGCAGAGTGCGCCTAGGGACGATGTCCCCCACCCCAATGGCATCGGTCCGATCTCGGTCTCCTTCTGCGGCTCGCCCCGGAGGCCACGGGTGAACAGGGTTTGCATCGCAGCGCGCTTCAAGTCCTGTGCGACAGCAACGCTCCGGCCTTGTGCTTTTATCGCTTCGCGTACCTGACCGAGTGCAGCACTGATCGCCTGCTGCTCGTCATGCGGCGGCTGGGGCACGTCTAGCCCTGCCAGACGGCTGCGTGACAGGTTCGGTATCGTCGTCTTGTTGCCCGCACCCTCGAAGATACCGAGCTGTGTAAAAGCGGATTGCAGGAAAAACACATAGAAATGTGGCTCGACGTTGGGATCAATTGGCCGGAGTCGGTGCAAGTGGTTCTGGAACGACATCGTTTCCACTTCGCCATTCCAGATCGCCGCCCTTCCTATCTCACCGCCCTCGCAGACCAACAGGTCGCCTTGCCTCAGCAGCTTGGCAGGCAGCTCGTGCCCTGGGATCGACATCTCGTCAATAGACGACAGGTCGACCTCGTCCCAGAGCACGTTGGATGTTCGCAGGAATGGCGTCTTGTCAAGGCCGTTGCGAGCGGCGGCGGACATCGTCTTGCCCGCGCCTATCTCGAAAAGCTCCCCAAGGGGACGCCATGTCCACGCTTCGCTCATCGTAAGTTCACCAACATCTTCGCCAACCGCTCGTCGATGTCGCGGGCCTCTTCATCTAGGCGCTGCATATCAGCAATAATCTCTGGGATGGGGCGCTGATCCACATCATCAGTCTGGCCCACCCACCGGCTTGGACTGAGGTTGTAGTCAGCCTCCTGCGCCTGCTCTCTGGTGATGACCGCAACCTCCCCCTGCACCGCCTCGCCCTTCAGGAAGGTAGTCGCTACGGGGCGGATGTCATCCTCTGGAATGTAGTTCTTGGGGCGGCCCTTGCCAACGCGACGGCTGGCGTTGACGAGCACGATCTTGTCTTTTCGGGCCTCGGGCTTCCGCTTGGACAGCACAACGATGATGCCGGCGGCGCTAGTATTGTAGAAGAGGTTGTCCGGCAGCAGGATCACGCCATCTATCAGGTCCCGCTCCACGAACCACTTTCGGATGTTGCGCTCCCGGTCCTCGTGTCTCGCGCCGGAGCCGCGCGTCACCGCGCCGGTGTCCAGCACAACCGCTGCCCGTCCGCGCTCGTTCAGGCAGGACAGCGTGTGTTGGAGCCACGCCCAGTCGCCCTTGCCGGTGGTGACGCCTCCAGCAGTGCGGAAGCGGTCGAAGGGGTCGTTCTCGAAGATGTCTTGGTTGAAGTCCTGGTTCCACATGGGATTGGCGACCACGATGTCGTGGCCGGTGATGCGGCCTGCGGCGTCCTTGAACTTGGGGTTGATCATGGTGTCGCCTCGCTCTATCTGAACCTCCATGTCGTGGATGATGGCGTTCATGTGGGCTATGCCATAGCTGTCGGCCTGTAGTTCCTGTCCAGAGAGCTTGAGAGGAACGCGGCTGGTGGGATCGGTATCGCGGGCAATGAGTTGGAGCTTGATAAGCAGTCCAGCCGAGCCACAGGCGTAGTCGTGGCACGTTTCGCCGGGCCTTGGCCGCATGAGATGCGCTATGAGAAATCCGACCTCGGTGGGTGTGAATTGCTCGCCTGCGCTCTGACCTGCCCCTTCCGCGAATTTGCGGAGAAGGTACTCGTAGGCGCGGCCCAGGAAGTCGGGCTGCACATCGGCTAGGCCCAAGCGGTAGCGGGGATCGGAGAAGGTCTCTACGACGGCGGCGAGCCGGGCCGGGTTGAGTTCGCGCTCGCCGTTGCGCTCCGATGCAAAGTCCACAAGATCTATCACACCGGAGAGAGTGGGGTTGTAGCGCACGACAGCTCGCACGGCGCTGGTCAGGTGCTCGCCGATGTCGCGGGGGCGGGTGCTTCGGCCCTGGGCGTCGAGGGGCCAGTCGTGGGTCTCCCGGCCGCTGACCACGCTCCACCGGGCCTCCGGCGGCAGATAGAAACGAAGCAGGTCGTGGTCACTCTCCGCAATCTCCTGCGCGACTGCCCGATCCCCAAACTCCTCGGCCAGGCGGTCGATCTCGTCGTCGAACACGTCGGAGAGGCGCTTGAGGAAGAGTAGAGGCAGCAGGTAGTCCTTGAACTTGGCTGCGTCCTTGGCGCCTCTGATCGAGCAGGCGGCGTCCCACAGCATCTGCTCCATAGGCTTGGTGGTGGGAACGGCGTCGTTCCGGCGACGGGACCGTCGACGAGTCACTTGGGCTGCGGACTCTGCTTCATCAACGGCTGGCTCAGCGGCGTCGATGCCCGCCTCGGCAGCAAGTGCGGTGATGGCCGTCCGCGCCGCCTTCTGGGGCAGGGCAACGCCGCCCTCCCAACGATTCACCGTCGCAAACGACACGCCAAGCCGCTCAGCGAGTTGCTCCTGCGTCAAGTCCAGCCTGGCACGGATGGCCTGAAGGGTTGGACTGATGGACCGCCCATCTGTTATATTTGTCATGTTTGTAGTATAGGCACTGCAGGCCAATGGGTCAACGGCAGTATGCACTAATCCTTGTGTGACGGTGCGAGAAGGAAGACATGGCTATTCCGGAATCCCAACTTAGCAGGTGGTCCGACCACGGGGCGCAGGACACTGCCAAACGCACGCATGAAGCAATCAAGAGGGTGCTGGACGCCCACCGATGGCCACAGGGAATGACCTACGACTTCTACCTACAGGGCTCCTACCGAAACGATACCAATATCCGGGGAGACAGCGATGTTGATGTCGTGCTGGAGATGACCTCAGCGTTCAACCATGACACCAGTTCACTTTCTCAATTCGAGCAGCAGGCGCTTGCCTCGTCTTTCCAGCCAGCCACCTACGATTGGAACGACTTCAGACGTGAAGTGCTCAAGGCCCTAGAGGGCGGATTCGGCAAAGACATTGTGGCACAGGGCAACAAGTCGATCAAGCTGAAGGCGGACCCCCCGAGGCTGGCGGCCGATGTAGTTGTTTGCATGGGGTACAGGCGGTATCACACCTCTTACTCATACGCAGAAGGCATCACCTTCTACGCTCTCCACGACAAGCGCTGGGTCGTCAACTACCCGAAAGAGCACTACAAGAACGGTGCGGCCAAGAGCAGTAGGACAGGCGACCGATTCAAGCGAACTGTGCGAATGTTCAAAAACGCCCGGAATCATTTGGAGTCCACCGGCAGGATCAGCGCTGACCTTGCTCCGTCCTACTTCGTCGAGTGCTTAATCTACAATGCGCCGGACTCGGCGTTTCAGTACAGCTTCCAGGAAACCTACCGCTCCATCGTCAACTGGATGGTTGAGTCCGCTCTCGACAGGCTCGTCTGTCAGAATGGGGAGCAGTGGCTGTTCGGTCCATCCCCTGAGCAGTGGTCGGTGGAGGATGCAAAGGCATTTGCGAATGAACTGGTATCACTATGGAACAACTGGAGGTAGCCACCTCGGATGCACCCCTACGAGGTAGAAGGCCAAAGGAAGGTGGTGGTAGCGCTCGCTGCCGCCAGCATCCTGATGGTTTGGCTCGTCCACGTCGTGCTGGACGTTATCGACTTCAACCCGCAGTGGTGGTTGAGTGTACCCTCCTTTGCGGGGTCTTACTCAGGTCTCTACTGGTTGTTCGACCGCTATGTGTGGAAGCTCGGTCTGCTCAAGAAGCTCAACCTTGTCCCTCTTCCCAATCTCAATGGGAAGTGGGTCGGCGAGGTCAAGTCCTCATACAACCAGGGTGGTATCGCCCAATCGGTTTCCGTAGTCATCTTGCAGCGATGGACGAAGATGCTCGTGAGGCTGGAGAGTGAACATTCTCGCTCACTGAGCATTGCGGCCAGGCTGAGGACCGATGACCTTCCCAATCCCGAACTGTCCTACCAGTATGTGAACGAGCCCAAGTCGAATGCTCCCGTCACAATGGAGATGCACCGTGGTACGGCAACTCTAGAACTCACCGGCTCAGGGCTTGAGGGGGACTACTACACCGGGCGCGGGAGGGGCGAAGTCGGAACAATCAAGCTCCGCAAGCCGTGATGCCGCCGCTTGCCTCGCGGTGGAGGCGAGTTGGTCCGGCTTCGAATGTCGAGAGAGGCAACTGGACAGTGAATCCCGTACTCCAAGCCATACTTGAGGGCTATGCTGACGGTGTGCTTAGTGGACTCCAAGAGGCATTTGAAAGGGGATTATATACCTGTGTACCAATAAGGCTTGACTTCCCGCCGCCTGCTTTGGTACACTATCTGTATAAAGCAAGGCGGGAAGTGAGCGATGACGACGACAGGAAAAGCAC
>DAOUJX010000007.1:0-2548 GCA_034422075.1 Dehalococcoidia bacterium
TCGAGCGGCATGGCGCGATACGCGGAAGTCTGTTCGCGCTGCGGCGCCTTGCGCGCTGCCACCCGTGGGGTGGGCAGGGCTACGACCCTGTGCAATAGAAGCAAATGACCCAGGCTCCGCTGCGGCGAAGTCGTAAAGGACGGTACGTGAGAGGGGAAGGCACCCTGCCTGCGGGGGCAGCCGTATGGCGCGGCGTTGGGGCTGCGGCGCTGGCGGTTGCGCTGCTCGTAGCCACCGGTTGCGTCGGTGCGCGCACCGCGCCGTCGCAGTCGTGGTCGGGCGTCACAGTCGCTGACGGCATGGCCTACGTCGGTACACGTCAGGGCGACCTCGTTGCGCTCGACCTTGAACGGCAGGGGCGCATCGTCAGCTCGTTCCAAGCGCCTGCGGCGGGGCGGACCGACGCCTTCCCCGGCTTTTACAGTGCGCCAACGGTGGTAGGGGAAGTGGTGTACGCCGCCGGATTCGACGGCACGGTCTACGCGCTCGATGCCGCGCAATTGCAGACAGTCGAAAACCGAGCAAACATTACAGGCGATGAGCTCAGTGAGCACCTCGTCGGCTCCGTCGTCGTCTCGAACGGGCGTCTGATCGTGGGAGCACAGGAGACGGCGGACACAGGCCGCCTGTACGTTTTCGACGAGGATTTGCGGGAGATCTGCACCTTCCCCGCGCCGGGCGCCGCACCCATCGGTCCGGTGTGGACGACGCCCGCAGTCGTGAACGGCGTGGCCTACTTCGGCGATCTTGCCCACGGCCTCTACGCCGTCGACGTGGCGACGTGCGAGGCGTTGTGGCCCAAGCCCGCTGACCTGGGAGGGGGCATTGTCGCGACGCCGCTCATCATCGGCAACACCGCCTACCTAGGCACCTTCGGGCGCACCTTCTACGCCGTCAACCTGGAGACTGGAACGCCAGCGGCGCTGTTCGACGCCGACAACTGGTTCTGGGCATCGGCGGCGACGGACGGCACACGCATCTTTGCGCCGTCGCTCGACGGGCATCTGTACGCAATGGACTTGGAGACGCGGTCGATCGCGTGGACCTACCCGCGCCAGGAGGACATCGGCGCCATCATTTCCGCGCCCGTGGTCGTTGGCGACCTCGTGGTCGTGGCCTCCGACGACGAAAACCTCGTCGTACTGGAGTCGGACTCGGGGCAGCGGACATGGGACCAGCGGGTCGGAGCCCGTGTGCGTGCGCCGCTGGGCGCCGAAGGCAACGTCGTATTCGTCCACGGACTCGATGAGCGCGTGCGCGCCTACGACGTGGTGGAACGCGACTTCCTGTGGGAGCGCGACGTGAGAGAGGGCAGGTAGCGGCGCATGGAGTTTCTCGGGCTGCTCTGGAACGAGATCGTCACCAAGCCGATGACGAACAGCCTGATGCTGCTGTACGTCCTGCTGTTCAGCAACCTCGGCATCGCCATCATCGCCTTCACGCTGCTGGTGCGGGGCGCAACCTATCCGCTGATAGTGCGACAGACGCGCCAGATGCGCAAGCTGCAATCGCTCCAACCCCGGATGCGCGAGTTGCAGGAGCGCTACAAGAATGATCCCCAGCGCCGCGGCCAGGAGATGATGAAGCTGTACCGCGAGATGGGGGTAAACCCCGTCGGCTGCCTTGGGCCGCTCGTCATCCAGATGCCGATATTCATCGGCCTGTTCTGGGCGATCAACAACGTGCTGCCCTTTACGCCGGAGAACCTTGCGGGGCTGTCGGACAAGCTCTACTCGTGGCTGCCGATGCTCGACGCAGCCGTGCCGGTCAGCCGCGAGTTCCTGGGGATGGACCTGGCGATCGAGCCAGCGCGCGACCGCAACGTGCTGGGGCTGGCACTTGTGGCGCTTTCCGGCATAACCATGTTCGTGCAGCAGAAAATGATCCAGGTGCGCTCGGCGGACCCGGCGCAGCAGTCGACGCAGCGGATGATGACCTTCATGTTCCCCGTCATGTTCGGGGTTTTCAGCCTGTTCTTCCCCGGCGGACTGGTCATCTACTGGGTCGTGTCCAACATCGTCGGCATCGTGATCCAGGGGTTTGTGACGGGGTGGGGCAGCCTGCGCTCGGTGCTGCCGGGTGGCGGAGAGCGCGCTCCAGCGCCGACGACCGTTACCACTACCGCCACAGTGGCTCCTGAGTTCGAGGAGGCGTTCAAGGATGGAGAACGAGAACGAGAGCATCGTGATCTCGGGGAGGACGTTGGACGAGGCGATCGAGCTGGCAGCCACCGAACTCGGCGTCGGCCGCGGCGAACTCGCCGTCGACGTCATTAGCCGAGGACGCACAGGGATACTGGGCATCGGAGCTGAACCGGCGCAGGTGCGCGCACGCCGCATTGAGGGCGACGGCGCGGCGGCGGGCAGCGGTCTCAGCATCGTCAACGACCTCCTGCGCCACCTCGATGTCGAGGCGCGGGCCGCCATCCGCTCTGCCGGAGGCGGCCCAGACGACCCCGCCGTCATCGACGTGCAGGGCGAGGATGCGGGGCTGCTGATAGGGCGTCGCGGGGAGACGCTGCGGGCGATGCAGCTCATCGTCAACACCG
>DAOUJX010000008.1:0-27424 GCA_034422075.1 Dehalococcoidia bacterium
GGCGCTCCTCATGCGCGTCGGGCAAACGCTCTCCGGCCAACCCCCCATGTCGCCGCCGCCCGTCGCGCTCACTGCCGCCTTCCCCGCTGCGTGCGTCACTTTCCTCACCCGCGACCCCGCGATCCGCACCGTCCGCGACCTTGCAGGCAAGCGCGTCTTTCTAGGCGAACCTGCCACTGTATGGCACGAAAAGGGCGCAGCCTCTCTCCGTGCCGCCGGGGTTTGGGACAGTGTAGAGCTCGCTTCCAGCCTAGCCGATGGCCTCGAGCTGCTCTTCCTTGGCGAGGTCGGGGCGGTGGTGAACGGTATCCTATTTCAACGAGTCACCGTGCCGGCAGTGGCGCTGCTTGCCATCACCACGCGCCACGTCTACGGCGTGCGCATCCCCACCGACGTCATCGCCGCTGCCGCTCATGTACACCCCGATTGGGTTGGGGTAGGGCTGCTGGAGCCACAGATCCTTCCTGCGGGCACTACCAGGGACTATGTTCGAGCCGACTACGACCTCTTTCGCGACGACGCGACTTGCTGGGGAGGCGGCTCCGAGGTCTACATGGCGAGCCCCGACTTCGACGATGAGTTGGCCTACGCCATCGTCCAGGGCGCCCTCGACAACCGCATCGATGCGCTGTCCATCCTCCCGTTCCGTGATCCGCTGTGGTTAGAGCGCAGTGGCCACGCCTGGATGCCCCAAAGCGCCTTTCACCCTGGCGCCCGCCGCGCCTATGACGAGGCTGGCCTCACGTACGGAGTCGAGGGCATCCGCCAATGGGAAGCCGCCCAGTAGCGTCTCAGTCCAGTCGGGAAGGCCGGCACTAGCGCTAGCTCTTCAACCGCCCATAGGCCGCAATTAGGCGGCTAGCCGCGACCACGTTCGTCAGCGCCGCGAGCCCAATGAGCGTCGGCAGGCCGAGGCCGGTAATCGCGCCCACCATGATGACGAACAGCCGCACGTCGCGCGACGCCAGCGACGTCCATCCGCGATCGAACATCGTGCGGTGCGCCTCACCGATGCGTGCGCGCGCGTAGGTCACCGCAAACGTCCCTGCCAGTGCCGCGAAACCCAGCGACCATGCAAGCGTCGGGTTGTGCTCACCCGCCGTCCAGTGCGTTAGGCCGAGCAACACAAGCGCGTCGGAGTAGCGGTCGACGAGCGCGTCAAAAAACGAGCCGAACGGGCTTGATGCTCCCTTCAAGCGCGCCAAGTCGCCGTCCACTCCATCCACGATTGAACCCGCCTGCGCCAGCACGCCCCCAACGATGTGCATATCGAACACGAAGGCTGCCAGCGTGCCGACAGCCATCAGCAGGGTGAACAGCGTCACTTGGTTCGGCGTAACCGGCGTGTGCTGCAGCCCTCGCGCTATTGGGCGCGATATGCGCCTGTTCAACCAGCGGGAGACGAGGCCATCGTAGATGCCCTGCGCTGCGCTGCTACTCTCCTGTGGCGCAGCGGTAGTCTTCGAGGGTGTCGATGTCATTCCAGTAGAGGCCGTTGATATCACCTGTCTGCACGGGCGTCTCGCTTACTACGAGCTCCTGCATCACCTGGTTCAGCTCCAGGCGCACCCCGTGCTGTTCCTTCAAGTCGCACAGCATACCGAAGATACTCGGCTCAAAGCGGAACACGCCGATGTCCACCGCATTCCAAGCCGCTATCTCCTTGCCGATGCGCAGCAATACACCCGACCTGTCCACGAGGACGCGCGTCGCATCGTTAACCTGGCTCTCCAGGGCAGGGGCGGAGTCCACCGCCAGCACCGGGCCCTCGCATGGCATCTCCAGCAGCGTCGCGACTATCTGCGGCTCGATGATGTGATCGCCCATCGACAGCACAAACGGCGAACCGCCGACCCAGTGTCTCGCGCTGAAGATGGAGATGGCATTCCCCCCGTCGTAGTCGGGATTGTGGATAAATTCCACGTTCGCCCAGGCAGGCACCATCGACTGTACCTCGTCTACCACGTCCCACGCCCGGTAGCCGACCACCACGGCGATGTCCTTGATGCCTGAGGCCATCATCGCCTCGAGCGGGTATGCGATGAGCGGCTTTCCCCAGAGCGGCAGCGTCACCTTGGCGCGCTCGTTGGTCAAAGGTTGCAGCCTTCCGCCGTCCCCAGCGGCGATTATCACGCCCTTCATATAGATGCCCCTCAGTTGGTGTGCGCGGCCTGATGCACGATCGATTCGCCGCGGAGCCGCTGGCTGTTGCCGGCTGGGCTGTTCGACCTGCCGCAGCGCCTACTCGGCAGGGTGGGCGCACTATAGGGGAAGGCCCTAGACTCTTGTCAAGTCCGACTCTTTGGCTGGTGCAACCCCTGCAATCGTCCGTTTAGAACGCGCAAGGCGCCTCCATTTCCGCGCATGTCGACCGCAACCATTCCACCACGTCGCGGTGCAACGGGATTCCGTGCTCCGACCGCTCCGTCGCCGTCTCCACTTCCGGCTGACCCGGCACCAGAACACGCTCATGCCCCGCAGCGGGCGGTGTGTTCCGCAGCGTCCGAATGAAATCATCCATGTCCGCCTTGAAAGTCCCCAGGTCTACGAATGCATCGACGTCATAGGCGGCAACCATATGCTGAAACGGTCCGTTGCGCGCCGTGAACCCGGAGCCAGACAGGATGCTGCTCAGTATCTCGACGACCGCCGCTAGCCCGTATCCCTTGTGCGATCCCATCTCGCGCGTGCTGCCCAATGGGAGCGGGAGATACTCTTCCGGCACCTCCACCGGTTCCATGATGGGCGTTCCATCCATTGCTCCCACCATCCCGGGCGGCAGCTTTGCCCCTAGCCGCTTGGCGTTGCGAAACTTGTTGATGGCGACGGTGCTCGTTGCGATATCGAGCAGAAATGGGTGCTCCTCACCGGCGGGCGCCGCAACAGCGATCGGGTTGGTGCCGAACCGTCCCTCACGGCCGTACGTCGGCGGCACGCGCGGCGTCGCCGCCGATACGCATACGCCTATCATGTCCTCACGCACCGCCAGCATCGCGTGGTATCCCGCCGCGCCGACGTGACGCCCCTTGCCAAGCGTCACCATGCCGACACCTGTTTGACGTGCCTTCTCCATCGCCATCGCCATTGCCTTAGGCGCGATGATGATGCCCAGCCCGCGGTCACAGTCGATGGTCGCCGCGGATGCGCGCTCTCGCACTACCCGCCAATCGGGGTGCGCATTGATGCTCCCATCCGCGTAGCCTTCTAGGTACTCCTGGAGCATGTTGCTCACGCCGTGGCTGTCGACGCCGTGGAGATCGGCGTAGACCAACACGTCAGCGCCGAGCGCGGCGTCTTCCGGCGGCACACCTACCTTCTCGAGCAATGCGGTCACGCTCTCGCGCAGGTCGGCCTCGCGTACGCGTATCGCTTCCTCTTCCCGCACGTGAAACGCTTCCAGCATTGCTTCCTCCGGTTCGTTCTTTCTTCTTCTGGGGTAGGACTGGGATGAGAGCTGCCTAACTCTTCACTGCCGCGACGCCTGCCTCGAAGGCCCTCAGCGTCGCCTCAACGTCGTCGTCTGTGTGGCACATGCCGACGTACACCTTGCCCGCGGGCTTGAAGACCCCATGCTCCAGCAGCGTCTGGTTGAACACCGCGTTCATCGCACGGTCCGCTGTCAGCGTCGAGCGGTAGTCCGATATCTCGTGCTCCGTGAAGTAGACGTCGAACAGGACGTCGTCGCCCGATACGTACGCCGCCACACCCGCGTCGTCCAGCATTGCCTGCAGGCCGCTCCGCAAGCGCTTGCCTGCGGCGTCGTATGCGCCGTAGACGCCTGGCTTGCGCAGTAGCTCCAGCGTGGCCAGCCCGGAAGCTGCCGCGACCGGACTACCGTTCAGCGTTCCGATTTGGTTGATGAACCCATCCGACGGCACCGAGCTCGAATCGTACGCCTCCATGATGTCTGCACGGCCAACGACGGCGCCCAGCGGCATGCCGCCGCCGACTATCTTGCCAAGCGCGGTCAAATCGGGCGTAACGCCGTAGCGTTCCTGTGCGCCGCCGTACGCGAGACGGAACCCCGTCACCACTTCGTCGAAGGCCAGCACGACGCCGTTGCGCTCCGTCACCTCTCGCAGCCCCTGCAGGAAGCCCGGACGCGGCTCGATAATGCGCTGTAGCGGCTCGATGATGACCCCAGCTAACTCGTCCCGGTTTTGTTCGATGATGTCCGTGGTCGTCTCTATGTCGTTGTACGGCGCAATCAGCACCGTGTCGCGCACCGCCTGGGGAATGCCCGCGCTGCTCGGCTTCGGTGTGGGGTATGAGCCTGGCTCATCCGGTGTCACGCTTTGCAAGGCATAGTCATGCGTACCGTGAAATCCACCTTCGAACTTCAGGATCTTGTCCTTGCCTGTAAACGCCCGCGCTAGCCGCAGGCACTGAAACGTTGCGTCCGTACCGCTTGTCGTGAAGCGCACACGTTCAGCGCACGGCACTGCGTCAACAAGCGCTTCCCCCAAGCGCACGGCGTACTCGTTCTGTGTGAAGAACGTCGTCCCTTTGCGCGCGGCCTCCTCGATTGCGGCTATGACGGCGGGATGCGCGTGGCCCAGGATCATTGGACCCGACCCCAAGAGGAAGTCGATGTATTCGTTCCCGCTGACGTCCCAGATATGCGACCCGCGTCCCTCTCGCACGATGAACGCATAGTCATCATCCAGGCGCATGTTGCCGAGGCTGCCATCCGGCAACACCGACTTTGCCCGCTCCAAGAGCCCCTGTTCCTCAGTCGTCCGGGTCCTCTGCGCCATCGCCGCGTCTCCTTACCTCTGTCAAGGTGTCGTTATGCTACCTGATTGACCGGAAGGCAGCGATTTACGGCTAAATCAGTGGGGCGGAGGGGGGTATGTATTCGTCATCAGTTGCGGCAGGGATTGTGCGGGCCGTTGCGCGATGGCGCATGACGTTGCAATTGCACGCCATCGCCCGTATCAGCATTGCGGCAGTCAGCACTCTACTCTAGCAACGCCTGTCAGGTTGAATGGCGTAGGCCGTGAGCACACTTAGCCGTTCAGCAGGCTAATCACGGCTACGATTGCAATTACGACCGCTGCAAGCGCTCCCGTCACAGCAGGAGTAGGCACGATTCGCCGTAATTGACGCTTGAGCGCCACACGTCGAGGGTGCTCGCGCGTGTACTTGAGTTGATTGTATAGGTGCAGCCCGCGCGGATTGATAACCCCGGCCAGTCCTTTGCTGCTGGCGCTCGTGAGATAGCCTTCACGCAAGAGCCATTTGCCCGCATTGACTTCGACTGAGGGCATGCCAATGTGAGCATGCCAAACTTCTCTGCGCTTCTCCGCTAGGTCTTCAAGAATCCTGTAAATCGCCTCGTCCTGTTCGTCTTGCATAGCGCACCCCCTGTAGCAAGGTAGGCTATCCCCCTACGGTGGCACGTTGTAACTGGCAGGTGTCGCGATTCAGCAGGCCGCCATAGTCAGCCCATGTAGAGGGGAACAACGAACGCAGGCTGTGGCTGCGGTTCCTGCATGGGCGCAGGCGGGAATGCTCTGCGCGTGTACTTGCGGCGCAAGCGGGGCTGCCCTTCCTTCACCTTGCCGCCTTCAACTGCCTGCTTCCACGACAGCGAACGGCTGCCGCCCCCCACACACTCAGGAAGGCCGCACGTCAAGCACGACGGCCCGCCGTATTCGCAGCCGTCTAGTTCCGCTACCTGAAACCCTAGGGGAGAACATGCCTAGGCCCTGGCGCGCGACCTTCCAGCCTCAGGTACTCTTGGAATTTGCTCTCCAGCGCCGAGTTGCTGATGAACACTCCGCGCCGTGCCGTGGTCAGCGTCGATGACGACCGTTGCTCCACGCCCCGCTGGATCATGCAGTAGTGGACGGCCTGCACAACGACGATGACGCCAAGCGGGTTCAGGTGGCGGTCGATAGCTCCGGCAACCTGCTGCGTGAGCTGCTCTTGCACCTGCAAGCGCCGCGCAAACACCTCGACTACGCGAGGCAACTTGGATAGGCCTGTGATGACCCTGCTGCGGGGGTCCGGTATGTATCCAATATGCGCCATGCCTCGAATTGGCGCCATGTGGTGCTCGCACGTCGACGTGAACTCAATGTTGTCTACGATGATCATGTCGTCCGAGTCGACCGGGTAGTCGTCCTCATCGAGTTGGAAGATCACTTTGAGGTGCTCCTCCGCGTTCTGCTCGATGCCCTGGGTGTAGGTGAGCAGCGCGCGCGCCCAGCGCTCGGGCGTCTGCGCCAACCCTGGCCGCGATGGGTCTTCGCCCAGCGCCGCAAGCACCTCCGTCAACAGAGGGACCAGCTGTTCCAGCCTCCGCCCGCCCGGAGTTACTCCGTTCCTATTTTGTGTTTGCATAGCTCGTCCTGTCCTTCATGCCAGCCTCCTCGAAGGCAGTGCGTCTCTCGTGGCACTTGTTACATCTTCCACAGTGCGCCTCTCCCTGTGGGGCGTTGCACGTCAACGTCAACTCGAGTGGCAAATGGCCATAGTCGCGGATGATCTCTGCTTTTCGCCGAGCCCTGAATGGCGTCTCTACTGCTAGCTCATGACTCATTCCAATCGCCATCAGCCGCGCCATATCTGCGAAGAACTCCGGCGTCGCATCGGGAAACGGGTTGGCGAGAAGCGACCCGAGGGCGATGCGGTGAACGCTGTGGGTACTGCACCACACGCCCGCCGCCGCAAGCAGCAGTACGTTACGCCCCGGCAGATAGACGCGCTCGTCCGGGTCGGAGGCCGACGGCACGCCTACGCCGCTCAGGCTCCAATGATCGCCGTACATGGTCTCCACCGGCATCGGCAGTACGACGAGCGAGCGAATGTTGTTGCCTCCAAGGGCCTCCAGGAAGCGTTCGAGGGCGGCGACCTCCGCCTCTTCCCAGTGCAGCCCCTTTTTCACGTAAAGGGGGTGCACGGTTGACTCTCGAGCTAGGTGCGCGACCATGGCGCACGAGTCGAGCCCACCGCTAACGAGCGCCGCCACGGCTGTGGCCATCACGCCTCGCGGTACGCCGCGTAGCTGCTGGGCGTCTCCCACAAGCGAACTTCGGCCACGTCCAGCCCTGCCGCGCGGACTTGCTCGTATATCAACCTGGCGATGTTCTCCGCCGTCGGGTTCGCGTCCATCACATAGTGCGGCTCGCCCATCTGCTCGAGCACTGGAAGCAGCGGGTCGGCCGCATTCAGCACCATCTTGTGGTCAAGGTGCGTATCCACCCATTCCTTGGCAATGCTCCGCATATCGGAGAAATCAACGACCATGCCCCGCGCATCCAGACTCTCCGCGCGCACATCCACCTCCAACAACCCATTGTGGCCGTGCAGGTGCCTGCAGGGGCCCGCGTAGTTGAGCAGCCGATGTCCGTAGCAGAAGTCGATGCGCTTGGTGACTGTATGCATGCTTATGACCCCGTGGCGGGCAGGGGGTTGCCTGCGATGTGGCGGCCAGAATCGATTCTGATGATCTCTCCCGTGATGGTCTCGCTCCGCAGCAGCGTTACCACCATCTCCGCTATCTCATTCGCCGACGATTCGCGCTTGAGCGGCGCTGCCTGCACGACCTCGGCACCCCATGCCGCCTTGCCTATCTCCGGTGGGCGCATCGTCGGCCCCGGCGCGATGGCGTTCACCAGTATCCCTTGTGCCGCCAGCTCCAACGCAAACCCGCGCGTCATGAAATGAATCGCCGCCTTTGCCGTCAGATAGGCCAGATAGTCGGCATAGGGCGTCTCCATCGCAGCCCAGTCGCCAAAGTGGATCAGGTGCCCCCGCGTCGGACCCTGGTTCGACGCCATGACGCGCGACGCGTAGACATCGAGCAGGAACGCACCCCGCGCAGCCACCATGGCGCCATCCCAAGACTTGCCGTCCGCCGACGCCAGCGGAGTCCGGGAATAGTCGGACGCCATGTTGACCACGAAGTCCAGCCGGCCGAATTGGTGCACGGCCGTGTCAACCGCGTGCCGTATCGACTGCTCATTGCCCAAATCGCAGTGGACGGCAGCGGCATCTGGGCCCGCCTCCATGACCTCGCGCGCCAACGCATCCGCCGCAGCGCGCGCGCTGCGGTAACCGATTGCCTGCCGCACGCCTTCGGCGGCCAGTCGCCGCGCTACAACCGCCCCAACGCGCCGCGTTCCGACGATGAGCGCGCTCATTCCTGCTAGCGTCAACATCCCCACTTCCTGCCGCCGATTCTAGCAGCGGCGCTTGTTACAATCGCTGCATGCCCGATGCGCCTGCCTGGTATGTGGA
Source organism: Dehalococcoidia bacterium (assembly GCA_034422075.1). Taxonomy (GTDB): domain Bacteria; phylum Chloroflexota; class Dehalococcoidia; order Lucifugimonadales; family Australimonadaceae; genus S34-282. The sequence goes on from DAOUJX010000008.1 coordinate 8,248, forward strand.
CTTTTTCTCCGATGCCTACCTCCAGGTGTATGGCCCCGCGCTCACGGAGGAGCGCACGGCACGCGAAGTCGCCTTCATTGAGTCCGTCCTCAGCCCAAAGCCCGGGGATCGCGTGCTCGACCTCTGCTGCGGCACAGGCCGACACGCAATGCTCCTCGCCCAGCACGGCCTCGACGTCGTCGGGCAAGACCTCAACGAGGAGTACGCCGCCGAGGCGACCCACCGCGCCCATGCCACGGGCTTGCCGAATGTCCATTTCATCGCCCGCGACATGCGCGACATTCCCTACGACGGCCATTTCGACGCCGTTATCAACATGTTCACTGCATTCGGCTACTTCGAGTCCGACGAGGACAACTACGCCGTGCTACACGCCGTCCATCGCGCCCTCCGGCCGGGCGGGCACTTCTTGCTCGATACCCTCAATCGTGAGTGGGTGATCGCGAACCAGACACCCCAAGAGCGCCACGCTCGCCCGGACGGGTCGGTGCTTATCGAGAAGCGCTCGTTCAGTCTTGAGACGGGCCGAAACCACGTTGCGTTCGCCATCGAGGCTGGAGGAGACGGCTCGGCGGCGCGCTCGCTTGGCGCGCATGGCATTCGGCTATACACGCTGGCCGAGATGGCGCGCATGCTTGCCGAGGTCGGCTTCCGATTTGAGCGCGCCTATGGCGGCTTCGACGCTGCACCGTACGAAATTGCCAGCCGCCGCATGATTGTGCTCGCTCGGCGGCCTCCTCTTGTGCCCTAAATCCCCTCGCATCATGCTTCCCTCTCCGCTATCATCCCCCTAGACCCGCACGGAGATTCGCCTTGCGACCCGCAACCGCCACCATCGCCGTCTTCCTCGCCGCCGCCATCCTGACCCTTGGCTTCCTTTTCGAACAGTCTTGGACGACGGGCATCGGTATGGTCTTCGTCGGCATCGCCTTCTACGCCATGTTCTCCAAGCCCACCCGACTGGACCCTGACGAGCCGGTCTACGGCAGCCCTGAGGCTATCGCCCTTGCGGAGCAGCGCCGCCAGCAGCTGCGCGCTCGACTGCCCTCCGCCCCGCTCGAAGGCATGGGCGTCATGGCCGTTTTTGTCCTGTGCGGCGCCGTCCTCTCTCTAGGCTTCCTTTTCGAGCAAGCCTGGACGACCGGCATCGGCATGCTGATGGTCGGCGTGCTCTTCACGATTCTCTTCCGTCTGAAGTCCCGCTCCGGCGCCTAGCGTCGCGCACCCGATCACATTCCGCCGGCCAGCCACCACCCTCTCACTTGGAGGCAACCCATGACCGCACCCCTTTCTCAGGAAGAACTCGGCTACCTGAAGGCGCTCGATTCCCCTACGGTGGCGAACGGGGTCGAGGTGTTCGACCTGCGTCCCCGCACCGACGGATACACGTTGCCGGGCATTCACGCGATGTTCCCCGAGTTCGGTTCGATGGCGGGCTACGCCGTGACGGGCGTCATCTCGTCGAAGCAGGGCATTGGCCGACCTGTCCCGCGCGCCGAGATGTTCGACCACGTCCTTAGCATCCCCGGCCCTCGCATCGTCGTTTTGCAGGACATCGACGAGCCCTCCGTCGGCTCCTTCTGGGGCGAGGTCCAATCGAACGTATTCAGCGCCCTGGGCTGCCTGGGCTGTGTGACCAACGGCTCCGTGCGAGACCTCGACGAGGCGCGTGCAAAGGGCTTCCAGTTCTGCGCCGGCTCCGTCTGCGTTTCCCACGGGTACGTCCACCTCGTTGACGTGGGTGTTCCCGTGACCATCAACGGCCTGCCGGTTAGCCCTGGCGACATCATCCATGCGGATAAGCATGGCGTCGTCCAGGTGCCTGTTGATGCCGCCAAGGGCATGCGCAGCGCCGTCGACTCCGTGCTGGAGCGCGAGCGCCGCATCATCGAACACTGCAACGCCCCGGACTTTAGCGTGGAGCGACTGAAGGAACTAGCCGGCTAGCTATCGCGGCCGCTGCACGAGTGAGGAGCGCCCTTGTTACAGAGTCGTAACAATCTGGCGGTGGTTGAAGGCGGGCCGTGCGTCTATACTGCGGGCAGCCCGCCAGAGCGCAATTTGCGCTGGCAGCCTTTCGGAGGAAACGATGCGCTACAAGGCCGAATACATCTGGGTCGACGGTACAGAGCCTACGCCGAAGCTCCGCTCCAAGGGTAAGGTCGTCGAGAGCACCGCCTTTGAGAGCCTCCCCATTTGGGGATTCGACGGCTCGTCCACCAACCAGGCCCCCGGCGAGGCATCAGACTGCGTGCTGCGGCCCGTGTTCTCCTGCCCGGACCCCATCCGCGGCGGCGACCATATTCTGGTGATGAACGAAGTCCTGCTACCGGACATGTCCCCTCACCCCTCGAATACGCGCGCGGCCTGCGCCGTTGCCGAGGAGAAGTACGCGAGCCTCGAGTTCTGGTTCGGCATCGAACAGGAGTACACCTTCTTCCAAGGCAATCGGCCTCTCGGTTTCCCAGAGGGCGGCTATCCTCCACCCCAGGGTGGGTACTACTGTGGTGTGGGCGCTGACGAGGTGTTCGGACGCCCCGTCGTCGAAGCGCACCTGGAGAACTGCCTGCAGGCGGGCCTGGAGATCTCCGGCATCAACGGGGAGGTCATGCCCGGGCAGTGGGAGTTCCAGGTCGGCCCGCTCGGCGCGCTCGATGTCTCGGACCAGCTCTGGGTCGCTCGCTGGCTCCTCTACCGCACCGGTGAACCCTTCGACATCAGCGCCACGCTGGACCCCAAGCCCGCCCGCGGCGACTGGAACGGGGCGGGGGCGCACACCAACTTCTCCACCAACGCCATGCGCTCCAGCTACCAGCCCAACATCGACGCTGCCGAGGCGCTGAGGGGGCGGCACGACCTCCACATCCAGAACTACGGCTACCGCATCGAGGAGCGCCTTACCGGCCTTCACGAGACCGCCTCCTACAAGGAGTTCAAGTACGGTGTCTCCGACCGCGGCGCATCGGTCCGCATCCCCTGGCAGGTAGAGGTAGATGGCAAGGGCTACATCGAAGACCGGCGCCCCAATGCCAACATGGACCCCTACACCGTCACACGGCTCATCATGGAGACCGTGGGGGAGGCCGCCTCGGCATAGGGGTTCACACCCCTCGCTCTTCGCCCTCTCCTGCGGGAGAGGGCCGGCGTGAGAGTCCGCTTGGCACGGTGCTATTGCTACTCCGGCGAAAGGTGAGAAGCCACCTCTTCCGCCGTTATCCCCAGTTTGCGCAGCACCTCCGCGCCGGGCGCCGATGCACCGAACCGGTCGATGCCGACGGCGTGGCCACGGTGGCCGAGATGCCGCTCCCAACCGAACGTCGTACCTGCCTCAACGGAGACCCGCGCCGTAACGGTCGGCGGCAGCACCGAGTCCTTGTACGCTTGCGGCTGCTCTTCGAACAGCTCCCACGACGGCATCGACACGACGCGAACGGCCATACCGCGCTCCGCCGCCAGCCGCCCAGCCTCTAGCGCGACGTGGGTCTCCGAGCCGGTGCCGATGATGAGCGCCTGCGGCTCCGGCGAGGACTGCCACAGCACATAGGCACCCCTTGGCACGCCGTCAGCAGCTGCGCCGAGAGCCGCGTCGAGTATCGGCAGGTTCTGGCGGGAGAAGACGAGCACCGTCGGCGCATCACGTTCCAGCGCAACGCGCCACGCCGCCGCCGTCTCCGTCGCGTCCGCAGGGCGTAGCATCACGAGCCCGGGCACCAGCCGTAGCCCCATGAGTTGCTCGACGGGTTGGTGCGTTGGGCCGTCCTCGCCCAGCCCGACGGAGTCGTGGGTGTAGATGAATGCCACGCGCGCTCCCATAAGGGCCGCTAGGCGCACCGGCGGGCGCATGTAGTCGTAGAAGACGAGGAACGTCGCGGTGTAGGGGAGCATCCCCCCATGCAGCGCGATGCCGTTTGCTATCGCTCCCATCGCGTGCTCACGAACGCCGAATTGCACGTTGGCGTTCGACTCTTCAAACCCAAAGTCGCCTCGCGAATTGATGAGGGTGCTCGTAGACGGCGCGAGGTCGCCGGAGCCGCCGACCAAGCCATGCACACGCTGGGCTATTGCGTTCATGACGCGCCCCGACGCTACCCGCGTCGAGATCGAGCGCCCTTCACTAGCGTCCTTCTCGAAGAGGCCATCAAGGCCATCGCTCCATCCGTCGGGCAATTCGCCGGCGAGATCGCGGAGCAACTGCGCGGCCTCTACGGGGTAGGCGGTCGCGTATGCCTCAAATCGTGCCTCCCATGCCTGCTGCGCCTCCGCTCCTCGGCCCACTGCCTTGCGGAGGTGAGCCCGTGCCGCCTCCGGCACCTCAAAGGGCGCGTGGTCCCATCCGAGTTGCTCGCGCACCAGCGTAACCTCCGCCTCTCCAAGCGGGGCTCCATGCACCTCGCCCGTGTTGGCCTTGTTGGGCGAGCCGTAGCCGATGGTCGTTTGGCAGATGATCAGGCTAGGCCGCTCCATCTCCGCTTTGGCCTCTGCTATCGCGCTGTCCACCCGTCCGACGTCCATCCCGTCAATCGGGCCGACAACGTGCCATCCGTATGCGCGAAAGCGCGCCCCCACGTCCTCGGTAAAGGTCCCCGACACGTCGCCTTCTATCGATATGCCGTTGTCGTCGTACAGGTAGACGAGCTTACCCAATTTGTGCGCGCCGGCGAACGATGCCGCCTCCGCTGCGACACCCTCCTGCAGGTCGCCGTCCGAGGCGATGGCATAGGTGTAGTGGTCGATAACGGTGTGCCCCGGCCGGTTGTAGCGTTCCGCGAGCCATCGCTCGGCATACGCCATCCCGACGCCGTTCGCAAAGCCCTGGCCCAGCGGCCCCGTCGTCGTCTCCACCCCTGGCGTTATTCCGTACTCCGGGTGGCCGGGCGTCTTGCTCCCCCATTGCCGAAAGCGCATCAGCTCCTCCATCGGCAGGCCGTAGCCCGTCAGATGGAGCAGCGAGTACAGCAGCATGGAGGCGTGGCCGTTGGACAGGATGAAGCGGTCGCGGTTGGCCCATGCCGTATCGTGCGGGTTATGGACGAGGTGCCGGTCCCAGAGAGCGAATGCCATCGCCGCGCACCCCATCGGCGCGCCGGGATGCCCCGCTTTCGCACGCTCTACTGCATCTATCGAAAGGAAACGTATGGAGTTAACGCACAGGTCGATAAGGCGTGCATCCGCAGACGTGCTGACCATCCGCCACTCCTAATGGGGGGTGCATGCCTAGGTTACAGCCCGCTGGGCCTCTTCCGCACGCCTTTTGGTCCTCACTCCACGGGCCAGCGGTGCCGGGTCGACACCTGGCCGCGTGCCAGCAGCGCTTCGCCCATCGCCTGCGCGCGGTCGACGAGCGCGCGCTCGTCGACAAAATTGGGCCGCCCGCCTTCCACCACGACGCGCCCATCCACGATCACGCTATCAACGCTCCGCCCGTCGGCATTGTAGACAAGCGAGACCACCGGATTGTGCAGGGTGCTCCACTCCGCTAGGCCTGTGTCGTATGCGACGAGGTCCGCTTTCTTGCCGGCCTCCAACGAGCCTATCCGCTCCTCCATGCCGAGCGCCTTGGCGCCCATGATGGTGCCCATCTCCAGCACCTGCTCCGCGCGCATCACCGACGTGGAGCCGGTCATGTCCTTGTAGAGCAGCGCGCCTATGCGCATCGCGTGTTGGGTTTCGATGAAGTTGCCGTTGTTCGCTGAATCGGTGCCGAACGCGACCGGCAGGCCCCGCTCCAGCAACTCCGGCAGCCTGCTGTGGGCTATACCCCCCTGCGCAAGCTTGAGGAAGGCCGGAGGGCACACCACCACAGGAGTCTCGCTCGATACCATTGCCTCTATCTCTGCGTCATCAAGTTCAATGACGTGCGCCAGCAGCACGTTCGGGCCAAGCAGGCCGATGTCTTCGAGGTGCAGCGTCGGGCGCTTGCCGTACTCCTCCAGCGCGCGCTTGATGCTGTCGGGCGCGTTGATGTGGTGGAAGGTCATCCCCGTTCCGCGCTCGTCGGCAAGGCGCTTCAGCCGAATCAGCAACTCGTCCGATGCCCAGTCGTCGGAGAAGGGCATGGGCCACGCGCTGATGCGCCCGTCCACCGCCCCGTCGTACCGTTCGATGAGCTCCGCCGCTACGCGATAGGCCTCGTCGGTCGAGTAGGCAGGTATGCCAGTGCTGTTGGGCTGATCGGTGACGTGGATGCCCGTGATCAGCCGGGCGCCTGACTCCGCACACGCCCGAATCCCAGCCTCCACGTACTTGGTGCTTCCCGGATCGAGCAACGTCGTCGTGCCGCTCTTGACCAGCTCCGTCATCGCGAGCAGCGACGCGACGTACTCGTCTTCCTCCGTCATCATCGCCTGCAGCCGGAAGACGGAAGGGAAGTAGGTCCGCGTCTCCATGTCCTCAGGGAAGACGCCGCGGAACGCGTGCGCGTAGCTGGTGTGGATATGGGCATTGACTAGGCCGGGCGCAACGACCTTGCCACTAGCATCGATAACACGCTCCGCTTTGACCTGGGCCAGTTCATCCGACCTCCCAACATGCGTAATCACGTCGCCGTCAATGACAACGGCGCCGTCGCTGATGATGCGACGGGTCGCATCCACGGTCACCACGTAGCGCGCATGTTCCAGTTTCAGAGTAGCCATGCGCGCAGTATAGCGGCAGTGGACACGAGGGCACCCCTCGCCGATACTTGCCCGCGCAATGGACCTAATGCTTCAAGGCAAGCGCGCGGTCGTCACCGGAGGCAGCCGCGGAATCGGCAAGGCGGTGGCACTCGAATTGGCGAGGGAGGGCTGCAGCGTCGTCATCTGCGCCCGCACCGAAGGCCCGCTCACCAGCGCCGCAGAAGAGATAGCCGCCGCAACCGGCCGGAGCATCATCCCCGTCACTGCCGATACGGGGAATGCCGATGACATCTCACGCGTCATCGACACGGCGGCGCGCGAATTGGGTGGCGTCGACATCCTCGTCAACAATGCCGCGCAGGTAGGCGGCGGAGGCCGCAACGACACGCTCCTGAGCGGCGACGAGTCGCTCTACCAAGACGACTTCAACACCAAGATGCTCGGCTACGTGCGCATGGCAAGACGGGCGGCGCACCACATGGTCGAGCAGGGATGGGGGCGCATCATCCAGGTCAGCGGCCTTGCTACGCGCAGCGCCGGAGGCGTCAGCGGCGGCATGCGAAACGCTGCCGTCACCAACATGAGCAGCGTCCTCGCCAATGAGCTAGGCCCTCACGGCATTACCGTCAACACGGTGCAGCCCGGCGCCGTCGACAGTGAGATGCTGCCCGAGCGCCTCCAGGCGATGGCCGCGCGTCAGGGCATACCCGCAGAGCAGATGCGTGAGCAGATCGCGCAGTCCAGTGCCGTCAAGCGCATCATCACCCCGGAAGAGATCGCCAAGGTCGTCGCCTTCCTCGCCTCGCCACTCTCCGTGTCAATCACCGGCGAGTCGATTGGCGTAGGCGGCGGTACGCGGCAGGTGACCTACTAGGGCGACCCGGCCCACGTGTCGCCGGAGCCGGGGTCGAACTCAGGCCAGCCGCCAGCCTCGACCTGCGCCAGGAAGTCGTCCACCACTGCATTGAACCAACCAGGCCGCTCGATGTTCACTGCGTGGCCCGTCTGCGGAAACACCACCAGCCCGCACCGCGGTATTGCACGCTTCAGAAACACCGACGGCTCCAGGCATGGATCGTCCTCATCCCCGACGATGACCAGCGTCGGGGCGCTCATCTCCCTGAACGCTGCCTCCAACGAGGGCAGGGGGGGCCGCCGTCCCTGAAATCCGCGTAGCGTGTTCGCCGACCCCTTCGCCGAATGGGCCATCAGCAGGGCCGTGAACCGTTGCCAACCCTCAGGGTCCCGCTGCAAGAAGCGCGAGCGCGTCGTCCCGCTTGCATACGCGCGCAGCGCCTCCATTCCATGCGCCTCGAGCTGCTCTGCACGCCGGGCGGCGTCCTCGCGGAACGCCGGCACGCCAGTGCTGCCTGTGCCTGCTCCGGCGGCGACCAGGCCGGCGACCATCTCAGGATGCGCAAGTGCAAACCCCAGCGCCATGTGCGCCCCCATCGACAGCCCGACGACGTGCGCGCGTGCGATGCCCAAGTGGTCGAGCAGCCCTTTCAGGTTGGCAATCTGCCGGGGCTGCTCGTACAGCGAGAGGTCGTCAGGCACATCGGATGGCGTATAGCCGACAGCGTTGTATGCAATCGTCCGGTAGCGCTTGCTGAAATGCGCGACCTGCGCCTCCCATGACTCCATCGACCCCGCGAACTCGTGGGCGAACATGATCGGGAAGCCGTCCCCGGCCTCCTCGTAGGCAATCCGAACTCCGTCAACCTTTGCGTACGGCATGGCTGGCATTCTAGCGCCCAACACGGCAGCCGTCATGGAGAGCCCGCCTAGCCCCGGTTCTCCTGACAGAAGAGGGTAAGAGCGCCTGCCTAGAACTCCTCGTCGAAGGTGACGTTGCCGCCAACGCCCACCTGGTACGACGCGACCTTGCGCTCGAAGAAGTTGGACAGCTCCTGCACGTCCTGCAGGTCCATGAAGGTGAAGGGGTTGCGGGCGCCGAAGCGTGCGGGCAAGCCAAGGTTGCCCAACCGCTGGTCCGCGACGTACTCCAAGTACTGGCGCATGTCTTGCAGCGACAGCCCCGCCACGCCCTCCGACAGGAGGTCTTGGGCAAACTGGTACTCGCAGTCTACCGCCTCCTCCATCATCTCCACGATGTTCGCTCGTAGCTCTGCGTCGAAGAGGTGGGGGTACTCGCTCCTGATGGTGCCGATGACCTCGAGTGCAAAGTTCATGTGCGCCGACTCGTCGCGGAACACCCAGTTCGTCCCCGACGCCAAACCGTTCAGTAGGCCGCGTGAGCGCATGTAGTAGACGTAGGCGAACGCCGCAAAGAAGAACAGCCCCTCGATGCACGTACCGAAGCAGATGAGGTTCAGCAGGAACTGCTTGCGCTGCCGGTCGTCATCGATGGAGTGCAGCTCGTATATCGACTGCATCCACTTGAGCGAGAAGTCGGCCTTGCGCCGGATGGACGGGATGGTGCTGATGGCCTGAAAGGCCTCGTAGCGCTCCTCCACGTTCGGGATGTAGGTGTCCAGCAGCGTCAGGTAGAACTGGACGTGGACAGCCTCTTCGAACAGCTGCCGCGACAGGTACAGCCGTGCCTCGGGCGAGTTGATGTGCTGGTACAGGTTCAGCACCAGGTTGTTCGCCACGATAGAGTCGCCGGTGGCGAAGAAGGCCACCAGCCGGTTCACCAAGTGCCGCTCGGCCGAAGTCATGCGCCCCAGGTCCGGTAGGTCGCTGTGGAAGTCCACCTCATCCACCGTCCAGGTGTTGCGTATGCCGTTCTTGTACATCTCGTAGAAGCCGGGATAGCGCATTGGGCGCAACGTCAGATTGAGGCCGGGATCAAGAATCATCAGTGCATAGCTCCGAGTGGTTATGCGTAATCAACCGAAAGGCGAGTCTAGGGGATGCCCCCTCGTGACTCGCAAGAGGCGGATGCCGCGCATGCATCGCCTCCTTCCACTTGTTTGGCTACTCTTTTCCTAGTTCGCCGACGCCGTCGGCCCCTCCAGCGCGATCGCCTTCAAGCGGCGCACCTCGTCCCGCAGGCGCAGCACCTCGTCCTGAAGGTCGCGGATGATGCGCTTTTGGATTTCGTCCTGCCCAACGAGGTATGGCGGCGTGGCGGCAAGCCCTAGCAAGTTCTCCAGTGGCTCCAGAACCGCGCGAGCCCATGCAACCGCGCGCTCGACCGTGTCCCTAGCCAGCTCCGGGGCATCCTGCTCCATCATCCGAAGTTGGCCGGCATGCACGGCCGCCGCGCGCTCCAGCGAAGGCTCCATCTGCTCCACAAGGTGCGCGAGCAACTCGCTGGCGTGCCTCACGCCTTCCAATAGTTCTGTTGGACTTATGCCTGGTTGTGTTGTCACCGTGTATGCCGTTCCGCGCCTACTGGCAGGCCTCGCAGTACTCCGGGTTCTCCAGCGAGCATGCCAGCGCCTCCTCGTCCGAAAGCTCGGCGCCAACCATGGTGGCCACAACCGTGGCCGTCGTCGTCTGGTTGATACGCGTCGCGGGGCGCGAGCGCAGGTAGTAGGTCGTCTTCAGTCCTGCCTTCCACGCGTACATGTACATCGACGAGAGCTTCCCAATGTTCGGGTCGGCGATGAACAGGTTGAGCGACTGGCTCTGGTCGATGTAGGGGCCACGCGCCGCCGCCATGTCGATGAGCGCGCGCTGCGGCAACTCCCACGTCGTCCGGTACAGCTCCTGCAGGTCCGCCGGTATCTCAGCAATACCCTGCACCGAGCCCTCGGCGGCCTTGATGCGGTTACGCATCGTCTCGCTCCACAGCCCGCGCTCCTTCAGGTCGGCCACGAGGTAGCTGTTCACCTGTAGGAACTCGCCTGAAAGCGTCTCACGCTTGAACAGGTTGGAGAGCTGCGGTTCGATGCATTCGTAGCAGCCGCATATGGATGCAATGGTCGCCGTCGGCGCAATCGCTACGGCTAACGAGTTGCGGAGCCCGTACCGTGCAATCCGCTCCTTGAGAGCCTCCCACCGTTCGGGTTGCGATGGTGCGATTCCCCACAGGTCGAACTGGAGGTCGCCGCGCGATGCACGCGTCTCGGCGTACGAAGCGTGCGGCCCCTTCTCCTCGGCTAGCTCGTTCGACGTCGTCAGCGCCCAGAAGTAGATCTCTTCCTGTATCCGGGCGCTGAGTGCGATGGCCTCAGGCGAATCGAAGGGCAGCCGCATCTGGAAGAACACATCCTGCAGCCCCATCACGCCCAGCCCCACGGGACGCCAGCGCTCATTCGATGCGCGCGCCGCATCGGTCGGGTAGTAGTTGATGTCGATGACACGGTCGAGGTAGCGCACCGCCGTCCGCACCACGTGCCCCAGTCGCTCGAAGTCGAACGCGCCGTCTACAACGAAGTGGCCCAGGTTGAGCGAGCCTAGATTGCAGACTGCGGTCTCCGGCTGGCTCGTCACCTCCAGTATCTCCGTGCAGAGGTTGGAGAGGTGTATGACGTTCTGCGGCATGCCCGTCTGATTGGACTTCCTGTTGGCTGCGTCCTTGAAGGTCATCCAGCCGTTGCCGGTCTGCGCGAGTGTGCGCATCATGCCGGCATACAACTCGCGCGCAGGCAGTTGCTTCACGTACTGCCCTTTCGCCTCTGCCTGCTCGTAAGCGCGCTCAAAATCCTCCCCATACAGGTCGACGAACTCTGGGACCGCCTTGGGGTCGAACAGCGACCACATGCCGTCTTGCTCGACGCGGTGCATGAACAGGTCGGGCACCCAGTTGGCAATGTTCAGGTTGTGGGCCCGCCGCGCTTCGTCGCCCGTGTTGTCCTTGAGCTCCAGGAACTCCTCGATGTCCGCGTGCCATGTCTCGAGATAGACACACGCGGCACCCTTCCGCCGCCCGCCCTGGTTCACCGCCGCGACAGATGAGTCCAGCGTCTTGAGCCAGGGGATGATGCCGTTCGATTGCCCGTTCGTCCCCCGGATAAGCGACCCGCGCGAGCGAACTCGCGAGTAGGAGATGCCTATGCCACCGGCGAACTTGGACAGCTTGGCCACGTCCGTATAGCGGTTGTAGATGGACTCCAGGTCATCCTCGGGCGAGTCGAGCAGGTAGCACGAAGACATCTGCTGGTGCTGCGTGCCCGAGTTGAAGAGGGTGGGGGACGACAGCATGTAGTCGAGGCTGGAGAGCAAATGGTAGAGCTCAATTGCCTCTGGCGGCGTCTCCGCGAGTCCGCATGCGACGCGCAGGAAGAAGTACTGCGGCGTCTCGATCGAATGGCGGCTGTCCGGGTGTTTCAGCAGGTACCGGTCGTACACCGTCCGCAGTCCGAAGTACTCGAACAGCCTGCTCCGCTCCGGCTGAATCGAATCGTTTAGCTTGCGGTGGTTGTCCGCGACGAACTTCGCAACGCTGTCTGAGATCAGCCCCAACTCGCGGCCCATCCGAACGGACTGCGAGAAGGAGTGGATGTCCTGGTTCTCCACCTCCTTGTCGATGAAGGTGGCGAGCAGAGCGGCGGCCAGCTTCGAATACCCGGGTTCTTCCGCAATGAGGGAGGCCGCCGTCTGTATCGACAACTCGTCGAGCTCGCGAGTCGTCGCCCCGTCGTAGAGGCCGCTGATGGTGCGTGTGGCGATACGGAGTGGGTCGACGTGCTGAAGGTCGCCGACGTTCCGCTCGACCGCGCGCACTATCTTCATCACGTCGGCGACCTCGAGGTCGCCGTTGCGCTTGCGCACGCGCATACCAGTCGGCGGAACCGCCACAACCGGCGCCTCCGGCACACCCTGGTCCACCTGCGGCTGGATGCGGTCTCCAGTCGTCGTCATCGTCACTCCCCTATCCACAGAGAAGCCTTCAGAAGGCCTTTGCTAGGAATTCCCAACGGGAGGCGAATTGTGAATGCAAACGCGCATGGTGTCAACAAGATATTGATTGAATATTGAAGCACATACCACTGGTTGTAGTATTCGTGCGCTACCCCGCTGTGTGAGCGGTGCGTGCCCCCAGCCGTGCCCCCATAGTCGGTTCCGCATAGGCGGGAGCCCACCACGCGGTGCGCTGCGATTCTCCGCTTGGCAAGGAAGAACGGCGGCGAGCGTTCCTATTTCGCCCACCCCGAGATTCTCGAAGGGTGTACGGAGTGGGGTAGGGAAGGGGGAGAGCGGGCGTTGGGGGATTAGCCGATCGTCAGCACGACCTTGCCGCGCACTTCGCGGCTTTCCAGGTGGTGATGCGCCTCGGCAGCTTGCTCAAGCGGCCAAGTGCGCTCGACGGGCACGCTCAGGCGACCGCTCGCGACCAGGCCAATGATGTTGTCTAGCGTCTCGCGGTCAACGCCGCCACTGCCGGCGCCGAGCACAGTCAAATTGCGGAACCACAACTCCGGCAGGGTCACGGTCGCCTGGCGTTGTCCGCTCGCAACGCCGTACACAACGACACGCCCGAAGGGCGCAAGCGCCTTCAGGCTCTGCAGGAACGTCTCGCCTCCGACGCCGTCAACCACCATCGGAACGCCGACCCCATCGGTGATGCGCATAACGGCTTCCACGAAGTCGTCCGTGGTGTAGTTGATGCCCTGGTCGATGCCGTACTGCTTCGCCCACTCGAGTTTCTCGTCTGACGACGCCGTTCCGATAACCTGCGCGCCGACGTATTTCGCGACCTGGACGTTGCCGATGCCGACGCCGCTCGCGCAGGCGTGTACCAGCACGGTCTCGTCCGCCTGCAACTGCCCGCGGTTGACGATGTTCTGCCAGGCCGTGGTGTAGACGCCCGCGATACCGGCCGCCTGCACGAAGTCCAGTTCGTCAGGGATCTTGTAGACCGAGGACTCAGGCGCGGCGGCGTACTCCGCGTAGGTGTGGGGGTAGGCGCGAACGAGCACGCGATTGCCCGCGGCGACGCTCGAAACGTCGCTGCCAACACGCTCTACGACGCCTGCACACTCGTAGCCTAGGACAAGCGGCAACGCTTGGCCGTGCATGAGGGGAAAGGAGCCGCGGCGGCGGCCCACCTCGGCGAAGTTAACGCCGACAGCCGCAATCTCTACCAGCACGTCGCCTGGTCCCGGCTCCGGCTTGGGCACGTCGGCTAGGTGGAGCACCTCAGGCGGTCCGATTGCGTCAAAAACCATAGCCTTCATAGTCCCCCTCCGTTTTCAGGCGTACCTGGCTTCTCGAAAAGGATATGCACGTCGCCTGTGGTGCGGGTGGCGAAGCCTGCCTCGCATACAGCCAGATAGTAGTCCCACGTACGCACGAAGTGCTCGTCGTAGCCCTGTGCGCGCACGTCGTCGATGGCCGCCCAGAAGCGGTCGCGCCACTCATGTAGCGTCTGCACGTAGTGCGATCCGATGTCGCGCACGCTCGTTAGGATCAGCTCAGACGTCCCGTTCGAGCGCTCCATCTCCGCGACGGAGGGTAGCACCCCGCCGGGGAAGATGTATTTCTGTATCCAGTTCACCCCGTCCCGTTGAGCCGGGAACTCGCGGTCGGGGACGGTGATGACCTGCATTGCCAGCCGGCCTCCAGGGCGCAGCAGCGCCCCGCACTTGTCGAAGAAGGCCTGGAAGTACTCTGCTCCAACCGCCTCGAACATCTCTATCGAGACGATGGCGTCGAACGAGCCCTCTACGTCGCGGTAGTCGGAAAGGCGCACGTCGACCTTGTCAGTTAGGTTGGCTTTCGCGACGCGCTCCGAGGCCAAGGCGTGTTGCTCTTCCGATATCGTAACCGTCGTGACGTGCGCGCCAAACTCTGATGCTGCCAGCATCGCAAATCCGCCCCAGCCGGTGCCTATTTCGAGCACGCGCGCTCCGGGCTCGATACCTGCCAGCGCGCATAGCGCGCGGTACTTGTCGCGCTGCGCGTCCGCAAGCGATTGCTCCTCGCTCGTGAAGAGGGCGCACGAATAGGTCATCGTCTCGTCCAGCCACAGCCGGAAGAAGTCGTTCCCTATGTCGTAGTGCGCGTGGATGTTGTCCTTGGCCTGCGCCACCGTGTTCCGCCGTCCCAGGTGCAGGCGACGGTTGGCAATTCGTGATACCTGCCGCAGTGGTCCCTGGTTCAGGTTGACCTTGCGACGGTTGGCGATGGCAAGCTCGATAAGCGCCACCAGGTTCGGGGTCGTACATAACCCCGCCTGGTAAGCCTCGCCGAAGCCGATTTCGCCGTGGAAGATGACCTTGGCGAAGAAGGCGTCGTCCTGCACGGCAAGCTCCGCCGACTGCCCTGGCTCCTTGCCGCGGTACGTCCGCGTACCTCCCTCGGGCAACGTTAGCGTGAGCGTGCCAACGGCGATTCGGCTAATGGCGGCAAGGAAGGCACGCCGCGCGCCGGACGTGGCCAGCTTCGCGGCCACCTGGCCAGCTGTTCCCACCATCTAGGCCTTGGAAATCGAGCTGATGTCGATGCGCCTGGCAATCAGCGCGCGCACCTTGGCGCGCAAGCGGTCCTGCAATGCGGCCAGCGTCGGGATGGTGCCCACATACTTGTCGGATGCGTGGCGGTCTACGTCCGCAGGTAGGGGAAGGCCGACGGAGTCAAGCACCGCCTCTCCAAGAAGCGAGTAGCCCCGTCCGCCAAGTCGCTCGATGAGTCCCTGCACGCGCTCCGGCGACAACTTGGCAATCGGTATGCCGCGGAGGACGGCGACGTCCATCAGGATCTCTCCCGCGCGCCGCGTGTTGCCCGCGACCTCGTACAGGCTGCGTATTATCGCTCGCGCGTTACGCTGGAGGTCGGCGCCCATCGGTGGCAGCCATTCGAGCGCCCGCAACTGGTACTCCGGCACAAGCGACACACCCGGCATGTTGAACGTGGAGACCGTGTCAGCGACGAGTGATACCAATTCTGGATTGGCTTCCACCTGCGCAGCGGACATCCGCTGGTACCAGACGTGGTGCAGTGTCTCGCGCCGCTTGACGCGCGTTGCCAAATCCGCCGCCTCCGGCGCACGGTTGCGCAGCAGCTTGGCGATCAGGCCGTGCCAGTGGTCAGTCAAGTACTCCTGAATCATCCCGAACGTCGTCAATTCGACGGGCGTCTTACCACAGGCATGGACGTAGGTGGCGCCCTGCACGCGGGCGATCTCACAGTCCAGCTCCTCCTCGCTGAAGTCCATGCTCATCAGCATCGCCTTGAACGGCGCCGTGTGCGTGTACTCGTCGGGCACCCACGTCCGCTCGGTGAAGCGCTTCAGCCAGGGGGCGTTGTGCTCCTCTGCGCCCTCGTAGAACACCGCAGCGTACGAGTCGGTTGCGCACTCGGTCAGCATCGCGAGCTTCAGGATGCCGACAAAATCCTCCTCCGACAGGCCTTCCGGCAAGTCGGCGACCACGTCGCGTACATTCAGGCGCTCGTGAATGTTCTCCAGCTCGCGCGGCTCGACCGCGACGCTCGCCCGCTGCTCGATGCTGTCAAGAAGAGGCTCGATGCGCTGAGACGCGCTCGTAGGAAGAGCGTAGCGTACTGCTGCTCTCATGGTTCTATGGGGCAAGATGGGGTAGGGTGCACGTATGTTGGTGGAGTGTCCAAGGCTCTAAAGGTCT
Organism: Dehalococcoidia bacterium; assembly: GCA_034422075.1. Lineage (GTDB taxonomy): Bacteria > Chloroflexota > Dehalococcoidia > Lucifugimonadales > Australimonadaceae > S34-282. The sequence continues at coordinate 24,362 of DAOUJX010000008.1, forward strand.
TTGACATTCCTGAAAATGCGTATGCGGACTGTACCCGCAACCCGCCCTCATGTCAATCGAGCCACAAGCGCTATCCGCGCCGAATTTGCCAGTCGTGGTCTGCCTGCCCAGCACAAGCGTACCCAACAGGCCCTTCGCCCGAAGAGCCGACTAGCCCCACGCCGGCCGCTCCGAGGTCGCTGGCGGTGACGGACGTTCCACGGGGCCACCCGCGAACCGCACTTCCAGGCACGGCATGCGGTCCATCAACCGCCGCATCGGGTAGAACGGGCCCCACCAGGGCAGCCGCAGCGCGCGATTGAGCCGAATCGCCCATAGCGACGCCATGAGCAGCGGCCCTATGAGTCCGGAGCGCCTGCCCCAGCGGCCCAGGAAGGCCAGCAGCAACGGTGTGCGCTCATTGCGCTCCGTCACTCGGCGTGCAATGGCGGGAATGTCGTAGAAGCGCGGCCCTTGAACGGTGTGGAGCACCACCTTCGGGTTCGCTGCGATGTTCGCCACCCAATCGCGCTGGCCCGGGTAGCCCGACAGCACGACGGCGCGCTCGCCGCTCCGCGCGAATGTCAGCTCGACCGTCCGCGCCCCTCCGCTACGCCGGCGCACCATTGTCACCCGCAGCAGGAAGTCTTTCGAAAGCGCGCGTGACAGATCGGGGGGCAACACCGCCGAACGTTCTTGCGCCATACCAACCTTCATGCGCCTGCACCGGCCCATGCCTTCGCTTTGCGTATCCACTCGGCAAAGGCCGCCAAGTATTGTGCGATGAGCGTGCGCACATCTGCGTCCACCAGCCGACGTGACTCATCGTAGGTGCCTGGCAGATTTCTGACGCCTATCTCCGGGCCGGGCATCGTCAGCGCACGCGGGAAGACGAGCGATTGCCGCACCTGGGCACGTGCTAGTGACGTATTGCCATTCACCCCGCCTGACGCGCCCATGAGCGCCACGGGCTTCCCAGCAAGGATGTTCCCCGCCGGGAGGGGCACGGTGCACCAATCAATCAGATTCTTGGTCACCGGGCTCATGCCGTTGTTGTACTCCGGTGTAACGATGAGGAGGCCGTCCGCCTCGGCGACAGCCTCTTTGAATCGAACAACCGGCCCGGGTAGCCCCTCCGCCATGTCGTCCTGATTCAGCAGCGGCACGTCGCGAATGTCCAGCACCGTGACGTGCATGTCCGCCGGCGCCTCCTCCACCGCCGCTTGCAGCAGCGACTTGTTGAGCGACGCTGCCCGCAGGCTCCCCGCAAACCCAACCACGTTCAGCGTCGATTGTGTCAAACAGCCCTCCTTCTGCGGTCATTCTACAAGCGGCCGGGCATTGCTGTGCCGATTCCGCGCAGAGCAGGAGCGAGAAGAAATCCGCACATCCGCATACGTGCCTTTTGTTGACGCGCCTACTACACTAAATAGGCCGCGTTACGACGGCTTGTTGCTCGACGAGCCTGTTTCCAGACACCGCACGCGGCCATACTCCGGGCAGAGGCTCTCGCTTGGCATGCGTGCCATAGCTCGCATACTCGCTCTAGTATTCCGCACACACCCGCGGCAAATCGCCCTGGGATACCTCACCGTACTTGGCGCGGGCGGCGCTGCGCTCGTTATCCCGCGCGTCCTCGCCACCGGGATCGACCGCGCCTTAGAAGAAGGCGGTGGCAACCGAGGACTGTCCGCCCTCGCCGTCGTTGGCCTCATCGTCGTCGGCCTCGGCATCACGCGCGGCCTGTTTGCATGGGGCCAGACCTTCGCCGCTGAAGGCCTCTCGCAGAAGATCGCCTACCTGATTCGTAACCGCTACTACGACAAGCTGCAATACCTCTCGTTCGCCTTCCACGACCGGCAGACGACGGGTTCGCTCATGTCGCGCGCAACCGCCGACGTCGAGGGGGTTCGTATGTTCGTCAACATGGGCGCCGTCCGTGCGGCGTTCATCGTCGTCATGGTCGTAGGGACGGCGGTGGGCATGCTTCTCATCGACGTCCCGCTTGCTCTTGCGACGCTGGCGTTCATTCCGTTCCTGGCATTCCGCGCCATTATTACGTCACGGCGCCTACGGCGACTCTGGATGCGCGTCCAGGAGCTGACAGGGGAGATGGTGGCGACGCTGCAGGAGAACCTGACCGGCATCCGCGTCGTCAAGGCGTTCGCCGCTGAAGACCATGAGATCGCCAAATTCAGGGTGCGCTCCCGTGCAGTTGCCGACCAGACCTACCGCGCTGAGAGCACCTGGGCGCGCAACTACGCCATCATGAACTTCGGGTTCATGATGGTCCTCGCCGTTATCTTGTGGTACGGGGGCACTCGCGTCATCGACGGCTCCACCGTCCTCGCTGACGGCACCATCGTCTACGGTGACCTCACTCCGGGAGACCTCGGCGCGTTCTTCGTCTACGTCAACATGATGATCATGCCCGTTCGCATGATTGGGTGGACGGTCAATAATTTCGCCCGCGCCGCATCGTCGGGAGAGCGATTGTTCGAGATTATGGACACCGTCTCTCCTGTCCGCGACCTTCCCGGCGCACGCGACCCGGGCAGGATTCACGGCGACATCCGCTTCAACAGCGTCTCCTTCACCTATAACGGCGTCATCGACGCGCTGAAGGGCATCGACCTTGATATCCCTGCGGGAAGCCGGGTCGCGCTCGTCGGACGCCCCGGCAGCGGCAAGACCACGTTTGCGCACCTTATCCCGCGCTTCTACGACGTCAGCAGTGGGGGCATCGAGATAGACGGCATCGACGTCCGCGAATTCACCCTCGAGTCCCTCCGCCGCAACGTCGGCGTCGTGCAGCAGGATGTCTTCATTCACACCGCAACACTGCGCGATAACGTCGCGTACGGCGTTAGAGAGGCCTCGATGGATGATGTCGAGCGCGTCACGCGCATTGCGCAAATGCACGACTTCGTCGCCACCGAGCTGCCCGACAACTACGAGACGATGGTCGGCGAGCGCGGGGTCGGCCTTTCCGGCGGGCAGAAGCAACGCATCTCGATAGCGCGCACCCTGCTCGTCGACTCCCCCATCCTCATCCTCGACGACTCCACATCGAGCGTTGACGTT
>DAOUJX010000009.1:0-11312 GCA_034422075.1 Dehalococcoidia bacterium
GCGCAACTTCGGCGGCAGGCTCCTCGGCGGGCGCTTCGGCGCTCTCGTCAGCAGGTGTCTCGTCGGCCTCAGCCACAGCCTCCTCGGCGGGCGCTTCGGCGCTCTCGTCAGCAGGTGTCTCGTCGGCCTCAGCCACAGGCTCCTCGGCGGGCGCTTCGGCGCTCTCGTCAGCAGATGTCTCTTCGGCCTCAGCCGCAGCCTCCTCGGCGGGCGCCTCGGCTGGTGCTGCCTCCACCTGCTCTTCCTCGACAGCCTCCGCTGGCTCGTCCACCGGCTCCTCTGCAGCGGGCGCCTCGACGCGCGGCGGCAACTTCGCTTCGTCGAGCTCGGTGTGCCTCACCGTGACGAGGGAGTTCGGCGCTCCGGGCACCGCGCCGCGCACGAGGAGCAGCCCCTGGCCGACGAGCACACGCTCGACGCGGATATTGCGGACGGTGACGCGCTCGTTGCCCATGTGGCCGGGCATCGGCTTGCCCTTGACAACGCGGCCTGGGTAGGTGCCCGCGCCAATGGAACCGATCGCGCGGTGGCGGTCCTTCTGGCCGTGTGTCTTGGGGCCACCGCTGTAGTTGTGGCGCCTGACGACGCCCTGGAACCCTTTGCCCTTGGACGTGCCGGTCACGTCGACCAACTCGCCCGGGCGAAACTCCGTCACGTCGAATTGCTGGCCCACGCGATGCACCGCCAAATCGGTCGTCGGAAACTCGCGAAGGTGGCGCAGGTTGCCAAGGTCGCCGAGGTGACCGCGCTTGGGCCGGTTGACCTGCTTGGCCCCGCCATAGCCCAACTGGACTGCCTCATAGCCGTCGTTGGCCTGCGTACGCACCTGGGTGACGACGCAGGGGCCGATACGCAGCACCGTGACCGGCACGAGGCGCCCTTCGTCACCGAAGTAGTGCGTCATGCCGACCTTTGTGCCTAGGAGTCCGGTGATCATGCGCCGTGCCTACAGCTTGATGGCGATGTCCACGCCCGCCGGCATCTGCAGCCGGGTGAGCGCATCGATGGTCTTGGAGTTCGGCTCAATGACGATGTCGATGAGCCGCTTGTGGATGCGCAGCTCGAAGTGCTCGCGCGAGTCCTTGTCGACGTGGGGCGAGCGGATGACGCACCAGCGGCGGATGCGCGTCGGCAACGGCACGGGGCCGATGACCGCTGCGCCCGTTCGCTCGGCGGCCTCGACGATTTGGCTGGTGGACTGATCGAGCAGGCGGTGGTCGTAGCCTTTGAGCGTGATGCGCACCGTCTGCTGTTGCGTGGCGGTGTTGCTGCGCGTTCTTGATGTCGCCTGCTCAACCATCGCGTGCGCCTCCCCCTTGCACCGATTACGCCGACCGGCCTACCGGCGCCAAGATACTCTCCGGCGCCTTCTCGTAGCGGCTGAATTCCATGGTGTACGTCGCGCGCCCTTGGGTTGCCGAACGCAGGTCGGTCGCATAGCCGAACATCTCGACGAGCGGCGTCTCCGCCTCGAGCACCTGCGTATCGCCCTCGCCCTCCATCGACTTCACCTTGCCGCGTCGGCTGCTGATGTCGGCGAGAACGTCACCCAGGTACTGACCTGGCGTAACGACCTGCACGCCCATGACCGGCTCCAGCAGTTGCGGACCCGCGCGCCTGAGCGCGTCCTTGATAGCCATCGACGCGGCGATCTTGAAGGCAATCTCCGAAGAGTCGACGGCGTGGAACGAGCCGTCCACGAGGTCGACCTTGACGTCGATGACGGGGTATCCGCCGACGATGCCCGTCTGTAGCGCCTCTTGCGCGCCTTTCTGGACTGCGGGGATGAACTCGCGAGGTATCGCCCCTCCGACGATCTTGTTCTCGAACACGTAGCCGGCGCCTGGCTCGCCCGGCTCGACCTCGAGCACGCAGTGCCCGAACTGCCCCCGACCGCCAGTCTGGCGCACGAAGCGTCCCTCCGCCCTTGCCAGTTTGGTGATGGCCTCACGGTAGGCGACCTGAGGCCTGCCCACTGCGGCGTCCACCGCGAACTCTCGCTTCATCCGGTCAACGAGTATCTCGAGGTGGAGCTCGCCCATGCCGGAGATGACCGTTTGGCCCGTCTCGTCGTCGTAGCGGACTTGGAAGGTTGGGTCCTCCTCTGCCAGCTTGATGAGGGCATCGGTCAGCTTGTCCTGCTCCGCGCGGCTCTTGGGCTCGATGGCGACCGAAATGACCGGCTCCGCGAAGCGGATCGCCTCCAGCACGACGGGCGAACGCTCTTCAGTGACAGTCTCACCGGTGAAGGTGTTCTTCAGGCCGACCGCAGCGGCGATTTCGCCGGCGCCGATCTCCTCTACCTCTTCGCGGTGGTTGGCGTGCATGAGAACGATACGCCCCAAGCGTTCGCGGACGCCCTTGGTGGAGTTGTAGACGCTGGAGCCCGCCTTCATCTTGCCGGAGTAGACGCGGAAGTAGACCAGCCGTCCAACGTAGGGGTCGCTGACGACCTTGAAGGCCAGAGCCGAGAAGGGCTCGGCAATGTCGGCGCGTCGCTCAGCGGGCTCGCCCGTGCTCGGGACGACGCCGCTGACTGGCGGCACGTCCAGTGGCGCGGGCAAGTAGGCCACGACGGCATCAAGCATCAGCTGTATGCCCAGGCTTTGGAGGGCGGCCCCGCACACCACGGGAACGGCCTGGTTCGTCACCGTTGCGCGGCGCAGGCCGGCCTTCAGCTCTTGGGACGTGATCGCCTCGCCGTGAAGATAGCGTTCGAGCAGCGCGTCGTCGCACTCGGCGATGCGCTCGATCATCTCGTCTCGCACGTTTGCGACCTCGTGCTCGAGGTCGGCGGGAATCGGCGCCTCGTGGAATGCGCCGGGCGCGCCGGTGCGGTCGAAGAACCACGCGCGCTCCTCGATGAGGTCAACGACACCGGCAAAGTTCTCCTCTGCACCGATCGGGTACTGGATCGGGATGGGGTTGGCCTGCAGACGGTGGCGAACCATGTCGACGGTGCGGCCAAAACCGGCTCCCAGCCTGTCCATCTTGTTCACGAAGCAGATGCGCGGCACGGAGTAACGATCGGCCTGCCGCCAGACCGTCTCCGACTGCGGTTGGACTCCTGCCACCGCGTCAAACACAACAACGCCTCCGTCTAGTACGCGGAGGCTGCGCTCGACTTCTGCGGTGAAGTCCACGTGGCCGGGGGTATCGATGATATTGACCACGTGGTCGGCCCATTCGCACTTTGTCGCGGCGGAGGTAATGGTGATGCCCCGCTCGCGCTCCTGCGCCATCCAGTCCATCACGGCGGTGCCCTCATGCACCTCGCCAATCTTGTAGGTGCGGCCTGAGAAGTACAGCACGCGCTCGGTGACCGTCGTCTTGCCGGCGTCGATGTGGGCTATGAAGCCGATGTTGCGCACCTTGTTGAGGTCTAGCGCGGTCATTGCGTCTGTCCTATCTGCTCTACCAGCGGTAGTGAACGAAGGCGCGGTTCGCCTCCGCCATGCGATGCAGGTCCTCGCGGCGGCGGACTGCGGCGCCCTGTCCGCGAGAGGCTTCCACCAACTCCGTTGCCACGCGCTGATGCATCGGCCTTCCCGTGCGTGCGCGCGCGGCGTTTATGATCCAGCGCATTGCCAGTGCCTGGCGGCGGTTGCCCGCGACCTCGATAGGCACTTGGTAGGTGGCACCGCCAACGCGCCTCGACTTGACCTCCACAGAGGGCATGACGTTGCGCATGGCCTGGTCGAACACCTCCATCGGCTCGCGGTGCGTCTCCGCCTCCACCGCGTCGAACGCCTGGTAGACGATGCGCTGGGCAACCGTCTTCTTGCCCTTCAGCATGATGCGGTTGATGAAGCTCGCCACGTCCACGCTCTTGAAGCGAGGATCCGGCAAGGGCACTCTTTGTTCCGCACGGCGGCGGCGCGCCATCCTTCTACGCTCCTGTGCAATTGCTCCAGCCACGAGCATGCGCTCGCCAATGGCGCGCGCATTGCCGTGCACTCCCCGGCGGTGCCGGGGTTGCGCTGGCTGTCCGAGCAGCGGACTGCTGCCGGAGACCGACGCTTGATTACGGGACTAGCTCGTGCGCTTCGTGCCGTACTTGCTGCGCCCGCGCTTGCGACCGTTGACGCCGGTGGCGTCGAGTGCGCCGCGCACGATGTGATAGCGGACGCCCGGCAGGTCCTTCACTCGTCCTCCGCGGATGAGGACGACGGAGTGCTCTTGGAGGGTGTGCCCCTCACCTGGAATGTAGGCGGTGACCTCCATCCCGTTGGTCATGCGGACGCGCGCTACCTTGCGGAGAGCGGAGTTGGGCTTCTTGGGGGTTACCGTACGCACCTGGATGCAAACGCCCAGCTTCTGGGGGCTGCCGTCGCCGCGGTAGACGCGGTTGCGCAGCGTGTTGCGGACGAAGCGCAACGCAGGCGCCTTCGTCTTCTTCACGGCACGGCGTCGGCCATGCCTCACCAGTTGGTTGACCGTCGGCATCTCTTCTCCGCCTACTCGACGGGCAACACAATAGAGCGCTCCGCCCGAGCAGCAACCTGCAAATGCTAGCAAGTCAAGCGCTAGCGTGTCAACGCGGCGAACGTGGCAGAAGCGCGGCAAGCCTTTACCCAAGCCAAGAGCAGGTCCTTCGTCGCTACTCCCCTGCGCCTCCCGTACCTATACGCCCCTATAATTGACGCATGAGCAGCGACCCCGGCAGGCCCCGACGCATCTATACGAAGCACGGCGACGACGGCACGACCGGGCTGCTGTACGGCGGGCGCGTGTCGAAGACCGACTCGCGCGTCGAAGCGTACGGGGCGGTGGACGAGGCGGTGTCGGCGCTCGGGCTGGCACGTGCGCTGTGCGACGACGCGCGGACCCGCACGACGGTAGAGGCGCTCCAGCGCCAGCTCTTCACCGTGGCAGCGGAGCTGTCCACCGCGCTGGGTTTCCATGAGGACTTGATGCGCAACTTCGGCATCGTCACGCCTGAGATGACCCAGGAACTGGAGCAGGCCATCGACGAGTTCGAGGCCGATATGCAGTTGCCGCGCGCCTTTGTCGTACCCGGCGACTCAAGGGCATCGGGCGCGTTGGACGTGGCCCGGGCCACCCTCAGACGCGCAGAACGCCGCGTCACCGCGCTGCAGGAACAGGGGCAACTGGCCAACGACGAGATACTGCGCTTCCTGAACCGTGCGAGCGACCTCTTGTTCATCCTCGCCCGGTACCAAGACCGGGATGGCACGTATAACCGTGCGTAGTAGCGGCAGCGCAATCGCCATCGTCGACTACGGCGCGGGGAATCTGCGGAGCGTACAGAAGGGCTTCGAGCACCTTGGGTACGGCGCCGAGTTCATCACCGATCCCGACAAGCTGATACGGGCGGAGGCTGTCGTCTTCCCCGGCCAGGGCGCCGCGCCCCAGGCAATGCGCCGCCTCCGTGAGACGGGCATGGACGACGCGCTCCGCGAGTACATCGCCTCTGGACGACCCTTCTTCGGCGTCTGCTTGGGCCTGCAACTGCTGCTGGAGTGGTCGGAGGAGGAAGACACGCCTTGCCTCGGAGTTGTTCCAGGCGCTGTGAAGCGGCTCCCTCCGACGGTGAAGGCGCCGCACATGGGGTGGAACACCGTCGTCGCGGCGCGGACGCATCCCCTGTTCCAGGGCGTGCAAGACGGGCGCTACTACTACTTCGTGCATTCCTACTACGCGCAGCCTGCGGACGGCTCTTGGACGCTGGGCATGACAGAGTACGGGGTCGAGTTCGCATCCGCGTTGGCTCGCGACAACATCGTTGCAACGCAGTTTCACCCCGAGAAGAGCGGCGCGGACGGGCTGAGGCTGTACGACGCTTTCGTCCGGCGGCTGGTGCTTGGGCAGGCGCCGGCGTCCTCATGAGCATGGACGTGATACCCGCCATCGACCTGCGCGGCGGCAAGGTCGTGCGCCTGCACCAGGGCGACTACGCGCGCGAGCGCATCTACGGCGACGACCCCGCCGAGACGGCGCGTGCCTTTGCCGCGGCGGGCGCGCGCTGGTTGCACGTCGTCGATCTAGACGGCGCGCGCACGGGCGTTGCTCACAATGCGGACGCTGTGCAAGCGATCGTCGATGCCGTCGGCATCGGCGTCGAGTTCGGCGGAGGGCTCCGGAGCGACGAGGCCATCGACCGCGCCCTAGCAGGTGGTGCTGCGCGTATCGTGCTGGGAACGGCGGCAGTCCGCGACCCTGCGCTCGTCGCACGCGCGCTCGAACGGCACGGGGCGGAGGCTGTCGTCGTCGGCCTGGACGCTCGAGACGGAGTGCTTGCGGTACAAGGCTGGACCGAGTCGGGAGTCGTCGCTGCTGAATCGATGTTCGCGGACATGGCGGCCATGGGCGTGCGCCGCTTCATCTACACCGACATCGCGCGCGACGGCACGCTGGAGTCGCCCAACTTCGCGCAGGTGGAACAGATGGTCGCGCGCGCAGCGGCCATGCCGTCGCCTCCAAGGCTCGTCGCCTCGGGAGGCATCACCGACCTCGAGCACCTGCGTCGGCTTGCGGACTGCGGTGTCGAGGCCGCTATCGTCGGCGTCGCCCTCTACGAGGGACGCCTGGACCTCGCCGAGGCGATACGTGCGGCCAGCGGATAGCCGGCCCAAGCGTCCGTGCGGCCTAGCAGCATAGCGGCGCCGGGGCCTGTGCCCCACCGCTCCTCTTCTCGTTGACTGCCCCCGGCAGCCACCCTATCCTTCGGCGCGGCAGTCCCCTCTATCCGGCGGTGTGAGGAAGAGTGATGACCACGAGCTATGCACCCATCCCGAAGGCAGGACGCCTCAAGGCGCCGCCGAACCTGGGCGACTACGAGGCAGCCCGCGGCTCGTTCGATTGGGGCTCGGTCGAGGGGGAATTGGACTGGCTGCCTGACGGCAATCTGAACATCGCGTACGAGGCCATCGACCGGCACGTCGCCAAGGGCAACGGGGCCAAGCCCGCGATGCTCTGGGAGGGCAAGAACGGCGAGCAAGAGACCTACACGTTCGCCGACTTGAGCGCGGCTACGAACCAGTTTGCCAACGTCCTTCGCGGGTTGGGGCTTAAGAGGGGCGACCGCGTCTTTACCTTCATGGAGCGCTTGCCGGAGATCTACGTCGCGGTCTTCGGCGCATTGAAGGCGGGGTGCGTCGCAGGCCCGCTCTTCTCCGCATTCGGCCCCGACCCCGTCCGCGACCGGCTCGAGGACTCGGGCGCGGTCGTGCTGGTCACCCAGCCGGAACTGCGCAAGCGCATCGCGCACATTTTCCCGGATCTGCCGGCGCTCAAGCACATCGTCATCGTCAACAAGGGTGGGCGCTCAGCCGAGCCGCCCATCGACGGCGACCTAGCATGGGACGACCTCATGGCGGAAGCGTCAGGCGATTTCGGCACCATCGAGACGTCGCGCGACGACTACTCCATCATGCACTACACGTCGGGCACGACGGGCAAGCCCAAGGGCGCCGTCCACCGGCACAATTCGGTCATACAGCAGTACATCACCGGCAAGTGGGTCCTCGACCTGCAGCCCGACGACATCTACTGGTGCACCGCCGACCCCGGATGGGTGACGGGGACGTCGTACGGCATGATTGCGCCCTGGACGAATGGCGTCACACAGGTCATCTACGAGGGCGGCTTCAGCGCCCGCAAATGGTACGAGATCATCCAGCGCTACGGCGTCACGGTCTGGTACACCGCGCCGACAGCCGTCCGGATGCTGATGAAGCAGGGCGTGGAACTGCCGCAGTCGTTCGACCTATCGACGCTGCGCTACGTGGCGTCGGTGGGTGAGCCGCTGAACCCCGAGGGCGTCGTGTGGGGCGAGGGGGCATTCGGGCTGCCCATCCACGACAACTGGTGGCAGACGGAGACGGGCGCCATCATGATCGCCAACTACCCCTCGATGGAGATACGGCCTGGATCCATGGGCAGGCCGCTGCCGGGCATCGAGGCGGCCATCGTCGACAACGACGGCAACGAGCTGCCGGCCAACACGTCCGGGAACCTTGCGGCCCGCCCGGGCTGGCCGTCGATGTTCCAGACCTACTGGCAGCAGCAAGAGCGCTACGACTCGCGCTTCGTCAACGGCTGGTACTTCAGCGGCGACGAGGCGGAACAGGACCCCGACGGCTACTTCTGGTTCATTGGCCGCACCGACGACGTCATCAACACAGCGGGGCACCTGGTCGGTCCGTTCGAGGTAGAGAGCGCCCTCATCGAGCATCCGGCAGTGGCAGAGGCAGGAGTCATTGGCAAGCCGGACCCGGTAGCGATGGAGGTCGTAAAGGCATTCGTCGCGCTCAACGAAGGCATCGAGGCTACCGACGAACTGCGGCGCGACATCATGGGGTTCGCGCGAAAAAAGCTGGCCGCCGCAGTAGCCCCGCGCGAAATCGAGATAGTCGATTCGCTGCCCAAGACGCGCTCCGGCAAGATCATGCGCCGCCTCCTCAAAGCCCGCGAACTGGGCCTACCCGAAGGCGATACGTCCACCTTGGAAGAGGATTAGAGGAGACGGTATCGCCGCAGCTGCCTCCCTGGTTCGCCTCTCCTCACGGTCGACGGTAGGCTGAACGAACGCCGGCGGCCCGGACGTGCCGCTCGCCTACGCGTAGAAGTTGCAGCCGATGCCCCTGTAGCCGATCGTCACCTTGCCGTCCTCGAGGAGGACGGGAGTGATGCGGTCGCCCTTGGTCAACGCCTCGACTTCCGGCCAGCGTTCGGGTTGTTGCCCGAGGTCAACCTCGACGTAGACCGTGCCCTTTTCGGCGAGCTCCAGCTTGACCGTCCCGCAGATGGAGCACTCGGGGTGCGTGTAGAGAATCGCGTCGCCTGCCATACCTGCCTCGCGGAGTGCGCCGGGCGCCCGCGATGGAGCGCCCGGCTGGTGGGTTGCCCTAGTCGGTTGCGTCCTTTGGCCACGGGGGCTGCGGGCGCTTGATCTCGCCGATGTTCCTGCGGTTGGCGGCAACGTCGACGAAGTGCTCCCACTCGGCGGCGGCCTCTTCCTGCGACGGCGAGAATGCCTTGAGGAACGCCATGTTGCCATTCTCGAAGACGTAGGTCGGCGTCCCGAAAATGCCCTGCGCGACGGCCTCCTCGTGTTCCGCACCGATCTTGCGGGCGAGCGCCGGGTCCCTCATGTCCTTTTCGAGCTGGTCGACGTCGAGGCCGGCCTGTTTGGCAACTTCGAGGATGGGCCCGGCCTCGTTGAGCGGGATGCGCTCTTCGGAGCCGTGCCGCGCGGTGAGCAGCGCGAGGTGGAACCGCGCGTGCGCGTCCTCTCCTTGGCGGCGCGCCGCCTCGGCCGCGATGGCCGCGAGCAGCGCCCGGCCGGTCGTCGGGTCGGCCTCTTCCCACACCTTCCAGCTGCCCTCTTCTCCGGACTCGCGCTGCCTGAGCGTGTAGGCGTTCTGCTCGAGGGAGAAGTTGCGCCAGGTTATGTCCAGGTCGTCCTTGTATTCCTGCTTGACCCTACCCAGCCAAACGGCTGTGTTGTAGACCCAGGGTCAACCGTAGTCTCCGTAGACGACGACTTTGGTCTGTGCCATTCGACCACCTCCTACCCAGGGCCGTGCCGGCCCGCGCGTGCAGTTTAGTACGACGGGCAGCCCTTTGCACGGCTGGCCTTCCTACAGCCGCTCGCTGCACCCTCACGCGCCCCCGTATATGCTGTGCGGCGATGCTGTAGAGGGAGCCGATTACCGCGTGATGACCGATCTGCCCAACGTCCTGAACGTGCTAGTGATTGCCAACGTGCCCGATGCGGCGCTGGAGAAGGTGCGCGAGGTCGACCGCAAGCGCCTCAACGTCGTCGGCGCGTTTGCCGAGTTCTACGACGAGATACTGGAGGACAACCCCGGCCTGCGGGCGCGCCGCTGGGGGACGCCGCCCCCGCCGGCAATGACGCCGGCGGAGCGCGAGGCAACGCTCGCCGCGGCGCATGTCATCATGCTCCCCTTCCCGCTCCCCAAGGGGCTGCTGCCGCGGGCGAAGAGCGCGATGCTCTTCCACTGCCCCTTCGCCGGGGTGTCGAACCTGCGCGGGCTGCCCTACTGGGGCGCGCCCACCATGTTCACGTCGGCGCGAGGCTACACGAACGCGCTGCCCATCGCGGAGGTGGCGGTCTCGGCGTCCGTGATGCTCATCAAGGGCTTGCACATTGCCTCTGCCAATACGATTGCCGGACGTTTCGCCGTCGCCGACTACCCGCTGATGCGCAACATCGCGGGCAAGACCATGGGCGTCGTCGGCCTAGGCGGCATCGGCGGGCACGCGGCGCGGCTGGCAAGGGGACTCGGCATGCGCACGGTCGCGACGCGCCACTCGGCGACGGAGCGCCGCGAGGGCGTGGACGGCGTCGACGTGCTGTACCCGCCGAGCGAGCTGCACGCGATGCTGGCCGAGAGCGACGTCGTCGTGGTCGCGGCGATGTGGACGGACGAGACGGAGGGGCTGATGGACGCGGCGGCCTTCGCGGCGATGAAGGACGGCGCGATGCTGGTCAACGTCGCGCGCGGGGAGATCGTGAACGAGCCCGCGCTCATCGACGCGCTCAACTCCGGCAAGCTGTCGGGCGCGTACCTCGACGTCTTCAAGGACGACTTCGCCGCGCCGCCGAGCGAGGAGCTGGCGACGGCGAAGAACATCGTCATCACGCCGCATACGTCGGGCTCGTCCGACGCGCCGCACCACTTCGCCATCGACGTCCTCTGCGCCAACCTCCGCCGTCTTCTCGACGGCGAACCCCTCGAGAACGTCATCGACTGGGAGCGCGGGTACTAGGGCGGGAGAGAGGGGAGAGGTAAGGCCTCCCCCACACGAACGGTCGGTGGAGGAGCCGGTGGAAGCCGATGAGGGGGTTCGTGCGTGAGCGCTTCAGATGGGTGCCTTCGCGGGAATGACGAAGCGATAGTGCGTCTTGCCCGCTCGCCCCACTGCGCCTAGCATCCGGCGGATGGATGCGGGCGCTGCCAGGTCGCGAGGGCTAAACCTCGCCTTCTACGGATGGCGGGTGGTGCTGGCGCTCGCCATGATGCGCGTCATCGGCGGAGGCGTCGGCCTCTACGGACGGGGCGTCTTCCTCATCCCCATCGAGGAGGACCTCGGCATCGGGCGGGACACGATATCGCTCGTGTTCACCATCACGGGCTTGCAGGTGGGGCTGTTCGCGCCGGTGGCGGGGATGCTGGCGCAGCGCTACGGCGGGCGCAAGCTGCTGCTGTTCGGCGTCCTGTCGTCCGGCGCGGGCTACATCGCGCTGTTCTGGGTGAACAGCCTGCTCGCGCTCTACATGGTCTTCATCGCCCTCATCAGCCTTGGCTTCAACTGGGCGATAT
>DAOUJX010000010.1:0-4188 GCA_034422075.1 Dehalococcoidia bacterium
TAGACCTGCTCGTCGATGAAGATGCGCCGGTCGAGCTTGCCGGTCGTCTCATCGAGCACGTGGTACTTCTTCGTAGCGACCATGACGGCTACCCCCTGAACTACCTGGCGACAGTATACATTCAAGGACAAGAAGGATTTGGGCGAGTGTGCGGGCCGGCGGGGAAGGGGGCCTACGGCTCTTGCGCCCACCGGGCGAGCGCCTTTCCCGACGAGGCGATCTCTTCGAGCGAGGTGTAGTAGTAGGCCTCCCAGCCCTGCTCGGGCAAGCCGGTGAACAGCATCAAGTTCAGAGGGTACTCCTCGCTCTCGGTGACGCGGCGGAAGTCGTCGCGGAAGAGGAACGTCGGCTTTCCCGCGGCGATGGCCATCCCCAGTTCCACCATCACTCCCTCATCGGGAGGAACGCCGTTGACGACCGCGAAGATGCCGTCCGCCTCCACCACGTCTCGGAAGTCCTTCTGGCCGATGCGGTACGCCCATCCGGCCTTTGCGAAAGACTCTTGGTTGTTCCGCGCGAACGGCTCCCATACCTCCAACCCAAGCCCCTCTAGCGCGGCAACCAGTTGCGGAAGAAGCTCCGCCTTCTGCTGCGCGGAGAACCCGTAGGGATTGGCAAGGTAGATGGTCTTCACGAGATCGATGCCCCCTGTCTGCGCTGTTTTCGACGCTCATAGTCGAATGCGGGATCATGGTAACGTTTTTGCCCGCGCTTGCCGCTCATCAGCCCGGCCCTCTTTCACCGTAGGGGCACAGATCGCCGAATGAGCCCCAATGGGCCCGCTAGAATAGGTGCCGCGCCGGACTCCTATTCTCACAGGAATGAAGGAGGGCGCGCCCCCGCTGCCTCGTTCCGCTACACTGCGGCCCTATGACTGAGAGCGCATTCCCGACAACCCCGGAGGAGCTGACCGCCGCGTGGCTGACGGACGTGCTGCGCGGTGCAGGCAGCATCGACGGAGCGGTCGCATCGGTACGCGTGGATCGGCGCGGGATTGTCTCGGGGTTCTACGGCGACATCGCGCGCTTGTACCTCGAGTATGAGGGCGCGCCCGAAATGGGGTCCGCAACGATGGTGGCCAAGTTCCCGACCCTCGATGCCGCCGCCCGCACCATCGGCGTGCAGCGCGGCTACTACGAGCGCGAAGTCGCCTTCTACGAGCAGATGGCGTCGGCGTGTGGCCTGCGCGTCCCTGCCTGCTATGGCGCTGCCGTCCACGACGAGGCGACGACGGTGCTCCTGCTCGAGGACCTGTCCTCCCACCGCGAAGCGACGGTCGAAGACACCACGCACGCAGAGATGGCGTCGGTGATGCGCCAGCTCGCCGTGTTCCACGCCCGCTCGTGGGACGCGGAAGCCATTGGCGCGTACCCCTGGCTGCCTTCCACCGACGCCGGAGCGGAGCGCTTTCAGCGCGAGTTTCCCATCGCATGGCCCACCATCTGTCAGTGGGTGCAGGCGCCTGCGGGCGCTGACACCGCAGGGGTAGGGGACTGGGTCGGCGGGCACGTTCCGGCGGTGAAGGGAACGCTGGGCGCGCGCCCCTGGGTGTTTCTGCACGCCGACCTGCGCGTCCAAAACCTCTTTTTTGACGCAGATGGCTCCGGCACGGCCATCGTCGTCGACTGGCAGCACTGTCGGCGCGGGCGGGGGGCGTTCGACGTAGCGACCTACCTGTTCGGGGCTGCGTCGTCGTTGAGCGAGGACGATGAGCGTGCCCTCATCGCCGACTATCACGCCGCGCTCACGGAGGCCGGTGTGTCCGGCTACTCGACGGAGGAATGCCGCCGCGACTATGCGCTTGCGATGGTCGACCGTTTCGTCAACGTCGGCTCGACGCTCGCGACGGTCGACGCGGCTAGCGAAGGCGGGCAGAAGGCCGTCGACTACCTGCGCGAGTGCGGGATGGCCGCCTTCCTCCGCCACGCGCACATTCTGGAAACGTTGTAGAGGTTCCCGCATGGAAAAGATACGCAAGCACTACCCCGATATCGCGCCGACTGGGCCGACGCACGTGCGCGGCCTGCGCCACGGTGAGCTCATGTTCATGGCAGGCTGCACCGCACGCGGCACCGACGCCCAGGGTGGCACGCTCGCCGAACAGGCGCGCGCCGCTCTCGACAAGATCAAGCGCATCGTCGAGCGCGAGGGCTGCACGATGGGGGACATCGTCAAGCTCACGACCTACGTCACGCGTATCGAGGAATACCGCGAGCGAGAGGACGAGATTGACGCCGTCTGGGCAGAGATGTTCGAGGGCCAATACCCCGCCAACAGCCTCATAGGCGTTGCAGCTCTCGCGCACCCCGGCCTGGACATGGAGATCGAGGCAATACTGGGGTTCTAGGGTCTCCCCTCAACCGTCGCGCCATGGCGCGGGCGAGAGGCCTTATGCGGCGTGCTCGCCGACCTTGCGGCCGAATATGACGACGCTATGCTCCACATCGTCGATATCGCAGACACCTTCGAGGTAGCCCCAGTCCTCGAACCCGTGCTTGCTGAAAAGAGACACGCTGGGCGTGTTCGTCTCGAATACTAGGGCCAGCAGGCTGCGAAGTCCCAGCTCCGGCGCTTGCCAGACGGCGTGCGCCAGCAGCGCATTGCCGATGCCGCGGCCCGCATAGCCTGCTGCAACGTAGATGCCGACCTCAGCGGTGGCCTCGTACGCAGGGCGATTGTAGAAGCGGCTGAGGCTCACCCAGCCGAGCAGCCCCCCGCTATCCTCGTACACCCAGACGGGATGCGAGGCATCGCGCGCGACCAGCCAACTGCGCCGCGATTCGACCGAGACCGGCTCCGTGTCCGCGGTGGACACGCGCGTCTGCACCGCCTCGTTGTAGATGGCGACGATGGCGGTGAGGTCGTCCTCGACTGCTAGGCGTATCATGCAGGCCTCCGCCGCGATTCTAGACCGGCGCGGCCGCCGCTGCACGCCCTTAGCGCAGTACGGCGCGCTCCGTTCCCCTCGTGGCGCAGCACCGACATGAAGTTTGTTCCACGCACAAAGGGCCGCCTCTTCTACGGATGGTGGATTGTCGGGTCTCTCGCAATCGTCAACTTCGCCGTGGAGGCGACGGCCATCTTCTCCTTCGCCGTCTTCCTCAAGCCTATGAGTGAGGACCTCAATATCTCGCGTGGCGCAATCAGCTGGGTTGTCGCATCGCGCCGCATCGCGACGGGCGTGGCCTCGCTCTTGGTGGGCCGCTTCATCGATCGCTACGGCGCACGCGTCATGCTCACCGTCGCCGCCTCGGTTGCGGGCATGGCCGTCATCGGCCTTGGGTGGGTGCAGAACTGGTGGCAATTCCTGCTGCTTTTCACCCTAGTCGGCCTAAGCGGCATCACGATGCCGGGCAACCTGCTGACCTCGGTGCCCGTGCAGAAGTGGTTCGTCCAGAAGCGTGGACGCGCCACGTCCTACGTCACCGCCGGATTCGGCATCGGTGGAATGACGTTCGTGTTCGTCCACCAGCAGGTCATCGACGCCTTCAGCTGGCGCGTTGCGTGGGTTGCCTCGGGCATCTTCGTGCTGGCCGTCGTCATCCCGTTGGCGTGGCTTGTCATGCGGCGGCAGCCGGAGGACATGGGCCTGCGCCCCGACGGCGCGGATGAGCCGTCAGCGGCGGCCCCGGCGCAACCGCAGCAGCTCGCCACGCCCGCCGACGAGACGTCGTGGACGAGCCGCCAGGCGCTGCGGACGGTGGCGACGTGGCAAATCATGCTCTCTTACGTCCTCATCAGCTTTGCGATGGGCGGCGTGCAACTCCACCGCGTCGCGTTCTGGGAGGACCGGGGCTACGACCGCGCGCTCATCGCCAGTTCCTTCTCGCTCGACGCCGCCTTCTTCTTCGTGGGCATCCTGTCAGCAGGCTTCTTGGCGGAGCGCTTCCACGTGCGGCTGGTCGGCGCATACGCGATGGCGATCGCGGCGGTGGGCATCGTGGCGACGATACTGCTCGACGCGCCGTGGGTGCTCTTCTTCAGCGCCGTTGCGCTGGGGATAGGGCAGGGGACGAACGCCGTCGTCCAGATCCACATCTGGCCGACCTACTTCGGGCGCGCCAACATCGGCGCAATACGCGGCTACGTCGTCCCCGCTATCATCATTTCGCAGGCCTTGGGCGCCCCCTTTGCGGGGATGTTCTTCGACGTGGTGAACTCCTACACGCCCGCGTTCTGGACGGGCGC
>DAOUJX010000011.1:0-7479 GCA_034422075.1 Dehalococcoidia bacterium
ACAAGTTCGGCGGCGAACACATCGATGAGACCAAGCGCAACTGCCGCGCCTACCTCGCCACCGTCGGCCCCAAGGCTGTCGAGCCGGCCCACGGCGGCTAGCGCGGAGGTCGCGGCGTGACGGGCCTGCGCATCTTCCTTACCGGCTTCTCCGGCTCCGGCAAGTCGGCCGTTGGTAGGCGTGCCGCCCGCCTCTTGGGCTGGGAATTCACTGACACCGATGAGGCAATCGTCGCGCGGGAAGGGAAGTCCATCGAGCGCATTTTTGAGGAGGAGGGCGAGGACGCCTTCCGCCGCTACGAGCAGCAGGCTCTGGCCGAGGCTGCCGCACGCGAGCGCGTCGTGGTGTCGACGGGCGGCGGGCTGTGCTTGGATGCGGCCAACCGCGCACGCATGGCCGACGCGGGGCTGGTCGTCGCCCTCGATGCCCGCCCTGAGACGATATACGCCCGCCTTGCAAGCGCATCCGCAAGCGGCAGCGACTCCGCCGAGGCGATGGTGCGTCCGCTCTTGCGGGCCCAGGCCGACCAAGATCCACTGGCGCGCATCGAATCGCTCAAGCGCGAACGGCAGTGGGCGTATGCGCTCGGCGACTGGACGGTGCCGACCGACGCGGTGTCGGTCGAGCAGGCGGCCCATGAGGTGGTGCGCGCGTGGCGGCGGCTCGGTGCGCCCGCACTCCATCGAGGCGATGCGCTCGTCGCTGCAACCGTCGTCACCGGCGCGGGCTCGTACCCCATCGCCGTTGGGTGGGACATCCTCGAGACGCAGCTGGGCGAGCGCGTGCTTGACGTTGGGCTCGCAGGCCGCGCCTTCATCGTCTGCGACCAGAACGTGCTCCACCCCTATGGGCGGCTGGCGCAGCGGTCGCTGACGGCGACGGGCGTCGAGGCGCACTTGTTCATCTTCCCAGGGGGCGAGCGGAGCAAGTCGCTGGAGATGGCGGGGAAGGTGTACGAGTGGCTCGCGCAGATGCGGGCCGAGCGGCGCGACTGCGTCGTGGCGGTCGGCGGGGGCGTGGCGGGCGACCTGGCGGGGTACGTGGCGGCTACGTACTTGCGCGGCGTCCCCGTCGTGCAGGTTCCGACGACGCTGACGGCGATGGTCGATTCGAGCATCGGCGGCAAGACGGCGGTCGACCTGGCGGCGGGCAAGAACCTCGTCGGCGCATTCCACCCGCCGGCCCTGGTCGTCGCCGACGTTTCGGCGCTGACGACGCTGCCGGAGCGGGCGCTGCGCGAGGGGTGGGCGGAGGCGTTGAAGCACGGCCTTGCCCTCGATGCATCGCTCGTCGACACCTACGAGTCGCAGGCCGACGCGCTGCTGTCGTTGGAGCCGGAGGTGATAACGGAGGTGGTGGCGCGCAATATGGCGGTCAAGGCGCGTATCGTGACCGAGGATGAGCGCGAGACGGCCGGGCTGCGCGCGCTGCTCAACTACGGCCACACCATCGGCCATGCGCTCGAGGCCGCTGCCGGCTACGACCGCTACCTGCACGGCGAGGCGGTCGCCATCGGGATGACGGGCGCGGGGCGGCTCGGCGTTGCGGCGGGCGTCACGCCGCCAGCGTTGCTGGAGCGCCAGCAGGCATTGCTGGCCCGCTACGGCCTGCCGACGTCCTACGACGGCGTTGCGCCAGAGGCCATCCTCGACGCCACGCTCCGCGACAAGAAGAACGTCGGGGGCAGGCTGTCGTGGGTGCTGCTGGAGTCGGTAGGCCATGCTGCGCTTCACCGCGGCATTGGCGATGCCGAGGTGGAGCGCGTGGTGCGCGAACTGGCAAGGTAGGTTCGCCTCCTCGCCGTTCCCGCCTCTGCGGGGGCTCCACACCCAGCAGGTGGATGCGCTCCTACGCTTCCTCGTTTCCCGGAACTGCGTTGATTTGGCGTAGGAAATCGATGATGGCTGCGGCGGGGACGCGGTCGCCGATGTCCTCGCCCACGTGGCGCGTGATGCCTCGCGGCGTCAGCACGTACGTCGCAGGGGCCGATACGCCGTCGCCAAGCAGGTCGAAGAGCCCGTAGGCCGACGTGACGGCATGGTCGGGGTCGGCGAGGACGGGGAAGCGCGCGCCCGTCAACTCCTGCATCAGCCGCGCGTTCTCGAGGGTGTCGGTGCTGATAGCCAACAGCTCCGCGCCCTCCGCGCGAATCAGGTCGTAGGCATCGTCCAACTCCACGAGCTGGTTCTGGCAGATCCCTCAGAAGTAGCCCCGATAGAACACCAGGACGACCGAGTCGTTTTCGGCGACGACATCCGAGAGGCGGACGGTCGGGCCCTGCGCGGAGCGTAGTTCGAAGTTGGGCACGGCGAACGTGTCGCCGGGAGTCTGCCCGGGAGGCGTGGGCGTTGCCGGCGGCGGGGGCGGGGGGTCTGCGCCTTGCAAGAGGAACGCCGTCGGCACGAGGAGCGCGATGAGGATGAGCAGCGACGCCGCGATGATGCCGAGCCGCGCCCAGCGGCGCTGAAAGAAGGAGGGCTGCTCGTCCGTCATCCGGTTGAGCTCGTCGATTTCGGCGAGCTCGCGCTCGGAGTAGAGGTCGTCCCAGTCGTCGGGAGGGCGATTGCTCAAGAAAGCGTGCCGCTTACGCTCCGCCCGCCACTGCCGGCACGATGCTCAGCTCGTCCCCCTCCTTCACCTCGGTGCTGAGGCCGTCGAGGAAGCGAACATCCTCGCCGTTGAGGTAGACGTTGACGAAGTAGCGCATCTCGCCCTGCTCGTCGAGGATGCGGTCGCGGATGCCGGGGAAGTCGGCATCTAGCGCGTCGACGATCGCGCCCAGCGCCCCGGGCTCGGCTGCCACCTTGTCAACGTTGTTGGTGTACCGGCGCAGTGGGCCGGGGATGCGCACGCTAACGCTCATTCGCTGCTCTCTCCTCTTCTGCCGGTATTAGCCCTCGACGAGGTCACCGAGGGCGGGGTCGATGCGAACGCCGAGACTCTGCGCCCATTCGAGCGCGCGGTCGATCTCCTCCTCTTCCCCCTCCAACTCCAGTATGACCCAGCCGACGTTTTCCTGCACATCGGCGCGGCGGATGTTGGTTACCACCTCGAAATCGCGACCCATCAGGTAGACGACGGGCTGGCGGATCATGTGGTCCAGGAAGGTGAGCCGTACGCGCCGCATAGTCTGTTCTCGCTTCAGCCCCATCGCTACGATACCCGCGCCGAAACCGCTTGCTCAAACGCGTCGACCGTCGGCGTGATATGCACGGGGTCGACGACGTCCGCTACCAATTCAGTCGTCTTCAGGCCGTTGCCGGTGACGTACGCCACGGTCGGCTCATCGCGGTCGATGCGCCCCGATTCGACGAGGCGCTTGAGGCCGGAGATGGTGACGCCGCCGGCGGCCTCCGTGAAGATGCCCTCCGTCCGCGCCAGCAACTTCGCGCCCTCCGCCACCTCGGGCTCGTCGACGATAACCGCCGAGCCGCCCGACGCCTCGATGGTCTTGAGCGCGTAGAAGCCGTCCGCCGGATTGCCGATGGCCAGCGACTTGGCGATGGAGTTTGGCTTGACCGGCTTGATGATGAGGCGGTTCTCCTGGTAGGCCTCCGCAATGGGCGCACACCCCGCCGCCTGGGCGAGGTGCATCTGCGTCGTCACCGGGCCGTCGATGAGGCCGGCGGCCGCGAACTCGTTCAGCCCCTTCCAGATCTTCGTGAACATGGCGCCTGAGGCGGCCGGTGCGACAACCTGCGCCGGGGCGCGCCAGCCCAGCTGCTCCGCCACCTCGTACCCCAGTGTCTTGGAGCCGTCGGCGTAGAAGGGGCGCACGTTGATGTTGACGAACGCCCACTGGTAGCGGTCGGCAAGCTCCGAGCACAGGCGGTTGACATCGTCGTAGGAGCCGTCGACTGCGACGATGGTGGCGTTGTAGATGGCGGCGCCAAGCACCTTCCCCGCCTCCAGGTCGGAGGGGATGAAGACGTAGGCCTTCATGCCGGAGCGCGCCGCGTGGGCGGACACCGCTCCTGCGAGGTTGCCCGTCGATGCGCAGGCAATGGTGTCGAACCCGAACTCCAGCGCCTTGGCAGATGCAACGGCAACGACGCGGTCCTTGAAGGAGTAGGAGGGGTTGACGCTGTCGTTCTTGATATACAGCTCCTTCAGCCCCAGCTCGTCGGCGAGGTTGCGTGCGCGGATGAGCGGGGTGAAGCCCGCGTTGATGTCGATGCGCGGGTCGTAGTCCGCCGGCAGGAAGTCGGCGTAGCGCCACATGCTGCGGGGCCCCGCCTCGATGCGCTCACGCGAAGCCACGGCATGAATCGCCTCGTAGTCGTAGACGACCTCGAGCGGACCAAAGCAGAAATCGCAGACGTTGAGCGGCTCGATGGGGTAGTCCCGTGAGCACTCGCGGCAGCGTAGCGACAGGGTGTTGGGCACCGCGCCCCTCCTTGCGCACCGCTCCCCATGGCGGCGAACGAGCCCCATTATACCGCCACGGCGCGCGCGACGCTGTCCCGTCGCTACTCGCGCAGCAGGCGCAGGCCGACGGAGGCCAGAAGCAGCGGCAGCGTCGAGTCGATAGCCACCCAGAGCAGTCCTTCCGATACGCTCGGCTCCGAGAACATCGTCCCTATCCAGTTCCACAGGACCGCCAGGAGCAGGGCGGCGGCAAGGTAAAGGATGACGTTGGTCTCCAGCCACTCGCGGCTAACGGAGCGGTCGGCATCCGCATCGACGCGCCGCTTCCATCCCCATCCGGCAAAGAGCGTGATAAGCAGACCCACCACCATCAACGGGTCGAGCACCGCCCATACGGTGAGCGCCGTTCCCTCCACCGTGGGGTCGTAGAGCTGCGTCGCGATGAGATGGACGGCCACCGCCGCGCCGATCAGCAACAGTACCGCACCCGCACCCGGCTTCAATGCAGTCATGGCACATCCTCCCTTGGTCGAGTTGGCGAAACAGTAGCGGCAGCGGCGCTGGCTGGGCTAGTGGGGAGCGCAGCGGGTTCGCGCCGACACGCTCTGCCGCCACGGCCGAAATACGGCGCAAGTGACGCCAATCCTTGATAGTGCTATACTCAACTAAGCTAACTGCTAAGGTGTGGGATGGCGGTCGACTACTACACGGTGCTCGGGGTGGCTAGGAACGCCAGCGCAAAGGATATCAAGGCGGCGTACCGGCGCTTGGCGCGCAAGTACCACCCTGACCTCAACTCCGGTGATGCCGCTGCCGAGGCCAAGTTCAAGGAAATCAACGAGGCCCACGAAGTGCTCGGCGACCCCAAGACGCGGGCGCGCTACGACCGCCTCGGCGACCGGTGGCGCGACCCGGAGCCGCCGCCGTACTCCGGCCCGACGGGGCGCTATCGCTCGAGCACAGGCCATGCCTCGCGCGGCGGGTTCGCCGACTTTTTCAGCAACCTGTTCGGCGGCGGCCAAGGCGGGTGGAGCGGTGGCGTTACGTTCGAAGGATCTCCCACGAGTGCGTCCTACCAAGTGGCCGTCACGCTGTCCTTGGAGCAGGCGTACGCGGGCACGGCACGCACCGTCGAGGCGCCGCCGGATCCGCGCGCGGGCGCGAGGGGCAGGCGGATCGAGGTGCGCATTCCGCCCGGCGTCGACAGCGGCGCGCGCATCCATGCCGGGGGCACCGGCAGCCTGCCCGATTTCTACCTCAACGTGACCGTCGCGCCCCATTCGCGTTTCGAGCGCCAGGGCGACAACCTCGCCGTTACCGTCGACGTGCCGCTGACCGACGCGATGCTCGGCGCGGAGGTGGAGGTGCCGACGCTGCGGGGCCGCGCAGTCGCACTCAAGGTGCCGCCCGAGACGCAGAACGGCCGCACCTTCCGGCTCAAAGGGCAGGGGATGCCGCGCAAGTCAGGCGGCGGGCACGGCGACCTGCTCGCGACCGTCAAGGTCGCGCTGCCCTCGGGACTGTCCAACAATGAACGCGCCCTCTTCGAGCAGTTGCGGGATGCGCGCGCAGGCCGTACCGAGGCTGCGAGCGGGGAGCGTGCGGGATGAGGCAGCCACTCATAGAGGCCGTGACGCGGGGGGATGAAGCGCCTGTCTACGTCATCAGCGTCGCTGCACGCATCGTCGGCGTCCATGCGCAGACGCTGCGCTACTACGAGCGGGTAGGGCTCATTGAGCCGGCGCGCTCGCGCGGCAACATCCGCCTCTACTCGCAGGCCGACGTGCAGCGCGCTATGTGGATTCGCTCGCTCATCGACGACCTGGGAATGAACCTCGCGGGCGTCGAGGTCATCATGCGCCTGCTGGCGCAGATTCGGAGCCTCGAGCGCGAGGTCGAGCAGTTGCGCGCCCGCGCAGGCACCTCACGCCGGACGCGGGCGTAGGAGGAGGTATAGGGGTGACATTCAAGCAAGACGACTTCACCGAGCAGGCGCAGCAGGCCATAGGCCGCTCCCACGATCTGCTGCGCACCATGCGCCACGCCGAGTGGGACGTCGAGCACGTTGTCTTGGCCCTGCTTGACAACCCGGATGGCGTGCCCTTCCAGGTGCTCCAGAGATTGGAGATCGACGTGGAGCGCGTCAAGGACGACGTGATGCGGGCGCTCCACGCAACGCCCAAGCTGGCCTACGCCTCATCCCAGATCAGCCCGACGCCCCGCATGGTGACGGTGCTCCACGCCGCTAAGGAGGAGGCGGATCGCCTGCACGACGACTACATCGGCGTCGAGCACCTGCTCATCGCCGCGGCGTCGGAGGAGGGGGGCGAGAGCTCAGCGATTCTCGCCAGGCACGGCGCGGACAAGGAGCGCATCTACCGTGCGCTCCAAGAGATTCGCGGCGGGCACCGCGTCACCTCCCCGCAGGCCGAGAGCCGCTACCAGACGCTCGAACGCTTCACCATCGACCTAACCAGGCTGGCTGCCGAAGGCAAGCTCGACCCCGTGATCGGCCGTGCCGCAGAAACGCGGCGCGTTATGCAGACGCTCAGCCGCCGCACCAAGAACAACCCCGTCATCATCGGCGAAGCAGGGGTCGGCAAGACGGCCATCGTGGAGGGCCTTGCGCAGCGCATCGCCGCCGAGGACGTGCCTCAGACGCTCCGCGACAAGCGCGTCCTCGCCCTCGATATGGCGGGCCTCGTCGCCGGTTCCAAGTTCCGGGGCGAGTTCGAAGAGCGGCTGCGCGCACTCATCGACGAGGTCAAGCAGGCGCAGCGCGAAGTCATCCTCTTCATCGATGAATTGCACACCGTCGTTGGCACGGGGCGCGCGGAGGGCGGTATCGATGCGGCCAACATCATGAAGCCAGCCCTCGCGCGCGGCGAGATGCAGGTCGTCGGCGCGACCACCCCTGACGAGTACCGGCGCTACATCGAGAAGGACGCCGCGCTCGAGCGCCGCTTCCAGCCTGTATGGCTCGAGGAGCCGTCCGTCGAGGACACCATCGCGATACTGCGCGGGCTGCGTCCGCGATTCGAGGCGCACCACCGCGTCTCGTTCGCCGATGACGCGCTCGTTGCCGCCGCACGCCTGAGCGCGCGCTACATC
>DAOUJX010000012.1:0-7634 GCA_034422075.1 Dehalococcoidia bacterium
GACGGTCGACTTGCCTGCGCCGTTAGGTCCCAGGAAGCCGTATATCTCGCCCGACGCGACCTGCAAATCGATACGATCGACGGCGCGCATCCGCCCGAACTCGCGGACGAGCCCGACAACGTCAACTGCTGCGCCATTGGAGGCGGTGGATGCCACCCTCAGTCCCCTACGGTGTGGAGTACGGCCGTCCCGCAACGGGGAGGCCTCTCACCCCTATCGTACAGCAGGCGAACCAATCGTGCGCGGGGCGTTTGTCCTAGCGCACGGTAGTGTAGCCGCCGGGAACGCCTCGCTTGGCGAGTACGATCTGCCACAGTTGGATGTGGCGTGCGCGGAAGCCGCCGGCGCACGACAGCAAATAGTACTTCCACATCCGATAGAAGCGCTCGCCGTACTTCTCCCGCAGCCTCTCCCAGTTCGAGTCGAACTTCTCGAACCAGGCCATCAGCGTCTTGTCGTAGTCGGCGCCGAAGTTGTGCCAGTCCTCGACGATGAAGCGATTGGCGATGGCCGTCCCTATCTGGTCCACGGACGGAAGGACGCCGTTGGGAAAGATGTACTTGTCAAGCCAGGGATCGATGCTGTTGGCGGGGCCTCTTGCGCCGATCGTGTGGAGAAGGAACAGGCCACCGTCTCGCAGCGAGCGGTGGGCCACCGCGAAGTAGTCCTCGTAGTTCTTAGGGCCCACGTGCTCGAACATACCCATCGAGACGACGTGGTCGTACTGGCCGGTGGTGTCGCGGTAGTCCTTGAGCTGCGGATGGACGGGCAGGTGTCCGTAGCGCTCGTGGATGTAGGCGACCTGCTCCTTGGAAACGGTAACGCCGTGCACCTCAGCGCCGTAGCGCTCGGCGGCGAAGCCCATGAAGGCGCCCCATCCGCAGCCAATATCGAGGACCGACTGGCCCTTCCGCAGCCCTATCTTGCGGCAGATGAGGTCAAGCTTGGCGTCCTGTGCGGCATCGAGGTCCGTCGCGTCCTTCCAATAGCCGCACGAGCCCGTAACGCGCGAGTCGAAGGTCGCCTCAAAGACATCGTTGCCGATGTCGTAGTGGACATCGGCGACGATGAAGGCGCGGCGCTTCGACTGACGGTTGGCCATACGCGCCTGAAGGTGAAGCATGGCAAGCTTGAGGTTGCGCGGGATCCGCGCCTGTATCCCCGCGCCGATGGCCCGCGCGAACATCTCGTCTAGCTGCTCGCAATCCCACCACCCATCCATGTACGCCTCGCCAAAGCCGAGCGAGCCCTCGGCGAACACGCGGGCGTAGAGCCGTTCATCGTGAACCTGGACGTCCCAGGGATTCGGCCCGTTGATTTGGATGCCCGCCTCGCCGAGAAGCTTCTCCGCCACATCGGCGAAACGGTGGCGCTTTGTCGTAACTGCCATCGTCGCGCGCTATTGTCGCCAGACGGCCCCGTTGGGGCAATATCTAGCGGGCGGTGTTAGAGAAGGATGCGGCTCATGAACTCCGGCCGCCCCCCTACCCCGAGCTCCATTGCAAACACCTTGCCTGCATCGGGCCCGTTGTCCTCCGAATCGTCCCAGGGCACGTTGGCCGAGGTGAAGTACGCAGTCGAATAGCCGTCCCCGCCAAACGTGATGGAGGTCATTTTGCGTGCGCGGAACTCGATGCGCCGCTCCTCGGAGCCGTCGGGGGCGAAACGAATGACCGACCAGCCGTCCCAACGCGCACACCAAACGTGGTCCTCGGCATCGACCGTCATGCCGTCGGCGCGACCGGGGAATTCAGCGGTATCGGCGAAGGTGCGGCGGCCGGAGATCTCACCGCTCCGTCGGTCGTAGGCGAACGCGTCAATGCGGTCAACCCTCGTGTCGATGTAGTACATCGTCTTGAGGTCGGCAGTAAAGCCCATTCCGTTGGAGGTGCCGACACCCTCGACAACCCTGGTCAACGTCCCGTCGGTGTCCAGGCGGTAGAGGGACGCCGAATGGTCGGGAGAGGACATCGTGCCGCAGAACACCCGGCCCTCCGGGTCGGCAATGACGTCGTTGAAGCGGGTGTCCTCCTCTTCAGGCAGCGACTCGAAGATGGGGTGGAGGTGGCCGTCGCGAAGGACGGCGATTTGGCCGCGCGCCATGAACAGAAGCAGCGTCCCGTCGGCCTGCATGGTGAATCCGCCCACGATATCGCCAGAGAACACCGTCTCCAACTCGCCCGTCGCCGGGTCCCAGCGATGCACCGCTTCCCCCAGGATGTCGGTCATGTAGAGTTTGCGCTCGGTGGGGTGCCATAAGGGCCCCTCGCCGAGTTTGAAGCCTGCGTCGACGATGACCTGCGGCTGCGGGCTAACCATTGCGTGCACCTCCGCCGCCCAGTCTAGCGCAGGAGGCAGCATGACGTTGTCACCATGCGCTCGAGCCGTCTAAAGTCAAGGGCATCCTCTCCATAAGGCGCAGCGAATGAAACGCCCGAACACACTCAAGCAACTCTTCCGCGACCGAAAGCCCGCGCTCGGCGGCTGGCTCACACAGCCCGGCGTCCTGAAGACGGAGGTCTTTGCCGCCGTCGGATTCGACTGGATAGTGGTCGACCTTCAGCACGGCGCGCTGACGCTCAGCGACGCAATGGAGGTGGTCAAGGTCATCGAGGACGCGGGGCCAACCGCGCTGGTGCGCGTGCCATGGAACGAGCCGAGCATCATCATGCGTGCGCTCGATGCAGGCGCCTCGGGCGTCGTTGTACCACTCGTCAACTCGCCGGAGGAGGCGCGCGCCGCAGTAGCGGCCACACGCTACCCGCCTCAAGGCAACCGTAGCAGCGGCCCATGGCGCGCAGGGCTGGACGGACAGACCAGCTACCAGGCGTGGGCCAACGACGAAGTCATCTGCATGGTGATGGTGGAAACGCGCGAGGCCGTGGAGCAGGTGGAGGAGATTGCGGCAACCCCGGGCCTCGACGGCATCTATGTTGGCCCGAGCGACCTATCGCTCGCGTATGGGCTCATGCCGGCGCCCGACCAGAGCGATCCGGCTTGGGCGGCGGCCATCGAGCGCGTCGTGGGCGCGTGCGAGGCCAGTGGCATTGCTGCCGGTATCGCGGGCAACGCCAATGTTGCGGTCAAGCGCTTGGCGCAGGGCTTTCGTTTCCTGGAGGTGAGCCGGGATTCGACCGCGCTGCGGGAGGGCGCAGCGCAGCACCTCGCGCACGTGCGCGAAGCGACGCTGCCTTAGCCGTAAGCGGTCGCTCTACCAGCGGCGAGGCTGACGGGGCTCGCGGGGCCTGGCCTCATTCACCGTCACGGTGCGCCCACCAATATCGGTGCCGTTGAGGGCGGCGATGGCGGCGCGGGCCTCGTCATCGTTCGCCATCTCGACGAACCCGAAGCCGCGCGAGCGGCCGGTCTCGCGGTCAATGATGACGGTCGCCGAAGTGACCTCGCCATGCGGGATGAAGGCGTTCTCCAATTCCCCGTCGGTCATGCTGTACGGAAGGTTCCCAACGTAGATGTTCACGCAGCGCTCCTACTGTTCTTGCTCTCTTCGTCTGCCAAGCGCCGCATGGAACCAACGCGCCAACGGTGACCAGGCATCCATTCCGAGCCGTCGCAAGTGTGCCACTAGTGGGGGGCAAGTGCAACTGCCGCTTACGGTTAGGCCTGTCGCAATTCCTCACCATTTCCGCCGATTGGCGGGAACGGCCCGTTCGCCGGGCCGAATACGACCTTCCTCACTGGGTAGTTGATTTCGATGCCTTCGGCCTTGAATCGGGCGTGGATCCGCTTGACCACCTCGTTCGTGACGACGAACGAGCCGATGCGGTCTTTGGCCTGCAGGAACACCCAGAAGGAGATATTCGAGTCGCCGAAGCTGTCGAAGCCGAACCACGGATCCATGGACTTGACTGCATCATCATTCTCCGCAATGACGGCCCGCGCCTCTTCCAAGACCACGCGCTCCACCTCCTCGAGCTCACTGTCGTAGCTGACGCCGCCACTGACCAGAACGTTCAAAGGTGGGTCTGGGCCCTGGTAGTTGGTGATCATGGTGTCAGCCATGAGCGCGTTGGGGATGATGACCAGCGTATTCCACCAGGTCCGTATCTTGGTCGTGCGCCATCCAACCTCGATGACGTATCCAGCCGGGCCGCCCTGCAGCTCGATGTAGTCGCCCGGCTTGATGGCGTGGTCAGACATCACGTAGGTGCCCGCGAAGAAGTTGGAGAGTGTCGGTTGAAGCGCCAGCGCTACCGCAAGGCCCGTAATGCCCAAACCGCCGAGCAGGACGCTGACCGATTGGCCGAACGTGTCGAGTATGAGCAGCAGCGCAATGCCGTAGACAATCACGCTGAGGATGCGGCGCATGATGGGCATCACCTGCTCGTCGAGCGACGTCGCGGTTCTGGGCGCGACCATGACGGTGTACCAATCGATGAGCTGCCGGCCGACCGCAGAAGCGGCGAACGCGACGACCAGGATGGCGGCAACGCGGAAGGCCCGCTGGGCCTCTGCTGCGTAGGGGTCGATCTGACTGACGAACTGCGTGCCGATGAAGGCGCCAAGCAGGGCGATGAACACCAGCACTGGCCTACGGACGGAGAGGATGAGGGTCCCGCCGACGCCGCCAGGGGTGCGGGCGGCCACTCTCTTGGCAACGACGCGCATCGCGTATGAAGCCGCCGCTCCAACGATGAGCGACAGGACGAAAGCGACTACGGCGACGGCAGGGCCGTAGTAGTCGCTATCTCGAAACGACTCCCACCACATAGCGGGGATAGTAGCGCATCAATACCGATGAGTGCAGCGGGTGAGGCCGCAGTCTACCCCGCTCCCGTGAGCGAACATGGCGGGCCTAGTCGGCCGCAAGGGCTGGGCGTGGGCGCATTGCGCTCCGCACGACGGCAAGCAGCAACAGCGTCAGGACGAATAGCAGCACGGAGCTGAGGCCGAGCGAGAAGTTGATACCGATGGCCGCGCCGATGAACCCGACCGTGAATCCGCTGCCCAATCTCAGGCCGTTGAGCGACATGGCAAAGACGCCGATGGTGCGTCCGCGCTCTGCGGCAGGTGCCTCCAGCTGGACAATGGTCTGCGCCATGGACGTGAAGCTGATTTGGAAGATGCCGGCGATGAACAGGGCGGCCAGCGCGACGCCAAAGTGGGGCGCCGCCGCGAACGAGAGCATCGTGAGCGCCCAGACGCAGGCCAGAGCTATCGCCGTGCGGGGCCTCGGTTGGAACGCGGCAACGCTCTCCATCGCCAAACCTCCCAGGACCGCACCCGCGGCGCTCGCGGCCAGCAGCGTCGCATAGAGGAAGCCCTCGTCGGTTGGCAGGAATTGCAGGGCGAACTCCGGCATGTGCGCCTGGTAGGCATTGCCAATGAAGAAGGACGACATGCCGCCAAGCGCAATCATCGACAGAATCACGCGGTTCCTCGAGGCAACGCGGATCGCATCGATGTAGGAGCCCAGTCCCAGGCGCACCGGAGGGCGGGATGTCGTGCCCCGGTGCAGGTGCCCGGTGTATGGAACCCGCAAGCACCAGACGATCATCGGCACATAGATGAGCGCGTTGACGAAGATGCCGAGGGCAGGGCCCAGGTAGATGAGGAGGGCGCTGCCCACGACGGGGCCAAGGAAGATGCCCAGCTGCGTCGACGTGGAGGTGATGCGGACTCCGCTCTGCAGCTGGTTTGGGCCGACGATGTCGTGGATCATCAGCTGCCGCGCCGGCTGAAAGAACGTCCCGGCGAGGCCGTGGATGGTCAGCAGGACGACGGCATGCCACATCTGAAGGCTATCGGTCCAGAAGAGCATGCCCCACGCGATCGAGACACTCATGAAGAGCACCATCGAGAAGATGGTCAGCTTGCGGTTGTCGAAACGATCGGAGAGGGCGCCGGCGTAGACGGAGAAGAAGAGGACGGGCGCCCAATGGCTGATGACTGCATAGCCGGCGAGCACCTGCGAGTTGAACAACTCAAACAGCACCCAGTACGAGATGACGTGTTCGATGTTGTCGGCCATCATCCAGAGGGTGCCCGCACCGGTGAAGGTGCGAAAGTCGCGGTTGCGGAGCGCCGCGAACGAGACGCGGCTCTGCTCCGCATGCGCCTCAGCAGACGGGGTGTGGGCAGAGGAGCTAGTCGGGTCGCACGACGCGCACATGGCCGCATTGTCGCGGAGCGGCGCAGCGCACACAAGCGCCCTCGCCCGCCCCGAGCTCTACCATGTCACGGGGCGCTCCCCTCCGTCATTCCTGCGCAGGCAAGAAGACAAGGGCAAGAAGAGGGGATAGGCCTAATACCGGGAGGCGTTGATCTCGGTGAGCTTGCCGGTCGTCATGAACATGACCCGCTCTGCGACATTCGTGGCGCGATCAGCTACGCGCTCGAGGTCGTGGGCCGCCCAGAGCAAGTAGGTCGCCCGCTCGATGGACTTGGGGTCCTGGATCATCATGAGCAGCAACTCACGGTAGACCTGGTCGTAGAGCTGGTCTACTTCGTCGTCGGCGTTACAGACGCCGAGAGCGGCCTCCTCGTCCCGGTTGACGAGGGCGTCCAGGGCGCGCCGCAACATCCCTGTACCAAGCTCAGCCATGCGGGGGATGTCGATGAGTGGCTTGAGCGGCGGTTGCTCGCCCATCATGAGGCTAATCTTGCCGATACCCTCCGCATAGTCACCGATGCGCTCCAGCTCGACCGCGATGTGCAGCATGGTGACGATGTGGCGCAGATCGCTGGCGACGGGCTGTTGCCGCGCGATGAGGTCGATGCACCGCTCCTCGATGCTGAAGCGCTTCGCATCGATAAGGTCGTCGTCCTTGACGACCTGCTCAGAGGCAGCAAGATCACGAAGGCGCAAGGCGTCCACCGCCTTATCTATGGCCTTCTCGACCATACTGCCAAGCATGAGCAGGTCGTTCTGGACGTTGATGAGCTCCGAGTCTAGGCCTGCTCTCGTTGAGGTGTGCCGCTGCATGACCGCCCCCTATCCGAAGCGCCCGGTGATGTAGGCCTCAGTCCGCTCGTGCTTGGGGTTCGTGAAGATCTGGGTCGTGTCTCCGTGCTCGACCAAGTACCCCGCACGATCCTCGTCCATGTTCAAAAAGGCCGTCTCGTCGGACACCCGGGCCGCCTGCTGCATGTTGTGCGTAACGACCACGACAGTATATTCCTGAATCAGGTCGCGCATCAGCGTTTCGATCTCGAGCGTGGCGATGGGGTCGAGGGCGGATGCGGGCTCATCCATCAGGATGATCTCGGGCTCGACGGCGAGGGCACGGGCGATGCAGAGCCGCTGCTGTTGGCCGCCGGACATCGCCTGGCCGCTGTCGTGCAGCCTGTCCTTGACGTCGTCCCACAGGGCCGCGCTGCGCAGGGAGCGCTCGACCTGTTCGGCAACGTCGCCCCGGTAACCGTTGATGCGCAGGCCGAATGCAACATTCTCAAAGATGGACTTCGGGAACGGATTGGGCTTCTGGAACACCATGCCGATGCGGTAGCGCACGACCGTCGGGTCGACGTTCGGGCCATAGATGTTCTCGGTGTTGAACATCACGCCGCCCTCGACCCGCGCGCCGGGCACGAGTTCGTTCATCCGGTTGAAGCACCGCAGAAGCGTGCTCTTGCCACAGCCGGACGGGCCGATGAGCGCCGTAACCTTGTTGCGC
>DAOUJX010000013.1:0-13343 GCA_034422075.1 Dehalococcoidia bacterium
GCGCCAACGGATTCCCCGTCGACGCGGTCGCGCAAGCGGTGGCGACAACGAGGAAGGTAGGGCTCGGCGTCATGGGCTGGCACGATGCACTCATCCGCCTCGACATCCCGTATGCGAGCGACCGGGCGCTGACTCTAGCGCACGACGTCATGGGGCGCATCAATGAGGCTGCGGCCGAAGTTTCGGCGGAACTGGCGCATGCGCGCGGAGCGTATCCCGCATCCCGCGACAGGCGCTACCGGAACGCAACGCGGACGTGCATCGCGCCCACGGGCACCATCAGCGCCATCGCCGGCTGTTCATCCGGCATCGAGCCGCTGTTTGCGCTCGCATTCGTCAAGAACGTCCTCGACGGCCAAAGGCTCAGTGAGATCAACCCCTACTTCGAACGCGTTGCTCGCCAGAGGGGGTTCTGGAGCGAGGAGTTGATGCGTGAGGTGGTGCGTACCGGTTCCGTCCAGCACATCCACGATGTCCCTGATGACGTCAAGGCACTCTTCGCCACGGCGATGGAGATTCCCTACGAGGCCCATGTGCGCATGCAAGCGGCCTTCCAAGCACACACCGACCTCGCCGTCTCCAAGACCATCAACATGCCCAGCGACGCGACGCGCGACGACGTCGAGCGTGCCTACGCGCTGGCATACTCGCTCGGCTGTACGGGCATCACCGTCTACCGCGACGGCAGCAAACCGACCCAGGTGCTGGAGACGGGTGAGCGCGCCGCGGCACCAAGCGCGGAGCTCGCTAAGCGCGAGCGTCCCAAGACCATCATGGGTGTAACCGAACGAGTGCGCACCGCGCACGGCAACGCCTACGTCACCGTTAACTTCGACGCATCGGGCCAGCCTTTCGAGGTGTTCACCGCCATCGGCAAGGCGGGCAGCGCAGATCAGGCCTACTTGGAGGCGATCTCGCGCCTCATCTCGCTCAGCCTGCGCTCAGGGGTTTCCGTCACGGAGATCATCAATCAATTGCGTGGCATCACGAGTGATCCGGTTTGGGATGGAGGGCAACTAGTCACCTCCGCACCCGACGCCGTAGCACGCGTGCTCGCGATGCACGCGCTCGGTGCAGGCGAGACGGACGGCGAGCAGCGTCTCATGCGCGCATACGCCGCCCAAACCGCGCTCCCTATGGACGTTGGCGCAAGGCCCGAGATGCTCGCGGGCCAAGGCCGCTGCCCTCTGTGCAACGGCGCCCTGGTGCGCCGAGAAGGCTGCGTCGCCTGCCCCAGTTGCGGCTGGGATAGGTGCGAGTAGACGCTCCCGCCGCTTCCTGGTCCCTCTCTAGTCATTTCCGCGTAGACGAACTCCGGGCCCTGGCGCGGCGCGCCCCTTAGACGCCGCGCGTGCCGATCCGGTTATCACGGCTCCAACCCTGTTATCTGGAGGCTTGCATGAGTGACCGGTTCCGTTGGCTGCTGGATGCCGATATCTGCCCGATGCGGAGCCATACGATGGACGTGGTCCACGTGCGGAGCATCGCGCGGACGCCTGGCGTCGTCGGCATTACGCAAGCATTGATCCTCAGCAGAGCACTGGTGACATGCAACCAGGGCTTTCGGGGTAGTTGGCGAGTTCCGGGCGGCCACCCCGGTATCGTCATCTTTGCATCTCCGCCGCTCGACGGACCGGAAGTCGAGCGCAACCTCTTCCACTTGGAGTTGCGATTGCAGCAGTACGAGTTGTCGCTGGACAACAACCGATTTGTCTTGGAGGGCGATCACAAGGTCACGAGGCTGACCGACGACGGCCGCGAGGTAGCCCTCGATCCATGGCGGTTGGTGACCATCGCCGCGACCTCTATCGCGCGCACCTAGGAGGCGCGCCACTCATACCTACACGTCCCGACCCTGAGCCGGGACTCCCGGGCCGCCCTTCTCCCCAAAGGGTGTCCCTCGTTCCCTCCTCCGCAGGCCCCTTCCGACGCGCCACGGGAGTGGGCCACTGGGCCCCGACGGCACTGCCTCGGGGCCCTTTTTCTACCCACTATATCCCTCAACAAAAAGAGGAACTCGCGAGGGCGGCGCTATACTAAGCGGTGCTATGACCGACACCCCCACGGTAGCGGTAACGCTGGGTGACCCTGTTGGAATTGGCCCGGAGGTCGTTGCCAAGGCGCTGGCCGACCCATCGCTGCGGACGCGGTGCAACCTCGTCGTGGTCGGCGACCCAGAGGTGCTGGAGCTGGCGCTGCGGCAGTGGGGCGATGGCTTGCATGCTGCTCCGATGCCTGCGCCTGGCGCATGGCCTGACCCCACCTCCGTGCCCGTCATCGACGCGCTGGATGACGGCGACCTGAAGTCGCTTCCGCTGGGGCAGCTTTCGGCCGCCGCGGGGCGGGCCGGCGTGGTGTGGGCCAAGCACGCAGCCGAACTGGCATGGCATGGGGAAGTGAACGCCGTCGCAACGGCGCCGATCAACAAGGAGGCGGCGCATCTGGCCGGCTACGAGGCCGTCGGCCATATGGAGATATATCAGGAGATGACGAAAGCGGCGCAGGTGGCGACGATGCTACTGACCGATGGGTTGCGCGTCGTCCACCTCACGACGCACCGATCGCTGCGCATAGCGTGCGACTACGTAACGCGCGAGAACGTGCTGGCTAAGTTGCGGCTCACGGATGAGTTGTTCAAGGCGCAGGGCTTCGAGCGCCCCCGCATCGGCGTAGCCGCGCTCAACCCGCATGGAGGTGAGGGTGGGCTGCTGGGGCGCGAGGATGCGGAGGAGATAGCGCCGGCGGTCGAGGATGCGCGCGCGGAGGGCATCGAAGCAATCGGCCCCGTCCCCGCCGACAGCGTGTTTACCCAGGCCATCGATGGCCGCTACCACGCGGTGCTTGCGATGTACCACGATCAGGGACACATCGCCGTCAAGGTCCACGGTTGGGAGCGGAGCGTTACGATGAACCTGGGGCTGCCGTTCCTGCGTACCTCTGTCGACCACGGTACGGCGTTCGACATTGCGGGCAAGGGCATTGCCAACGCAAGCGGCATGGCGAGCGCTATACGGCTCGCTGCGAATGCTGCGTCGGGTCGCGGGCTGGTGCTCGAATGAGTGCCGCTGCCCGCGTCCCAAATGCCGCATTCATTGGCGGGGGCGTGATGGCGGAGGCGATGCTGCAACGCACGCTCGCCGACGGCATCCTTTCCGCCGACAATGCCATCGTCGCCGAGCCGATTACGGTTCGGCGCGAGCACCTTCACGCAACCTACGGTGTTGCCGTAACGGAGTCCAACGCCGAGGCCGCGAACGGCGCGCGGCTCGTGGTGCTCGCCGTCAAGCCGCAATCGTTCGACGAGGTGGCAGCTGACCTCGCCGGGTCGCTAAGGGAGGGGCAGATTGCTGTCTCCATCATGGCGGGCGTACCCCTCGCTGCGCTCACCGAGCGGCTGCGCCACGACTCAGCCGTGCGTGTGATGCCGAATACTCCGGCGCGCATCGGTCACGGTATGTCGGTCTGGACGGCCACCGCCCCGGTCGAGGTCGGTGCGCGGGCGCAGGTGGCGGCAATGCTCGATGCGCTCGGCGAGCACTGGTATGTCGACGACGAGGACTTCATCGACAAGGCAACGGCCATCTCAGGTAGCGGGCCTGCGTACGTCTTCCGCTTCGTGGAGGCGCTGCTGGATGCCGCCGTCGGCATGGGAATTCCGAGGGAGCCGGCTCGTCTGATGGTCGCACAGACGGTCGCGGGCGCTGCTCGGCTTGCTGCCGAGTCAGGCGAATCGCCTGCGCGCTTACGCGAGATGGTCACTTCCCGCGGCGGGACGACGGAGCGGGCTCTTGAGATGCTGGAAGCGCAGGGATTCGGGCCAATGATGGCAATGGCCGCACAAGCCGCCTATGAGCGCGCCAAGGAATTGGGGGGGCGAAGCTGATGGACTTCCTAATTGCCGTCATCGACCGATTGCTGCTTGTCGTCTGGATACTGCTGCTGATACGTGTGGTGCTATCGTGGATCGTCGTCTTGGGCGGCGTGCGCAATGAGTTCCTTATGCGCCTAAACTACGCCGTGGTTGTGATGACTGAGCCGATGCTTGCGCCCATCCGCCGCATGCTGCCACAGACGGGGGCAGCCGACTTCTCGGTGCTTATTGCCTTCGTCCTCATCCTGTTCGTCCGGCTTGCCATAAGCAGGATAAGTTAGGCATTTGCCGATAGGTTTGTAGGAAGCCCCCTTATGGGGGAGAGAGGTTTCCGGTCCCCTAGTATGCCGCTACGGCCAGTGTGCTGACCGCCGCAGTGTAGGACAGTGCCGCCAAGGTGAGAGGCGCGCTGTCAAGCGTGACGGTGGCCACGAACAG
The DNA here is from genome assembly GCA_034422075.1 of Dehalococcoidia bacterium. GTDB lineage: Bacteria > Chloroflexota > Dehalococcoidia > Lucifugimonadales > Australimonadaceae > S34-282. The sequence continues at coordinate 4,310 of DAOUJX010000013.1, forward strand.
GAAGGGCAGCGCCAAAGCCACCCCGACCAAGGTGGCGTGCTGCAGGTGGATGCGGTAGCGGGTCATCTTGTCCATGAGGGTATCAACTGGATGAGTATTAGCGCCTCAATGCCAGTCAGGGCGGCCAAGCCGAGGATGTAGGGCACGATGGTGCGCATGATCTCATGCTCCCGCCCGGCGAGCCCCGCGATTGCCGCGCCGACGAGCACCTTTGCCGGGGCCATAGACGAGCCAACGGATGCGCCGATGGACTGGACGCTCGCGATGGTCACCTCGCCGATGCCGAGGCTGCGTGCCGTCTCCACTTGTAGAATGCCGAAGAGAACGTTGGAGTTGGTATTGCTGCCCGTCATGAAGGAGCCGAGCACGCCAATGAAGGGCGACACAAGAGGAAACACGGGACCGGATGCTCGCGCGACACCCTCCGCCAGCAGCCCGGTGAGGCCGGTGTCGGCCATGACCACGGCCATCATCACCATCGTGCCGACGCCGACGGTGGTGGCGATGGATTGCGTGTAGGTTAGGCGAGCGGTCTCCCACGCCACGCCGTGCTTCCAGTGGCCGCGCACCACTAGCACCACCATCGTGAGCGCCACTGAAGTGACGATGAGCGGCGCGGGATGGTTCAGCAGGCGAATGATGGCATAGTCGGCGGCCGGCGGTACGACAAAGCCGTCCGCGGTCACAAATCCAGGGTAGTCGAGCCCCCAGCCCAACGAAGAGGCGGCGCTCTTGATGGGGCCAATCTGCGAGATAATGCTGAGCGTCACCAGCAGGTAGTAGGGCAAGAAGCCTAGGTGGAAGCTCATGCGCCCGCGCTCACTGGACGCATCGGGCGTTCCTTCAGGGATTGCGCCGCCGGACACGGGTGCGGGTACGGCGCGAGCCCTGAGTAGCCGCGTGCGCGCCCCTAGGGCGATGCCGACGATGGCGGCCATCCCAGGCACGGAAGACGCTACCTGCGGCGCGCCTGCCTCCGCCATGGCCCACATCACCAGCGCCATCACGCTGCCGACGGCGAGGATGAGCGGAGCGCCTCGCCTCGCTGCCCCGAGGCCGCCCTGAATGTGCGCTACGAGGAAGCCGGAGGCGACCGTCACCGCGGCAAACAGTAGCGCCATGTGTGGACCTATAGTGTCGCCAGGAATGCCGGTCACCAGTTGGATGGTGTAGTAGGACGAGCCCATCGAGCCGAAGGTGACCGCCCACCCATGGCCGACCAACACCATCGCGGCGGCGCGTGCGGGCGCGAAACCCATCATCACTAGCAGCGGGGTTGCTACGGCGACAGGCACGCCGAATCCCGTCACCCCTTGGATGAAGGATGAGAAGCCCCAGCCAATGAGGAGCGCCTGACCCAGCTTGTCCTCGGTGACGCGGGCCATGGTGCGGGCAATGGCGTCGATGCCGCCCACGCGGTCGACGAGGTTGTACATGTAGACCGATGCCCAGAGGATGGTGAGGACGAAGAGGGCGAGGCTTAGGCCCTTAGCGCTTGCGATGGCGGTGCTCTGCGCACTGCCCCCAAAGTACCAGAGGGCGAGTGCGGCCGCGATAAGCCAGGAGACGGCGCCAGCGCGAGGCGCGCTCCAGCGCAAACGCATGATGGTGACCAGCAGCACCAGCACCGGCAACGAGGCCAATAGCCAGTTCAGGGGAGTGAGTGCGGGACCGGTCATCGAAGTGGAAGCATAGGTGCGATTGGCGCGCGGGGCCAAGGGCGGCTGCTAGAATCGGCCTGCGATGCCTCCGTATTCCACCACACTCGCTGAGCGCCTTGCAAAGGGCGAATTCACCGTCACACTGGAGTTGCATCCCCCGCGCGGGTTCGACATCACGTCAACGCTGGAACGGCTGCAGCCAGTGCTGCCGCACGTTGATGCGGTGAATGTGGCCGACAGTCCGCGAGCACAAGGACGGATGAGTGCGCTCGTAGCCGGCTCGCTCATCCAGACGCGGCTTGGGGTGGAGACCATCTTGCACATAGCCATCCGCCACCGCAACTCGTTGGCGCTACACTCCGACCTGCTCGGCGCGCATGCGCTCGGTGTGCGGAATGTCTTCGTCGTCCTAGGTGACAAGCCGGCGGGCGGCGACTATCCGCTGGCGACGGTCGTTAGCGACGTGACGTCGTCGTCGCTGATTGAGCTGATGACTTCGTTCAACAGCGGTATGGGCGCGAACAGGCAGCCCATCGAAGCGCCGACATCCTTCTTCGTCGGAGCGGCGCTCAATCTGAATGCGGAGGACTTGGACGGCGAGCTGCGCGTGCTGGAGCGGAAGGTGAAGGCGGGAGCGCGCTTCTTGTTGACTCAGCCAGTCTATGACGCTGGACGCATCGAGTCGGTGGCGCAGCGACTTGGCGGCTTCCCGCTGCCCGTGCTGCTCGGCGTGCTACCGCTGCGCACGCTGCGTCACGCGACTTTCCTGCAAGAGCGCGTCCCCGGTATTGCGGTGCCGCCCGACGTGTACGAACGGCTGGAGCGCTCCAATGACGTGGCAGCCGAGGGCATCGCGCTGAGCCAGGAGATCATCAACGCCGCGCGCAGCCGCATAGCGGGTGCCTACTTCATGCCGCCGTTCGAGCGCTACGCCATCGTGCAAGAGGTCATGGCTGCGGTGGCACGTTAGCAGGGATGCAGGTGGGGGTATACTGGGGTGGGGTGTCGGCGCGTCTACGCTGCTTTGTGGGGCCGTAGCTCAGCCGGGAGAGCACCTGCTTTGCAAGCAGGGGGTCAGGGGTTCGAATCCCCTCGGCTCCACCACTCGTGACGGTAGGCAGTACCGAACCGTTGAGGGCCAGATCCTCTGTCTTCCCGCCTGAGATGAGACTGTCGTCGGGCATGGGCACGGTGTAGCGCATCAGTGCATTGCCCGGCGTGACAAGGATCTCCTTGACAAAGGTCTCAATGAAGGACTTGCGCTCGGTCAGCTCGCTCTCCTTCAGGAACTCGCTCATGTCCTGAGCGTAGGCGGCGATGGTCTCCACGTCGTCGAGGACGCTCCTGCGCTCGGAGAGCATGGCCCTTGCCTCCTGGGCGGCCGCTTCAAGCTTCTCCTTGCGCTCGCGGTGCCCCTTGATGCGGCTGGCGGCATCGGCCATGCTGAGGTCGGTTTCCTCGACGAGTTGCCAGATGCGCTCAAGCCTGCGGTTCACGTCCTCGAGCTCCGCCTCGATGGTCTGCAGCCGCTCGCGCTGCACATGCGCGATACCGTCCATCTGCTCATCGACGACCTTGACCAGCGCGCGGATATTGCGTTCGGTGAGGATGTTGGAGCGGATCCTCTCGATGATCATGGCTTCGAAGCGCCGTGCGTTGAGCCTTGGCGCATCGCAGGCGCTCTTACCGCGCCTCAGAATGGACTGGCAGACGTAGTAGGCGAACTTGCCGCTCTTGGAGTCCTGACCGGTGAGGGCACGGCCGCAGCGCTTGCACTTGACCAGCCCGCTGAGCAGGTAGGAACTGCCGACCCTGCGGGGATGGACGACCTTCGGAGCGCGGGAGTGCAGCAGGCGGCTGACCCGCCGGAACCGGGTCTTGGAGATGATGGCGGGAAAGGCCTTCTCCACCCGGATAGGCTCGGCCCCGTCGCTGGCATTCGCGCCCCAGACCAAGGTACCTGTGTAGGTCTCGTTGGTGAGGATGCCGTGGACGGCGTTCTTGGACCAGCGCTTTCCCCTGGGGCTGGCGACGCCCTCTTCGTCGAGGGTGCGGGCGATCTCGGTCACGCCCCGTCCGGCCTCGACCAGCTCGAAGATGCGTTTGACGACGCGGGAGGTATCTTCATTGGGTTCGAGGGTGGGGCGCTTCTTGGCGCCGTCCTGCACCATGATGCGGTTGTAGCCGTAGGGGGTCATGCTGGCGACCCAGAAGCCGCGTGATGCGGCCTCGCGCATGCCCCGTTTGATCTCTTGGCCGAGGTTCTCCGAGTAGAACTCGTCGAGGGCCTCGTAGAAGGCCTCCATGAGCTTGCCGTTAGGAGTATCGTTGGCGGGCTCGGTGATGGAGAAGACGCGGACGCCCTTCTTGCGCAGCTTGGACTTGTAGAAGACGGCGTGCTCGCGCCTGCGAGTGAAGCGGGAGAACTTCCAGACGTGGATCTCGCGGAAGGGCGCACTGGGCCCAGTGGCCGCCTGGATCATCTTGCGGAACTCGGGGCGGTTGTCCTTGCGCCCGCTCTCGGCCTCGTCGACGTACTCCGCGACCACGACGTAGCCGTTCTTTTCCGCGTGGTCTCTGAGCGCCCGCAGTTGGGCGGCGATGGACAGGTCCACGTCCTGGCGTTCGCTGGAGACCCTGGCGTAGAGGGCCACAGGGGTGAGGTCGCCTCGCTTCTCCATCGTTGCCTCCTTCCTGTGCCGCTGCCGCTCAGTGCAGGGAGCCTTCGTCCCGCTACTCTTGCACCGGTTTGTCGGCGCCTCCAAGAGCGAGGCCCTGCCCTCTGGCGCGGCGCTGGCCGAATCGCACGAGCCGCCGCCACTCCCTGTTGTCCATGTAGAGGCGGAGGGCCTCGCGGATGACCTGGCTCAGGTTGCGGTCCTCCTCCTCCATCACCTGCTTGATCTGCTCGACCATCTCCGGGGGCAGAGAGAATGTGAGGACCTTCGTCGTCCTGGGCATGGCGCTTCGGCTCCGCTGATGATACTGAGTCATACCATTGTTACCTGCGGCGTGGCCTGCCGTCAACGTCGCGGCCGCAAAGCCGCCGCCCACCGGGTGCGGCCTTCTCGACCGAAGGCCGGACAGGGCCGCTGAGGACACGTGTTGGACGGCCATCACCCCTCCCCTTTGTCGCCGTTCTCCTGCACATCGAACGCATCTGACTGCCGCTTCATCTGGGCGCGGATGGCGACCTTGGCAAGGATGGTAAGCCCCCTTATGTAGGCCTCCCGCTGCTTCGGCGCATAGGGTGCCATCAGCTCTTCCATGGACGCGTCCCCTGGAGCGCTGCCTGCCCGCCGTCTCGGTTGTCCCTCGCTGCGCTTCATCTCGCGCCACCACAGGGGGAACGTTGGGGGCGCTGGCCCCTCGTTCCCCACCTCGTACAGAGGCAGTGTCTGCCGGTGCGCGACCGCAGAGGGGGTCAAAAAGTCCAGTGCGGGAGATTGCCACTCCTTCTCCCTGCGACCCGGGGAGGAGGTGCGCGGCGGATGCGATCAGCCGGTCCACGACGGCAAGGCAGTGAGGACAAGAGCGGAGTGGCCTCCCCATAGCGAGAGGGGCAGGCACCTGCGGGGTCAGGCCTGCTCAGCACTCAACGAGAGGAACGAGCGAACCCTCGGGCGACGGCCCCGAGGCTACTTGCGCCGCCTGTGCCGTCTGTGGCGGCGAGGGTAGTGAACGTTGCGGATAGCGATTGCCTTCGAGTGCTTGGCCACCACGACTTCGAAGGACTGCTTCTCGAGGCGGTGCTTCCAGATGCGTTCGACGCTGTCGTAGCTGATGCCCAGCGCCCCTTCTACGATCTCGTACCCGGAAACGGGCGCGCCCTTCGGCGGGAGTCCCAGCCGCTCGAGGAGCTTCAGCAAGAACTGGGCGAGGATGTCGCGCACGGCAAGAAAGGGGCGGACGGCGCGATGGGGCTGTCTCCGGATCTCGGGCGGGCGCCGCAACCGTCCGCAGTCCACCTGCATTTGCCTCCTTTCCAGTAGTGGCTGCATGGGCTCGTTCCGCTTCCTGGTCTCCTCGCGAATGAGATCGACAGCGTCGAAATAGGTCGGGATGTGCCCGCTGCGTGCGACGTAGTCGCGCAACATGGCCGGGCAGCCCTCTCCGAAGGGAGGCAGGTGGATATCCTTCAGCACAGCCGCCACGGCCCTGGCCTCCCAGTCGAAGCTGAACCACTCCATATCGGGGGCATTGACCACCACTGCATTGGCGAGCTCGCGAGCCTCCTCTAGCGTGGGCCGGTCTTCCTTGCTGGAGAAATCCGGTCTCGCTCTCTTCCGGTAGAGCCGGGTGAGGAGTTGGCGTGCGTCGAAGACCTGCCACCACGACCACAGGTCGGCTCGCATGACGTCCAGAAAGGCTGCCTTCTCGGCCCTTCGGTCCTCGTGCTCCGCGGCGAGGTACAGGCGCTGCCTCGCCTCTTCCAGGTCGGGCACGGATGCGCCAAAGGCGCTGGGATCGAGCGCAAGCTCTTCCATGAGCTGCAGCCGCTGTTTCATGGCCCAGTGGAGATTGCGCTCCGCTTCTGCGCTGTTTCTCGGCAGCGTAATCATCCGGCCACTCCCTTCCCGGCCGCGCGCCTCCCTTGTGAGAACCGGCCCTTGAGGCAGTGGGACTCACGCCCCACTGCAACCGCTCTGGGCCGTAACTCGGAGCACGACGGAACCATGCCACTACAGTAGGACCGTAGCTACGTGGAATCGCCAAGTCGATTTGCTGCAGAACAACATCGATTTCGTAGCGCCCATGCCTCTTTGGGGGGTTGACGGCGTCATCTGCGAGGTGAGCCACTCAGGCATGGCATATGGATATGGTGTAGGTGGTATATACACCCCGAGGCGGGTGTCGCACGGGTGTATGGTGTAGGTGGTTGCACCATGGAATGCCGCATCTGCGGGAACGAGATACCGTCGGCGCGCCTGGAGCGCTGGCCATGGGCCAAGACGTGCTCCATGCCGTGCGCGGACGGCCTGGCGGTCGAAACCTCGAGGAAGGCGCGCAAAGCCTACAGGAACCGCCGCAGAGACCGGCGGCGCATCAAGCGCGAGGCGGCACAGCGGACTCACCCGCCGCAGATGGACCGCGACGGCAGAACCTAGACCCCCCCTCTGAAGTGGGTGTGTCCGGCGGTCTAGGTTGGGTTTCCCTCTATATGATATTACGCGCGCGTAATGTTTTTACTCACTACCCACCCCACCTGATTGCCCCCCAGCCCAACAGGCCCGAGCGCCTGTCCGGGCTCTCGGTTATGACTTCGGTTTCGGGCAATGGTTGCCTCTCCCTGTTCTTCTCTTTGCGCGCTGCGCTTCGTACCGGCTCACGCCTCGCCCGCCCTTCTCGCCGCGTCTTGAGGAGCTGCTCCATCATCCGCTCATTCGGACCGCTCGACTCAACCCTCTGCCGGGTTGGCGCTGGCCCGCTTGCACAGCACGCGCACGCGCCAGCGCCTTTCGGTCTCGTGCGTGCCGAGGTCATGATCTGCCCCCATCGTTTGTACCACTCGTTATGTTCGACCGGAGACTGGGAACGTAGTACAGCGGCAGGAATACCGCAGATGCCCGGTGGAACGCCGGCCGGCGCAGTGTCGTGGCAATCTTGGGGCACAGGTCAGCTTCAGCTGCTCACCAGGCAATCCACATGTGCCGCATGGTGATGCGGTAAACACGTTGGCGAACGAGGCTTGACCGTGCTTGATGGTGCATCGTAGTGCTTGCCTGAAAGTAGTAAGAAAGTAGTAAGAGAGTGCACCCGCTGTCACGTGGCAGCGCTTGCCAGCGCCTCACGCTAATTCCGCGTACATCTCCATTGGGAAAGAATTCCGGGCGCCTATGCATCCTTGCGCAACATGCCGCAATGCTCCTTGCAGAAACAAGTAAGTAAGTAGCAAGTACGCTTACTCTAGGGGCCGATTTACGGCCAAATCAGCCATTGCAAGCACGTCCAGAAGTAGATTCGCAGTAGTCGGTACGCTCCTAGCAGTGGCTCTCGCCCTGCTTACCGTGTTGCCGGCCTTGGCGAGAGACTCCGCAACGGCGACGACGTCCAGTGGCAACGACGCGGTGCTCACCATCTCCGTCCACGCCAATGGCGCGACTCCGGTGACAGGCGAAACTGATGCCAGCACCGCGAAAGACACGCGTGTGCTGAACCCAGGTGGCGGCGCTACGGTCTGGGTCGCCGCCAGCAACAAAGCCTACAACCAGGTCTTCGTTGAGTTGACTGGCGCAGCGACCCCGACTCCCGTTACGCTTTCCAGCCTGTCGTTGGGCAAGGGGGTGACCGTAACCAACCGTGCCACCGCCCGCGGGCTCCAGGTGCTCAGGGTGAAGACGAAAACCAACGATGGGGGCACGCCGGACGATACATCCGACGACACAGAAGAACCCCTCCTGACCTCTAAGGCTCTTGGCGGGGAGAGAACGGCGACTGAGTGGGGGAGCTTCGACGCCGACGGCGACGGTACTGATTCCACCCCAGGAAGCACGGATGACCTGCTGTGGATCTACGAGGTTGCCCCGGCCGCGTTGCCTGGCATATCCGGCACCGCATTCTCGGCCTCCTTCTTCGTCACCAGCTCTGAGCGCACGTTCAGGGCGGACAAAGAGGTAAACGAAGAGGACGGAATAGCGGATACCGATGCTACCACTGCGCCGACTCCAATCCACTTCTTGGTTGCCGGCAACAACGACGAGATCAGTATCACGGCAGCCGGTAGTTACGACCATGACTCTGACACCGACACCGCTGCTCGCACGTTCACCGTGTCCAACAGCGCGACGCTGAAGGTAGACTCCAGGGGCCCGTCCATCACCGGCACGGCGCCGGCGAGCGGACAAACGCAGAACCAGATTTCTGCGACCTTCCAGGCCACCTTCACCGACTCCGGCTCGGGTCTCCGTTCCGACGCTGAGCCGGCGGAAGACGAGCCGGTTACTGCCCCCGAGTCTGTTGACGCTGACGGCGACGACATCAAGGCGCTGGAGCCGCTGTCGAAGTCCGACGGCTCAGCGTCCGACATCATCCTTCAGATAGATACCGCAGGTGATGGCACACTGGTAGCTCTTGTGGACGGCACCTTCCCCGTGGCGTCCAACAAGCTGAGCGCTGCCACCAACAACTGGCGCGCGGTTGACAACGGCTTCCGCTTCCAGTTCACCGACAACAGCGTAGTGTCTTCGCAACAGGGCAGCGCCGTAGTCTTCTACGCCTTTGGCGCGGTCGACCGTGTGGGCAACGTCTCCAAGAAGGACAAGCAGCGCCTCATCATCGACACGCAGCGGCCCGGCATGACGAGCGCGGAGGCTGGTATTGGCTACACCAGCCGCGCCGACGAGGATGCGGATCATGAAAAGCGTCATGACATG
>DAOUJX010000014.1:0-8615 GCA_034422075.1 Dehalococcoidia bacterium
GAAGAAAAGTAGGCATGGTAGCCGTTGACGGGCCGCAGCTCGAACGGCAACTGGTCTTCAGCGGCCTTCGTCTCTTGAATGCACAGGATATCGGGCTGGTCTTGCGCGACCCAGTCCAAGAAAAGGCCCTTGCGGTGGACGGCGCGAAGTCCATTGACGTTCCAGGAGACAAGCCGCATAGAGTCATAGGATAGCGCGCCGGAGCAACATTGGCTTGCGCGACGGCGCAGCGCGGGGCTACAGTATCGGCAGTCAGCGGCCAGGAGGAGCGTGATGGCTGAATTCGGCAGGCTGCTCACGGCCATGGTCACTCCGTTCGACGAGGACGGCGAGGTCGACTATCCGCAGGCGCGGAGGCTCGCCAAGGCGCTTGTCGCCTCCGGGTCGGAAGGCCTCATCGTCACGGGCACAACCGGCGAGAATCCGACGCTCTTCCCTGAAGAGAACGTCCGCCTATGGAGCGAAGTGAAGGAGGCGGTCGGTGACACCGCGTCAATCGTCGCCGGTTCCGGCACGAACTCAACCGGCGAGACGGTCCATCTGTCGAAGGAGGCGGAGCGCGCGGGCGCGGACGGGTTGCTGATAGTCATGCCCTACTACAACAAGCCGACCCAAGAGGGCATCTTCCGACACGTCAAGGCGATATCGGAGAGCTCGCCACTGCCGCTGATCCCGTACAACGTTCCGAGCCGCACCATCACCAACATGTCGGCCGAGACGTGCCTACGTGTCGCCGAATTGCCAAACGTCTGCGGCGTGAAGGAGGCGTCTGGCGACTTGGCGCAAGTAGGCGAAATCATCGACCACGCTCCGGATGGTTTCCGTGTCTGGAGCGGAAACGACGCCGACACCTTCCACATCGTGGCGATGGGAGGCCACGGGGTCATCAGCGTATCGGCACACCTCATCGGCTTGCAGATACGGCAGATGATTCAGGACATCCTTGAAGGCGATCTACGCGCCGCCGCTGCGGAGCACCTCAAGCAGCTGCCCTTGAGCAAGAACCTGTTCGTAGTCGGCAATCCGATGCCCGTGAAGTACTGTCTGAACAAGGCGGGGTTCAACGTCGGGGCGCCGCGTCTACCGCTTACCGAACCGGACGAGAAGACGGCCAAGCTGCTGGACGAGACGCTGGCGCTGTACGACATCGACTTGTCCATCGAAGCCCCGGCGGTGTGACGCGCCTTATCGCGTGGAACATTCGAGCTGGAGGCGGGAGGCGTATCGACGCCATCGCCGAGAACATCGCGCGCTGGAAGGCGGATGTCGTCGCCCTATGTGAGTTTCGCGCAACGCCACCAAGCATGCGCTTGGCTGAGACGTTGGCTGAGCAAGGCCTGCCTTACCAACTGACCACCGCTGACCCGCGCCGTGCCGCACTCAACCGGCTGTTGGTGGCGTCACGCTGGCCGGTATCGCGCTTGCGGCTGGCAGCGACGCCCGAGCCGTCTTCGAACTGGTTGCCGGTGCGCGTGCTGGCGCCCGAACCCCTTACCGTCGGCGCGCTCCACATCCCGATGGCCTCGTTCTCCGGCGGGGCAAAGTACGCCTTCCACGACGCGGTGCTGCGCATCGTCAGGCGATGGCGGCGCGGGCCGGCGCTGATTTGCGGCGATACGAATTCGGGGCGCATCGGCATCGACGAGGAATCGCCTGTATTCAACGCGCGAACGGACGGCTGGATGGCGGCAATGGAGTGCGCCGGCTGGCATGATGCGTGGCGCAGGCTGCGCGGCGATGAGCGCGTCTACACATGGTACTCGCCCAACGCAGGCAACGGCTTCCGGCTCGACCAAGCCTTCGTGAACCGCGCCTTGCTGCCGCGTTTGCTCGACGCGCGCTACGAATGGGGCGTGGACGGCAGCACGCGGCGCAGCTCAGTAAGCGACCACGCCGCGCTCATTCTCGACCTTGGCGACAGCGGCTAAGCGAGGCGCGCAAGCAGCAGCCCGAGTGCAACCACACCATAGGAGACGATGGCACCGGTCAGAAACTCGGAGCCCCCTGCCCTGCGGAGTGCGCCGCGGCCAAGCAGCGTCGTCGCGGTGGCGGCAATCGCGCCGACAGCAGCAAGTGCCACACCGAGCACTGCGCCGCCTACCACAGTGAGTGTGCGGTTGAGCGCAGTCACATCCGTCGCTAGGAGCGTAACCACAAAGCCGGCCACCGCCGCAGGTGGAACCGTCAGAAGCAGCCACAGCGCAAAGCGCCGAAGAACGCTGACCATGGATGCCGCAGCACGCCTAGTAGCGGTCGCGCCTGGGGCCGCGCTCGCCTCGGTCGCGGTTCCTGTCGCGCGGGCCCCGGTCATTCCGGTCGCCACGCGGGCCGCGGTCCCGCCTGTCACCGTTGCCTCGCTCGGGTGGTCCCCGCCGCTCGCGCTCAACCGGGCGATAGTCGTCGCCCTCGAGCACGGCGCGGCGCGAGAGGTTGACGCGCCCCATCCTATCGATCTCCGTGACCATCACCGTCATCTCATCGCCAATGGTGACAGCAGCTTCAACACTGGGGACGCGCTCGGAGGAAATCTCGCTGATGTGAACGAGGCCGTCCTTGCCCGGGAGGATCTCGACGAAGGCGCCGAAGTTCATGATGCGCGTGACGGGCCCGGTGTAGACCTCCCCAACCTGCACCTCCTTGGTCAGACCCTCGATCATGGTGATGGCCTTAGCCGCCGCCGCTTCGTCCATGGACCCGATGGTCACCGTGCCGTCGTTGTCGATGTCAACGGACGCGCCGCTCTCTTCGGTGATGCTGCGAATCGTCTTGCCGCCGGGCCCAATCACCGCACCAATCTTGTCCACGGGGATGCTGATGCGGACCATGCGCGGTGCATAGGCACTCAGCTCCTCGCGCGGCTCGGCAAGCGTGCCAAGCATATGGTGGAGGATGAACGCCCTGCCCTCCTTAGCCTGATGCAACGCCGTGCGCATGATTTCAGGCGTTAGGCCAGAGACCTTGATGTCCATCTGCAGAGCGGTGATGCCCTCCGGCGTGCCGGCTACCTTGAAGTCCATGTCGCCCATGAAGTCCTCGACGCCCTGGATGTCGGTCAGGATGGCGAACCTGCCGTCATCGTCGGTGATGAGCCCCATCGCGACGCCGGAGACGGGTGCTTTGATAGGCACACCAGCATCCATGAGCGAGAGCGTGCTGCCGCACACGGATCCCATAGAGGTACTGCCGTTGGAGCCGAGCGCTTCGGAAACGAGCCGGAGCGCGTAGGGGAATTCGACCTCGTCGGGGATGACAGGCGTCAGGGCGCGCTCTGCAAGAGCGCCATGGCCGATTTCGCGACGCCCCGTGCCGATGCGCCGCACCTCGCCGGTGGAGAACGGCGGGAAGTTGTAGTGGTGGATGTAGCGCTTGCGGTCATCCGGGCTGAGGCTGTCAAGCCGCTGCTCCATTGACATCGGGCCGAGGGTCGTCAGCGTAAGGATCTGCGTCTCGCCGCGCTGGAAGAGGGCTGATCCGTGCGTGCGCGGGATAAGACCGACCATGCTGGAGAGCGGGCGCACCTCCGTCAGGTCGCGCCCGTCCGGGCGGCGGCCTGCGTCCAATATCTTGGCGCGAACGACCTTCTTGACAACGTTGTCGAAAGCCTTGGTGACACGTTCGGTGCCGTACTGCTCCCCAAGCTGAGCAGTGGCCTCCGCTTCCGCAGCTGACAGGGCGCCAGAACGCTCGCCGCGCGCTTCACCCTTGTCGATGACGGCCTCGACCTTCGCCTTAGCGAGATCAGCAACGGCTTGGTTCAGCGCCTCTTCGTCGTCGGGCGCGGGCTTGAGCCAGTCAGTGCGCTTCGCCTTGCCGAAGTCTGAGACCATGCGGTCCTGCAGTTCAACCACGGCGACATTGGCCTCCTGGCCGATGCGCAGCGCCTCGAGGACGTCCTGCTCACTGACCTCGTTGGCGCCCGCCTCGACCATAATCATGGCCTTGCGCGAGCCGGAGACTGTCAGGTCGAGGTCGCTGTCAACGAGTTGCTGGTAGGTGGGGTTGACGACGAATTCACCGTTGACGCGGCCCACCCGGGTGCCGGCGATTGGGCCGTCGAACGGAATCTGGGAAACAGAGAGGGCAGCGGATGCGCCGATGATGGAGAGAACCTCCGGCGCATTCTCGCCGTCGACCGAGAGAACGGTTGAGATGATTTGAATGTCGTTGCGAATGCCCTTGGGGAACCGCGGGCGTATCGTCCGGTCCGTCAAGCGGCCAGCGAGGACGGCCTCGGTCGTCGGCCTGCCCTCGCGCCTGAAGAAGGAGCCCGGGATGCGCCCAGCGGCGTACAGGCGCTCTTCGTAGTCAACCGTGAGGGGCAGGAAGTCTATGCCCTCACGGACGCCGCCCGCGACAGCGGTGACGAGAACGACGGTGTCGCCGTAGCGTACGAGGACTGAGCCGCTGGCCTGTTGGGCCAGTTGCCCGGCCTCGATTGTAAGGAGGCGGCCCCCAACTTCGAGTTCGTATCGATGCATAACGTGAATCACTCCTCGTGGTATTGAGGAGAGAGCAGGGACGCTGGGAGCTGCTGCGGGAAAGCCGCTTTAGCGGCGGAGGCCAAGCCTGCCGATGAGCTCTCGGTAGCGGCTGACGCTTTGGCCGGCCAGGTAACGCAAGAGTCGGCGTCGCTTGCCCACGAGCATAAGCAGACCACGCCGTGTGGCATGGTCCTTATGGTGCTTACGGAGGTGGTCCGTTAGCCCTCTGATCCGCTCAGTCAGCAGCGCAACCTGCACTTCGGTCGAACCGGTGTCATCCTTCTTGTGTTGATGCTCACCGATGATGCGCTGCTTGTCTTCCGTACTCAGCATGGAGCGGGTCCGTCTTCTCTCTTCTTTCCACTTTCTTGGTTTTGTTCAGGGGCATTATACATGACGAGCAGCCGGAGAGGGAACTCGGGTTTGAACCGCGCGCTAGGCGAAACGGCCGCCGGGCATGGCGCGTGCAATGGTTGACATCCCCTTGGCGCAAGCGACATCTTTCAGCGCTCTGGCGAAGGGGCGTGCGTCGTGCTCGTCAAGAGCAGCACTTGGGTACTCGACCATTGCCTTCCCGCGTTCGAGGAAGTCGCAACATCGGATCGCCTGAGGCTCATTGCGCCTCCCCAGAAGGTCCGCCAACTATCCTGCATGCACGGGCGATGTCCCGTCGTTGGTTCGACTTCCTCTCACCGCGCGTTGGCACCACGACCGCATGTCGCCGAGTGGTATTGTGCGCCCCGTAGGCCTGGTCGGTGTGGATTCGTGGCTCAGCTGCTCCGTTGCCTTTCGACCTGCGGTCGTCGAGTTAGCCATCCTCGATGCGTTCGAGCCTGAGCCGGATGGGCGCTCGCGCCGGTGAAGGTCTCGGGGGCTCGCAGGCCAGGCCCCGAAGTCCTCGGTATAGGCGACCTCAATTGCAGCAATGCCTTGTGCATGGGGCATTCCTCAAGTGCGTGAGCAAACCGCCTTCACCACCTGCTGCCTTTAGCGGCAGCAGGTGGTGTTATGGTGCGCTCAATCCACAAGGGGGCCGGTATGGGAGTCAGCATCTGGTCGGACTACTTTGGGGCAGACGTCAAGTTCGTTCAAGGAAACAAGTACCGCACGCGCATCGCAGAGGCGGGCAAGGGCAAGGCTGAGACGCTGGTTATGACGCACGGCGGCGGGGGACACCTCGAGACGTTCGCACGCAACGTCGTGCCGCTCGCCCAGCACATGCACGTCGTCGCCATCGAAATCCTATGGCACGGCCTGAGCGACGCACCGGAAGTGGGTGACAATCCCCAGGGTCAGGTCGCCGAGCAGATCCTCGACGTGATGGATGCGCTGGGCATCGACACCGCTTGGATGCACGGCGAGGCGTACAGCGGCAGCGCCGTCTCGCTGCTTGCACGCTTCCATGCCGACCGGCTGAAGGGCGTCATCTACGAGTCAGGCATAGGCATGAACTTCAAGGAAGGCTCCGTCAAGCCGCCAGCGCCGCCCGTCGGCGGGATATCGATGCCGGAGAGGACGCTGCAACTGCTGAAAGCGCCCGACTGGGACGGTGTCCACGCGCGGCTGCTGATGGTGATGCATCGCGACCACCCGGAGCAGGTGACCGATGAGTTGGTGGATGTGCGGCTCGCGCACTATTCACGGCCCTCGACGAACGACGCGCAGACACGCTTCTACTCCGCGCTCATTAGCGGAGCGGGGCGGCAGCACTACGCGACGGAAGAGGAGATGGCGCAGACGCGCGTCCCTACACTGGTCGTGTGGTGCGACGGCTCGGCCGGCGCGGGGCCGGATGCAGGGGCGCGGCTGGCCAGCATCATCCCAGATGCGCAATTCAAGCTGCTGCCGCAGACCGGCTTCTGGGCGCACTGGGAGAACCCGGAAGCCTTCAATGAGGCTGTGCGCCAATTCGTGGCCGGCGAGAAGGTCACCTAGCGCACGGCGCAGCAGCTACTCACTCTCACCCTACCGCAAAGGAGGTCAGCCAATGTCAGACGCAGTTGACCTGACGGGCCAGACGGCTTTGGTCACCGGCGGGAGCCGCGGGCTCGGCCGCGGCTTTGCCCTTGCCATCGCCAATGCAGGCGCCAAAGTCGCCATAACCGGCACCTCGCCCGCAGCTTTGGATGAGGCAGCGGCCCTCATCACGAATGCAGGCGGCACCGTGCTTCCCATCGCCGCTGACGCCGCCGACGAGCAGGCAACCGCTGAAGCCGTCGCCGCCGTCGAAAGCTCCCTCGGCCCGGTTGACCTGCTGGTCAATAACGCCGGGGTCATCGGCCCGCTCGCGGCGACGGAAGACGCCGATCCGGTCCATTGGTGGCGCACCCTGGAGGTCAACCTGCGCGGACCCTATCTGTACGTGCGCGCGGTGCTGCCGGGAATGCGCAGCCGCAGGCGAGGGCGCATCATCAACCTGAGCTCTGCCGCAGGCGTCTACGCTGCGACCTATGCAGGCGCCTATTGCGCGTCCAAGGCCGCTCTGAGCCATTGGACCAATGTCCTGGCACTCGAACTCACGGATACGGGGGTCGCGGCATTTGCCTACGCTCCGGGCCTCGTCCGGACCGGCATGACCGACTACGCTTCCAACTCGCCGGAAGTACGCCAGGAGATGCGGGACTACTTCACCAACCGCTTTGCCGAAGGTACTGACACCCCCATGGAAGCTGCGGTTGAGCAGCTCATGTTCCTCGCCTCAGGGAAAGCCGACGCGCTCTCCGGCCACCACATCACCGTGACCGACGACCCTGATGCCCTCCTGGGCGACCTTGCCAGAATCAAGGAACGGGGTCTCTATGTACTGGGTTTGCGGTCGTAGCCGCAAACCCGCAGCTTGCGTCGTTGCGGGTGCGTGTACTGGTGAAGAGATGGAGGCTTCCCCCGCCCGGCGCTCTTCCCCCTCTCCTTGGGAAAAGCGCCGGGCGAGGTCTTGGGACAGATGCCTCGGCGTCCGGGCCTTCGCCGATACGGCGAAGAGCGCCCAGCACCTTAGAGAGCAGCTTCGCCCTGTTCGCCGGTGCGGACGCGCACGACGTCGGCCACGGGGTAGATGAATATCTTTCCATCGCCGATTTCGCCGCCGTCAGAGCTGCGTGCCGCCTCGATGATGGCCGCGATCACGCTGTCCTTCATGTCGTCGTGGACAACGGTGCGAACCATTGTCTTGGGGACGGAGGAGCGTGAAGCCATCTGGCCCCCGCGTCCGACGAACACCTCGACACCGCGCTGCCTGCCCTGTCCGGTTAGGTTGAAGTAGTAGAAACCCTGGCAGCCGGCGGCCTCGAGTGCTTCCGTCACCTGGTTAACACGTTCCGGTCTGACAACCGCTTCGATGCTCAACATGTTGTCACCCTCCTTGCCTTGGCGTGTGCTCAAAGCAACGCCAAGGCGTTCCTTTCGTAGTGGTTAGTCTGCGCCATCATCGACGAATGCGCGCTCACCGTGCGCAGCGAGGTCAAGGCCGCGTTCCTCATCTCGCTCCTCCACCCGTAGGCCCAGCCCCGGAATCAGGTCCAGCACCTTCAGGATAATCAGCGAGGCTATGAAGGAGTAAGCCATGGTCGCGAGCACCGCAATGACCTGCGTCCCCATCTGGCCGGCGTTGCCCTCGATAAGTCCCTTCGTTCCACCTATCGCCGCAACGGCGAAGATACCAGTCGCCAGGGCGCCCCAGATGCCACCGATGCCATGGACCGCAAAGACGTCCAGCGCGTCGTCGATTCTCAGCTTGGGGCGGAGCAGGACGGCTGCGTAGCAGAACACGCCCGCGCCGAATCCGATGGCCAGGGCGCCCATGACACCAACGAAGCCGGCCGCCGGCGTGATGGCGACGAGGCCACCAATCGCGCCCGTCGCGACTCCCGCCGCGCTCATCCTCTTGTTCTGTATCTGCGACAGGATGCCCCAGGTAAGCGCAGCCGTGGCCGCAGCCGTGTTGGTAACCAGGAAGGCGTTCACAGCGATACCATCTGCCGCGAGGCCGGAGCCCGCGTTGAACCCGAACCAGCCGAACCAAAGCAGTGCGGCGCCAATGACGACGTAAGGCACATTGCCAGGCTCCAAACCGGGGGCCCGTCGCTTGCCGAGTAGCAGAGCCGCTGCCACCGCCGCCATCGCCGCGTTGATGTGGAC
>DAOUJX010000015.1:0-22974 GCA_034422075.1 Dehalococcoidia bacterium
GGGGAAGCGCGCAAGCAGTCGCGGAGTCCATGCAGGCCTACGCCGACGCGGGTGCGCAGCACCTGGTCGTACGCTTTGCGTCATGGGACCAGCGCGCGCAGTTCGAGCGATTCGAACGCGATGTGCTGCCGCTGTTTCGCGCGAGCCCGCGCACGGGCGTCTAGAGCACCTTCACGCGGATCCGCTGCGCCACCTCGAGGCCTATGGACACCGGCGCGCTGTCCCGTTGCAAATCGATGACGCCTCTATACGGCGCGTTGTCGACCACCGTGACGGTCTGGCCTGGCAGGATGCCGTTGTCCACCATGTACTTCAGCAACGGATAGTCCTCGTCGGGCACCTGTGTGATCTGGTAGGAACGACCCGCTTCGGCCTCCGCGAGGCGGAGCGTCCCAGGAGCGCCTCGGCGCAACGTCCCCTCCCCTTCACGGTAGATGGGGCGCCCGTAGGGGCATGTTTCGGGGTAGCCGAGCTTCTCCTCGATGAGCTTGAGGAGTGCGGGCGATATCGCGTGCTCGAGGCGGTGGGCCTCACTCTCCGCTCTCTCCAACGGCACGTCGAGGATATCCACGAGCAGCCGCTCGGCAAGGCGGTGGCGGCGGACGACGTCGCGCGCGACGCGTTCACCGTTGGTCGTTAGCTCTATCTCCTTGCCCTTGTTCACGAAGACGAGTTGCTCCTTGACCATGCGCTGCACCATTCCGGAGACGGAGGGCATCGTAGTGCCCACGCGCTCCTCGGCCGGCATACGCCTTAGGTAGGTTGCGAGCTGCGATACGTGGGGCTGCACGCCGTCCTCGTGCAAGATCGCGAGGGAGAGCAGGTAGTTCTCCGCCGCATCCGACATCCGAACTGCGCGCTTGCGGCGCGTGCTGGGCGAGTCGGTCGTCGTCATGGCGCCATTATCGCACACGGGGCGCCCGCTGCTAAAATAGCGGATAGGCCATCGTAGCTCAGCGGCAGAGCAGCGGTTTCGTAAACCGCAGGTCGTCGGTTCAAATCCGACCGATGGCTCCACCACCAACCGCATCGCAGCACAACGAACGGCCCCGCCTGATTGTCGGGCGGGGCCGTTCTGATGCGTTTACGTAAGGTACCGTCAGCCCGCAGCAACCTCGCTCGTTGCGGCGTCCTTGTTGAAGGAGCCCTTGGGCGCAGCGACCGAGCGTTCGTCAATACCCTGGCCCTCCTTCTCGTGGTCGTAGCCATAGGGCGCGTAGCGCCCGCCAAAGGCCTTGGCCACGACCAGCCGGCGCCACTGGATGACCTCGGCATCGTGGCCGGAGAGCTTCTCTGGCCAGTCGTAGCGCTGGTTGAACATCATGCTGCCGTCTTGGATGGAGAAGTTGTACTCCACCGCCCAGCGGCCCCAGATGTTGTAGACGAGCTTGTGGTAGAGCCGCGCAAGGGGGTTGATCGGCGCGGTGTAGTGGAAGTACCACAGGCGCGTCTTCCACGGCTCCAGCGCAACGGGCCAGCGCGTGTACTGCCCGAACAGCCCCGCCCCGCCCTTACGGAAGAAGGAGAGGATGCGCGGGCCCTTCAGCGGCGACTGCGGCACACCGGCGCGGAACATCCCAGGCAGGCGGTGACCCGTCCCCCACCAGTCCTGGTCCTTCAACGGCGGAGCCGGGACGCGCATCAGGGAGAAGGGGATGACGAAGAGCCAGTTCCACCAGCGGCGCACGTTCGACTTGGGCCACTTGTAACCGCCCTCGTAGTAGTGGAACTTGTCACGCGAGTTGAAAGCGCCCCTGCCGGTGCCGCCTCCCGGCGGCCTGCCGGACTTGAATCCGTTGCCGGTGAAGATGGGGCGGAAGCCCGATGCGCCCGGAGGCGCTGCGCTCTCTGCACCCAGTAGAGCCTGGATGTTGTCGCGGTGCAGGTACGCCACGTGCGAGTCCATCGAGTTCTCGAGGGCCACCAGCCAATTGGTCGGCCAAATCACGTGGTCATTCCACGTGATGTACGCCTTGGGGTCGAAGAACTCCGGCGGGATGTCCTCCTCCACCGGCGCCGGCTTGGTGTCACCTATCCACGCGAAAACCACGCCCTTGAGCGTGACGGTGGGGTAGACGTACGCCTCCGTACCCTGCTTGCCACATACTTTGGAGTCGGGGCCCTCCGAAAGAACCATGATGTTCTTGCCCTGCTCGTCGAAGACCCATCCGTGGTAGGGGCAGGTAATGGTTCCGGGCCAATGAATGTGGCCCTCCGAGAAGCGCGCGCCGCGGTGCGGACACACGTCCTGGACCGCGACCGCGGAGCCGTCCTTCTTGCGGAAGAAGACGAGCTCCTCACCCAGCATCCGGATCTGAACAGGCCGACGCTTCGGAACCTTCCGCTCGGAGATCGCCGGGTACCAATAGTTGCGAAGCCCGTATTTGGGGATGAGGTGCCGGATGTCACCGGCCAAGTTGGGCACGTCCCCAATGTGGGCGTCGTGCTCGAGCTGGCCTCGTGTCGCTGCCGTAAAGGTCGCAGACATGTTGTGCGCCTCCCTTTCTCTACTCTTCTCAGGCTGGAGAGGGGGCGTGCAGGACACATACCCACTTTCCGCCACGCTGCGAAATGTAGCCCTTTGGGGCAGGACTGTCAAGATTGCGCACACCGAAAACAGAGTGCCGACTGAGCAAGACGACGGTGGCTCGCAACGCTTTGACGCATCCATGGCGGGTTTCTATGATGCAACCGCCTCTTCCGCCACAAGGAGCCCATGATGAGCACACCTTCCCTGCCCTTCGCATCACCGCACCGCAGTGCCGTCCTGACAACGCGCGGGCTCGTCTGCTCCGCATCGCCGCTGGCCGGCGCGGTCGGCGCGGCGGTATTGCGCGACGGCGGCAACGCGTTTGACGCCGCCATCGCCGTTGCCGCAGCCGAAGCCGTCACGATTACACCCATGTGCGGCGTCGGCGGCGAGGTCTTCGCCCTGCTCTACGACGCATCGAGCGGGATGGTGTGGGACGTTACGGGGTCGGGGCGTGCGCCCGCAGCAGCCCATCGCGAATGGTTCGTCGAGCGGGGCTATACCAAGATGCCAGCGCAGGGGCCGCTGGCTCCCACAGTGCCAGGTGAGGTGGACGCGTGGGAGACGATAGCGCGCCGGTTCGGGACGCGGCCCCTCCCCGAACTCATCGCGCCCGCCATCGAGTTGGCGGAGCGCGGCTACCCCATTCCAGGCCTCATTAGCCGCTTCTATGCTAGCGACATCGAAAAGTTGCGTAGCTACGCGTCGTCGCGACGCATACTGACCAAGGATGGCGCCCCCTACGTCGCGGGCGACATGCTGCGCCTGCCCGACCTTGCACGAACGCTGCAGCGCATCGCGGACGGCGGCGCGGACGAGTTCTACAGGGGCGCGCTCGGTGCGGAGATCGCCGCCGCCGTTCAGGCGGCGGGCGGACTGATGACGGCGGACGACCTTGCATCACACCAGACGTACGTCAGCGAGGCGGCGGCACGCATCAACTACCGGGGGCGCACCATCCTCAGCACCGCGCCACCGTCCCAAGGCTACATCGTGCTCGAAATCCTCAACATGGCCGAGGGATACGACCTCGCGTCGATGGGCCACTACTCTGCCGAAGCGGTACACGTGCTGGTAGAGGCGACCAAGCGTGCGTTCGCCGACCGACTGGCCTACATGGGCGACCCCGACTTCAACGCCAACCCCATCGACGAATTGCTTGGGAAGAAGTTCGCCGCGTCTCAACGCGGCACCATTGGCGAGCGCGCGTCGGATGGCGTACGTGCAGGCGAACTGGCTGCCGTCGGAGCGGGAACATCGGAGGACACCTCCTATTTCTGCGTCGTGGACGCTGACGGCAACGCCGCCTCCTTCATCCACAGCCTATCGATGGTGTTTGGCTCTGGCTTCATCGCGGGCGATACCGGCGTGCTGCTGAACGACCGCGCAAGCCGCGGCTTCTACCTGGACGCGGGCCACCCCAACGCCATCGCCCCACGCAAGCGGACGATGAACACGATTCAGGCATGGATGGTGCTTGACGATGACGGCCCCGTGCTGCTTGGCGGCACGCCCGGTGGCGATAGGCAGCCATCCTGGAACGTGCAGCTTATTACGAGCGTTCTCGACCACGGTGCTAACGTACAAGCAGCGGTGGATGCCCCTCGCTGGAATCACTTCCCCGGCGCCGACCCCGTCACGCAAGGCTTGCCTTACGAACTACGTCTCGACGCAGGCTTTGATGAGCCGGCAGCAGCAGAGTTGGCGGTGCGCGGCCACAACGTCCGCCGCGCCCCAGACGACATCGTCACCGGTGCCGCCCAGCTAATTGCGCTTGACCATAGGACCGGCCTCCGTTCAGGTGGAACGGACCGCCGCTGCGACGGCTACCCAGTGGCCGAGTAAGGGGAGCAGGGGTCAGGGGCTGAGCCCTGCCGCCTTCCGCAGCGCGCGCACCTCTGCGGTCGTCAGCGAGCGCCATTCTCCAGGCTTGAGGACGCCAAGCCGCAGCGAGCCAATGCGCACCCGCAGGAGGCGGGGGACGCGGCGGTCGAGCAACTGCGCCATGACGCGGATCTCCCGCTTGCGCCCCTCGGTGAGGACGATGCGGTAGCGCGAGCCGCCCAACGGCTCGACGGAGCGGGCGCGCATGACGCCGTCCGGCGACCCTACCCCGCGCTCCAGCCGCTCGCGCTGTGCGGTCGTCAGCGGGGCGTTGAGGAGCACATCGTACTCCTTCTCCACCCCGTTGCGCGGGTGCGTCAGCGCATGGACGAGCGCGCCATCGTCCGTCAGCAGCACGAGTCCCTCGCTCTTGAGGTCGAGGCGGCCTGCGGGTACGAGGCCGGGACGGCGCAGCGCATGTGGCACCACCGAGAGCACCGTATCGCGCCCACGAGTGTCGGAGACGGCAGACAACACCCCCTCCGGCTTGTTGACGGCGAGGTAGACGTTCGGCGATGGCGTAGGCCTGTGTAGTCGGCGCCCGTCCACCGTGATTGCATCAGCATCGCCGACGGGCCGAGTGATGGCGTCGGCGATCTCACCATTGACGCGGACACGGCGCGCCGTGATGAGCGCAGCGCACGCGCGGCGCGAGCCGAGGCCTGCAGCAACGAGCCGCTTGACAAGCGTGTCACTTGGCATCGGAAGCAGGCTACGCGAGGCGGGCTGCAGCGGGCAACGTGCTAGAATGGCCCTTGTGAGTCCACCTCAATCAGCCACTGCTTTTCCCCTCTGAGGCCCACCAATGAGCAAGATTATCGAGCGCTTTGAACAGAGCGAGCGCGGGGTGTCGCAGCCGATGGGATTTGCGGCGGGGCCTCGCGCCGAAAGGGTGCCGTCCATCCTGCTGCTGGGGCGCGTAGGATCGGCGGCGGAGGCGACCACGGCGGCGGAGGCAGGGCTCGACGGTGCGCTCGTCTCCGGTGTCACACAAAAGACGGAGTATGGCCGCGTGGCCAAAGCGCTGGCCGAGCGGCCATGGGGTCCATGGGTCGATGAAGGCCTTGACGTCTTGCCCGCATCCAGCGACTTCCAGGTGTTCGCGGCAACCACGACGCGGCTGTCGGTCCTGGGCGGAGAGGAACGCACCAACTTCATGGAGGTCTCGCTCGACCTGGACGACGCGACGCTGGACGGCCTCGAAGGACTGCCGGTGGAGGGCTTTGTCGTCTCACTGGCGCAGTCGAGTGCGCTGGACATCGGCCAACTGCTGCGGCTCGGGCGCGTGCGCGCCTGCACCTCCAAGTGGCTCGCGCTCGAGGCAAGTGCGCCACCATCGAGCGTCGAGGCGGAGCAGCTGCGCTCCGCAGGCGTCAACGCCATCGTTCTGGCCGTCGAGGGCCGGTCGGCAGATGAGTTGAACGCGGTACGTAAGACGCTGCTGGACTTGCCGGCTGACTCGCCGCGCAAACGCGAGCGGCGCACAGCGTCGTTGCCGCGCCTTGGGTCTTCGCGGTCGGCGTCGGAGCCGGATGAGCCCGAGCTGCCCGACGACGACGATTTCGATGACGACTAGGCGATGCTGCTCGCCAATCACGACCTGCTCATCGACAATCCACTGGGGTTTGCGCTGCTGCTTGCCGTCGTGGGCGTAGCGCTGCTCCTGAGCATTTCTGTCCACGAGTTCTCGCACGCAGCAGCGGCCTACCTCCAAGGCGACAGAACAGCGCAACGTCAAGGACGGCTCACGCTCAACCCCAAAGCGCATCTCGACCCCACCGGTACGCTCATGCTGGCGATCGTTGGGTTCGGATGGGGACGTCCGGTGCCAGTCGATCTCGTCGCACTGCGTAGCGGACGGATAGGAATGGCGCTCGTCTCTCTCGCCGGGCCGGCGTCTAACGTCATGCTTGCGCTGGTGTTGGCGGCGCTGTTCCAAGTAGGCGTATTCGACGGAGAACGCTTAGGTGTGAACCCGTTCAGCAATCCGTCGTTTGCGACGTGGTGGGCGCTGCTAGGCTGGTTCGGCGTATCGCTCAATCTAATACTCGCGGTATTCAACCTGCTGCCAATTGCGCCACTTGACGGCTCTGGCATCCTGCGCGGCATAGTTCCGCGCCAGTGGCTAGGCGCAGTGCGCCGGATCGAGGTATACGGCCCCATCGTCCTACTGGGCGTCGTACTCATCAGCCTATTCACACGGTGGTCGGTGCTGCGAGTCATATTCGATCCCGCATTGGATCTGGCGAGAACACTGGCAGGAGTGTAAGAGCGATGCACGAGACGGTCACGCGCCCTCGACGCCTGCGCGGCACGCTCACGCCTCCCGGCGACCGGTCGATATCGGTCCGCGCAGCCCTCTTCAACGCGCTGGCCGAGGGGGAGGCGCGCGTATCGAATTACGGGCCGGGCGATGACTGCGCGTCGGCGCTTGCCGTGCTGCGAGGCCTCGGCGCGGCCATCGAGCCAGACGGCGACGGCTTCGTCATCGGCGATAGCCCGCTGAGCGAGCCGGGGGACGTCCTCGACGCAGGCAACAGCGGCACGGTTATGCGGCTTAGCGCGGGCGCGCTGGCCGGGCTCCCCTTCTTCAGCGTGCTGACGGGCGATGCATCACTGCGGCGCAGGCCGATGGGCCGCGTCGTCGCGCCGCTGCGGGAAATGGGCGCAGCCATCAGCGCACGCGACGGTGGCCGGCTCGCGCCCCTCGCCATCCACGGAGGCGAACTGCGCGGCATCCGCTACACCATGCCCGTTGCGAGCGCGCAGGTGAAGTCATGCCTCCTGCTCGCAGGGCTGTTCGCAGAGGGCGAAACGGTGCTGGAACAACCGGCGGTGTCCCGCGACCACACCGAGCGTGCCTTCCGCGCGATGGGCGTCCCGGTGGAGGAGCGCGGCCTCGAATTGCGAATGCGCCCGGGGCAGCTTCACGCGCTCGACGTTACCGTGCCGGGTGATATTTCGTCGGCGGCGTTCTGGATGGTTGCGGCGGCGTGCCACCCCGATGCAGAGGTGCGCGCCAAGGGCATCGGCATCAACCCAGGCCGTACGGGAATCCTTGACGTACTGAGCGCGATGGGTGCGGGCGTCACGCTCGAAAACGAGCGCGACGTCGGCGGCGAACCTGTGGCCGACGTCGTCGTGCGCTCCAGCGAATTGCAAGCGGTCGAGATAGCCGGGGACTTGATACCGCGCGTGCAGGACGAGATACCCGTTCTTGCGCTCGCCGCCTGCTTTGCGCGCGGCACGACGGTCGTCGCCGACGCCGAGGAACTGCGCGTGAAGGAGACCGACCGCATCCGCGCCATCGTTACTGAATTGCGAAGGCTTGGCGCAGAGGTCGAGGAAACCCCTGACGGCATGACAATCAGCGGAGGACGCACGCTACAGGGTGTGGAAGGTGAGCACTACGGCGACCACCGCATGGCGATGATGCTCGGCGTCGCTGGCCTCGTTGCTGAGGGAGGGACGACGGTCGAAGGCGATGTCGCGTCGGTCACCTACCCTTCCTTCTGGAGTGACCTGCGCAGACTGGTGGAGGCGTAGGAGTGAGCAGCCCACTGCTCGTCGTCATATCGGGGCCGTCAGGCGTCGGTAAGGACGCGGTGCTCCATGCGCTGCGCAAGACCGCCGACGCACACTATGCCATCACGGCGACGACGCGCCCCTCTCGGCCAGGAGAGCGCGACGGTGTCCATCACTACTTCGTTGACGACGTGCGATTTCGGCAGATGCAAGCAGACGGCGAGTTGTTGGAGTCCGCGCAGGTCTACGACCATTGGTACGGCGTGCCGAAGGCGCCCGTCCGCGAGGCGCTGGCGAGCGGCCACGACGCGGTGGTGAGAGTCGACGTGCAGGGGGCGCGTGCCGTCCGCGCCCTCGCTCCCAGCGCGCTGTTGCTCTTCATAGCCCCGCCGTCGTTGGCGGAGCTGGAGCGGCGCCTGCGCCTGCGCCGCACCGAGTCTGACGATGCACTAGCCCGCCGCCTAGCCGCCGCCCGCGACGAACTCGAGCAAAGCGCGTGGTTCGACTATGTCGTCGAAAACGAGACCGGCGCCATCGAACGCACCGTCCAGCGCATAACAACCATCATGGAAGTAGAACGCGGCAGCGCAGCGCGAGGGGAAGTAGTGTTGTAGGGAGCGTGGCTCCTCAGCCTAGCTTCGCCACCTCTGCCAACACCTCTTCCGGCACCGGCAAAGTGCCGGGCTCGTAGGTCTGCACGTAGCGGACAACGCCGGATTTGTCGATGACGACAACGGCGCGGCGGGCAAAGCCCATCTCCTCATTGAACAGCCCAAACGACGCGAGGACGTGGCCATGGGGGTAGAAGTCGGAGAGCAGCGGGTAGGCTATGCCGCCAAGGTTTTGGGCCCACGCCCGCAGCGAGGGAACGGTGTCAGTGCTTAGGCCCAGGACCTGGGCCCCCTTCTCCTCGAAGCCACGCAATGTGCGATGGAACGAGGAGGTCTGGTTTGTTCAGCCGCCGGTGAAGGCCATCGGATAGATGGACAGCACCACGGGCTTTTCGCTGCGGAAACCGCTCAGTGATATGTCCGAGCCATCATGGCTCTTGAGGGTGAAATCGGGTGCCTGCTGGCCAACATCGACCATGTATGCCTCCGTTAAGACAGGGTGGCGTGCAGGATAGCGGCCTATGCCAGTGCCGTAAATGGGGCGCTAGGCGGGACGCCGCCAGCGCAGCTCCGGCTCGCGTGCCGCCTTCGCCTCATCGAGGCGGCCCATCGGCGTTTCGTAAGGCGCACCGTGCAGGAAATCCTCGTCGTCCTGCGCCTCCGCATCGATGCGCCGCAGCGCCTCTATGAATGCATCCAGCGTCTCTTTCGACTCCGTCTCCGTCGGCTCGATCATCAGCGCCTCGTCAACGACAAGCGGGAAGTACATCGTGGGCGCGTGGTATCCGTAGTCGAGGAGGCGCTTGGCGACATCTAGGGCACGTGCGCCCTTGCGCTTGCGGGCGGAAAAGACGACCTCGTGCATCACCAATCTGTCGGGCGTCAGGTCGAAAAGGTCGCGCAGCTTGACGCGCAGGTAGTTCGCATTGACGACAGCGTTGTGCGAGACGTCGGACAGGCCCTCCCCGCCCATCAAGGTAATGTAGGTGTAGGCGCGAACGAGGACGCCGAAGTTGCCGTACCAGCCGCCTATCCGACCAATCGTCTGCGGCGGCGCAGCGAGCGTGTATGCATCGCCCTCACGCGTGGTGACGGGCGAGGGCAGGAAGGGAGCCAGCGTGTCGTTTACACACACGGGGCCTGCGCCTGGGCCGCCTCCACCGTGCGGAGTGGTGAACGTCTTGTGCAGGTTTAGGTGTACGACGTCGAACCCCAGATCGGCGAGTTTGACGCGGCCCAGGAGCGCGTTCATGTTGGCGCCGTCAGCGTAGACCAGCCCGCCCGCCTCGTGGACGATGCGGCACATCTCGGCCGCATTGCGGTCGAACAGCCCCAGCGTGGTCGGCTGCGTGAACATGACACCGGCAAGGTCGCCGTCCGCGTAGCCGCGCACCGCCTCCAAGTCGATGTTGCCGTTCTCGTCGGACGGGATGGAGACGACATCGAAGCCCCCCATCGCGGCCGATGCGGGATTGGTGCCGTGCGCCGTGTCAGGGATGAGCATCCGCGAGCGGTGGCCCTCGCCCCGCGATTCTAGGCAGGCCTTGATGATGAGGATACCGGTGAGCTCCCCGTGCGCGCCGGCAAGAGGCGCGAGGCTGCACGCACTCATCCCCGTGAGTTCGATGAGGTACCCCTGCAACGCATGCATGAGGCGAAGCGCGCCCTGCACTTGCTCGGTAGGCTGGGCGGGGTGCAGTTGCGCAAATCCCGGCAGCGCGGCCATGGCCTCGTTCACCTTGGGGTTGTACTTCATCGTGCAGGAGCCCAAGGGGTAGAAGTTGGTGTCGATGGAGAAGTTGAGCTGGCTCAGATGGGTGAAGTAGCGCACCACTTCGCCCTCCGTTACCTCCGGCAATTCGAGGTCCTCCCGCAGCAGCGATGCGTCGGGCAACGATTGCGGCGGGACATCGGAGGCGGACAACGTGACACCCGTCCTGCCGGGTACGCTGCGCTCCATCAGCAAGCGCCGGCGGTCTGCGGCGTCGTTGCGGACGGCGTCCTGCACCAGCATTGCTAGCCCACCTCCGCGAGTGCGTCGATGAGCGCGTCGATTTGGGCGCGCGTGTTGACCTCCGTCACGCACAGCAGCATCCCGTTCTCAAAG
Source organism: Dehalococcoidia bacterium (assembly GCA_034422075.1). Classification (GTDB taxonomy): domain Bacteria; phylum Chloroflexota; class Dehalococcoidia; order Lucifugimonadales; family Australimonadaceae; genus S34-282. Next base: position 10,658 of record DAOUJX010000015.1, read on the forward strand.
CGGTCGCCCACGTCGAAACCGCCGATGATGCCGCGCTGTGCGAGGTGGCGGTTCACTTCAGTGGCAGGCTTGGGACAAGTCATGACGAACTCTTGGAAGAAGGTGCCGTCCAGCGGGAGCGAGTAGCCGGGCAGGGCAGCGATGCGCTCGGCGGCGTAGTGCGCCTTTTGGTAGCAGAGCTCGGCAAGGTGGCGAAGGCCGCGCTTGCCCATGCATGCCGTCCATATCGTCGCCCACAAGCCTATGAGCGCAGTACTCGTGCAGATGTTGGAGGTAGCGCGCTCACGGCGGATGTGCTGCTCGCGAGGCTGGAGCGTCAGCACGTAGCCCGTGCGCCCCTGGGAATCAACCGTCTTGCCAGCGATCCGCCCGGGCATTTGGCGCAAGTAGTCCTGCTTGCAGGCGAACAGCCCGACGTATGGCCCGCCGAACGACGGCGGTATGCCGAGCGCTTGCCCTTCGCCCGTAGCGATGTCGACGCCGTAGGCACCGGGCGATTTGAGCATCGCCATCGCCACAGGATCGCAGGATGCGACGAGGAGCGCGCCCGCATCGTGAGCCGCACGCTCGTGCGCGGTCATGTCTTCTACGTATCCATAGTAGCTGGGGTACTGCACCACCAGGCAGGCCGTCTCGTCGTCCAGACTAGGAGAACCGGGGGGGACGACATCCACGTCGATGCCTTGCGGGGCAGTGTAGGTGCGAACGACCTCAACGTAGTTGGGGTTGACGGTGTCGGCGATGGCGACGCGGTAGCGGCGGGTGACGCGGCACGCCATGAGCGCCGCCTCCGCGAGGCTGGTCGCGCCATCGTACATCCCCGCGTTGGCCACCTGCATCCCAAAGAGTTGCGCCGTCATCGTCTGAAACTCGTAGGTGCCCTGCAGGGTGCCCTGAGAGACTTCCGGCTGGTAGGGGGTATAGGAGGTCAGAAACTCGCCTCGGCTGATGAGCGCTGGCACGACAGCTGGGACGAAGTGGCGGTAGACGCCCGCGCCGAGGAAGGAGGGGCGTTCGCCTCCGTGCTGGTTATCGGCAGCCATCGCCTCCATGTGCGCGCGGAGGTCCATTTCCGCCACGGGTTCGGGCAGGTCGAGAGGCGGGTTGCGCAGGTCGGCGGGGATGTCTTCGAACAGCTCGTCGACGGAGGCGACACCAATGTCGCGCAACATCGTTGCGCGATCATCGTCCGTGTTGGGGATGTAGGAAGAGGAGAACGGAGAGTCTGCCATCAGCGCTCCGCTACAGGATACGCCATTTCGGGCCGCGTTACGATGTGCTGGTAAGCGACTGGTAGGCCTCGGCGCTCATCAAGTTGTCCAGCTCGCCTGCATCCGCTAGGCGTACCTTGATGAGCCAGCCCGCGTCGTAAGGATCGGAATTGACCAGTTCGGGTCTGTCGACCGCGCCCTTGTTCACCTCAACCACCTCGCCGGAGACGGGAGAGAAGAGGTCGGAGACCGCCTTGACCGACTCGATTTCGCCCATCTGTCCGAATTGGCTGACGGCTGCGCCGACCTGGGGCAACTCGACGAAGACGACGTCGCCCAACTGCTGCTGTGCGAAGTCGCTGACGCCCACCGTCGCCGTGCCGTCGTCATGCGCGACGACCCATTCGTGCTCTTTGGAGTACCTGCGGTCATCGGGAACGTTCATGGAGCGTCCTCGTGCTCAAGCGGAGCGGGTGTAGAAGGGCAATGCGACCGTCTCCGCCTCAATGCTCTTCCCACGCACTTCAATGTGGAGGCGCAGGCCGAGGGCCGCGAGCCGCGCCGGAACATAGCCGAGGGCTATATTGGTGTCAAGCGTAGGCGAGTAGCCGCCGCTGGTGACCTCCCCTACTCGTTCGCCGTCCGCCATAATGGGACTGTGCTGCCGCGGCAAAGCGCCGCGCTCGATCGTGCGCATCCCGACAAGGCGGCGCGGGGGCCCCTCCTCTGCAATGCGCTGAAGCGCTTCGGAGCCACAGAACGCGCCTCCTTCCAGCGCGACGAATCGCGCCAGTCTGGCCTCCAGCGGGTTAGTGTCCGGACCGATGTCGTTGCCGTGCAGAGGCAGCCCCGCCTCGAGGCGCAGCGTGTCACGCGCGCCAAGTCCGCACGGTGTAACGCCCCGCTCGAGCAGCAGTTGCCAGACGTACAAGGCATCTTCCGAGCGGGGCATGATTTCGACGCCGTCTTCGCCTGTGTAGCCAGTGCGTGCGACCCATGCCCACCGTCCCTCGATGGTGCACTCGGCGATACGGAAGGGGCGCACGGCGCTGCGGTCGAAATCGCTCAAGTGCTCGATGGTATCGAGTGCGCGCGGCCCCTGGAGCGCGAGCATCGCCACGTCGCGCGTAATGTCGCGCAGGTGCGTAGCGGGCAAGCGCCTCGAGCGCCACTGCTCGAACCAGGCATAGACCGTTGCAGCGTTGGCCGCGTTCGCAATGGCGAGGAAGCGATCGTCCGCGAGCCGATAGACGATGCCGTCGTCGATAATGCCGCCGTCCTCATTGCAGAAGAGGCCGTAGCGCGCACGGCCGATAGGCATCGCCTCGCTGATGTCGGATGTATGCGTCCAGTTCAGCAGTTCGCGCGCGTGCGGCCCCTCGACGATGAAGCGGCCCATATGGGAGACGTCGAATAGGCCGGAGGCGGCACGCACCGCGGTGGCCTCCGACAAGATGCCGGCGTACTGCACGGGCATGTCCCACCCTGCGAACGGGACCATGCGTGCACCCAACTCGACGTGGCTAGCGTGGAGCGGTGTCTGCTTTAGAGGCGTCGAGGTCATCGGCGCGGGCTACGCCTTGGCCGCAGACTTTCGCATCTCGCGTGCGGATTCGACCATGTGGTGGAGCGACTCCGTCACCTCGTCCCAACCCCGCGTCTTGAGGCCACAGTCGGGATTCACCCACAACTGATCGGGAGAGAGGACGCTGCTCGCCTTGACGAGAAGGTCGCGCATCTCAGCGCGCGACGGCACGCGGGGTGAGTGGATGTCGTAGACGCCCGGCCCTATCTCGTTCGGGTACTGGTACTCGCCGAATGCACGGAGCAGTTCCATGTCGCTGCGTGACGATTCGATGGAGATAACGTCGGCGTCCATCGCGCCAATGCTTTCGATGATGTCATTGAACTCGGAATAGCACATGTGCGTATGGATTTGGGTGGCGTCGGCGGCGCCGCTGGCAGCAAGGCGGAAGCACTCCACCGCCCACTCGAGATAGTCGTCCCAGTCCTCGCGGCGCAGCGGCAGTCCCTCGCGGATCGCTGGCTCGTCGATTTGGATGGCACGTATCCCCGCCTTCTCCAAATCGACGACCTCGTCGCGGATGGCCAGGGCAAGTTGGCGGCAGGTCTGAGAGCGGGGCTGGTCGTCGCGGACGAACGACCATTGGAGCATGGTGACGGGTCCGGTGAGCATCCCCTTGACGGGCTTGTCGGTAAGCGACTGGGCGTAGATGCTCCACTCTACCGTCATCGGCTCGGGGCGGCTGACGTCCCCGTAGATGATGGGCGGCTTGACGGCGCGTGAGCCATAGGACTGCACCCAGCCGTTGCGCGTGTGCGCAAAGCCTGTCAATTGTTCGCCGAAGTACTCGACCATGTCATTGCGCTCCGGCTCACCGTGGACGAGGACGTCAAGGCCTGCCTCTTCCTGGAAGCGAATGACGTGCTCTATCTCCTTGCGCAGGAAATCGCGGTACTGCGCGTCGTCGATGTCCCCGCTGCGGCGTGCTGCCCGCGCTCTGCGTATCTCGCTGGTTTGGGGGAATGAGCCAATGGTGGTCGTCGGGAAGCGCGGCAGTCGAATCGTCTTATTCTGCACCTCGCGCCGCGCCGCGTACGCACTCGTCCGCCGCAGCATCGCCTCGTCGACGGAGGCGGTACGCTCGGCAACTGCGGCATCGTGGATGCGTGTGGATACGCGACGGCTCCGCATCGCGGCGGCATTCTTGCCCAGCTCCCTGGCGACGCTGTGGCGTCCAAAGTTGAGCGCGTGCGTGAGGGTGGCAATCTCACCGACCTTCTGAACGGCGAAAGCCAGCCAGGAGCGCATCTCCGCGTCCATCGCCGTCTCCCCATCGAGGTCGACGGGTGTGTGGAGCAAGGAACAGGAGGGGCCAACCATGAGGCGCGAGCCGCCGAGTGCCTGTGCCGCGCGCTCTAGCGGCGCAAGCGCCGCTTCCAAGTCGGCACGCCAAACGTTGCGCCCGTCCACGACGCCCAGCGAGAGCATCTTGTCGGGGCCAAGTTTGTGCAGCACCTCATCCAGTTGCCCAGGAGCACGCACGAGGTCGAGGTGGAGACCCGCCACGGGCATAGCTAGGGCGGAGAGCAGGTTTTCGCGCAAGCCGCCAAAGTAGACTGCGACCAGAACCTTGAGCGCCGAAACGGTCGCTGTCAGGCCGCCGTACGTTTGCCCAATAGCCGCACGAATGCGCCCGTCCAGTGTGAGGCCGAGGATGGGCTCATCCATTTGCACCCACGTCGCCCCGGCGGCGGACAACTGCCGCAACACGTCTTCGTACACTGGCAGCAACGCATCGAGCAACGTCAGCGGCTCGAATCCTGCCGTGCGTGACTTGCCGAGGAGTAGGAAGCTGACCGGGCCAAGCAGCACGGGCCGCGTCGTGATGCCGAGCGCCTTGGCCTCGAGAAACTCATCGATGGGCTTGGTGGAGGAGAGTGTGAACGTCTCGCCGGGCTCCAACTCAGGGACAATGTAGTGGTAGTTGGTATCGAACCACTTCGTCATCTCCATTGCAGGAGCGTCGGCGCGCCCGCGCGCCATTGCGAAGTAGGTGTCGAGGTCGACAGGCCCTCCCTCGTGCCCAAATCGCGCGGGTACTGCGCCGACCATCGCCGTCGTGTCGAGCACCTGGTCGTAGAACGAAAAGTCGTTGGAAGGGATGTGGTCGATGCCGAGGTCGCGCTGGAGTGTCCAGTGCTGGCGGCGCAAGCGTGCCGCAGTTTCAAGTAATTCTTCGCGCTCCGAGCGTCCGGCCCAATAGGCTTCGACAGCACGTTTGAGTTCGCGGTTGGGCCCAATACGCGGAAACCCAAGATTAGAGGCGATAGCCATAAGAAGCGAGTGTCCTCTCTGGGTAGATGTACCGCTATTGTAGCGGCGCGCAGGGTCGGCGCGCCATTGAAGGCGATGAAGGGCCCCGCCCTGCCTCGCCTACTGCATCCGCCGCGATTCCATTAGGAACGCTGCGCCGACTAGCGCAACCACCAGCATGGCTGCGGCCATCAGCCACAGGAAACTGCGGGTGCCTTCAACACATACCCGCCCGGTTTCATACTCCCGGCCCACGTCTTCACAACGGCCCTCGCTGGGGACATGGCGTCCGCTCAACGCGGCTCAGACGCCCATTACGTGATAGCCGGCGTCAACGTACAACACCTCCCCGGTGATGCCGGATGCCAGCGGGCTGGCGAGAAATAGCGCAGCACCGCCGACTTCATCCTGCGTGATGTTGCGTCGCAGGGGGGCACGCTCGGCGTGAATGCGCTGCATGTCGGCAAAGCCGCCGATGCCGCGCGCGGCGAGCGTGTTCAATGGCCCGGCGGAGACGGCGTTGACGCGGATATTCTGCCGGCCAAGCTCCGCCGCAAGCTGCTTCACTTCATTCTCTAAGGCTGCCTTGGCAACCCCCATCACGTTGTAGCCCGGATAGACCTTGTCGGCGGCATGAAACGTCAGCGTGGTGATGCTGCCTCCCTCGGTCATGCGCGCGGCGGCGGCGCGGGCGATGGGCAGCAGCGAGTAGGCACTCACCTCGAGCGCGAGGCGAAAGCCCTCTGCTCCCGTGGCCGAAAACGCGCCGGATAGGTCATCGCGGTTGGCGAAGGCGACGCTGTGGACCACAGCGGTGAGCGGCGCGTTCTGAGTCGCGGCGTCGAAAGCGCCCGAGACCTGCGCCTCGTCGAGGACGTCGCACTGAACGGCGCGGGCGCGTTCCAGGGCGTCGACCAGTTCGAGCGCGCCCTTGGCCATGCGCTCGTTCTGGTAGGTGATGGTAAGGTCTGCGCCCGCCTCGTGGAGCATCCGGGCGATCGCCCACGCGATGCTGCGGTGGTTGGCAACGCCCAAGACAAGCACGGCGCTGCCCGACAGGTCGATGGGTATGGCCACGACGCTAGTAGGCCTCCGCCGCCTGACGGTCCAGAGCGCACACGCCGTCATTGGCTGCGTGCTGCAGCGAAGGGAAGGGATAGGGTGCACGCGAGATGCGCCGGGCCCGGCGCATCTCTCCCTCCAGCATCTGGAAGTCGGCCTTGGGGATGAGGTGGAGCAGGCCCTGAAAGGCGAGCGGCCACCATTCCGGCGTCCACTTGCGCACGTAGTCCATACGCGGTGCGATGAGGCGCGCATCGAGCCGCTGAGTGGGGTCAAGCACGACGTTCCTTCGCGTTCCTACGAGAAGCCTGTAGGGCTCACCGCCCGGCTCCAGGGGAAAGCCGCCATGCGCGTCTTCGGAGTAGCGCTCGGTGACGGTAAGCGCGGCAGCAAAGGCTAGGACGTTGCGGGCATAGACCATGATACGGTCGCCGGGCTCCATGCGCTGGACGCGTTTGCGGTGCGCTACGCCAAACCCAACGACGCTGTGCTGCTTGCGCTCGAGCGCCTCAAGGTACTCGGCGCCGACCGCAATCATCCAATAGTTGCGCGGAGGTGTGGCCATACACGAATTGTAGCATTCGGGCCTTCACCCTCCGGGATCGCCTCACGAAGGAGGCAGGGTAGATGCGCTACTCCGGGTTGGCCCTGAAGCGTCCCGTGAAGCGTGGTGCGCCCAGCCCCTCTGTCGGGATGCGCGCCATCGATACCTGCTCCGGCAACACGATGCCCCCGGAGAACACCAGCTTCATCGCCGCGTCCACCGATAGATCCGTCTCAAAGACCTCATCCTCTCGTACGAGGGCCATATTCCCGGACGTTGGGTTCGGAATGGTCGGGATGTAGACGAGCACCAGCGAGTCGTGACCCTCGCTCGCCTCAATGCGGCCGGTGACGAACCCCAGCGCCATCATCCCCTCGCGCGGCCACTCCACGAACACAACACGCGTGAAGCTGTGCTGCGACGTCAGCACCGTCGTCGCCTGCTGCGCTACGCCGAAAATCGTCTTCACGATCGGGATGAGGCTAATCAGCTTCCCGAGGATATCGTTAGCCCTGCGTCCGATTCCTGTTGAGACGGCAAGCCCAACTATATAGAAGACGACGACCAAGACGATGAGGCCGATACCCCAGAAGTCCCACGGCTCGCCTTCGACGAACGGCAACCCGCGAATCAGGCCGTCAGCATAGCTGATAAGGAAGGCGAGGACGAATATCGTGGCCAGCAAGGGAAGCAGTTCGACAAGCCCCGCCAGCATCCTGCCCTGTATGTGCTGCTCGATGCGCTTGGGTATCCCGGGCGGCTTTGCCTCTGGCGCCTCGGGTAATGCGCTACTGGGCTGTTCCGCTGCCATTGGAGCCTCCTATTCAGTAACTGACGACTGCGATATGCGCGTCCACAAGTGCGATGCCATCCTGCTCAGTTATGAACTCCCTTACCCCCACGGGTTGTAGGAGCCGAAGTTCCAGAGATGTCCTTCGGGATCGCGGGCGGAGTAGAGACGTCCGCCGTAGGGTTGGTCGGCAATCTCCATCACAATTTCGGCGCCAGCCGCCCTTGCGCGTTCGTAATGTGCATCGATTTCAGGCACTACTATGTAGGGGCTCATGGTGACGCCGCCCGCCTCGCGCGGCTGGCGCACCAAGTCGTCGAACTCGCTCTGGAGGCGCGAGCCAAGCATGATCATGCCTTCCCCAAGCCTCAATTGGGCATGCGCGATGCTCCCAGCCTCGCCCGGTACAACCAAATGGCGCTCAAAGCCGAACGCATCGCACAGCCAATCAATTGCGGCGGGCGCATCCTCGTAGCGCATTCCAGGGATGATGTTGCCGGGCACAGGCAAACTTCCCGGCTAACCCGCGGCGAGTGCCGGCGCCTCGCCGCCGACCAGCGTGGCAGGCTCGTCCGCGTGGTCGCGCGCCCACTGTTCCGCCGCCTCATCTATGCGCGCAAAGCGCACGCGTGGGCGCTCCAGCATGTAGTTGATGAGTCGCTCGAGGATGGCGAACCGGCTCGGTCTCCCGATGATCTGTGGGTGGAAGGCAAGATTGAGCGCGCTGCCCCACTTGTAGAGCTGGTCAAAGGCGTCTTTCCATGTAGCAAGGACGCCATCGGTGCCTACCATCGCGTGACGCACCTCCGCCGGTGGCTGGTAACCCCAGTAGACGAAGTCGTCCAGCTCCCAGTGGAATGGCACCTCTACCAGCCGCGCGCCCTTGGGCGACTCAGCCCAATACGGCATGTCGTGGCCCATGAGCGAGGTGTCGTACAGCAGCCCGTGTTCGCCCAGCAAATCGAGCGTATGCGGACCAAGGTCGGCGGAGGGTGAGCGGAAGCCTCGCGGCTTATAGCCCGTTAGGCTGCTGAGGATATCGAGGCTGAGTTCGAAGACGCGGCGCTCTTCGTCCCGCTCCATACTCGGGGGCGCCTCGTGCAGGTAGCCGTGCGCGCCAACCTCATGGCCGCGCCGGTGTATCTCCCGCACCATGTCCTCGTGCGTCTCCGCCACCTGCCCAGGGATGTAGAAGCTGGCAGGCAAGCGGTATTGGTCCAGCAAGTCAAGGATGCGCGGGACGGCGACCGAGGGGCCGTACTCCGCAAGCGATAGCGCGGAGGGGCGCTGCCAAATCTCCGCCTTGCGCCGCACCCATGATGAGACGCCATCGATGTCGAAGGTGAGGAAAACCGTACACTGCACGTCGTCGGGCCAAATGCCGCTCACCGCACCGCTCCTACCATCAGCGTGGGCGCATTCTCTACGCCGAGAGGACAAGGTACAAGGGGGTGGCGGGAGTGCGAGGGAGTCGAACCCTCCCCGGACCAGGATTCTGGCCCGGCAACGGTTTTGAAGACCGCGAGACCCACCGGAGCCCATCCACTCCCGGGCGCATTGTAGCGCGCGTCGGGCCCATGCCGAACGACCGCAAGTGCAGCGCCCCCCGCTCTGGTCATAGAGCGGGGGGCGCTGCACTGACTAATCGTCTATCGGCAGGGCTATGCGTCGAGGACGCTGTCGAGCTTCTTCTTGAGGACGGACTTGGGAACGGCGCCGATGACCTGCTCGGCCACCTCGCCACCCTTGAAGACGAGGAGCGTGGGGATGCTACGGATGCCGAAGTCCATCGCTGTCTTGGGGTTGGCATCGACATCGACCTTGGCGAAACTGACCTTGCCGTCGTACTCGTCCGAAAGCTCGTCGACGACGGGGGCGATCATCTTGCATGGGCCGCACCAGTCGGCCCAGAAGTCGACCAGCACAGGCTCGCTCGCTTCGAGCACCTGATGTTGGAAGTCATCGTCACTCACTGCAAAGGGCTTGGCCACGGTTACCTCCATAGCGCCCGGCGCTCGCGGCTCCGGACGCACTCAAGTGTACGCATCGCGCGCCTGCAACGTCAACGCAAGCAGAATGCATGGCAGTTGCCCCTATATGCATAGATACGCTATGGTTCGAACAGGAGAATCCTCACATTAACTAACGAGGTTGGCACCATGCTCAGATTCGCCGAGGAAATCGTCCTACTGATGCTCAACGATGAGGACGGGCGGTTCGTGCGTGCACCGCGGTGGTCGATCAACTACGCCCTTGCGGGCGGCGTCCTGATGGACCTCGCGTTGGAGAACCGCATCGACACCGACCTAGAGAAGCTGGTGCTGCTGGACTCCACTCCTACCGGCGACGGCCTGCTCGACCCTGTCCTTGCGGAGATCACAGCGGAAGAGGAGCGCAGCGCGCGTTACTGGATCGAGCGCACCGCCGACCGTGCGGACGAGATCCGCGAAGAGTCGCTCGCGCGCATGGTCGACCATGGCATCCTCGAACGCAAGGACGACTTGTTCCTCTGGGTGTTCCGCTCGCGCCGCTATCCCTCCATCGACCGCACGCCGGAGCGCGAGGTGAAGTTGCGCATCATGGGGGTGCTCTTCAGCGATGAGATCCCCGAGCCACGCGACATCGTCATCATCTGCTTGGCCGACGCGTGTGGCATCTTCAAGGACATCCTGTCGGCTCGACAGTTGGAGGAGGCGACGCCGCGTATCGAGCAGGTGCGCAAACTCGACCTCATCGGCCAGGCTATGGCCCAAGCGATTCAGGACATCGAGACGTCCATCGCAGCCTCGATGCAGGGGCATATGTACTAAGCCGCTGCCTGCGGCCGACATACATCCAACAAGACCGCTGCGCGGAATCGGCGCGTGTCGGCTAACATGAGCCGATGCTGTCGCTTGCTCCGCGCCTCGCCCGATACCTGCCCTTCTACTATGGATGGATCATCGCCGTCGTCGCTGGGCTCGTCAGCTTCGCCGGCACGGCGGAGAGCCCCGCCATCCTTGGCATCTTCTTCACCAAGATGGAGGCCGAGCTAGGCTGGTCGCGAACGACGATGTCAGGATCCGTGCTGGCAGGAACGTTCCTAATAGTGCTCGTCGCCCCGGTGGCAGGGCGGCTGACGGATGCCTACGGGCCACGCGTGGTGGTGACGGTGGGGGCGGCGGTGACGGCGTCGGCGATCTTCTGCATGGGCTACGTGACGACGATACCGCTGTTCTATGCACTGGTAGCCATCGCCTACTCGGTGAACACGGGGATTGCACGCGTGGCGGTGAACGCCGTCATCGCCAAGTGGTTCGTGCGCTCGCGGGGGCGGGCGATGGCCGTGCTGAGCATGTTCCTGGGTCTAGGCTTTGCGGTGACGCCGGTCATCGCCGCGTTCGTGACCGATGCATCCGGCTGGCGTATGGGATGGCATGCGCTGGGCATCGCGACCTTCCTCGTCGCCGTACCGGTGAGCTTGGTCTTGCTGCGCGGCCATCCCTCGGAGGTGGGACAGCGCATCGACGGGGAGGTGTCGTCCGACGCACCGGCGCACGGGGCGATGCGATCAGCGCTGACGGAGGTGCAGTGGGCAGCGCGTGAAGCGCTGCGCACGCCGACCTTCTGGCTTGTTCTTATCTCGATGAGCACCCTTGCGGTGGCGATTCTTGGATTCGCAGTGCACTTGGTGCCGCATTTGGAGGGCCGGGGCATCGACTCGCGGTGGGCGGCGCTGGCGTTCACCGTTGCCGGCCTGACGATGCTTCCGTCGAGCCCGCTCTGGGGCGTGCTCTTGGACCGCTTCTCATCGCGGGCGGCGTTCATTGCGGCAGCGCTGGTGGTTATCGCCTTCACGGTGTTTACGCTGCTGGCAAGGAGCGCGTGGATGGTGATCCCCATCGGAGTATCGATGGGCATAGGCTTCGGCGGCTTTGGGATGGTGCAGCGGACGATTTACGCCAACTACTTTGGGCGGCAGTCGGCGGGTACGGTGCTGGGGTTAGCGATCCCATTCATTGCGGTTGCACAGGGCATGGGCACGTTCCTTGCCGGCGCCGCATTCGACCTCTTTGGCAGCTACGAGGAGGTGTTCTCGATATTCGCCGGCTTCGTCATCGCGTCGATTGGCGTAATCTACCTCGTGCGTTTGCCGGAACGTAAGCCAGTGGCAGCAGCGGGCTCAGCCTAGCCGCTTCCACATGCGGTAAGAGCGGAGGTCGTAACCTGTGCCCTGGTAGAGAGCGAGCGCAGCTTCGTTGCCTTCGACGACGGTAAGGTCAACGGAGTCGGCAGAGCGGGAGAGCGCCCACTCCTCCGCTGCGTGCATCAGGCGCCGAGCAATGCCCCTTCGCCGCGCCCCAGGCGCCACGGCCAGGTCGACTACCTCTACGAACCGCCGCTTGACGAATCCCGACCAAGGCGGAGATGACTGCATCACGGCCATTACCAGTCCAAGGACTACGCCGTCCTCCTCCACGACGAAAAGCGCGGTGTCGTCGTCCACAATTTGCGCGCCTATCTCCTCGCGGGAGCGTTCAAACTCGTCGATAGGCCTGAAAAAGTGGGGCAGCCACTCGTGCGCCATTCGGTCAGCGTCGCGGTAAAGGCCAACCAGCGCGTTATAGTCGTCGGTGTTTGCGGGGCGTATCTCTAGGGGCATAGCGCGGCGTATTGTAGTCAATGGAGCCTTAGTCAACAACGACCATATGCACGATGCCCGGTCCATGGACGCCGATGGTCAGGGTTTGTTCGATGTCGGCCGTGCGGCTGGGGCCGGATATGAAGTTGGCGTAGTTGGGCGAGCGCCCGCGGCCCCGCTGGTACGCGAGGCGCGTCACCGCAAAGTAGTCATCGAGCGATTCGAGCACCTGATCGGCAAGTACCACAGCA
>DAOUJX010000016.1:0-5662 GCA_034422075.1 Dehalococcoidia bacterium
TTCCGCGTCTGAAAGCCGACAACCGCGCGCCAGCCGCGCTCGGCCAGCACATCGCGCACTTGCGACGGCGTGCGGTAGAACGCATCCGCCGCGCGGTCGAAAGGTGGGCGTCCCGGTAGCATGGTGACGGGGCCGCCGACGTAGCAATCGCCCTGCGCGTAGACGCCGGCGACGCCTGGGTGGGCCTCCTCTGTGGTGCGGTAGACATTCTGCGCCTCGTGCGCCTTGTCGTAGTCGAATATGTCGTGCGCCTCGATGATGCCAACCACGTTGCCGTCAGCGTCGGCAAGCGCGATCTCGCTGCCCTGCGATAGCTCGGCGGCTCGCTCGCGGCTGACGGCGAGCGTCACGGGCATCGGCCACGCGGCGCCGTTGGACAGGTGCATGTCGTTCACGACGGAGGTGTAGTCGGCGGAGGTCATGAAGCCCTGGAGCGGACTGAACGCACCTTGTGCAACCATGTGCGCATCGGATAGCTCGCGGTCGCCGATGGTGATGGTTGGGAGTTGCCCTGCGCGCTCACGCAGGGCGTCCACTTCCACGCCCGATGTGTAGCGGTCAGTGAGCGCCCCTCCGTGCGGCGCAATGAGGTTGGACGTCGTAGTGGTGCTCATGGTGCCCCGTGTCCCCTACCCGGCGCTCGTCAAGGCTGCACCGTCCACGTAGCCCAGTTCCTCGAGCTTGGCGATGACCTTTGCCACGCTCTCCTCGACCGTCTCCGCCTCTGTGTCGATGTACACCTCGGGGGTGACGGGCGGCTCGTAGGGGTCGGAGACGCCGGTGAAGTTCTCGATCTCACCGCGCAGCGCCTTCTCGTATAACCCCTTCACGTCGCGCCGTACCAATTCGTCGAGCGATGCGTCGACGTGGACCTCGACGAATTGCCCGATGGTCTCGCGCACCTCGTCGCGCACCTCGCGGTAGGGCGAAATGGCAGCGACGAGCGCCGCGACGCCGTTGCGCGTCAGCAGGTTGGCGACGAAGCCGATGCGGCGAATGTTGGTGTCGCGGTCTTCCTTGCTGAAGCCGAGTCCCTTGGACAGGTTGGTCCGGACGACATCGCCGTCCAGAAGCTCGACCTTCTTCCCGTGTGCTCGGAGATGGTCGACGAGTGAGTTGGCAATGGTGCTCTTGCCTGCGCCGGAAAGGCCGGTCAGCCATATGGTCACGCCGGCCTCGGTCGATGTGGTAGATGCGATGGTCATGGGGTCTAACTCCTTGGTGTTTGAGGGATTCCTTGCTCGCGGTTGGTGAGCGTGTCGGCGTGAAGCCCGCATTCCGTCTTGCCCTGCCCGCTCCAGCGTCCTGCACGTGGGTCTTCGCCCGGAGCGACAGCGCGCGTGCAATGCGTGCAGCCGATGCTGGGGTAGCCCCGCTCGTGCAGGATGTTGAAGGGAACCCGATTGGCGCGGATGTACGCCCATACCTGCGCGTCGTCCCACGTAACCAGCGGGTTGACCTTGACGAGGCCGAACTTGGCGTCCCATTCGACGATGTTGGTTGTGGCACGCCCTTTCGACTGGCTGCGGCGTAGCCCCGATATCCACGCCGCCTTGCCTTCGAGCGCTCTCTCCGTCGGCTCGACCTTACGCAGCTGACAGCAGAGGTCAGGGTCGTGCGCCCACAGTTCTGCGCCGAACTCGGCGGCTTGCCGCTCCGGTGTCCACCGCGACGCCAGTCGCCGCGGTGCTATGCCGTAGGCCGCCGAAGCTTCGCCTACGAGTGCATACGTCTCGGGAAAGAGGAAGTGCGTGTCGACGTAGAAGACGTCGATGTCGGGGTCGATCTTGGCCGCCATATCGAGCAAGGCCATGCCCGTTGGCCCGCCGAAGCTGCACGCCAGCGTGACATCCGTACCGAAGCGTTCGATGGCCCAGCGGAGGACTTCCTGCGGCTCTGCGCTGCTGAGGCGCTTGTTGGCGTCGGCCAATTCGGCTGCGATCGTGGGGTCGGGCTCGATATTCACGGCGATGCTCCTCCCGCTCTCCTACGAGGCCAACATGCCCAGGGTGGTCGTCGCCGCGCGTTTGAGGTCGAGCAGCCGTGCGCGCGAGACAGTTACCGCATGAAGTAGGCGCGGGCGGTTCAGGACGAACAGCGCGCCCAGCACGAATAGCCCCCCTGCTGCCAGAATCGCGTACGTCTCCCAGTGCCCTGCAAGGCTCGCGCCGTACGCCCAGCTGACGAGCACGTAGGCCAAGACCAGCGACGCCACCGGCGACACGACCCACGCAGTCGCGAGGTCGCGCGTGGGCTGGCGCCGCAGCGCGCGAACACCCCGCTGCGCGAATCCGACGCCGAGGATGGCGGATGTTGCCACCTGCGCCAGCGCCGCCGGAAAGCCCGCAAGCGAGGCTGCGAGTATCAGCGAGCCGCTCACGAACGCGACAAGGCTGCCGGTTGTCATGTCGAGGGTCGCGAAGCGGAGGGCGTTGGTCCTCAGCACGCGCCCGCCCAGCGCGACCGCGCCGATGGCTAGCGCGATGCCGCCGAGGACTAGCGCAGCTGGGCTCTCCAACAGGCCCGCGCCCAGCAGCGGTGCGATGGCGTTGCTGACGTTGTTCGCGCCGACGCCAAATGCGACGTATATGCCGCCGGCGACTAGCACGAGCGCCATAGCGGAGCGCGTTCGCTTCGAGCGAAGGAGGCGCTTCTGTAGGCCGGAGCGCTGCAGCACTCGGGTGCCAGCCGCTGATAGGGAGAATGAGGCCGCCGGAAGCACGACCCACCAGAGCCCGATTGCGCCGGCCACGCCTCCGTCGATGCTGCCTGCGGCGATGCCGAGCCCGGCTATAGCTCCAACAGTGACGGCGGAGGTGGACAGAGGCAGGCCCAGCAGGTTGGCGAGCAGCAACGGACCGGTGGCGGAAATCAGCACCATCAGCGCAATGACCACCGTGACGTCGGCGCCTGGGGCGAGGTCGGCCGACAGCGTTTCAGTAACGGGGCTGCCTGCGAAAACTGCCCCCGAAAGCATCGCCGCGGCTGCGAGTCCGAGCGCCACGATGCGGATGCGGAGCGCCCGCGCTCCGTAGACGTGGCCCATCGCAGCGGCCGCCCCGCTTGCACCTATGTTCACAGCAAACAAGGCGGCCACGAGGTATGCGATGGCTTCCACTGCTATCGCTCCGCGCTACCCGTAGCGGGCTCGTGATCAACTATGTGTCGTACGTACGTCACGTCTGCTCTTTCCACGGGCAAACGAAAGGCCCCTCACTAGGTGCTTGGAGGGGCCTGCAACTCTGCCGTGTTGGGTTAGTGCGATTTGCGAGCGCCTAGCCGACCTCCTCCGAGGAATGGCGACAACAACAAGCGCAAGCGCACATTTGCATGACCTAAGCATGGTACCGATGGGGGTACCCCATGTCAACAGGCTGAGTGACTAGTCCTGCGCTATACTGCCAACTACACGCCTTGCCGTGCGTTGCTCTTGACCGCCGTCTCCACACAACCGCCTGCTCCCGATGCGCCGCCGGGCATTCGGCGCTGGGTGCTCTTCGGCTTGGCGATGCTGCCCGTCGCAGCGCTGGTGCTGCTGCTGATGTGGGGCCTGCTGCGAACGGGAGGCAACCCCGGGGGGCTTGCCGTCAATGAGAGTCCGGGGGAGGAACCGATCGCGCCGTCCGTCGCACCCGCCTTTGAGGTGGCGACCCTCCGCGGCGGGCCTGTGCTCACGAACGAGGACCTGCTTGGCAAGTACGTGCTCATTGACTTCTGGTCGTCATGGTGCCCCCCATGCCGCTCCGAGGCAGCGGGGCTCGCCGAGGTGTACCGCGAGTACGCAAGTGAGAACGTCGAGTTCCTCGGCATTGCCATCTGGGACCAGGCGCGGGATGTGCTGGCCCACATCGACCGCTACCGCGTGCACTACCCCAACGCCCTGGACGATAGGGGTGAGATGGCCATCGACTTTGGGGTACGCGGCGTGCCGGAGAAGTACTTCATCGACCCGCAGGGCATCATCGTGCGCCAGTTCAACGGACCGCTATCCCCCGAGCAACTGCGCGAGGTGCTCGACGAGTTGTTGGCCGGTTCGTCATGAGCGTGGCGCCTGTTGGGCTGCACCGCCTCGTTGCAGGCTGGTATAGAGCAAACGCCCGCGACCTGCCATGGCGGCGCAACCCCTCTCCCTACGAGGTGCTGGTGGCGGAGGTGATGCTCCAGCAAACACAGGTCGAGCGCGTCGTGCCCAAGTACGGGGCGTTCTTGGCGGAGTTCCCGTCGCTCGCAAGCCTTGCGGCAGCCTCCAGAGGCGACGTCATTCGCGCTTGGGCGGGATTGGGCTACAACGCCCGCGCGGTCCGGTTGCACGGACTGGCGCTCACAGTGGTGGGGGATCACGGCGGGCAGCTGCCAACGGACGTGCGTGCGCTACGGGCGCTTCCGGGACTCGGCCCCTACACCGCAGCCGCTGTCGCATGCTTTGCGTTCGGCGCAAGCGTCCCACTGGCCGACACCAATATCTATCGCGTGCTAAGCCGCGTTGTGCATGGCGCATCGCCTGCTTCCCGGCGAGACATTGACGCGCTGGCGGCAGCGCTGCTACCTGAGCCGCACGCCCCGTTGCGGGCGGCGGAGTGGCACCAGGGGCTGATGGACATCGGCGCGACGATTTGCGGCGTAGCGGTGGCGCGGTGTGGCGAGTGTCCTTTGCGCTCGCCCTGCGCCGCTGCGCCCCTGCTATCGGGCGCGCCGCGCGCCGTCGCGGAGGCGTCCGTCCCGTATGCGGCCAAGCAGGCGCCCTACCCCGACTCCAATCGCCAACTGCGCGGCCAGGTCATCGACTACCTGCGCGGCTTGCATTCCGGCGAGAGCGCTTCGATAGGCGGTATCGCCGACGGGTTGGGCATCGCGGGGCAGGACGTGGTCCAGGGTGTGGTCGACGGTCTCACGCGAGACGGGCTAGTAGCAGAGCCCGAGCCCATGCGCTACGCCTTGCCGTGACGCGCTTGGGTCAGCGTCTGCAGGAATGGCCGCACGTGCGGCCTCAGCTGTTGCCAGGGTTCGCTGCGGGCGGCGAGTTCGGCGCCGGAAAGCGACCAGTAGCGCGCGCCGCCTTGGGTTGTAAGAAGGCTCTCTACCCATGCGCCGCCGGTGCCATCGGGAGGCGGTTGGTAGTCATGGGCGATGGCACCGTCAAAGCCTGTTGCCTCCCACGCGCCCAGCAGTTCGCCGCCGTGCGCCACCGCGACGGCCTCGACGCGATGAGCCACGCGCGCTTCGCCCTCGAGGTTCCTCATGATGGCCAGTAAGCGTCGGCAGCGCGTCTCGTCTGGAACTTGGCCCTCGCCGGTGGCGCGGCGCGTGAGGCGGCTCTCCCACGCATCGCCCAGCGCTGGTATGGCGATGCCGCCATCGGATGCGACGACAACCCGCTCGTCGTGGTGCGACCACGCAACCGCTTTTGCTACGGCAATGGCGAGGTGCGACGCCTCGCTCTCCGCAACGTCAGGCGGCGGTAGCATCGAGCCGTCGACGAGGTCGTAACCCGTGCCGCCGCAGAGGTCGCGCAACAGGGCGGCCTTGGCGGGGTTGGAGGTTGCCAGGAGGAGTTGCGGCACGGCTATGCCCTGCCGAACTCGCGCTCCAGCATACTGGTGGTCAGCTTGACCGTCGTGGGGCGACCGTGCGGGCAGTAGGTGGGGTCGGCGGCGTTTTCCAG
>DAOUJX010000017.1:0-10381 GCA_034422075.1 Dehalococcoidia bacterium
GGGCTCAGTACCAGCGTCGCCGGCAGCTCCTTCATCGTCAAGAGGAATACGAGCGCCCCACCTGCCAGTGCGCCGCGCGCAAGCAGCGGCAGCGTCACCTCGGCGAACGCCTGCAGCGGCGTCCGTCCGAGCCCGCGCGCCGCTTCTTCCAAGCGCGGGTCTATCTGACTCAGCGACGCTTGTGCCGCGCCAACCGCCGCTGGCAAGAACAGCACGACGTACGCGGCCACCAACAACGCTGCCGTCTGGTAGAGGAGCCCCGCGTAGGCCGACGCAAAGAACACGAACGCCAGCGCAACCGCGATGCCCGGCAGCGCGAAACCGATGTACGTCAGCCGCTCCAGCACGCGTCCGACGCGCGACTTGTAGCGCACTGCCAGCAGCGCAATCGGTATCGCCGCTGCCGCCGCGACCACCGCTGCCAGCAGCGACACGTACAGCGAGTTCCGCGAGGCCGTCCACAGCACATCGAACGGCTCACCAGCAAGCAGCCCGCGCACGACCCAGTAGCCCAGGACTGCCATCGGCGCCAGCAAGGCAAGCGCTACCACGCTCCACACGAACGCCGCCGCAGGCCAGCGCCAGCGCCCCAGCGGCACGAGGCTTACCTCACGGGGCGTCCCCGGCGTTACGCGGTGGTAAGTCGCACGGCCACGCCCCCACATCTCGCCAAACAGCACCATCAGTGCCAGCGCCACCAGTATCAGCGACAATCCTGCCGCCAGTGTGCGGTCGAAAGACGTGCCGTACTGCACGAAGATCGTCCACGTGAACGTCTTGTAGCGCATCAGCGACACCGCGCCGAAGTCGCTCAGCGTGTACAGCGCAGCAAGCAGCCCACCCGCGATGATCGCCGGACGCAGTAGCGGCAGCGTCACTTGCATGAACACCGACATCGGCGGCTTCCCGAGTCCGCGCGCCGCTTCTTCTAGCGACGGGTCCAGCCGCACGATGGCGGCCCGCACCGGCAGCAAGACGTACGGGTAGCTGAGCAGCGTCAGCGTCAGCGTCGCGCCGGGCAGCCCGTAAATCTCCGGCAGGCGCTCGACGCCCAACGGCTCGAGCCACTCCTGCACCATTCCGCGAGGCCCTAGGGCCAGCACCGCGATAAACGCGAATACGTACGACGGCACGACCAGGGGTAGGGCGGTCAGTACGCCGAGCACGCGGCGCGCAGGGAGGTCGCATCGCTCCGTCAGCCAGGCTATCGGCGCAGCGAGCGCTATGGACAGCCCGGCGACCAGCGCCATCAGCAACAGCGTACGCAGCAGGATGGCGCCGGTGCGCGCCGTCAGCACCAGGTCGAATAGCTCCGTACCGCCCTGGCCCGCGCGAATGGCGAGGTACACCGGCGTGAGCAGCATGAGCGCCGCAATCGCCACCGCCGGAGCCCAAACAAATAGCGGAGGCGGTCTCTGCGGCGCACTGGCCGTCTCCGGCGCCTGCTCTATTGCGATTGCCGCCATACCGCTACTTTACCCCCACCGCTCTTGCGATGAGAGGGCTAGGGCAGCGAGCGACACAAAGGAGGGACGGGCGCTCGTTTCGTCCGCCCTCTGCAGGCTGCGCCACGATAGCCTTTCCCCAGGAGAGAGGCTGGGAGGATACCCTCTCCCTGGGGATAGGACTCCAACCAAGTGGCCTCTGGGGCAAGGCCCCCGCCGCGCGCCGCGGCGCCTGCGTTCCCGCCAAGCCGGAAAGATCCACTAGGCCGACATCGGCATGTCCAATCTCTTGGAGTGGTGCGAGCAGCATCTGCGCCGTAACGCGTTTGAACAGCGAAAACCCCTCGCACGTTGGCCTCGCGAAGCACCCTTGCGTCACCGGCAGCGGCAGGAAGCCGATGAGGTGTCGGGCCGCCCCATTGTTCACAACCAGTGTGCCGTATGTTACGTATGACCATATAATATTATTCGCTCATACGAACTACCGCACATGATACGCAATGCCCATAATCCGTGCAAGCGCTGGCCAAGCCCCGCGCGCCCATTCGCGTTGATCTCCTTCTCCGAGCGAGGAAGGGTCGTGTGAGGAACCCCCTAGGGGAAGTGCGGCGGGGTGCTGGAATGCAAAGAGAGGGGCCAGCCACTCCTGGCTGACCCCTCGTGTGCGCCTCTGCGACAGCGCCGTGCTACGAACCGTTGCCGTTGTGGAACACCGCGAAGCACTTCTCCGAGTTGAAGATCCATGTCTCGAGGTACTCGATGATCTCTGCCTTGCGGTCCTGCATCGCGCCAGCTAGGCAGATCCAGTTCTTGAACTCCTGGTCGCCTGCGTCGTCGATCTCTGCGCTCGTCAGGTGCTCCCACTTGGTGTGCTCGCCGCTCTTCAGCTCCTCGAACCGCGCACGATCGAAGTCGCGGTCGGGCCACAGCCAGTTGTGCTTCTCCGTCAGGAATGCGTGCGACCACCCGGACGAGGCGATGATGGCATAGCGCCCGTCACGCTCTTCCAGGATTTGCCGCAGCATTTCGCCGAGCGCGAAGCACGACTTTGGCGAAGGCCCTTGCGGGCCCGGGTAATCGATGAGCGGATCCTTCTCGCTCTCCGAGCGCATGTCCTGGATGTTGGCCGACCCGCCGCGGTTGGAGACCACCAGCTTGCCGTAGCAGTTCACCGAAATCGGCACCGTCGGGTACGTCCACGGGTTGTCGTGGTCCCAGTCGAGGTAGGTCAGGCCGTTGATGAACGCGTGGGTCATGCCGTGCTCGAAGTGGAGCGTCTGCGGCGTGTAGGAGTAGGGCACAGGGAAGTGGCGCTCCATGAACTCGTTCGCCACGTCCCGCGCCAGCGTCGGTGCGCCCTTGTATGTGATCGTCTCGCTCGGGTCGACGCCCCACAGGTTGTTCTCTGCGCGAAACGGGTGCGACGGGAACTCCGGAGCACAGAAGATGTTGAAGGGCGGGATTATCGTCTCCTTGAAGTTCTCATACTGGTCGTCCCCAAACATGAACACCGCATCGGGCTTGAAGGCGTCGATGGCCTTCCGCACCTTCAGAAACGCCTGCCGGTGCTGCTCCTGGTGCGCGTGTGCCCGCTCGACCTCGTGCTCCCATTCGTCCTGCATCCCCGCGGGCCAGTTCTTGGGATCTTTCATCTCTTCGGGAACTTTCGGGCTGCGCAGGATTCCCTTAAGGATGCCCGCATACGCCTCGGGCTTGCCGCTCATAAGCGGCGGGTAGTGCGTAAATCCGACTCCCAGTATCTCCGCCATGCTCTCCTCCTTTCGCCGTCTCCTCGGCGCTCGGCATCAATAGCCCGTCCGCTGCCGCCGCGCGATCATTGAAGAACGCAGCCTGGCTGCTGGCGGCAGTATACACCCAGAGGGGAAGGTGCGCGCACCCCTTGCGCCGTCGCCCGCTATGCCGTAGAACGAGCGGCAACGCCACCGCGCCATCATGAGAGAGGTGCCATGTACGACCTAGTCATCAAGGGCGGGCGAGTCTATGACCCTGCACAAGGTCTCGACGGCTTGCTCGATATCGGCGTTACGGGTGGACGCATCGCCACGATCGAGCCGGCCATCGATGGCACCGGCGCGAAGCGCACCATGCAGCTGCGCGGCCAGCTCGTCATCCCGGGCATGGTCGACATGCACGTCCACATGATCCAGGGCGCGGGGACTCCGGGCGTCAACGAGATTGCGGGCCCGCCCGACCTCGAAGGCGTCATGTCCGGCTCCACAACCATCCTCGACGCCGGCACGACGGGCGCGTGGAACTTCGGTGTCTTCCCTCACCACATCGCCGGGCGCGCCAAGACGCGGCTGCTCGTCCTGCTCAACATCGGCAAGTTCGGCATCCCCGGCCAGGCGTTGCGCAAGCCGGAGATCTACACGGTCGAAGACGTTGACATCGACGCCACCATCAAAGTCGCCAACGACTATCCCGACTACATCAAGGGCCTGAAGGTTCGCCTGGTCGGCCCCGCGCTCGAGGCGATGGGCGAACAGCTGATACAGCTCTCCAAGGAAGCCGCGCGTGAGGTGAAGCAACCCCTCATGGTGCACATCGGCGACCTCATCGGCGAAAACCCCAAGGCGCAAGACCTCACGCGCATCCTCCTCAACGAGCTCGACGAGGGCGACATCCTCACGCATGTCTGCACCGCCGTTCCCGGCGGCGTCCTCGACGCCAACGGGCGCGTTCTGCCTGAACTGCGCGAGGCGGAGTCGCGGGGCGTCGTCTTCGATTCCGCACACGGGCGGAGCAACTTCAACTTTGAGGTAGCCCAGCGTCTCGCAGACCAGGATTTCCAGGCGACCATCGTCAGCACCGACCTGACGCTTAACGGCAGGAAGGGGCCAATTCATGGCCTCACCGAGACGATGTCCAAATTCATGGCCGTCGGCTACTCGCTCGCCCAGGTCGTTGAGATGGTCACGGCGGCGCCCGCCGGGGCGCTCGGCATGGCCGACGAAATCGGCGCCATCGCCGTCGGACGCGAGGCCGACCTGTCGGTCATCGAAGCGCGCAACGGCAATTGGCGTTTCTACGACTCGCAGGGCAACCCGTTCACCGGCAATACCGCGCTCGTCCCGGTCCACACCATCCGCGCGGGCGAGCTGATTTCGCTCGATTGGGGCCCGCATCCCTGGGGCTGGGAGCCCGAGGAAGCCTAGTGGCCGCACCGGACGACGCTGCGATCCTCGACGCCATGCGCGCGCTACCGTCGGCAGTCTGCCTCGACGTGCTCGACGGCATGGGCTACGTCGGTGCGCAGCTACAGGGCGTCCATTCACTCATCCCTGGTCAAAAGCTCGTGGGGCGCGCCGTCACGATGCGCTTCGTCCCGAGCCGCCCCGATCTGCGCGCGGAGGTCATCGGCGGGTCGGAGAGCGCCGAGTACCGTGCGATGGAGGCCTGTGGCCCAGGCGACGTGCTCGTGATGGACGCGATGCGCCTGGGCGGCCCGTCCTCGGCAGGCGATATCAAACTGTGGCGGCTCAAGCAGCGTGGCGCGGAGGGCGTCGTCACCGACGGTGGCGTCCGCGACCTAACCACGCTCAAAACATACGGTATCGGCATCTTCGCCGCACGCGAGACCAACATGACCATGCCTTCGCACATGCTGCCGTACGAGACGCAGGTGGCGATCCAGTGCGGAGGCATACTGGTCCGCCCAGGCGACTACATCACCGCCGACGATGGGGGCGTCGTAGTCATCCCCCGCCGGCTTGCCGCCGAGGTCGTTGCCAAGGCAATGGAGTACGAGCGCCTCGAAGCCGCCGTCAAGCACCAACTGGAGCGGGAAGACGTCTCACCCGGCAAGTACTACCCTTTCAATGACGCCGCCCGTCGCCTACTCGGGGAGTAGTGCACGTGCGCTGCAGAAGGCCCAAGCCGTACCAGGCAACGGGCTGCGTACCACCGGGATCACCCCGAAATGCATGCACCCGCAGCTTCGCCGCAGCCCGCTCGGGCCACAGTTGACGCCGGTGTGGGGGCAGGGCGTCCACCGGCCTTGCCGCAGCAAGCGCCTGGAACCCTGTTGGCCTTGTCGCCGTAGCCATCCTCACCGCTATGGGCCTAGTTACCGCCAGCGGCGGGACCAGCCGGAGCGCATTCGCGATTCAGCTGCCCTAAGCCGCGCTGGGGCAGCCCGAACAAGTGCAAGCGCCGCCCCGAGGCGCCGTTGCGCCAAAGCTCGGTTCACTGCCATGGAACGGTTCGGCGCCGCCAAGCGTATTCTCTAGCGATATGGAAAGCCTCGTCTCTAGGGGTTCCGGCATGCGGCTGGTCTTCACCGCTGCCCTAGTCGCCCTCGCAGCTCTGGGCGCAGTCGCCTGCTCCGGGCAAGACACGGTCAGCGGCACCATCACCTTCGACGGCGACGCCGCTATCCCCGCCGGCAGCGTACTGACCGTCCAACTCCGCGACGTTTCCTACCAAGACGCCGCATCCACCCTCATCGCCGAGCAGACCATCGAGAACCCGGAGCGTTTCCCGCTAGATTTCTCCGTGCAATACGACCCTGATGACATCGACCAGCGAGCAATCTACGGCCCGGGTATCAGGATCACCCTCAACGACCGCCTGCTCTACATCAACGACACCGCATTCGACGTGCTGACGCGTGGCAACCCCAGCAGCAACGTCAAGACCTGGGTGGTTGCCGTCGGCAGCTGACTGAGGCGGGCAGGGCAGACCTCTCTATAGGGAGTAGTGCGCCCTCGCAGCCCGATGCGTTGGGTCGTCCAGGCGGAAGGTGTCCGGGTTTCTGCCGCGCTCGAGCGCCAACCAGTAGGTGAACAGCTGCAGCGGGACCACATACACGATGGGAGACAGTGCCTCGGCAACGCTTGGCAGAACCAGAACGTTGTCCGCCACGGAGGTCATCTCCTCGTCCGCCTCGGCCACCAGGGCAGCCAGCCCCGCCCCTGTAGCCTTCACGGCCTTGCCAACCTCGACCGACCTCTCGTAGCCGGGCCCCGGCGGAGCTACCAACGTAACCAGGCATCTCGGCCCGGTTGCCACGAACGGTCCATGCAGGAACTGCTCGAGTTGGTAGGCGGTGGTCACATCGTAGGCTGCCTCGTTGACCTTCAAGGCTGCTTCGTAGGCGGTGGAGGTGTTAGGCCCCCAGCCGGCGAAGCAGTACCACCTGAAGTCCTGCACTCGCTCCACCAGCTGTCGCACCTCCTCTTCCTTCTCCAAGGCCGAAGCCACGAAGCTAGGCAATCGGGCGAGATCGCGGCCTACCTCCTTGCCGTCGGGCAAGCGAGAAGCCACAAGCGCCAGCGCTGCCATCGCGCCGGTGTGGCTGACGGTGAAGGCCGCCGACCTGTCTCTGGAGGTCGTCCTCACTACAACGTCCGCCTGCTCCAGGTTCGCTTGTGACGTTTGGCTGGTGACGATGGCGGTCGACGCACCCGCCTCTTTGGCAAGGCTCAACGCCTCACTCGGATAGCGCTTTGTCCCGCTGTGGGCCATCACTATCACCAAATCGTCGCCTGTTAGCGGCGGCGGATAGGAGGCGAACTCGAACGAATTCCATGCGCGCGTCTCGGCCAAGCCGACAGCCTTGAATAGGTGCTCGCCAACCAGCGCCGCATGCCATGACGTTCCAACGCCACAAAGGTGGATACGCCTCGCCCTCGTTGCCCGGGCAGCCAACTCGTCTGCGGCCAGCACCTGCGACTCCAAAATCTGGGCAATCGCATTCGGCTGGTCGTGAATGCAATCGTGCATGTGGTAGGGATGGCCATCGCGCCTTGGTGGTCTTGTCACCATCGTTCTACTCCGGGATGCGATATGCCCAAGGGGGGTTGCCCATCGGTAGCAAGAGCGCTACTTAGGTATGCGGCGTAGCGCCCCTACACCCTGTACTCGGAGGGCAGAAGATTCGGCGCAGATTCCTCTATCGGGTACTGCGCACCGCAGTACGTGCAGGTCAGCAAGCCTTCCACCACGTCATCGCCGTCCTCCAGCGCCACGGAGAGGGTCAGCGGTGCTTTGTCCTCTGGGCAGGCCAGGATGTCGAGCAGGCTGCGCCTCATGGCCCTAGTCTACCAAGCCTCGCTCGACCAGCAGCTGCAGCACGTCCGATAGCAAGAAGATCACCAGCCCTAGCACGACCGTGACGTTCACGTGGCCTAGCGCGTTCACCGCCAAGCCCAGGCGTCCGCGGCGTGGCGACGCGTCCGGCCGTCCACGCCGAAACGCCACGATCGCGAACATCCAGACCGACAGCGCGACCTTGGCCGCAAGCACGGCGACATACGTGACGCTGCTCACCTCTTCCGACAGCCGCTGCGCCGCGAGGATGATGCCCGTCAGCGCCAGCACGCCGATGCAGAACGCCACCAGCTGGCCGAACTCCATCGCCACGATGCGCCGCAGCCCAGGCGGCAACTCGTCTGCCGGGGCCGCGGGACGCAGCACCACCCAGTAGAAGATGCCCCCGCCGACCCACGCAACGGCAGAGATAGCGTGCAACCAGCGGATGATAAGGAAGAAGTAGTCGGCGCCCATACCCGCGCCCCATGCTAGGCCACTCGCCGCTCCGGCGTAACCCAGCCTGCGCGAGGAGCGTCTTCCAACTTCGCATCCGCGCCCGTAAACTCCTGGCAGACAGCAGGAGGTCAATCCGTGGCTGCTAACGTCACACTGCTCCACTACACCAAGTGAAGCACCTGCCGCAAAGCGAGGGAGTTTCTCTCGCAAACCAGCGCCGTCGTAGAGGAGCGTGATTTCTTCAAGGAGCCGCTCTCCCGCGATGAGATTGTGAGCCTGCTGGGCGGCCAATCTCCGCGCGACCTTTTCAGCTTTCGCTCGCCGACCTTCAAGGCAACTGGCCTCGAAGCGGATGCGCTCACCGACGACCAGCTGATCGACCTGATGGCGCAGGAGCCGCGCTACCTCAGGCGCCCCGTCGCCGTCATAGAGGGTCGACTCATCCCCTCCGCGAGCGAAAAGACGCTTGCAGCCGAACTGGGAATAGCCTAGCGCTGCGGGAAGGACCCGCTCCTGTCGCCGGCGCGTTTCCATTCTGGATGCAAGCGCACGGCAAGGAACAGCACTCGCCCCAGGAAGTCGATGGGCCTATGGCATCCGCTACGAAGGCAGGCAGCGGCGTGAACGCGGCTGGCCCCCACGGGAGCGTGGCGAGCGAAATACCGCTGCGATATGACCCTCTGCCGCCTCAAGACGGCCCCGTTGCGGCGGTGGAACTTCCGACCACGGTGGGCAGGCACCCAGCGGCGCGGCACCGGATCTCCGGAAACGGCCGCTCGCCTACGGCGCCGACCCCTCGGTTCGCTCTCGCATCGGGCGGTGAGTGCAGGGCTGTGCTACTTGCCCGTTGACAGCGTACTCGTGGGCGTTTCTAGAATGGCGTGCCTGTACGGCACTTGGTGATCTATGACAGCAACTGCACGCAGCACTGCACTGGCGGCCCGCTAGTCCATGCCCATACGTGAGCTGGAGGCGCGGGTGGCGGCTGGAATCGCGGCGGGCGAGGTCATCGAACGGCCTGCCTCCGTCGTCAAGGAACTGCTCGAGAACGCGCTGGATGCGGGCGCGAGCAACGTCACCGTCGAAATACAACAAGGCGGGTTGGCGCACATCCGCGTCGCCGACGACGGTTGTGGCATCGACGCCGACGATCTCCCCATTGCCTTTCGCCGCCACGCGACCAGCAAGCTCTCTTCGCTCGACGATCTTGATCACCTCGCAACCCTCGGCTTTCGGGGCGAGGCGCTGCCGAGCATTGCCGCCGCGGCGCACGTCCGCATGTCCACCCGCACCCCAAGCGCCGATGGCGCAGCCTTCATCGAGATAAGTGGCGGCAACCTCGCAGCGCAGGGCACGGAGGGCGGCGCACCGGGCACCATCGTCGCGGTGGATACGCTCTTTTCCTCCATCCCCGCTCGTCTCAAGTTCCTACGCTCCGCCCCCTCCGAGGCAGGCCGCGTCCGCCAGGTCGTCGAGCAGCTGGCGCTCGCCAATCCAGACGTCGCCCTTACACTCATCACCGATAAGCGCACGGTGTTCGAAACGCCCGGCAACGGCGTCCTCAAAGACACCTTCGCAGTGCTAGTCGGCCACGAACAGGCCGAGGCAATGTTGGAACTGGCGCCGTCCTCCAACGCCGCTTACAAGGTCGAGGGGCTGATAGGTCTGCCGTCGCTCAACCGGCCAAACCGCGTTGCCATACGCATCTTCGTCAACAGACGCTGGGTGCAGAGCCGCTCGCTCACCGTCGCCATCGAGGAGGCGTATACGGGCATGCTCATGGAGGGCCGCTACCCGGTGGCCGTGGTCTTGCTCACCGTCCCACCCCGTGAGGTCGACGTGAACGTTCACCCCAACAAGCGTGAGGTGCGATTCGTGCGCGAGGGCGACGCCTTCTCAAGCGTGCAGCGCACCGTACGCGAGACCCTCACCAGCCACGTTCCGGTGGGCGCGGCGCGAACACTTACCCCAATGCCGACCGCGATGGGCGCCAGCTCGCGCACGCTATCGGCGCAAGGGTTCGACTTCACCGTTGCCCTAGGCGAGGCGCACGCGTCGCTGCTGCCGCTCACCACAGGCGCTCCCGCACAGCCGGCGCCGGTGCGACCGCTGTCGCGGCTGCGCGTCCTCGGGCAGATCGCCAACACCTACATCGTTGCCGAGGGACCCGACGGCATGTACCTCGTCGATCAGCACGCGGCGCACGAATCGGTGCTCTTCTACCAGCTACTGCACCGTTGGGACGCCGGTGCGCCGGAGGTCCAGCCGCTCCTGGAGCCGATGCCCATCGACCTCAGCCCCGACGAGCAAGACACGGCAGCGAGCGCTGGGGAAGAGTTGCACCGCCTCGGACTGCAACTGGAGCGATTCGGTGAAAGTACGTGGCTGCTGCGCGCCGTCCCAGCCGGCATGGAGCGTGCGTCGCC
>DAOUJX010000018.1:0-18604 GCA_034422075.1 Dehalococcoidia bacterium
CGCGCGCTACATCGCAGACCGCCACCTGCCAGACAAGGCAGTCGACCTCATCGATGAGGCGGCGGCCAAACTCCGCTTGGACGTCGAAAGCCTCCCGCCGGAATTGCGCGAGCAAGAGCGGGAAATCCGCCGCCTCCAGGACGAGGAGGAGGCCGCGCAGCAGCGCAACGACTTCGAGGCGTCCGCGCGGCGCAAGGCGGAGCGGTTGCGTCTTCAAGAGCAATTTGGCGCAGCGCGTAATGGCTTCCTAGGCGAGGACGTAACCGACCTGACCGTAGAGGCGGACGACATCGCAGCGCTGGTGGCGTCGTGGACGGGAATCCCCGCCTACCGGCTGCTCGAGCAAGAGGCGGAGCGGCTCGTCCACCTCGAGGAGCGGCTGCACGAGCGCGTCGTTGGCCAAGATGTCGCGGTGAGCGCTGTCGCTGACGCGATTCGCCGCTCGCGCGCCGGCCTGCAAGACCCCAGCCGGCCAATCGGCAGCTTCATGTTCCTCGGCCCCACGGGCGTGGGGAAGACGGAGCTGGCTAAGGCGCTTGCCGCCTTCCTATTCGACGACGAGGAGAACATGGTGCGCGTCGACATGTCGGAGTACGGCGAACGGCACACCGTGTCGCGGCTGGTCGGCGCGCCGCCGGGCTACGTTGGCTACGATGAGGCGGGACAGCTGACGGAGGCCGTACGCCGCCGCCCCTACCGCGTGCTCCTCTTCGACGAAATCGAAAAGGCGCACCCTGACGTCTTCAACATACTGCTACAGGTCCTAGAGGACGGGCGGCTGACCGATGGACACGGACGCACGGTCGACTTCCGCAACACTGTCATCATCATGACCTCCAACCTCGGCACGGCGGAGTACCAGCGGGCGAGCGTCGGCTTCCACGCCGCGCAGCCGTCCGTCAGCGACGAGCAGCGCCACCGCGACGCGATTCAGGACGCGCTCAAGCGCGCCTTCCGCCCCGAGTTCCTCAACCGGGTGGACGAGTTCATCATCTTCCACGCGCTGGAGAAGGAGCACCTCGCCCGCATCGTCGATCTCATGGTGGCGGAGGTGCAGCGGCGTTTGGACGAGCGCGGCGTCAAGCTCTCCCTCTCCGAGGCGGCCAGGGAGTGGCTCATCAAGGAGGGGTACGACCCGCTCTACGGCGCACGTCCTTTGCGCCGCGTCGTGCAGCGCTACATCGAAAATGAGGTAGCGCGCCGCATCCTCGTCGGCGAGGTGCACGACGGCGATGCAGTCGAAATCGCCGTCGTGGACGATGCGCTGACCTTCACGCCTGCGAAAGAAGCGGCCGCGCTTTCCGCTCAGGTGGCAGGTTAGGGTAGGGACGCAACAGCCAGGCCAGACAGGAGCATGCTATGCGGACAAAACCCCTCGGCGGCACGGGCGAGCAGGTGGCCGAAATCGGCCTCGGCACATGGAAGTACGGCGGCGACCCAGCTGTCGTGCACCGGGCGCTCGAGGTCGGCGCAAACCTCATTGATACTGCCGAGATGTACGACACGGAGAAGCAGGTTGGCGCCGCCATTGCGGGCAACCGCAGCGCCTACTTCGTCGCTACCAAAGTGTCTCCCGACCACCTGCGCGCAAAGGAGGTCGTCAATGCCGCCGACCGCAGCCTGCGACGCCTTGGCATAGACGTCATCGACCTCTACCAGGTTCACTGGCCGAATGAGCGCATCCCAATAGATGAGACGATGGATGGGATGGCCCGGCTGCTCCGCGACGGCAAGGTTCGATACGTCGGGGTCAGCAACTTCAGCGTGGAGGAGATGCGCGATGCGGACGAGGCGTTGCGCGACCTCTCCAGCGGCCACCGCGTCGTCGCCAACCAGGTCAGGTACTCCGTTTTCGACCGCTCCATCGAGGATGACCTGCTGCCGTACTGCGAGCAGAATGGCGTGACCATCATCGGCTACAGCCCGCTCGCGCAGGGCATGCTGGCGCAGGAGCTGGCGGACAACGCCGCCCTCAATGACGCGCTCGAGCGCATCGCGGGGGAGCTGGACAAGACGGTTGCGCAGGTGCTCCTCAACTGGGCGGTGCGCAGCCCTTGGGCCATCACCATCCCCGCCACCAACCGCCCGCATCGCGTCGTCGAAAACGCCGAGGCGTCCGCCTGGTCGCTCACGGACGCTCACCTCGCCGCAATCGACGCTGCGAGAGGGTAGGGTCCGCGATGCTTGCCACCCTCTCCTGCCGGGAGAGGGCCTATTGAAGCCAATGGTCTGTGCGTGCGCCGTGCAGACTCCTGCTCTGGCAGGACTGATGAAAAGGGATGCAAGGACAGCGGAGAGACAGGGATCGAGGCATGAAAGACGCGTCAGACAGGCCGCTAGTGGGCCGCCTGCTAACTCGCAAGCGTGTCCTGGTCTTGCTTGGCTCCCTCGCCGTGCTGCTGGTAGTCACCAACCTCGGCATCGGCTGGTACTTCTCCAATGTGCTGTACGAAGAGGCGTTCGCCGTAAAGCAAGACGAGCCGGAGTACAACCTCACGGCCTCGGCGGTGGGCGAGGGTCTAGTCCGGCTGGAGCAGGGGCCCGAGGGCGGAGAGTGGACGTTGCCTGGCAGGTGGGGGATTGTCTGGGACGGTGGCAACGGCATGGTCGGCGAAATCACGGATGAAGCGGACGACCACCTCGTCAGGCGCTTCACGCTCGCAGCCGGCGCACCGCCGCAATCCGCGCCTGCGGCGGTGTTGAGCGACGTGTACCCAGCGGATCCGAGGTCGTTCCTTGGCGTCGCTTATGAAGAGGTTCAGTACGAGACGCCGCTGGGGAAACAGGATGCGTGGCAACTCGAAGGCGCCGGCGGCACTTGGGCGCTCTTTGTCCATGGCCAGCGCGACGGGCCGCAAGAGGGCCTGCCCGTCCTAGTGGTGCTCAGCGAACTTGGCATACCGTCGCTGTCGCTCACCTACCGGAACGACGCCGGGCAGCCGATGGACCCGAGCGGCAGGTACCAGTATGGCGTGACCGAGTGGCAGGACCTCCATGCTGCGGTGGAGTATGCACTCTCTCAGCCGCAGGCCAAGGACGTCGTGTTGCTCGGCAACAGCATGGGCGGCGCAATAATCACGAAGTTCCTCTACGAGTCGCCGCTAGCCGACAAGGTGAGGGGCATCGTGCTGGACTCGCCGGCCTTGGACTTCAACGCGGCGGTGGATAAGGGGGCGCGCGACCGTAGTCTCCCTGGGTTCGTTACCGCGACGGCCAAGTGGGTAGCCTCGCTCCGCTTTGGAGTGGACTGGGACGCCGTGAATCACCTCAAGGATGCAGACCGGCTCGACGTGCCGATCCTTCTCGTTCACTGCGCGCAAGATGGGCGCGTGCCTATCGAGACGAGCGATGAGCTCGCCGAGCAACGTGCGGACCTCGTCAGCTACAGTGTGTATCACGAAGGCGGCCATGCCGACGCTTGGTACGTCGACTCGGCGCGCTATGAACGCGAGTTGGAGGAGTTCCTCCTCAGCGTGACGAGGTAAGCGACCCCTCTCGGCGGTGGTATCCTCTTGTTATGGCCCGCGACCGCGCCGGCGCCGTCATCGTAGCCGCAGGCGCCTCCACACGCATGGCGAGTGTCGACAAGACGCTTGCCCTCCTGGGGGGCGCGCCCCTCATCGCCCGCACCGTCGAGGCGTTCGAGGCATGCGCCGCCGTCGATGAGGCCGTCGTCGTTGCCGCTGAACACAACCTTGCTGCCGTGGAGGGCCTGCGCGTGAGCCGCGGCTGGCGCAAAGTGAGCGCCGTCTGCCTTGGCGGTGCGAGGCGGCAGGACAGCGTGCGCCGGGGGCTAGCGGCGATGGTCTCGTGTGAGTGGGTGCTCGTCCACGATGGCGCAAGGCCGCTCGTCTCGCCCGGCCTCATCGAGCGCGGCATTGAGGCGGCGGCCGAGACGGGCGCGGCCATCGCCGCTGTGACGCCGAAGGACACCGTCAAGGAGCTGGCGGCGAGCGGCGACGTGGGCCGGACGCTGGAGCGCGCGCAGCTCGTTGCCGTGCAGACGCCGCAGGTCTTCCGCCGTCGCCTGCTGGAGCGCGCTCATGCTGAGGTAGCGGACGACGTGACCGATGACGCGGCGATGGTCGAACGCTTGGGTGTGAGCGTCAGCGTCTACGAGGGCGACTACGCCAACATCAAAGTGACGACTCCTGACGACCTGGCGGTCGCGGAGGCCCTGCTCGCTGCGCGGGGAGCGCCGGCGTGACGCGATTCGGCATCGGCTACGACGCGCACCCGCTCGCCGTCGGCCGCGGACTCGTCCTTGCCGGCGTCGCCGTGCCCTTCGAGAAGGGTTTGGAGGGCCACAGCGACGGCGACGTGGCAACGCACGCGCTCATCGACGCGCTCCTCGGCGCAGCGGCGCTCGGCGACATCGGTACGCACTTCCCCGCGAACGCTCCAGGCGTTCCAGAGGGCGTAAGCAGTATCGAGTTGCTACGCCGCGCGGTCGCAATGGTGCGCGATGCCGGATGGCGAGTGGGGAACCTCGATGCTACTATCGTTGCGCAGCGCCCCGCCCTTGCCCCGCACGTCGCCGCCATGTGCGTGGCGGTCGCAGAGGCGGCGGGCGCGCCGTTGGAGGCCGTCAGCATCAAGGCAACCACAGAGGACGGGATGGGCTTTACCGGCGCGGGCGCCGGCATTGCCGCCATAGCCGTCGCATCGCTCGAACCGATCGAATGAGAGTCTACGACACCCTGAGCGGACGCAAGCGCGCATTCGAGCCGCTCGTCCCGGGCAAGGTACGCATGTACGTGTGCGGCATTACGCCGTACGCGCCTGCGCATGTGGGCCACGCTATGAGCGCCATCATCTTCGACGTCGTGCGGCGCTACCTCGAGCACTCGCGCTACGCCGTCACGCATGTCCAGAACTTCACGGACGTCGACGACAAGCTCATCGCGCGCGCTACGGAGGAGCGCGTCGTCGTGGAGGAGCTGGCGGAGCGCCACATCGCCGACTACCTGGCCCAGTTGCGCGCGCTCAACGTACTGCCCGCGCACGAGTACCCGCGCGCAACGCAGCAGATTCCCAAGATGGTGGAGGTCATCGACGGCCTCATCGACAGGGGGTACGCATACGAGACAGAGCGGGACGTCTACTTCCGTGTCACGCGCGCGCCGCGCTACGGCAAGCTAAGCCACCGCTCGGTCGATACCATGCGCGCGAGCGCCCGGCTAGAGGCCAATGTCGACAAGGAGCACCCGATGGACTTCGCGTTGTGGAAGGGCGCAAAGCCCGGAGAGCCCGCATGGGCCAGCCCGTGGGGGCAAGGCCGGCCGGGCTGGCACATCGAGTGCTCCGCCATGGCGCTCTACTTCCTCGGCGAGACATTCGACATCCATGGCGGAGGGCACGACCTCGTCTTTCCCCACCACGAGAATGAGATAGCGCAGAGTGAGGCGTTCAACGACGGCGCCCCGCTCGCGCAGTTCTGGATGCATAACGGCATGATGCTCTTCGAGAGCGAGAAGATGTCGAAGTCGCTGGGCAACGTCGTCACCATCGCCGAGGCGCTCGAGCACCACTCGCCCGACGCGCTCCGGCACCTCATCCTCTCCTCGCACTACCGCAGCCCCGCGACCTACTCCGGGGAACTGTTGGAGGCGTCGGAGCGCGCAATGGGGCGGCTGCGGCAAGCGCTTGCCGCAGCGTCGGGGCAGGGCGAGGCCATCGACCCAGCGCCGCACCGGGCTCGCTTCATCGCGGCGATGGACGACGACTTCGGAACGCCGCAGGCGCTCGCCGCCCTGTTCGACCTCGCCCGTGACATCAATAGGGGCGCAGACGAGGGCCGTTCCGTCGCCGACGCGCAAGGCGTCTTGCGCGACCTTGGCAGCGCCGTTCTCGGCCTGCAATTCGAGGAGCGTGAGGCGGAGGTGGAGGGGGAGCTCAGCGTCCGTATCCAATCGCTCGTCGATCGCCGCGCCGAGATGCGGGCTGCCAAGCGCTTCGCCGACGCGGACGCCGTCCGCGACGAACTCGCGCAAATGGGCGTCGAGTTGACGGACTCCCCTGCCGGCACGACGTGGCGGATGGGGTGACCCTCCTCCCCACCCTCCGCGCCATCGTCGGGGAGGCGCACGTGCTGACGGACGAGGAGTCGCGGGAGCGTGCGTCGTTTGACGCGGTGGGGCGCAGCAGGCTTGTGGAGCGCGGCCAGGGGCTGCTGAGCGTACGCGTGGACGCCGTCGTGCGCCCCGGTACTACGGAGGAGGTGGCCGCCGTCGTGCGTGCGGCGAGCGAGGCCGGCATCGCCGCCACTCCCTACAGCGGCGGAACGGGCGTCATGGGCGGCGTCGTGCCGGTGCAGGGCGGCCTATCGCTCGACTTGCGACGCATGGACCGCATCGTCGAGATGCGGGCTGCCGACCGTATCGCGTGGGCGCAGCCCGCTGTCGTGCTCGCCGACCTCGACGCGGCTGCCGCCGAGCACGGCCTGATGCTCGGCCATGACCCCTGGAGCACGCCCATAGCCACTGTCGGCGGCGCCATATCCACCGACGGCGTCGGCTACCGCGCGTCGCGTTACGGCTCGATGGGGGCGCAGGTTCGCGCAGTCGAGGCTGTGCTCGGCGACGGCACGGTCGTCAAGACGAAGCCGGCGCGGATGCAGAGCAGCGGCCCCCAACTGCCCGGGCTGTTCGTTGGCGCCGAGGGGACGATGGGCATCATTACGCAGGCGGCGGTGCAGCTATTCGCCCAGCCGGAGGAGCGCGCTTTCGCCACCGTCGGCTTCGACTCGTTCGAGCGAGGCCACCCGCTGGTTTGCCGCCTGTTCGGCCTCGGCCTCGCCCCCGCGCTCATCGACCTGACGGAGGAGGAGCCGGGCGAACTCGCGCAGGGCTACCGCTGCTTGCTCTACCTGGGATTCGAAGGCTACCGCGAGGAGGTGCGAGCACAGCGCGAGCGCGCGTTGGCGGAGGGGCTGGCCGCAGGAGGCGTCGACCTCGGTCCGCGCGCCACGGAGCGCTACTGGACGCAGCGCCACGCCACGGGCTACCGCTGGCGCGCGTCCGTCGCGCACCTCCGCCCGACGGAGCGATGGGCGCAGCGCGATTGGCTCGGAGCCGACTACCTGCACGTGTCACTGCCGCTCTCGCGCGTCGTCGAGTACAAGCGCCACGTCGAGGACGTCGCTAGGGAGTGGGAGATCGAGGTCGCCGAGGTCGCTGTCTGGACGCATCCCGAGCTGTTCTCGGTGTTGCTCCGCGACCCCGCCGCAGGCCGCGAGGGAAGCGCGTACGACGGTGCCAACCTGCGCGGCGCCGTCCATGAGCTGCTCGAAGCGGCGCTACGGATGGAGGGTGGCATCGAGTACTGCCACGGCATCGGCGTCAAGCTCGACCCCTACATGCCGCAAGAATGGGGAGACGCACTGGTTCTCGCCCGCCGCCTGAAGCAAGCGGCCGATCCGACAGGCACGCTGAACCCGGGCAAGCTGGGGCTGTAAGCGCTACTCCCCCTGAACCCCTACGATCACTTCATCGCCGGCGCCAACGCCGAGGAGGTGCGAGGCGTTGTCGTTGGCGGCGCCGATTTCGAGGTAGCCGTGGCTGCCGACAAGCGCCATATAGGGGCGCCCGTCCTGGTACGACGACGCCAAGCCGCCAATGCGCTTGCCCGCTACTTCGATCACCAGCTTGACGTCGGGCATGAAGATGCTGCGTGCGTCGATGTTCGTTATCAGATTGCCGAAGCGGTCGACCTGCATGACGCAGCCGTAGGTGCGGGCGCCGCTGCGGCGCGGGTGCGGGATGGCCAGCGCAACGACGCTGTCGATGGCTGCGCCCATCGCGCTTGGCGATACGCCGGTGGTCAGGTAGCCCGCCACCGGCGCAAAGATGTCGCGCCCGTGGAATGTGCTGCTGACCGGAAGGTGCCAGTACTGGTGGTTTGTCAGGTGGTACGCCTTCCATCCTTCCGGCAGCCCGACCCTGGCCGACTCGAAGGGCGCGACATCCGGCTGAGGACCTCCCCCGCGCATGTACGTGAACGACAGCAGCCCGTTGTCCGGCGCGACGAAGTAGGCGTCCGGGCTCTCGACGAGTATCGGCTTGCGGCTCGTGCCTACGCCGGGGTCGACGACGAGGACGTGGACGGTGCCCTTGGGGAAGTAGTGGTAGGCGGAATCGAAGATGAAGGCCCCGGCCCAGATGTCTTGCGGCGGAATCTCGTGCGTCAGGTCGACGACGCGCGCCTGAGGATTGATGGCGTAGACGATGCCCTTCATCGTCCCCACGAACCCGTCCGACGTCCCGAAGTCTGTCGTGAGGGTGACGATGGGGTTGGCCATTGCGCCCTCCGCCTAGCTGAACCGGGCGTTGACGACGGCCAGCACGACGAAGATCACGGCCAGCACGATGGTGAGCTGAAAGAGCGTGCGTTCGACGCCTCGGCGCGTGCGGTAGGTGGTGCCAGCCGCACCGAAGAGTCCGCCGCCCTGCCCCCGCACCTGCAGCAGCACGGTGATGATGAGCAGCGCCACCACCAGAATCACGGCGAAGTTGATGAAGGTGCTCACGCTCTCCTAACCTCTTACGCGTCTATCCTACCGCACTCCCGCGCTGGGCTAGCTCTCCTGCCAGCATCTCGGCGGCGATTGACGGGTTGGCCTTGCCGCGCGTGATGCGCATCACTTGGCCGACCAGGAACTTCTGCGCCGTCTCCTTTCCGCTCAGGAAGTCATCGACCGCCTGCGGGTTCTCGTCGAGCGCCTGCGTCACGGCAGCGGCGAGTGCGTCGGCGTCGCTGACCTGCGCCAGCCCCAACTCCTCGACGACGGCACCAGGCTCCTTGCCGGTCCGATACATCTCCTCGAGCGCCTGCTTTGCCTGCGCCGAGCCGAGCACGCCCTCTTCGATGAGGGTCACCAGTCCGGCGACGTGCTCGGGTCGCACGGGCTGCTCGTCGATGCTGCGCCCATCCTCGTTCACGTACTGCGCCAGCTCCGTCGTCGTCCAGTTCACGACGGCCTTTGCGGTCTTGGCCGACGCACGCTTGCCAAGCGATGCCATCGCACCGTCGAAGAAGCGTGACGTGGCGGGAGCGGCAGTTATGAGCCCGGTGTCGTAGGGCGATAGCCCGTAGGCCTCGGTGTAGCGTGCGCGCTTCTGTGCCGGCAATTCCGGCAGCGACTCGGCGAGCTGCCCCACCCACGCGGGGTCGATTTGCAGTGGGGGCAGGTCTGGCTCAGGGAAGTAGCGGTAGTCGTGCGCGTCCTCCTTCGAACGCTGTGAGACCGTGACACCGCGCTCCTCGGCCCATCCGCGCGTCTCCTGGACGATGCGCTCGCCGCGCTCCGCCATTGCGGTCTGGCGCTCGATCTCGTACTCCAGCGCGCGGTGGACGGCGCGGAACGAGTTCATGTTCTTGACCTCCACCTTCGGCCCGAGCCAATCGACGCCTCTGGGCCGGATGGAGATGTTGGCGTCACAGCGGAACGCTCCCTCCTCCATCTGCGCCGTCGATACGCCGAGGTAGAGGAGCGTCGAGTGGAGCGCGAGCAGGTACCGACGTGCTTCGTCCGCCGAGCGCATGTCCGGCTCGCTCACCATCTCCATCAGCGGTATGCCGGAACGATTGACGTCGACCAAGCTATATGCATCGCCGGTCGCGTCGTCGGTGTGGTGGCTCAGTTTGGCGACGTCCTCTTCGAGGTGGACGCGGTGGACGCCGACGCGCCGCACGCCATCCTCCGTCTCGACGTCGAGGTGGCCGCCGGTGCAAAGCGGCATGTCGTACTGCGAGATCTGGTAGCCCTTCATGAGGTCGGGGTAGGCGTAGTTCTTACGGTCGAACTTGGTGTCGGCGGCGATGTCGGAGCCGAGCGCGAGGCCTGTCATGATGACGGCGCGCACCGCCTCGCGGTTGATGACGGGCAGCGTCCCTGGCAGGCCGAGGCAGACGGGGCAGACGCGGGTGTTCGGCGCGGCCTGCTGGTAGTCGGCGGGACAGGAGCAGAACATCTTGCTGCGCGTCAGCAACTGCGCATGCACCTCCAGCCCGATGACTGCCTCGTACTCGCCCATCTCATCGAAATTATACGCGCCGGACGCGGGGGGAGGTTAGCCGCGGGGCCTACGCCGCCGGTACACGTTCAAGGCGACGACCAGCCCTAAGACGATAGCCGCCTGCAGCGCGAACGTCGGCAGCGTGCCCAGCGTGTCGGCCGCCGCAAAGTACACGGCCATCAGTAGGGCGAATAGCCCGACAAAAATCAGCCCAGGCCGCATGCGCGCAAGGCTAGCATAGGCGCGCGGGCCGCTTGACTGCGCGCCTGCGGCTTCGCTATGCTGCTGATGTGTGCGGCCTGTGGGGCCGTGCTTTTGTTGTCGGAAGCCTCAGGGGGCGCTTCAGCCCGAGTGGCGCAACGGCAGCGCAGCCGATTTGTAATCGGCAGGTTGTGGGTTCGAATCCCGCCTCGGGCTCCGGCAGCGTCCGGCGCTAGGAGGCGGAGCGGGCGCGTTGGCGCTGCCGGCGCGGCATGCTACACTTCCAAGTTGGTTAGAGCGGAGGGATGGCGGAGTGGACAATCGCATCAGACTGTAAATCTGACGCCTCCGGGCTTCGTAGGTTCGAATCCTACTCCCTCCACCAGCCTGCGAGCCTAAGCGGAAGGTGGCAGAGGAGCGGCAGCGAGCCCACATAGCTCAGACGGTAGAGCACGTTCTTGGTAAGAACGAGGTCATCGGTTCAAGTCCGATTGTGGGCTCCATCCATGACCGCTAGAGAAGCAGGAAGGGACACGACGGCTCGTACAAAGACACCACAGCGGGCCCGTTTCGGAGAGAAGGAGCAATGGCCAAGGCGAAGTTCGAACGCACCAAGCCGCACGTTAATGTCGGCACCATCGGTCACGTCGACCACGGCAAGACGACGCTGACCGCCGCGATCACCAAGGTGGCTGGCCTCTCGTTGGGCACCAACTACTTCCGCGCCTTCGATTCCATCGACAGCGCGCCGGAGGAGCGCGCGCGGGGCGTTACGATCGCCATCGCGCACGTCGAGTACGAGACGGCCAACCGCCACTACGCGCACGTCGACTGCCCCGGCCATGCCGACTACATCAAGAACATGATTACCGGCGCAGCGCAGATGGACGGCGCAATCCTCGTGGTCAGCGCCCCCGACGGCCCCATGCCGCAGACGCGCGAACACATCCTCCTTGCGCGCCAGGTCGAAGTCCCCCGCATCGTCGTAGCCCTCAACAAGGTCGACATGATGGACGACCCCGAGCTCCTCGACCTCGTCGAACTGGAGGTGCGCGACCTGCTCAACCAGTACGACTTCCCGGGCGACGACACCCCCGTTGTCCGCTTGAGCGCGCTCCAGGCGTTGGAGTCGACTTCCACCGATCAGGGTGCGCCGGAGTACGAGGGCATCCGCGAGTTGCTCACCGCGGTGGACGAGTACATTCCCATCCCCGATCGCCCGCGCGACTTGCCGTTCCTCATGCCCATCGAGGACGTCTTCTCCATCAAGGGCCGCGGCACCGTCGTCACCGGACGCATCGAGCGCGGCGTCGTCCACCCGGGTGACGAAGTGGAGATCGTCGGGTTCGGTGCTGACAAGAAGACGACCGTCACCGGTGTGGAGATGTTCCACAAGCTGCTGGATGAGGGCGAGCCTGGCGACGCGGTCGGCACGCTGCTCCGCGGCGTCGAGCGCGACGATGTGGAGCGGGGGCAGGTGCTCGCGGCACCGCGCTCCATCAAGTCGCTCCACGAGGCCGACGCGGAGGTGTACGTTCTGTCCAAGAACGAGGGCGGGCGGCACACGCCATTCTTCAGTGGCTACAAGCCCCAGTTCTATGTCCGCACCATGGACGTCACCGGCGAAATCGAGCTGCCCGAGGGCACCGAGATGATCATGCCGGGCGACAACACCAGGATGCGCATCAAGCTCATTACGCCGGTAGCGATGGAAGAGGGTCTGCGCTTCGCGATTCGCGAGGGCGGGCGCACTGTCGGTGCCGGTGTCGTCACCAAGGTCTACTAAGGGGCAAGCGTGGCCAAGAAGCGCGGCGATGTCCGCCAGCTCATCAACCTCGCCTGCACCGACTGCCGCGAGCGGACGTACTGGACGCAGAAGAACCGGCGGAACGACCAGAATCGGCTTGAGTTGAACAAGTTCTGCCCGCGCTGCCGCCGCCACAAGCCACACAGGGAGGTGCGGTAGGCATGGCGTCGCGCGGCGGCAGCAATCAGGTGCGCGCATTCCTGCAGGACAGCGGTTCCCGCAGGCAGGGGCGGGGTCTATTCGCCCTTGTGGGGGAGGTCTGGGGCGAACTGACCAAGGTCAATTGGCCGTCGCGCGAGGACACGACCCGCCTGAGCATTCTCGTTATCGTCGTGGCGATCGTCGCCGGCATTTTCCTCGGCCTGTGGGACTTCGGCTTTACGCAACTCGTCGACCGGGTGCTGATCTAGGAGGCGTGGCATGACCAATCAGGCAACTGCGCCTTCCACGGCGAACTGGTACATCATCCACACCTACTCCGGGCAGGAGGAACGGGTCAAGAAGAACCTTGAGTTGCGTATCGAGTCGATGGATGCCAAGGACAAGGTCTTCCAGGTCGTCATCCCGACGGAGAAGGAAATCGAGATCAAGGACGGGAAGCGCAAGCCCGTTCAGCGCAAGGTCTTCCCCGGCTACATCCTCGTCCAGATGGTGATGGACGAGCGCAGCTGGGAGGTCGTGCGTGAAACACCCGGCGTGACGGGCTTCGTCTCAGCGGAGGATGAGAACGACCGACGCCAGCGCCCGGTTCCGCTGGCCGAGAAGGAGGTCGAGGCCATCATGGCGCGTATGGAGGACGAATCGCCTCGCATCCGCGTCGGCCTGCAAGAGGGCCAGATGGTGCGCATCACCTCCGGCGCCTTCTCCGACTTCATGGGCTCCGTCGAGTCGGTCGACCAGGACAAGGGGAAGGTGCGCGTCCTCGTCTCCTTCTTCGGGCGCGAGACGCCGGTTGAGCTGGACTTCCTCCAGGTTGAGAAGGTCTAGCGGGGCAGGCCCATGGCAAAGAAGGTACGCACGATTCTGAGGCTGCAGCTCCCCGCCGGGGCCGCGACGCCGGCGCCGCCCGTCGGGCCTGCGCTTGGCCAGCACGGCATCAACATCATGGGCTTCGTGAAGGAGTACAACGCGCGCACGGCCAACCAGGCCGGCACCATCATTCCCGCGGAGATAACGGTCTTCGAGGACACCTCCTTCACCTTCGTCACCAAGACGCCTCCGGCCTCGGAGCTGATCCGCAAGGCGCTCGGCGTGGAGAAGGGCAGCCAGCGCGCATACCATGAGAGGATTGGCGCGCTCAGCCGTTCGCAGCTGCGCGAGATTGCCGAGACCAAGCAGAAGGACCTCAGCGCCGCGTCGGTGGAGGCGGCGATGAAGATCATCGAGGGCACCGCGCGCAGTATGGGCGTCGCGGTGGACGAGGAGTAGCGCAATGGCGGGGACGCGTAGCAAGGCTTACCAGGAGAAGGTCGCGAAGGTCGACCGCGAAGCCTCCTACTCGCCGCCGGAGGCGGTGGCGTTGGCGCAGAGCGCGGCGCGCACCACGTTCGACGAGACGGTCGAACTGCACCTGCGAACGAATGCCGACCCGCGCCATGCCGACCAGCAACTGCGCGGTGTAGCGATCCTGCCCCACGGCGTGGGCAAGGAGGTGCGCGTGGCGGTCTTTGCACCCGCCGACGCCCAGCGCGCCGCTAATGAGGCTGGCGCGGACATCGTCGGTGACGACGACCTCGTTGCGCGAGTCGAAGGCGGGTTTACCGAGTTCGACGTCGCCATCGCGACGCCAGACATGATGGGAAAGATAGGCAAGCTCGGGCGCATACTCGGACGGCGCGGCCTGATGCCCAACCCGCGCACCGGCACCGTCGTGCAGCCGCAGGACGTGGCCTCCGCCGTCGGCGAGGCGAAGAAGGGGCGCGTTGAACTGCGAATGGACCGCTCCGCCATCATTCACTCGCCCATCGGCAAGGCGAGCTTTGCGCCGGAGCAGTTGCTCGCCAACATGACGGCGGTCATCGACACGATCAATCAGCTGCGTCCAAGCGCTGTCAAGGGCCAATTCGTCAAGACCGCCTACCTGACCACGACCATGGGCCCCGGCGTCCCTCTGGACGTCGGCGCAACGATGTCACTCAGGACGGACTAACCTCCGCCGCGTTGACGCAAGGGGCGCGTCCGACGACAATAGGCGTTGCAAAGGAGTCGCCTAGCGCGCAACACGGGACAGCATAAGGAAACGCCACCGAAGACAGCGGGTCCCCGATGGTCGGGGTTAAGCCTCAAGAGGGCCCGCCGAGGGAGCGTCAGGAAGGCCGTAAAGGCCCGACGGACTGTCGCCCGCATCTTCATCGCGGGCCTTCTTTTTGCCTCTCGTGCGAGAGCATTCAGGAACGAGGAGCGATGCCAACTGAGACGAAATTGCGGGTAGTTGACGAGCTGGCGGAGACGTTCGGCAAGGCGTCCGCAGCCGTCGCGGCCGACTTCTCCGGGCTGTCGGTCAACCAGATGACCGACTTGCGCCGCCGGTTGCGCGAGACAGGGGGCGAGTTCCGCGTCGTTAAGAACAGGCTTGCGCTGCTCGCCGCCGAGCGCATCGGATCCGACACCTACCCCCAACTCCTTGAGGGCGTCACCGGCATTGCCTTCGGCTACGGCGACCCCGTGCCGCTCGCCAAGGTGCTCGACGAGTACGTCAAGCAGACGCGAGCGCCGCTCCGTGTGCGCAGCGCCATCATCGATGGACGCATCTACACGGCGACGCAGGTGGGCGCGCTTGCGAGCGTGCCTCCGCGCGAGGAGCTGCTCGCGCGGCTGATGGGACAGATGAACGCGCCGGCGTCACGGCTGGTCGGCGTCTTGCAGGGCACGATTCGGCAGTTTGCCACCGTGCTGCAACGCCGTGCCGAGCAGATCGGCGCCGCAGGGTAAGGCCGCATATGGCCCTAGCTAGAGACCCAGGAGGATACCCATGGCAATGAACAAGGAAGAGATGGTCGAGGCCATCAAGGGCATGTCGGTGCTGGAGTTGAGCGAGCTCGTCAAAGCGCTGGAGGAGGAGCTGGGCGTCAGCGCAGCCGCCCCCGTCGCCGTTGCCGCGCCTGGCGCTGTCGCCACTGCTGACGCGGGCTCCGAGGAGGAGGAGAGCGACGAGCGCACCGTGGTGCTCCAAGAGGCGGGTGCGAGCAAGCTCAACGTCATCAAGGCTGTCCGCGAAGTCACCACGCTCGGCCTGCGCGAGGCCAAGGATCTGGTCGAATCGGCCCCTGTCAACGTTAAGGAGGCCATTGGCAAGGAGGAGGCTGAGGCCATCAAGAAGAAGTTGGAAGAGGCCGGCGCAACCGTCGCGTTTGCGTAGCCCGCGAACCAACGCCTCTTCCTGCGTTCGACGGGCGGTGGTAGCCTTCCTAAGGGTCTAAGGCGGATTCGGAGAGCAGAGATGCCGGAACTAGTGCTGCCGCCCGCCAAGCAGTGTGCGTTCGACTACGTCGAGCGGAACGTCGACGCCATCGCCCAACTCGGCGACAACATCTACTTCTATGGCGAGTTGGGGATGCAGGAGTACCGGTCGGCCGGCCTGATGGCCGACATCCTGGAGCAGCACGGCTTTCAGGTCGCTCGAGGCATCTCTGGCATGCCAACGGCCTTCTCGGCCACCTTCGGTTCGGGTAAGCCCGTTATCGCTGTCCATACCGAGTACGACGCCAACCCAGACAACTCCCAAGTGCCCGGCGTGGTGGACCATTGGCCTATCGTCGAAGGGGCGCCGGGTCATTGTGAGGGTCACAACGTCAACGCGGCGGTTATGGTCGCCGCGGGCCTAGCGGTCAAGCGGGCGATGGAGGACCATCGTTTGCCCGGGACGCTCAAGCTGTTCGGGTCGCCGGGCGAGGAGCAGATCATCAGCAGGCCCTACTTCGTACGCGACGGGCTGTTCGATGACGTAGACCTCGCCTTCCACGACCACATCCACCGCGAGTTCAAGGCCGAGTATGGCCTGATGCAGTACTCGGTCATCTCCGTCGAGTTCACCTTCCGCGGTGAAACGGCCCACGGCGCCTATCCCTGGCGCGGCAGGGACGCGCTCGACGCTGTCATGATGATGGATGCGGCAATGGCCCAGTTCCGAGGCCATATGGAGCCCACGATGCGAGCGGGGCGCGTTGTCACCGACGGCGGCAACCAGCCCAACGTCATCCCGGCACGGGCGAGCATCTGGTGGTACTTGCGCGGCGCCACGGCCCAGCAGTCGCGCAAGATGCTGGACCGGGCCCGCGAGTGCGCCCGTGCTGCTGCCATGGCTACCAACACCGAAGTGGAGGAGCACCTCCTCGCCGCATCGTGGCCCGTGCGCGGCAACCGGACGATGGCCGAGGTGACGCAGCGGAACGTCGAGTTGGTCGGTGTGCCGGAGTGGAGCGACCAGGAGCAGGCGCTGGCCCGCGAGCTGCAGCGGAAGGCGGGAGTCGAGGTCGAGGGCCTCAAGAGGAACACCATCCCGCTGGACGGCCCAACCACCCAGAACCCGTCGGGAAACGACTGCGGCGACATCTCATGGGTGGTCCCGATGGT
Source organism: Dehalococcoidia bacterium (assembly GCA_034422075.1). Lineage (GTDB taxonomy): Bacteria > Chloroflexota > Dehalococcoidia > Lucifugimonadales > Australimonadaceae > S34-282. The sequence continues at coordinate 16,597 of DAOUJX010000018.1, forward strand.
GCGCATCTCCTTCCCATCGAACGTGCCGAACATTGGCTACCACCACTGGGCTGCAGGAGTGGCGCTGGCCACGTCGATCGCGCACAAGGGAGCGGTGGCCGGCGCCAAGGCGCTCGCGGGGTCGGTGCTGGACTTCCTGCAGGACGGGTCGCTAGTGGAGGAGGCCAAGCGCACCTTTCAAGAGGAGATCGGCGACGTCGCCTACGAGCCGCTGATCCCCCTCCACCAAGACCCGCCCATCGAGCGCAACAGAGACGCCATGGCCTATTGGCGCCCGCTGCAGGAGAAGCACTACCTCGACCACAAGCCTACCTTCGGGTAGAGGACGGCCCCCGCCGTCCATGAGGCGGCCTCCATCGTCAAGTAGGCGTACATGGCAGGGGCCCTCTCGCGGCCCTTGCTATACTTCGGACCTCGCGAGAGGAGGAGGCCGCTATGCCGTACGACATGGGCACTGTCCAGGGCGATCCCGTCGACTGGTTCACGCGGGCGCTTGCCTGGGGCTCGCGCGCCGTCGCCGGCGTGCAGGCAGACCAGTGGAGCGACCCGACGCCGTGCAGCGAATGGGACGTGCGCCGGCTCGTCAACCATATGGTTGGCAACAACATCTGGTACGCCGGAACCATGCGCGGCGTTGACACGAACGACGGTCCTGACCAACAGGACCTGCTCGGCGGCGACCCCGTTGGCGCGTACGAGCGGTCGATGGCCGACGCGCAGGCGGCAATGGATACCCCCGGCTGCATGGAGCGCGTGCTCCCCTTCTGGGGCGGCGTCACTGGCCAGCTGTTCACCGCTGAGCACTTCATCGATTGCTATATCCACGCGTGGGACCTCGCGAAGGCGACGGGTCAGGACACCGCGATGGAGCATGACTTGGTGGAGGCGGCGTACGCCATCCTGGAGCCTGAGAACGGTCAGCCGCCTGTCGACACCGTGTGGGACTTCGCCGACGTTCCGGAGGACCCCGCTGCCGACCTCCAGGCGCGCTTGCTGGCGAGAGCGGGGCGCACAGGCTAGCGGCCCAAGGCCGTGACAGACGGTTGGTGACAACCCCGCACCCTGTCCCCGAACATCGTGGCGATGGTTGAAGCAGGCCCCGTTGACAACGCGCTGACGCCATTGATAGCGCATCTCGACCAGGAGGACTTTCGCATTATCTGGCTCGACTCTACGTGCGGAATCCTGGCCAACGGCGTCATCGCCAAGGGCGCCGCGAAGCCTCTTCCGCCAGTAATCGTTACCAAATTGGAGGTTGAGAAATGCCCGAAGTAACCGACCACACCCCTGGCATGTTCTGGTGGGCGGACGTGATGACGACCGACGCGGCGGCGGCCAAGCGCTTCTACCAGGAGCTCTTCGGCTGGAACGCGACGGACAACCCCATCGGCGACGGCATGAGCTACACGATGTTCGACAAGGACGGCAAGAACGTCTGCGCGCTCGCGGAGATGTCGCCGCAGATGCAGCAGCAAGTGCCGCACCCCTTCTGGCAGTGCTACGTTACGGTCGCAGATGTGGATGCCGCAGCCGCGAGGGCCGCCGAGCTGGGCGGGACGATCGCAATGCCGCCGATGGACGTTTTCGACGCCGGCCGCATGGCCTCAGTCATCGACCCTACCGGCGCCGCGATCAACCTCTGGCAGAAGGGGACGCACGGCGGCGCGGACATCATTGGCGAGCCCTGCGCACTCGCCTGGGCAGAGCTCTACACGCCCGACCGGGAGAAAGCCGGGCAGTTCTACACCGAGCTGCTTGGCTGGACGATCGAGGAGTCGCCGCTGGGCTCGGGCGGTGCCTATCACGTGTTCGTCAGCAACGGTGCCAACGCGGCGGGCATGCCGCCTGTACAGCCGGAAGAGGTAGGTATCCCGCCCAACTGGTCGCCCTACTTCGCCGTCGCCGACTGTGACGAGACCGTGGCCAAGGCGGAGTCGCTCGGCGGCAAGCTCGACTTCCCGCCGATGGAAGTTCCGGAAGTCGGCCGCTTCACCTTCCTGCAGGACCC
>DAOUJX010000019.1:0-41595 GCA_034422075.1 Dehalococcoidia bacterium
CCGTAAGTGTTTCGGGCAGCGCAGGGGTCGGCATGGCGTCTACGCAGTAGTGCTTCTGGAGGGCTCCGCGCGCCGCGTTGGCCGCTTTGTCGTGACGATGAGCAAGCCGCTGAACACGAGGATGCCGACCGCCGGCCACCACACGACAGCGAACGAATTGGTCGCTTCCGCTATGAGCCCGGTGAGCGGTCCGGAGATGGCGCCGAAGGTAAGCGAGACGCTCAGCGAGACGCCTCGAATAGCTCCTATGTGGCGTCGGCCGAAGTAGGCGGGGAAGAAGAGGTTCTGCGCCATCACCAAGTAGGTTACTGCCAGCCCGAACAGCATCAGCGCTGCCGTGACGGTTGCAGGGTCGTCGGCGATGACGGTAAGGGAGTGTGAAAGCGCCATGAACCCGAAGCCTATCGCTGCCGTCCCGTTGAGACCCAGCTTGCTGACAACGTAGGCGAACGATAGCGCTGAGACAATTGACATCACCCCTTCCGCTGACGCTGCGAATGAGACGATTGAGGCATCCACGCCCTGGTCGGAGTAGTGCAGGAAGCGGTAGAGCGACACCGATTGCTGCCCCATCATATGCAGCCCAAACGCTAGGGTCAGCCGCCAGAAGGTGAATGAGCGCAGCGCCTCAGCCCGTGTCCACGAATACTCTTCTTCGGCAGCCTGGCTGCCCTTGCCGGTCGAGGCGCCCTCCTCGAATTGTGCGCCGCCGTCGGGCCGCAGCCCCATGTCTTCCGGTTGTCGGCGTAGCAAAAAGAAGGACGACGGCACAATGATGGCAAATCCGACTAGCCCCAACACCGTCCACGCCGTACGCCATCCGATGGTGTCGATAAGGTACTGGGTCAGTGGGAAAGTGAAGATGAGGATGACAGGCAGTCCAAGGTAGGTCATCGACATTGCGCGTGGCCGCAAGCGCACGAACCACTTGGAGACGATCGGCGCTGTAAACACCTGGCCGCCGCCTTGCAGACCGAGCAGTCCAATGCCCAGGTACAGCACGACGAGGTGCCATTCCGCCGTTACTTGGCTGACGGCAGCGAGCAGAATTGCGCCTCCACCGCCGAGCACCGCGAGCAGCACGCGCGGCCCGTGCGAGTCGAGCAGGCGGCCAATAAGGATGCCGGCACCCGCAGCCCCGAGAGTCCGAGCGGTCGATGCCCATCCGAATATGGACAGATCGAAGTCGAGTTCCTCGCGCATTGGGCCGAAGAAGAATCCGAAGTTGGCGACGCCCATCGACAGCGTCCAGCCGCCGATGACCGCCATGACGGCCACGATGACCCAGCCATAGAAGAGGGGCGTGCTTCTGCGGAAAGGACTGCGCACGGGATGGTCTCGCGCGCAGTCTAACGCATGGCGATTGAGTGACGTCTTGTTGACAGGCCCAACTGCTACGGATAGCCTTGCGCGCCAGAAATCGCCCATCCGGGCAGGCGAGGTCGCCTACAGTGACCTATCTGCGCATCATTGCTTGGGACGTACTTGGCCGTATCGTGTGGCGTGCCATCCGCATTGCAGGCCTCTTCTTCTTCAGTGCCTGGGTGTGGATGATGCTGTGGGGGATGGTCTCCCACGCCTCCTCTGTTGCCCCCATGTGCTACTGGGCTTCGGCCTTGACCACCCTTGCCATTTGGCTCGTCGTTATCCCCGTCGTCGTCGTGGCATTGCGCGTCTACAAGCCGCCTGAGCGCGACCTGTTCGAATAGCGACCTAGCGGGCAGGGAAAGCCGACACCGGACCTAGCACCTCGAGTTGGACGCTTTCGCCCAGTTGGTGGGCGCGCTCGCTTTCGCGTACGCTGACCGTCTGCCCTTGCGCAATCTCTACGAGCGACACATGGTACGGGCCTTGCAGTGCATGGCCCGTGACGACACCCTTGCCCTGCCCCGAACCCTCGCGCGCGCTGATGCTATCGGGTCGGATGGCCACGCGCACGTTGCCGCGCGCCGGCCTCTTGAGCAACAGGCGCCCGAGTGCTGTTTCGACCGTTTCGCCGTCTGCCGTTCCGTCCAGCACGTTGGCCTCGCCCAGGAACGTTGCTGCCTGCAGCGAGGCAGGATTGGCGTAGACATCGTCCGGCGCGCCCGATTGGTGGATGTGCCCCTCGAACATCACGGCCACTTCGTCGGCCATCGCGAATGCTTCGTCCTGGTCGTGCGTCACAAGAATGGTCGCGCAGCCAGACTTGCGCAGGATGTGGTGTACATCCGTCCGCACCCGGTCGCGCAGGCTCGTATCGAGGTTCGAAAAGGGTTCGTCCAGCAACAAGAGCGAAGGCTCCGGGGCTAGCGCCCTGGCCAGGGCCACGCGCTGTTGCTCCCCGCCGGACAGCTCGAACGGCATGCGGTCGTCCATTTCGGACAGCCCGACCATCTCCAGCACCTCGCCAATGCGCCGCTCGATGGTCTGCTGCGTCGTGTCCGTGCGGAATATCCGCTTGCGCAGGCGCCCGACGAACCCCCAGTAGCCGCGTCCAAGGCCAAACGCCACGTTTTGGCCTACGTTCATGTGCGGGAAGAGCGCGTAGTCCTGAAAGACCATGCCAACTTGGCGCAACTCAGGTGGCACGAAGCAGTCTGGCCCGGCTGCCGTTGCACCGTTCAGTTCGATGCTCCCCGCATCGGGCGTGCCGAATCCGGCAATCAACCTGAGTGTCGTGGTCTTGCCGCACCCGCTCGGGCCAAGCAGCGCGAATATCGCCCCACGCGATACTTGCAGGCTAGCGCTGGCCACTGCTTGCGTACCGTTGAACCGCTTGGAGACCTCAGCCAGCCTTACTGCCGGAACCGTGTCGACGCCAGCGCCTGCGGCGGACTCCGTTCGATGTACCATCCTTCAAATATAAACACGTACGAACTAACTGACAATGCATGCACGAATGCAGGCGCTGCTCGCTGTTCCTGCGCGAATTGAAGGGCTGTGAGCCTACTCCTCTCTGATCGTCTTGAGGCGGGCCCTGCCTCTCCGCGCTCCGATGAGCAACAGCGCGAGCAGCGCGGCGCCAGCTGCTGACGGCAACGCGTAGGCCAGGTACGCCCGACCGCTTGCGCTGCCGATCCTGTCGAGTAGTGTTGGCTGTGGAAGGCCCACGACTCGTAGCTCAGCCTGCTCTCCGGGCGCGAAGGCTGCGCCCTCGAGCAGTTGTAGCCGACGCCCAGTTAGGTCGGCTACGCCGAGGTCGGCCAGTTCGGGCGCAACGCCCGTCCCCGTGTCGACGGGCACGACGAAACGCAGCGATTCAGCCCCAAACCGCAACGTGCGCGATAGGTCGACGGCGCCGCCGTCGTAGGCGAGGCGGTAGACGAACTCGAAGCGGTGTGGCTGGTCCTGTGGCGTCGGCGGCACGGGCACGCTGACGGCGAAACCGCGGTCTACCTCCAGCACGTCGCCGCCAACGAGGTTGGAGCGCACGTCAAGGTGCGTGGCTCCCTGCGGCAGCGCGAATCGTAGGAATGAGAGCATCGCTGGCCCCTCACCTTGCAGGTCGGGCACCAGCGTTCGATCGGAGTCGTTATGGACGGATGCGCGCTCTAGTATTTCCAGCACGCGCCCGTCTCGCTTCGCCCCGGTCACGATGACGGAGTAGTCGGAAATTCGCAGCACGCCCGAGGAATTCGTCGATTCGAACACCTCGATATCCACAGGCATACCCAGGTTGCCCACCTGGAGGGAAACCGAGTAGACGGCGCCGCCGTACTCCGCCGTCACGAAGTAGGTGCGGCCAGTTGCGACCGGTACATTATCGAATGCAAATCGCCCGTGGGCATCGGCGAACTGGGTTCGCTGGTCGATGGACACGATGCCGTCCAGGATGGTCAAGGAGACGCGCACCAACGCAGGGTCGAACTCGACTTGGGCGGTGGCGTTTCGGATGGTGCCTGCTAGCGTCGTGACGCTTTGGCCATACGCTGGAATTGCTCCAGCAAGCGTCAGCGCGACGGCAATGAGGCATGCGGCGACGATGCGCCTCATTCGTCAGCGCCTTGAGGCGCGCGGTGCTCAGGGTCGGCATCAGCTCTTTCGCCGGTAGGGGGGAGCCCCGCCTGCACGTCACGCTGCTGCTGAATGAGCCGCGCGGCCTGTGCCCGCAGCGCTTCCAGCTGCGCCTGGTACTCCTGGTCGCTGATATCGCGCATGAAGCGTTCCTGCTGGAGTGCGCGAATCTCCTCATACGTCCTGTCGCGCGCCCGCCGAAGCTGTTCAATGGCCTCGGCCAGCGGTTCATCTGCCTCTGCCGCTCGTCTCCCTCGCTGCGCGAGCACGGGATACGCCACAATCGCGAGCAGAACGACCGTAAGCAACGTCGCTATGAGAATCGCCATACCACGTCTCGCGCCACTACTGGCCTACTCTGCCTTCGTTACGGCTGCGCCGCCGAGGAGTGCGGCAGGCACAGTCGCGACCGCTCGCTGGCGCGACGGCCAAAGGGCGACAACTGTCCCTAGCAGGACGAACGGTCCTGCGAGCCACATCCACCACACAAGCGGGTTGACCAGCAGCCGGAAGACGGCGCTCTCTCCATCTGGCTGCACTTCGCTAAACAGTACGTACACGTCTTCGCGTGGCGTTGTGTGAATGGCCGCGCGCGTCGAGAGTATCTGGAATGACGGATACAACCCCTGCCACGCCTCCATTGTCTTGACGTGAGTACCGCCACGAAACAGGTCGATGGTCGCCGTTCGCTCCGTTCTGTCCACGAATGGGACGGTTGTCCAGCCGAGGAATTCCACCTCGTACGCGCCGATGGCTGCGCGTTCGCCAGGTCCAAGGATGACGTCGCGCTCGAGGTTGTAGAACTGCGAGCCGATGATGCCGAACGCCAGCATCACTACGGCAAGGTGAACGACATACCCACCATAGCGGGGCCGGTTCGCCGCCATCAGCCGGAGAAACGCCAGCGGATAGGCGTCGCCTGACGCGCGGCGGCGGGCTAGCGTTCCGCGCACCCACTCCTGCAGCACCGACGCCGCCACGAAGGCGCTTACGGTAAAGGCGATGAGCGCAATGGGGTTGAACACGCGCACTGCCAGCAGCGCGATGAAGGCTACAGTTGTTAGCATGGCAGGCACGACCAGCGCGCTGCGCACCGATGCCCATGTCGCGCGCCGCCATGGCAGCAGCGGGCCGATGCCCATCAACAGCACCAGCGCCAACAGCAACGGTCCGTTCACTTGGTTGTAGAAGGGCTCCGCCACGGTGATGGTCTCGCCCGTCACGAACTCCGAGATGAGCGGAAACACCACTCCCCACATGGTCACGAATGCGACGGTGAGCAGCAGGAGGTTGTTCACCAGGAATGCCGCCTCACGCGAAAGCGTCGATTCGAGCGAGGCGCTGCCGCGGAGGATGCTCATTCGCCAGAAGAACACTCCGAATGAGCCCACGACCGCTACGCCCAAAAAGAGCAGGAACACCCACCCCAGCGTCGACGCCCCGAATGAATGGACGGACGGCACCGGCCCCCCGCGGTTGATGAATATCCCGAATGCGCCAAGCGCAAACGAGATGTTCACCAGCGCAATGTTCCACATCCTGAACATTCCCCGGCGCTTCTGCACCATGATGGAATGGATAAAGGCTGTTAGCCCGAGCCACGGCATGAGCGCCGCATTCTCTACCGGGTCCCATGCCCAGTAGCCGCCCCAGCCGAGAATCGTGTATGCCCACCACGCGCCGAGCAGCAGCCCGATGCCCAATACCACCCACGCAACCAGTCCCCAAACGCGGCCAACGTCAACCCAATCGTCGTCCACGCGCCCTGAGATGAGCGCGCCCATCCCGAACGCAAACGGCACCGTCACCGCCGTCAGGCCGGTCATGATGAGCGGAGGATGAATGAACATGCCGGGGTGTGTCAGCAACGGGTTGATGCCGAGCCCGTCAACCGGCGTTGCCGCCAGTTCGACAAATGGGTTGGCCAACAAGAGTGTCACGCCGGTGAAGAAGACGAGTATCAGCATCGCTACTGCATTCGCATAGGGGCGCAACGTCCCCAGGTAGCGCGGCGAGAGCGAAAGCGCCAGCGCCCACATCGCGGCCAGTGCGAAGCACACGAACAGCAGCGACCCCGCGTTCCCTGCATAGAACGCCACCCAGGTGTAGATGCGGGGCATGGCCAGATTCGAGTGCTCCGCGACGTAGCGAATGCTGAAGTCGTTCTGCAGAAAGGCCGTCACCAGTGCAAACACGCCGACGGCCAGTGCCGGTACCGTCGCGTATGCCGCCCGTTGTGCGCTCACGAGCAGCGGGCCGTTCCGTTGCCGGGCCCCGGCAACGGATGCGCTGAGGCTATACCCGGCGAGGGCTAGCGCGAGGACGAGCGATAGGGTGCCAAGTTGGGACATCGCCTGCTACGCCTTCTCCTCGCCCAATTCTTGGTCGACGAGGCGCAGGGATTCGGGAAGGGGTGCATCGTCTCCTGGCCCCTCCACAGACCGCGGAAGGGCAGGGGTGGTACGGCGCATCGCGCGAAAGACGAGCGCAAGCAAGGCGGCTCCGACCGCCAATGCCGCCGGCGGCACGATCCAAGCGGTCAGCCCGAAGCCCTGCCTGGGCGGCTCTGCAAGCACTGAAATTCCATACACGGAGACGAAGTAGTCGATGATCTCCTGCTCGCTTTGTCCTTGCAGCAGCCGTTCTCGGACGATGACGCGCATCTGCTTGGCAAGCGTCGCCTGCGACTGATTGATGGTCTCGCCCGGACACACCGGGCATATCAGGCGCTTGTCCAACCCTATGGCGACTTCTTCAAGCTCGGGAGGCAAATCGGGTGGCGCAGTGCTGCCCTGCGCGCTGACATACGGCGCTGATAGCAGCACGGCGGCCAAGCAGGCCGCGACTACCAACCCCCAATAGCACCGTTTCGCCGCATCCTCGCGCCGCACCCCTCACCATCCTGCCATCACGACGCCGACTGGTCTGCCGTCGGGCCTCCTCCTGGCGCCTGGTTGCTGGGATCGGATAGGAATGCTGCCCGCATGCCAGGGTCGGCGAAGATGAGGTGGACGAGTGTCCATCGGTCGTCGTCGCTGAGCAGATTCCCGAAGGCAGGCATCAGCCCGAAGCCCTGGGTAATCGATGCATAGGCGCGGCCCTCGGAAAGCTCGCGTATGCGTTCGCTGTCGAACGCGGGCGGTAGCACGCCCGCGTACTCCTCGAAGTGCAGGCCGACGTACCCGTCCCCTCCGCCCAGCGGGCCATGGCACATGGCGCAATTGATTGCGTACAGGTGCGCCGCGCGGTTGAGCACATCGTCGCTGGCAGACACTGGATTGGCCAGCGCATCAATGGCCTCCGCACCTTCCGGTAGCGGCAACTTGCCACCGCTGATGGGCACCGACCCTTCAGGCGGTAGTTCGCGGGGCGGCTCCTGCGCCTTCCAACCCTGGTTGTAGTGCATCTCCTGGAAAATATCGATGGGGTATGCGCCACTGGAGCGCCCCGGGTCAGCGCTGTCGCAGGCGACAGCGACCACCGCTGCGGTTGCGAGCACAGCAAGCGCAACGAGCGCGCGTATGTCCAGTAGGCGCTTCACCTCACCCTTAGCCTTCGGCCTTCTTTCCCAATCCGAAGGAGCCATAGACTATGGCGACTGCCATCCAGGGGAATACGGTCGCGCCTGGAACGACAAAGGCCGAGAGGGAGTCTGAGTTGGTTATCGTGGCAACGAACCAGCCGACCCCTGCTCCAATGCCGGCGCCTACTAGGAGAATTGCAACGAATGTGGCGACGCTTTGTAGGCTCTTTTGATTTCCCATGATTACTCCTTTAGCTGGCGGTTTCCTGCTTCACGTCCTCCGCGCCCGCCGCTTTCAGTAGGCCTTCGGCTGCGCCCGTCCGCTCGGGTGGGCAGGAGACGATGACGCCGATGTAGCCCTCCGTGATCCGCGCGTCGTATAGCCCTAGCTTGCGCCGGGGCAGCCGCGACTCGAACAGGATGCCCAGCACCGTGAAGATGATGGCGTGGAGCATCGTCATTTCGTACATGATTACCGTCATGGGAGGAATCGACAGCAGTGGCTTGCCCCCGGTGACGATGGGGTAGGAGATCTGCGTGGCCGCCGTGATGAGCAGGCCGACGGTAAAGCCGACCATTGCCCCTACCAACGGGAAGACATACAGCCGGTGCGGCGCTTCATACTCCCCGAACGTCCCCTCCGGGAAGGGGCTTCCCGAATAGATGTCGAGGTCCTCGTGCGGAAAGCCGTCCTCTCGCAACGACGAGATGGCATCCGCGGCCTGCTGCGGGTCGGGGAACAGCCCCAGTACCTTTGCATTTGCCATAGCCCTACTCCTTCACCAAGCCGGGCACCGCTACGCGCCCCACCTGCACTTCGTCGATTAGCCGCTGACCCTCTTTCTCCTCCCAGATTGGTATCAGCGGGAAGAACTTGCTGAACATCAGCATCAGGAAGCCCACGAGGAAGAAGGTTCCCGCCACAATGGTGATTTCCACCGGGCTGGGCCTGTAAGTGCCGTACTGGAACGTTATCGGCCCCTTTCGCATGAGCGCCGGCACGATGATGATGAGACGCTCGAAGAACATCCCGATGTTTACCAGCAGGCTGGTCCACAGCATCCACTGGAAGCTCCGTCTGACGCGCCGGAACATCCACAGCGGCACCGGTATCAGGAAGGAGCACACGTAGAAGGTGAGGAAGAACCACGACCATGGCGGCTCGAACAGCCGCAACAGCCAGACCGTGAGCTCCTGCTCCTCCAGCAGCCATAGCGCGAACACGAACTCCAGCCAGAACAGGAAGTGCCACCCGAGGGCCACGACGACGAGCAGCCGGCCTAGGCCGTCGATGTGCTCCTCCCAGATGTAGTTGTGGAGATTGAACAGGCGACGCATGATGATCATAAGCGTCACCACCGCCGAGACGCCCGATAGCACCGCTCCGATGACGAAGTACGGCGCAAACACTGTCACGTGCCAAGACGGCACCAGGCTCACTCCGAAGTCCCACGACACGATGGAGTGAACGGAGACGAACACCGGTAGGATGAGCGCCGATAGCAGTATTCCCGCGATGCCCTGCAACTTCCATTGGCGCGGGTTGCCGTGCCAGCCCATTGCGAGAGCTCCGTACACGATTTTCCGCCATCCCGACGACCGGTCGCGGATGACCGCGAAGTCGGGGATGAGCGCGGTAAACACGAACAACATGCTGCTCGTCAGATAGGTCGTGATGGCCGTCGGGTCCCATACCAGCGGCGACCGTACGTCAGGCCAGATGCCTCGCGAGAAGTCGTAGGGCAGCACCCAGTAGAAGATGCGCCAAGGACGCCCGGCGTGGATCACCGGCATGAGAAGCGAGGTCATCAGCGCGAAGACGGTCATCGTCTCTGCGGCGCGCACCATTGGCCGCCGCCATTCCGCCTGGCTTAGCCGTAGGATTGCCGAAATCATCACCCCGGCGTGGCTGATGCCGACCCAGAAGACGAAGTTGGTGATGAAAAAGCCCCAGAACACCGGGCGGTTCAGGCCTGTGACGCCCAACCCTTGGTTGATGAGGTAGCCGGCGGCGCTGACCGCTCCCACAACGATGAGTCCCGTCAGTCCGACGAGCACCAGCCAACGCGTGTGCGTGTTCAACACGTTGTCGAGCAACTCTTGGTTGATCTGTGCGTCGGTTACCGTTCTGCGGTAGTACATGCTCTGTAGACCTTCGCCTCTGGCCTAGTGCGACTTCGCGATGACGCGGACCCAGCGTCCGTAGTAGCGCCGAACCTTTACCAATCGCAGGCCTTCGCCTATCTCCCACATCGAAATCACCGGCACAACCTTGGCTGCGAGCAGCATCAGGAACGCCGCCGCCGCCACTGCGCCCACCGTCACCATGATGTCCGCGATGTCCGGCCATATCGCCGCGGGCACAACGTGGAGCACGTGTCCGAACAACTCGCTGTCAGGCACGGACGCAGCCGATACGTAGATGCGCATGCAGTTCAGCCACGTGCCTATCAGAATTCCGACGCTGACGACGGTCGGACCCCAGACGCTGCGGCGCACTGGATTCCAAACCAGAGCAATCAAGGGTCCCAGGAAGTTGAGGAACATCGACGTCGCGAATACATACTTGTATGGGCCGAGGAAGAGCAGGTTGATAACGCCGATTTCCGAATCCGTTCGCCCATACCAGAAGGTGAGGAAGCTCGCCCACCAGAAGTAGAACCACATGAGCGAGAATGCCAGCAGCGGCTTGGACAACGCCCAGAACTGGTCTACCCCAATGTAGTCCTTATACCCGGCTTGCCGGACGACGAACATCACGATGATGAGCGTCGCTACTGCGCCCTGTAGGCCGATTACCGTCACTGTTGCTGGGAAGATGGCGTCCTTCAGTCCGGGCACCAGGCCCGCGTGGAAGTCGGACGAGAACATGGTGTGGACGAGCGGGTAGGTGAGCAGGAATATGGCGCCGAGCACCAGCGATGCGGCGTATTGCACTCGCCAGGCGCGCAGGTTGCCGACCCATCCCACGGATAGCCCTGCGGCAAGCCGCTGCCGGAATGATGCCGGTAGGTGATCGCGCGCGGCGGCTAGGTCCGGGAGCGCAACCGTCCACGCCAGCAGGAGTGCGGACAGCACCATCGCGATGACGCCGATGTATTCCCAGGCATCGGGCGAGCCCAAGGGGAAGTCGAACCACAGGTCGGGCCGACCCTCCAGGGTGGGGAGCACTTGCAGCGCGAAGATCAGCATGATGAACATCACGATGCCTGACAAGGCGCCCAGTTCCGCGAGCCGCGTGATGGGCCGGCGAAAGTGCGCCTTTGTCAAGCGCAACCCTGCCGATATGATGGGCATTGCCACGAGCGTGCTCAGCAGGAAGTTCATGGTGCCTGCGTGGTACCCCCACGCCGCCCGGTCATCAAAGCCCCCGCTTATCCTGATGACCAGTCCGATGATGCCGACAATGGCCAAGATGCCGGTGATGAGCAGGCTGAGCAGGTAGCCCGACCCGACGGCCGCGAACTTACCCATCGTCTCGCGTGCCACCTCTTGGTGGCTTGGGGGTTGGGGTAGGGGCTCGTGATGCCCGTTACCGTGCATTACGCCTCGGCCTCCTCGACGCGCTTCAGGTAGGTGACGCTCGGCGCGGTGCCCAGGCTCTTGAGCACCGTGTACGCTCGCTCGTCGTGCGTCAACTCGTAGACGCGGCTTTCCTTGTCCTTCAGGTCACCGAAGGTGAGCGTCTGGGTTGGGCAGGCCTGAACGCATGCCGGCGCAAAGGACCCGTCTGGGATGCGTCCGTCCTTGCCCCGCGTCGCCCGGCGGATGCGCTGCACGCACATGGTGCACTTTTCCATGATGCCGCGTCCGCGCACGGTGACGTCGGGGTTCAGTTGGTGCCGAAGGTCTTCCGGCCAAACGGGCTCCCAGTAGTTGAAGTTTCGCGCGTGGTAGGGGCAGTTGTTCGCGCAGTACCGCGTGCCGACGCAGCGGTTGTACACCTGCACGTTCAACCCTTCGTTGTTGTGATACGTCGCGAAGACAGGGCAGACCGGCTCACACGGTGCATTGTCGCAGTGCTGACACATGAGCGGGATGAACCGCGCCTTCACGTTTGGGAACTCGCCCTCCCAATAGCGCTCGACGCGTATCCACGTGATGGCGCGCCCCTGATGGTAGTGGTCCTCCTCGCTGATGGGGATGTTGTTCTCCGCCGTGCATGCGATGACGCAGGCTTGGCACCCTGTACATTTGTCGAGGTCGACCACCATCCCCCAACTTCGCTCGGTGGGGCGGGCGTCTAGGTCGCGGTCAAGTTGCGGTGTCGTTACCATCTCTTCTCTACCTTACCCGTGGCCGTTGCTACTGGTCTTGCCCGGTGTGTGAATGAGGATGATGGGCTGGTCATCCAACTGCTCCGCCGGGTAGATGCCCTCAAGCGATGCGAGCTTCTGCCGCCTGTTGGTCTTGTGTAGGCGCACGCGCGTGCTCGCCCACGCAAACGCCCCCGTGTCGGCGTCCTCGTTCGGCACGAGAATGTCGAACACGTTGGCGCCCCGTCCTGCTGCAACCGAGGTGTATTGTGCGTGGCCCTGGCCAAAGGGGACCGCTACCACGCTCGGCGGCGTCGACGGGTTGATGTAGACGGGCGCGCGGATTGTTCGCCCGTTGCTAGCCTCGACCAACACGATGTCTTGCTGAGCGATGTTCAGGTGCTTGGCCGTTTGCGGGTTTACTTCCACCCAGGTCTGCCACGCGACTGTCGTAAGGGGGTCGGGCACCGACTGCATCCAGGGCAGGTGGGCATCGTTCATCCCGACGCCGTGCGACTCAAATGGTATGAGGTGGAAGGGGTAGCTGTGGGCGTCACCCGCAAAGCTCGGATCGCGTACGCTCCGCGACACGGAGCGAGCACGCGGACGCGCCGAAACTACGTCGGCCTGATCCCACCAGCCGCCGCGCTCGAGCGATGCCTTCCAAAACTCCTCGAACGTCGGGGCGCTCACGGAGCCCTTTCCCGCGGCGTGCAACTCGCCCGCCTCCGCTCGGACGGCATCACGCATCGTCGCCCACGGCAACTGCTCCGTGTGCTCCAACTCGCGCCCCACTTGGAGGAGGATGTCGCCGAACGCCAGCGTGTTGCGGAAGCGCCGCACGACCGGCTGCTGGAAGCCGACGGTCGTGTAGCCCGGCCCCGGCTCCGGGGTATCGCTGCCCCACTCCTCCAACGGCGTATGGCACGGTAGCACGAGGTCTGCCGCGTTCGTCGTCTCGTCGAGGAAGGAGCTGAAGGAGACGATGGTTTCGACGCCGCTCAGCGCTCCGGCCGCGTCCAACTCGCCCGGAAGCTGGTGCAGCAGGTTTGCGTCGCGGACGAGGAGCACTTTGGTCTCGCCTGAGCGCATCTGCTCCAACTCGCTGACCCAATCGCGAAGCGATGCCGCTTCGATTCGGCGGTTGCGCGTTGCGGGATTCAGGATGATTCCCCCTGGCGCACCCGCGCTGCCTACCAGGTAGTTGAGGCTGAAGATGGCGCGCAGGTTGTCGGTGCCGTTGGTGTGCGCCCCCGTCGACCCCCCGCCCATTGCCATCGCAGGCTGGTACTCCGACGAGGCGAACGTTCGAGCTAGCCGCTCGATGCGCGCTACCGACACGCCGATGGCATCAGCCACGCGCCCCGGGCGGAAGTTGTCGATTCGGCTTGCGTCGCCACCACCCGTATAGGCGTCCGGCGAACCGTTGCGGTCAAGGCGCTCACTGATGATGACGTGCGCCATCGCCATGGCCAGCAGACCCTCGGTGCCGGGATTGACGTAGACCCACTCATCGGCGACTGCTGTCGTCGCCGACATGCGCGAATCGACTTGCACGAGGTATCCGCGTTGGTCGTTGACGTGCCGGAACTTGTCGTACCCGCGCATGAAGTGCGTCGGCGCGAGCCATGTACCCAGAAAATCGGCGCCGAACGAGACGATGTAGTGGCTGTTGCCGATGTCGAATTCGGGTAGCACCTGCTGGTTGAATAGGTCGCTCACCGCGCGGTAGAGCGCCTGCTGGCCGAGGGGGTCGAAGCCTGCGGTGCGGCTTCCTGTCGCATCGGCGAAGCGCGTGACGACACCAGCTAGCGCGCCACGAATAGGCGGCGTGGCAATGAGCATGGATCCAGGCTCTGCGCCCCCGACGATTTCTTGCAGCCGGGCTAACGCCTGTGCCCAGCTGATGCGCCGGAAGGGGCCCCCTTTGCCGACCTTGGCCAATGGCTCACGTAGGCGGTCGGGGTGGTAGAGCGCCTGCAGCAGTCCTTCCGCTCGCGCGCCGTGCTTGCCGGTATTCAGCGGAAAGTCGGGGTTGCCCTCTACCTTCTTTGCGCGCCCCTCCATCACTCGAACGAGCAATCCCTCGCTGCCCGACGACAATTGCGCCGTCGTCGCGTAGTAGTTGTCGCGCCCCGTCACAAGGTCTTCGGGCATGGACAGCGAGCTCTGAACGCGCACTTCCTGATCAGGGACCGTACAGCCGTTGAAGACGACGGCGCCGACACCGGTCGCGCCCGCCCACTTCAAGAACTGTCTGCGTGTCAATGCCAAGGTGTTCGTCTCTCCTCTAGTAGTGACACGTCGCGCAATCAGTCGGTGCGTTTAGGTCACGGTGGCAGTCGACGCAGTCGCGCATCTTAAGGTTGCGCACCTGCTTCACCACCTCCATCGATGCGACGTCGCCGTGACACGTGGAGCAGGTCAATCCCGCAGTGATGTGCGGCTCGTGGACAAACTGCACGTGATCAGGCAGGCGGTGGACCCGCGCCCAATCGATGGGCGCCGGCGGATCCCCATCGAGGCTCCCATGGAACGCATCCGTGAGCTTGGCAATCTCGGCCTGGGCAATTTCCGGATCGGGCGAGAGGGAGCCGTCAATCTTGCCGAAGTCGTGGCAGAAGAGGCACTGCTCGACAGCGGGGATGGAGGCCGCCTCGTCCGTGCTCACCGTTCGGTGGCAGAACTGGCAGTCGATGCCTGCTTGCTGCACGTGGACCGTGTGCGGGAATGCTATCGGCTGAACGGGTCCTTCGTTGAAGCCCAAGACCGCAGGAGGCTGGCTCCACCATGCGGATAGAAAGAACCATGCGACAAGTAGTGCGACCACCGCCACGGACAGGCCGACCACCGGCACCGCAATCTTGATGAGCGTCGCATTCCCCATCCGCTAGATGGGCCCCTGATCAAAGATGTTCTTCAAGATATCGAGCCTGTCGAGGAAGATGAGCACGCTAATGATCCCCAGCGCCAGGAACAGCCCCGCCGACGCGTAAAGCGGGAGACGGAGCGTTTTCACCGCACTAGCCGGAAGGTCTCGCGTAAAGCCAAGTGAGGGCAGCATGCCCTGGGCCATGAGAATAGAGCCGGCAAAGCCCAACACCGATCCGAAGAGCCACCAAAGGGTCAGTAATAGCCCACCGACCTCTTGCCAGTCGGTAGCATTGAGGAACACAGGGTCGCCCAATGAGGCCTCCGAATTAGGGCGGTGGATCTGGCGCCGCGGCTACGCAACCGGTAGCTACTAGCGCCTGACCCGATCCTGGCGAGTAACGTTAGACTAGCCGCTAGTGCGCGTCAACAGTAACTTGTGACGAATTTCGCATACGACTGCGCCGAGCCTGCCGTGAGCGCAGTGTACCCACGCCTCGTCTTCGCCGCAGACTTGAGGCCGGGAGACCGAACGGCAGCGGGGATTCGTACGCCGTCGTACTTTGCAGGCATTTTCACAAACGCTACAATTGCTCCGCCATGAGCAAGACTGCACTTGCTACTAGCCCAACCGACCGCCGGGGTTTCTTGAAGCGCGCCGCGCTCGTTGGCGCCGCTCTGGGAGCCCTCGCGGTGCTCTCCAGGCGGCCCTTCGGCGATCCTCGCCGCTCCGGGCGCTCCATGCCTGCCGACCTGCCGGGCGCCGGCTCGATTTTCCAGCCACGCGGCGACACTCGCAGCCGTTAGCCTGCGCTCCCCACACGACTAAACACGTAGGTGGCTTATTGTCGTGTGTTGTTTTCCGTTCATGACGGTTGACGAAGCGATGGAAAGCACTTATCTTCTTGCGCAAATAGGCCATGCGCCTAGTTGAGGAGTGGCGCCACGGACGACCTAGACCGCAAGATCATCGAGAGGCTCCAATCGGACGGACGGGCCTCCCATGCCGACATGGCGCGGCAACTGGAGGTGAGTGAGGGCACGGTGCGGCGCCGCCTTACCGCATTGCTCCAGAGCCGCATCATTCGTGTCGTCGCCATTGCCGAGCCTGAGCAACTCGGCTTTCACACCTCCGCCTTCATCGGCTTGCAGGTGGACCCGTCCCGCATCGAGACGGTTGCGGAGCGGCTCGCGGAGCTCCCTGAGACGGAGCACGTAGCCATCATCACTGGCGCCTATGACATCCTCATATGGGTCAACCTGCCGAGCGCCGAGGCATTGGCCGACTTCCTCCACCATCGCGTGGGTACTGTCGAAGGTGTGAGGCAGACCCAGACGTTCGTCAGTCTCGAAACGAAGAAGCGTGCTGCAGGGATAGGCATCATCTAGCGGTGCAAGGCTGTCCGGCGGCGACCTCCGTCCTTGACACTCGCGCGAGGGCATCCCTACCATGGCAATACTGGCCGAGGTAGCTCAGTTGGTAGAGCACAGCACTGAAAATGCTGGTGTCCCCAGTTCAAGTCTGGGCCTCGGCACCATGCACAGTTTCCTCGGGCTACAATAGGGAACAGCCGAATCGAGCGGAAGTGGCTCAGTGGTAGAGCATCTCCTTGCCAAGGAGAAGGTCGCGGGTTCGAATCCCGTCTTCCGCTCCACCCTCTAATTCGCTGACCTAGCCCAGCGGCACGTGCAGGCCTGCAACCTGCATCTGAAGCGAATAGACGGACGTCTGCGCCGTCACGTACAGCGTTGTCAGATTGCGACCGCCGAAGCAGCAATTTGCCGGCTGTTCCGGGAACGTGAGCGTGCCGATGTGGTTGCCGCCGGCGTCCAGCACTTGGATGCCCTGCTGCGCGGTGACGTATAGCCGGCCCGCTGCATCGAGGCACATCCCATCGGCGATAGTCGCTTCGGGATGGCCCTCGAGCTGCACCGCAGTGCCGCCGGGCCCCAGGACGTACGCGGCCTCCGGTACCTCCAGTTCACCCCACTCGTGCGCGCGCTTCATAGCGCCGGGCTCGCCGAGATCGAGCGCCCAGACGTACTTGCCGAAGGAGCCGGCGACGAGCAGCATCGTCTCGTCGCTCGTCAGCACGATGCCGTTCGGCTTGGCAATGCCGTCGCATACGCGGTGAAGACCGCCGTCCGGCGCAAGATAGTAGACGGCCTCCACGTCTTGGGAGAGCCGTTGGCCTGCCGCGGGGAATACCGGGTCGGTGAAGTACAGGCCACCGCTGCGGTCGAAGACGAGGTCGTTCGGTGCGTTCAACGGCCTTCCACCATATGAATCGACCACTGTCTGCGCTTGCCCCGTCTCAGTGTCGTACGCACCGATGCGATTACCTCTTCCGTGACAGACGTACAGGCGTCCGTCATGCGACAAGGCCATCCCATTCCCGCCGTCCGTTGCCGAAGCGAACGTCATGAAGCTGCCGTCGCGCTCCACCCGCATTATTCGGTCTGACGGCGAATCGCTGAAGTAGAGGCGGCCCTCATGGTCCCAAACGGGCCCTTCGGTGAAGAGGAAGGCCTCGCCCCCGTTCAGGCGTTTGGGTGCTGCGTTCGCCGCGACAACGTCGTCAAGCGTGGACATGCCTATCGGACAAACCCCGCCGATGTGCTGGTCGCCGATTCTAGGCGTGGCTGCTGTAAGCGGCAAACCACGTGATGATGCACCGACCATTGCCGCATCCTCTTCTGGGCGATACGCTGTGCCACAAGCGGGCCGATGACCCGCGTTGAGGTGAGGCTATGGACAACGATGCTCGACCACCCGTTTGGGTAGGCCACATTTCCATGACCACGGACAGGCTTGACGAGTCGGAGCAATTCATGCGCCAGGTCGGGATGCGTCCCGTCTTTCGCGGCGAAGATGTCGCTATCATGGAGCTGCGCGGCGGCACACACCTCGTCCTGGCAGCGCGCGACTCGGTCGAGCCTACGGACGCGGGCTTCGACTTGATGGTCGACGATATCGATGCCACGCACCACGAGTTGGAGTCGCGTGGCCTTGGGCCGTCGCCCATCACGCGCGGGCGCATCCATGCTTCCTTCTATGTGATGGAGCCAGCTGGCCACCGCATTACCTTCAACTCGTCCCATGTCGCCGGCCCCGTCTAGACGTTTGCATCGCGTTGTAGGCGCATTCGCCGCCGTGGGATAATGGTCGAGACCTGCCGAAGTGGCGGAAGGGTAGACGCGACGGTCTCAAAAACCGTTGGGGGCGACCCCGTGTCGGTTCGACTCCGACCTTCGGCACCATTGGTAGGTGACACACCATTCTGCGCGCCTCGCCCGGAACGTTCGGTATGCCTTGGCGTATGGGTGTAGTTGTAGCGACCGCTCTAGCCGTGCTAGTTGCCGTGACGGCGTGCTCTACTGAACCGGCGCCCACGGCCACACCGGTTCCGACAGCCACACCCACCGCCATGTCGGCGCCCACGGCTACTCCAGCCCCGGTTGCGATGGCAACGCCAACGCCCATTCCCACGGCCGTGCAGCCTTCTCTGGCCTTGCGGAACTTCGTTCTCGACATGTCGACTACCGGTGGGGACCTCATCGACCACATCTCCGAGCAGGAAGCCGCCTGCATCAAAGAGGTCGTGGGTGATGCTGGGTATCAGGCCATGCTCGACATACCGTTGCTGGCCGCAAACGGCGACTCCTGGGGATCGGCGCCGTTGTTCGACTGCCTGAGCACGGAGAACGCCGTGCTCCTTGGTGTAGCGCTCCTGGACGCTGCAGCCGGCGGGCGCAGCGAAGAGACGCGCATGTGCATCGCTGACTTTGCCCTTGAGCGCCCCGAGTTGATATACGAGCGCCTTGGCCTCCAATGGTCAGGGGAGGGCGCGAGCCACGCCACTGGGCCGCGCACAGTCATACTCGGCTTTTACAACTGCATGACGGGTCGCGAGAGGGCGGATGTCCTAATAAACCTCTACACCGCTCTCGATGCCGCCTCGCCCCTATCTGGGAAAAACCTGGTCGCCTTGCTCCCGGAACCCGAGGCGACCTGCGTACGCGACGCGCTTTCCGAGGAGGAGTACGGGGCGCTGGTGAACGCCACGCCGCTGAGGGCAGCCGGACTTGGCGTCATTGCAACTGATTGCCTCACGCTTGACAGCGTCGCCGCGTTCTTCGTCATCGCTACGGAGGGGGTACTTGGGAATATCAGCGATGCGTCGGTGGACTGCATTGGCGACTTCGTGCTGAATCGCCATAGGCAGCTACCCGTCTTTGCCGCCTACCTCAACGACCGCTCACTGCCGTTCTCATCCGCCGACTTGATGGAGGTGGCCGAGGGTGGATTCGAGTTGTTCGACTGCCTGAATGAGGACGAACTGGTCAGGGTCGACAGGTTGGCCACAGCCATTCCGGGGGCATGACCGGACTACCGTCCGCTGCCGCACCGCGTGTCATCTGTCGGCTTGAGGAAGCGCTGGAGTCTGGCCACGTGCATTGGCGCGCCGTTCACGTGCCGCCGCCGCCCGTTTAGCACGGCGGGCTTGCGCTCTCACAAAGGCAGTGCGCGCCTGGCATAGCGCGAGTGCAGCGGCGGCCGCGGACTCGTCGCGCGTGCGCTGCTCCTTCAGTCCTGCCCCAACCTGTTCGAGGAACTGCGGAATGAGGATACGCTTGCCCCTTCTAGCCTCGTCCACATGCTGGGTCTCCTTGTAGGTGTCCATCACAGGCAAGAGCTCCAGCCGATGTTCCCAGGCCTCCTGCCACTTGCCTGCCGCGTACGTTTGCATTGCTGCGATGCTCTCGATTGCTTCTCGCACCTCGGCCGACCGCGGCAGGTTGGCGCGTTGGATCGCGACGGCCTCCTTGCAGCGATCGGAGCAGAAGCGCCGCGGCCTCCCTGGTCCGTATACCGGGGCGATCTCCCTATCGCATCCTGGACTTGCACAGCGGTACGGACGGAGCTGGGCTACTCGCGCCTCGCGACGGCGGCGTTCCCAATGCGCGCGCTGGCAAGCTGTGCTGCAGAAGACGTACGGCGACAGCCGGCGCCTGACTGCTTCGCGCCCCGGGCGAAGACTCATCGTAGTGCGCCCGCACTCGTCGCACGTGATGAGGGTCTTAGTCAGTCTTGGCCGTTGCCGCAACGCTCAACTCTCTCGATGCCGCACTTCGCGGCAAGGGTTTGCGCGCGGCCGGTTCGAGCCAGGTAGCGCCATTGCACAGGGCGTGCCGATTTTGGAGTGCGACAGATCACACCCGTAGAACATCGCATTTTCGCAGGCTACGCATCACCAACCGCTGGTTACGCAAGCCTACGTAAACCAACGAAATCTAAGAAGGCATTAGCGAAGCCTGTAAACACCAATTGGAGCCCCGTACGACTGGCACGCTGCCTAAGGCCGCATCGGCGTATGCTCTCCCAGCGCGTCTCGCAGCACGGCAGCGATTTCGCCCAGCGTCGCGAACGACTCCACGCATTCCAAGATGGCCGACATGGTGTCGCCGTCGCCCGCTGCCGCATCACCCAAGCGCGCAAGTGCGCGGGCGGCGGTCGCGCCGTCGCGCTGGGCGCGGACGCGCTGTACGCGCTCGATTTGTGCGGCGGCAATGCGCGGGTCGAGCGCCAATGCTCGCCACGGGGGTTCCGAGGCCTCCACGTACGCGTTCACGCCGACGACCGTCCGTTCGCCTCGCTCGACCGCCCTTTGGTGGCGGTACGCGGCCTCCTCTATCTGCGCCTGCGGATATCCCGCCTCGATGGCTGCGACTGCACCCCCAAGTTGCTCTGCATGATCGATGTACGCCTCCGCCCGACGTTCGATTTCGTTTGTCAGGTGCTCAACATAGTATGACCCCCCGAGCGGGTCGACTGTCGTAGCGACGCCGGATTCGGCGGCAAGCACCTGCTGTGCGCGTAGCGCGAGCGTCGCTGATTCCTCCGTTGGCAGGCCGATTGCCTCGTCGCGCGCATTGACGTGCAGCGATTGCGTGCCGCCGAGGACCGCGGCCAGCGCCTGCACCGTCGTGCGCACGGTGTTCACCTCCGGTTGCTGTGCGGTGAGGGTGACGCCTGCCGTTTGGGTGTGGAAGCGCAGCGCCCATGAGCGCGGCTCCTTCGCGCCGAGCCGCTCTCGGGTGATGCGCGCCCAGAGTCGCCGCGCCGCACGAAACTTTGCGGCTTCCTCCAATAGGTCGTTATGCGCCGCAAAGAAGAACGATACGCGGGGGAGGAGGGCGTCCAGGTCGATGCCCGCGTCCACCGCTGCCCTTACGTAGGCGACGGCGTTCGCCAGCGTAAAGCCCACCTCTTGGTCTGCCGTTGCCCCCGCCTCGCGCATGTGGTAGCCGCTCACGCTAATGGGGTTCCAGCGTGGCGTGTGTTCGATGCAGTAGTGGAAGAGGTCGGTGGCGAGCCGCATAGACCCCGCGGGCGGAAACGCATATGTCCCCCGTGCGATGTACTCCTTCAGAACATCGTTCTGCACGGTGCCGCCCACCAAGGAAAGGGGGACGCCTCGCCGGCGTGCCACCGCCAGGTACAAGGCCAGAAGGATTGGTGCCGTGGCGTTGATGGTCATCGACGTTGTGACCGCATCCAGGGGTATATCGGCGAGCAACTCCTCCATGTCGACGATGCTGCTGACCGATACGCCTACTTTGCCTATCTCCTCCTGTGCCAGGGCGTGGTCGGGGTCGTATCCGATCTGCGTGGGCAGGTCGAACGCTATCGATAGGCCGGTCTGCCCCTCGGCGAGCAGCCGTCGAAAACGCGCATTCGTTTCCGCAGGCGTTGAGTATCCGGCATACTGCCGCATCGTCCATAGGCGGCTGCGGTACATGCTCGGATGGACGCCGCGCGTGAACGGGAACTCGCCCGGGTAGCCGATGTGCGCCGCATCGCCGGGCGTGTCGTAGAGCGGTGCCGTCGGCTCGCCTGCCTCGCTCGCGAACGCCGCCCGCTCCGGCTGCGCCTCAATCGCCGGCTGGTACGTGGTCTGCTCCCAACGCTCCTTGCCTTTCGCGTCCATGTGCGGGCAGTCTAGCGCAGACGAGGTGCCTCGCGGGTGCCCGTGACATGTCGCGGGTTACAATTGCAGCGTTGCGCGGTAGAGTTAGTCGTACACCGCTTCCGCCATGCAGGGGAGAGACGCCGAATCGCATGACCGAGCGCATCATCTCCGGCGATCCTCAGCCCGACGACGTTTCGGTCGACAGCGGCCTTCGACCCCGCCGCCTCGATGACTACGTCGGCCAAGACGTCGTCAAGGAGAACCTGTCGATCGCGATGGCGGCCGCTCAGCGCCGGGGCGAACCGCTTGACCACATGCTCCTTTACGGTCCGCCGGGCCTGGGCAAGACGACGCTGGCGCACATCATCGCCTCCGAGATGGGCGCGAGCATCCGCGTCACCACCGGCCCAGCCATAGAGCGGGCAGGGGACATGGCTTCAATCCTTACCCAGCTCCAGCGCGGCGACATCCTGTTCGTAGATGAGGTGCACCGCTTGCCGCGCCCTGCCGAGGAGATGATCTACCCTGCGCTGGAGGACTTCACGGTCTCGTGGGTCATGGGCAAGGGACTGAACGCGCAGGGCATCAACCTGCGCATCGAACCCTTCACTCTTATCGGTGCGACGACACGCTACGCCATGCTGAGCGCCCCGCTGCGCGATCGCTTCGGCTCCGTCTACCGGCTCGACTACTACGATACTGCCGCGCTCGAGCTAATCGTGCGGCGCTCCGCCGGACTGATGCAAGTCGAAATTGACGAGGGCGGCGCAGGAGAGATTGCACAACGTGCCCGAGGCACGCCGCGCGTTGCGAACCGCCTGCTGCGCCGCGTCCGCGACTTCGCGCAGGTTCGTGCTGAAGGCCGCATCGACCTCGAGGTCACCGGGCAGGCGCTGGCGCTGTTGGGCGTCGACCCGCTCGGCCTCGACGAAATCGATCGGCGCGTGTTGCAGACCATCGTGAGCAAGTACGACGGCGGTCCCGTCGGGCTGGAGACCATCTCCGCGTCCATCGGCGAGGCGGCCGACACGATCATGGATGTCTATGAACCCTTCCTAATCCAACTGGGCTTTCTCGCCCGCACCGCGCGAGGCAGGGTGGCGACGAAGCGCGCCTACGAACATATCGGCGTGGACTACCCCGAGAGGCAGGCGCTCAAGCAGGCCGCACTGTGGGATGTGGCGGACAACGGTCAATAGGCAATCCTTCCCTGCCATTGCCGCCGCACTCGCGCTGTTGCTTGCAGCCTGCGGAGCTGCCGCCCCGACGTCGACACCCACTCCGGCAGCGCCTCCTCCTCCAACGCCCGTCCCCATCGCTACGCCAACGCCCGTTCCTTCGCCTACCCCGAGGTCTACTCCGACACCGACGCCACTACCAACTCCAACCGCAACGACGACGCCCGCATCAGGGCTCCCCAAGGCAGTACTGGAGATTGGTGGCGCCTCCTTCACGGTGGAGATAGCAAACACGCCGGAGTCGCGGGCACGGGGACTGGGTTTCCGCGATAGGCTACCGGAGGGACGAGGCATGTGGTTTGAGTTCGAAACGCCGCGTATCGCGAGCTTCTGGATGCGAGGCATGCGCTTTCCGCTCGACATGGTCTGGATTGATGCCGACTTGCGCGTCGTCGGCGTTACCGCAGACGTTCCCCACGCCCTTCCCGGCACTCCAGACTCCGACCTGCCGACCTATACCTCGCCCAGCCCCGTGCGCTATGTCCTGGAACTCAACGCCGGCACTGCCGCTCAGCATGGGATAGCCCCCGGATCGCAGGTGCGATTTCTGGAGCGGTAACCGCGACCTTGGCCGTGACCCGGCGTTACAATGGGCATGGTGCCCCGTGGTGCAGTGGTAGCACAGCAGACTTTGGATCTGTTGACCCAGGTTCGAATCCTGGCGGGGCAGCCAGGATGTCTGCGCTTGCGTTAGCGGGCAGTTACTACAGCGTTAACCCCCTTCTGCTACTCTTCCACTCTGTGATGCGGCTATTTCTGATACGGCACGGCGAGACGCAGTGGAATAGAGATGGACGCATCCAAGGCCAGGTTGACGTGCCGCTCGCTGACTCAGGGCGGGAGCAGGCGCGGTTGTTGGCCAAGCGCCTTGCACGAGTCCGATTCGACGCCGTCTACGCAAGTGATCTCACCCGGACGTGGGAGACGGTTCAGCAGCTGCTTGCCGTTCGTGGAGACAGCCTGACCGCGACACCGGAGCCTGGCCTTCGCGAGATCGCTTTCGGTGATTACGAGGGCTTGGGGTGGGAAGAGGTGCGCCGCAGAGACCCGCACGTCGAGTACCGCATCGTCGGCGAGGACCCTGACCTCGACTTGGCCCCACCCAACGGCGAGAGCGTGCGCCAGCTCTTCACACGCCAGCAAGCAGTCGCGCGGATGCTGCTGGAGCGGCATATCGGGCAGCAGGTGCTGGTGGTGGGGCATGGCGGCGCCCACCGCGCGCTTGCTGCTGCGCTGCTCGACGATAGGGCGGAGGGATACTGGTTGCATCGCTCACTCCGTCCGACGAGCGTCTCGCTATTGGAGTACCATCAGGGCCGATGCGCCGTGCGCCTTTGGAACGACATGGCGCACATCGGCGACGACATCCCTTAGGAGGGGCACAGTGCCCGAACTACATGACCTCACCGTAGCGCAGGCATCGGAGCGCATCGCCAAGCGGGAGCTCTCGCCCGTCGACCTGGCAGAGGCGCTGCTGGCGCGCATTGAAAGACTCGAACCGCAGCTTGGCGCGTGGGCGCGCGTCACCGGCGACGTTGCCCGCGAGGAGGCCAAGGCCGCGCAGGACAAGATCGAGCGCTCAGGCCCCAAGAGCCCTCTCCACGGTATCCCCGTCGGATTGAAGGACATCATCGATACGGCAGGCATCCTGACTGAGGGGGGCTCGGACGTACTTGAAGGCCGCGTGCCCGACGCCGATGCTCACTGCGTCGTCAAGCTCCGCCAGGCCGGGGCGGTCATGCTCGGGAAGACGACCACGACGGAGTTTGCGGGCGGCCATCCTTCGGCGGCGAAGAATCCGTGGAATGCGGAACACACGCCCGCCGGTTCGAGCAGTGGTTCGGGCGTCGCGGTGGCGGCGCGCATGGTGCCCGTAGCTCTCGGTACGCAGACGGTCGGCTCCGTCCTGCGCCCTGGCGCGTACAACGGCTGCGTCGGCTTCAAGCCGACCTTCGGGCGGATCGGCAGGACGGGCGTCATCTGGATGGCGTACTCGCTCGACCACGTCGGCACGCTCACGCGTTCGGTGGAGGACGCCGCGCTGATGCTGCAAGCGATGGCCGGTTACGACCCGAACGACCCCGACACCAACGACGCGCCGCTGCCCGACTTCCGGGCTGAGCTGGGCCGGGTCGAGCGCCCCCGCATCGGGCTGGTCAGGCGCTTCTTCCAAGAGGAGTCGGAGCCTGAGACGTGGGCCGCTCTCGAGCGCGTCGCGAACGACCTTGCGGAGGCCGGCGCGACGGTAGAGGAGGTCGACCCCGACCTCGATTTTGGCGCCACTTACGCACACCACCGCGTCGTTCAGGAGAGCGAGATGCTACACGCGCACCAAGCGTACTGGCCCGAGCGCCGCGACCTCTACAAGCAGCGCACTCGCGAGTACCTGGAGGCAGGCGAGCAGCACTCCGCGATCACCTACATCGAGGCGCGCCGCGTGCAGCGCAACACCAGAGCGAAGTTTCATGGTGCGCTGCGGGATTGCGATGCGTTGCTCCTGCCGACGGCGTCCAGCCCTGCGCCGGCCAACCTGACGAACACCGGCGACACGCGCTTTCAGAGCTTCTTCACCTTCGCTGGCTTGCCAAGCATCTCCATCCCGATGGGGCTGGCCTCGAACGGGCTGCCCGTCGCGGCCCAATTCGTTGCGCCGCAATGGCATGAGGTGCACCTGTTCGCCGTTGCCCAGTGGGCGGAGTCGGTACTGGGCGTGGATCTGAATCCGCTCCCGTAGAGAACCCCCTCCCGCCGGGAGCAGTAGAGACACCCTCTGCTAGACTCGGGTGCGAAGACCTATGGCGCGCAGTCAGCAGAC
The DNA here is from genome assembly GCA_034422075.1 of Dehalococcoidia bacterium. Lineage (GTDB taxonomy): Bacteria > Chloroflexota > Dehalococcoidia > Lucifugimonadales > Australimonadaceae > S34-282. The sequence continues at coordinate 25,674 of DAOUJX010000019.1, forward strand.
ACTTCCCCTTCTCTTGCGCCCGATGCAGTGGTACGACCTCGATCAGGTGGCGGCCATCGAGCGGGACGCGTTTCCTACGCTGTGGCCCGGGACGTCGTATCGGCGTGAGATGCGCAACCGGCAGGCGGAGTACTCGATCTGTGAGCACCGCGAGGAGCACCTGACGCTTCCGCCGAAGCGGCCTAGGCGCAGCCTGATGGACTGGTTGCGCCGCCGTCGCCAAGAACCGCCGCTCGAGGCGCCTCGCACCGTTCCGCTTCTTATTGGCTACGTTGGTTTGTGGTACATGGCTGGCGAGGCGCACATCGTCTCCATTGCCGTGCGTGAGGCATACCGGGGGCTGGGCGCGGGCGAGTTGCTCATGCTGGGTGCGGTCGAGATGGCGCTACGGCGCGGCTGCGAGGTGCTGACGCTGGAGGTGCGCGTGTCCAACGAGGCCGCGCAGCGCCTCTATGAGAAGTACGGCTTCAAGAACGTCGGACTCCGCCGCCGCTACTACTCCGACAACGGCGAGGACGCCTACATCATGAGCACCGAATCGCTGCGCTCAGTGGAGTTCGAGAGCCTTTTTGACGAAGTGCGGTCAGGGTTCGAAGAGCGCTACGGCAACCCCGAGCGGTTGTATTTGTAGGAAGCGCGATGCGGATGCCGATCCGCTCGAGCCGATGTAGGCCACCGCCTTCGTGGGGGGCGACGTGGGAGGGGAGGCTAGGCTAGCCGCCGGAAGGCTGTGATGAGCAGCGCGGTCGCGATGGCCAGGCCCAGAATGCGCCAGCGATTCGACCATGTAACGGCTGCCGCTTGCTTGGGTGCCTCATTGATCGATTCTTTTTCCTTCCGTTTGCACATGTGGACAACCTCCTGCCGGATGATGCGGTCAGCTCCCGGGCGTAATGTACGTCCGGCTCCCGCCCCCGACAACCCGCATTCGCCACCGTTTCTTTGGTGCGCTAGAGGTTGCGTGCCGGTTCGCGTACCATCGCCGCATCCATTGGCGTCCGGACTGAGGCGATGCATGGCGATTGAGAGGGCGGTAGGCTAGTCATGGGGCAAACGCACTTCTATTTTGTCCGCCACGGGCGCACGCAATGGAATGTGGAAGGGCGCGTGCAAGGTGGCGGCAACCTCGACAGGGTCGGTGTTGCGCAGGTGTGCGCGCTCGCCCGCAGGCTGGCTTCGCACCAATTCGAGGCCGTGTACGCGAGCCCGCTGCCGCGCACGCGACAGACTGCAGCCATCGTTGCGGGCGCCCTTGGCTTGCCTGTGCGCCTCCACTTCCTGCTGCGCGACCTTGACTATGGCGAGACGGCGGGCATGCTGACGACGGAGCTCCGCGCGCAATACCCCGATCTATGGGAACGTTTGCGCACTGCACCGGAGACAGTCGAGTTTCCGGGAGGAGAGAGCCTGGGTGCGCTGCGCCGGCGTATGGAGCGCTTCATGCGCGAGGTCGCAATGCGCCACTCAGGCGACGTGCTCGTGGTCACGCACGATTCGCCCGTCAGGGTCGTCGCAAGTCTTGCAATGGGGTTGGGCGACGTAGAGCATGGGCGGCCTGAGTTGGTGACCGGGCTTGCATCGCTTACTGTCGCCACGTGGGTTGACGGGGCGGTATCGCTCGAAGTGCACGGCGATGTAGCGCACCTGGAGGAGGTTGACGCGCTTGCCTGATTTGGATGCAAGCCGGCGCGGGGGTGGTCGTTCTTCGGGCACGTCAGCGCGTTCGGGGGTGCCAGGACGGGCAGGGGTCGGGCGGCGGCAAAAGGTACTACGCCCGCGCAGCGTTCGCGGGATTAGGCCGTATTCGCTCGAAGAGGCGTACGAACTTCTCGCGTCCTACTATGGCGTGGTAGACCATCGACCGCGCATTCCGCCACTCGACGAGTTGGTGTGGACCATCCTTTCGCAGCATACGTCCGACCTGAACGCGGGGCGGGCGTATGACTCGCTGCGCGCCGCACTGCCGACGTGGGACGACGTGCTGGCAGCGCCTGTTGGAGAGGTGGCGGACGCCATCCGGCACGGAGGGCTCGCCGACCAGAAGGCGCCGCGCATTCAGGAGGTGCTGGGCACGGTGAGGGAGCGCACCGGCGGCTTCGACATCGCCTTCCTTGCCGAGATGCCTATCGACGACGCGAAGGAGTGGCTGAAGTCCCTGCCCGGTGTTGGGCCTAAGACTGCGGCAGTCGTCCTGTCGTTCTCGCTGGGCAGGCCGGTGTTCGCGGTCGATACGCACATCTACCGCGTCGCGGGGCGGCTCGGCCTGATCGGCCCCAAGGTTGGCGTGGACGAGGCTCACGACGTGCTGGAGGCGTCGATAGACCCGGAGCGGGTGTTCCCCGCGCACGTCTACCTCATTACGCACGGTCGGCGCATCTGCAAGGCGCAGCGGCCTCTGTGCGGCGCATGCGTTCTGGTCGAGCGCTGTCCTGCGCGCCTGCAGCTGGAGCGGCGCGGGCTGACCGGCGTTGCACCCGACGACCTGCGCCCGGAGCTTGCGCCGAAGCCGTTATGACGCCGTCGTTCGCCGGCGAAATCGAGCAGTTGCTCGCTGACCTGTGCCGCGAGCACGGGCTCGCTGTGCCTGTGCTCGAATGGTCGACGCGGATGCACCGCATGCTGGGTCGCGCCTACTACGCCACGCCCGCCATTCGCCTATCGGCATGGCTAGAAGAGGGGCAGGCGCGTGAGACGCTGCGGCATGAGCTGGCGCATATTGCCATGCACGCGAGCATGCGCAAGGGCAGCAAGCGTGAGCCGCCTCACGGTGCACAGTGGCGCGAATGGGTCCGTCGGCTTGGTGCGGAGCCGCGTGCGCTCGCGAAATCGCCGCCGGCGTTCGCGCCGCAAAGCACCAGCGCACGTGCGACGGGCCTCGAGTGCAGAGGTTGCGGTGCTCGGTTCGTCCGCCGCCGCGTAGAGCGCGGGCTCTATCACACCGACTGCGGCCCGGGTAAGGGCGCGTTGCGCACCGTGGTCCGCGACGAGGCTGAGGCTGTCCGTCGGTGGGCAATGCACACGAACTGCTGATTGACCCGGAAGTCCCCCCGCTACCCCTTGGCAAGCGAGCATGCAACCCCTACGATTGCCCCGTGGCGATAGGCCACAGAAAGGGGGTGATCCAGTAGTGTTACCAAGTACTCATCGCACTGCTGCGTCACCCGCTGCCCGCCGGTAGCGACCGACCACGGTCGAGGTCAGTCACCGGCGATCCCATCGCTGGACCTGTCGACGGGTCTAAGCGAGGCGCAGCAGGGTGCGAGCCTTCCTAGCGGAAGGTATTAGGCGGGCGCCCCGGTCGCTAGATAGGCGATCGGGGCGCTTTGCGCTGCTCACGCCACTGCTATACCGTCGCATCGCGTGCGATAATCCCATACATCGTGGCCATCAGAATCGGCATAGGGACGGCGTCGGCGATGGCCCGCGAGGGCCGCGAAGCATTCCTGCGCTACCTTGATGTGCTCGAAGAGCAGGACTGGGACTCGCTGTGGTTCACCGACCGCATCGTCGGTGCGCCCTGGGTGGTGGACCCGCTCATCGGGATGGCGGTTGCGGCGACGCGGACGGAGCGGCTGAAGTTCGGCACCGGGGTGTTGCTGATGTCGGTGCGCAGCCCTGTGCTCGTTGCCCGTGCCCTTGCCACGCTCGATCTGCTCTCGCGCGGGCGGCTTGCGTCGGTAGGCGTGGGCGTGGGCCAAGAATCGCCGCTCGAGTACGACGCCATGGGCGTCCGCAAGCGCGACCGCGGCAGGCGTCTCGACCAGGCCATTCAGGTCATGCGCCGCCTTTGGACGGAGGAGCGCGTGACCTACGAGAGCGAGTTCCTGCGCCTGGACGATTCCGGGGTCAATCCGCGCCCGGGCAGGCTAATTCCCATTTGGATTGGCGGGCGCACGGAGCATGCGCTCAGGCGAACAGGCAGGCTGGGCGACGGATGGCTACCGTCCCAAGTGACTGTAGATGACGTTGCGGACGGCGTCATGAAGATAAGGGAGTACGCCGCGGAAGCGGGTCGGAGCATCGAGGACGATCATTACGGCATTCAGCTGGGCGTATACGTTGTTGAGAGTGGGCCGGTGCCGATGGAGCACATCGAAGCGCACTTGCTCCGACGCCGCACGGACGTGAGTCTCGACGCGCTCAACCTGCTGGGCACTGTCGACCAGATACAGGCGCGGGTGCGGGAGTACATCGACGCCGGCGCGACCAAGTTCGTCGTCAATCCCGCGTGCCCGCCGCACGAGGTCGTTCAACAGGTCGAGTTGCTGACCGAGGCGCTCGTCAAGCCATACCACACGCGCAAGGCGGTCGTCACATGAAAGTAGGCATCCTGAACGTTACGGGCTACGCGGGCGTCGAGCTCGCGCGCATCCTGCACCATCACCCTGAGGCGGAAATCAGCGGCGTCACAGGCCGCTCGTCGGCAGGCCAACGACTGGCGGAAGTCTTTCCACACCTCGCCGAAGTTGACATTGAAATCGAGCCGGAACTGACGGCTAGCGCGGACATTGTCTTCTCAGCGCTGCCGCAGACGGCGAGTGCCGAGGCGTGCGAGTCGTTCGTCCGCGACGGCGTCAAGGTGGTGGACATCAGCGCCGACTTCCGCCTGCACGACCCGGCCGAATACCAGCGATGGTACGGGCAGGAGCATCCCGCGCCGGACCTGCTGGAGACGTCGGTGTACGGCTTGACCGAGCTCGACCGAGAGGGGGTCACGGGGGCGTCGCTCGTCGCCAATCCTGGCTGCTACCCCACCGGCGCACTGCTCGCGTTGGCGCCGGTCGTGAAGGCCGGTCTTATCACCGAGCAGGTCATCGTCGACGCCAAGTCGGGCGTGTCGGGGGCGGGCAGGGGGCTCAGCCTGGGCACGCACTTCAGCGAGGTCAACGAGAACGTCTTCGCCTACGGCATTGGCGGCCATCGGCACTTGCCCGAGATCACACAGGAACTGCGCCGCCTGCGCTCCGGCTACGAGCCGAAGGTCATCTTCCAGCCGCACCTCATCCCGATGACGCGCGGCATTCTCGACAGCGTCTACGCCGATTTCGTCGATGGCGCGTTCCCCTCGTCCGCGATTGCCAAGGAAGAGATGGAAGCGCTCTACGCCGACTACTACAAGGATGACCCATTCGTGCGCGTCGTCGATGCGGCTCCGCAGACCAAGCAGACGTGGGGCAACAACGACTGCCTCATTCATGCAACGGTCGACCAGCATACGGGCCGCCTGGTCGTATTCGCCGCTATCGACAACTTGGTGAAGGGCGCCGCAGGGCAGGCTGTGCAGAACATGAACCTCATGTTCGATCTGCCGGAGACCGCCGGCCTGGAGCACCTGGCGATCTACCCGTGAGGCGAACGGGGCAGGGGGGCGCCTAGCGTGCCGCTCCTGCTCATATGCGACAATACCTAGGGCGCCCCCATCGTCTAGAGGCCTAGGACGCCACCCTTTCAAGGTGGAGATCAGGGGTTCGAATCCCCTTGGGGGCACCAGGCCGTCCGCGGGCTCGTGGGAGCTGTTGCGCTATAGACGGAGCGTGGACGGGGAACCGTGAAGGGCGCTCCACGTCATCCTTCCCAACCTGGCCTATCTCGCTTCACCACCGGCCCCGGCTGTCGGGAGATGGACACGTTCACACAGGCCGGCAGCCCGCTGCTCAAGGCGCCTTTGAGCGCCGGGCCGAGCTCTGCTGCTGTTGTAACATTCGCTCCGTAGCCGCCTAGGGCTACGGACACACCGTCATAGCGCGACGGCAGCAGTTCGCACTTGAACAGCCGGTCTGGCCCGTAGTCGCGAAGCTGTATCTGGTATTCCGAGTTCCACGTGGCATCGTTGCCCACAATCAGGACGAATGGGATGCCGTATCGCACGGCGGTATCGATCTCCGTGGCGTGGAACCCGAACGTCCCGTCGCCGAGCGCGGCGACGACCGGACCCTGCGGGCGGGCTAGCCGTGCCGCCAGCGCGAACGGTATTGAGCTGCCGATGGATCCTGACGGGCCGTTGATGAGGCGCTCGCGAGCAGTGATGCACGCCTGCGCCCACTGCCCGAATTCTCCGCCGTCCGAGACAAAAACGCCGTTCTCGCCGAGCAGCGCTTGTATCTCGTGACATACTTTCGCAGGGTGGAGGGCCCCTTCCGCGCTCCCCTCCAAGTCCTGCCACGACCGCGGCCTAAATGCTATGGCATCGCGCACCTCACCGGCCCAGCCGCCCCTCCTTGGTTTGAACGGACCGGCATGGGAGAGTAGCGACTGAGCAGCAGTCGCCGGGCTGGCCACGCTCTTCAGTGCCAGCCGTCCTGTGTCCCCCAGCGCTGCCTCCGTCTCGGCTATTGCCGACTCCTGAGCGTCGATCTGTACGAATCTACAGGTGGGGCTGAATGTGGGTTCTCGCCCGAACTTCAGCATGAAGTCCAGCCTCTTCCCTAGCAGTACTACGAGGTCAGCTTTCGGCAGCACCTCCGCGAATGCGCCGAGGCTCGGATCGGACACGCCACGAGGGCTTTCCATGTATGCCGCAGGAACGCCTACTGCGTCCGCAAGCTCGTCGATTGCTCGGCGACACTCCCCTCTGGCTGTTGCGGGCCCTGCGATGATCAAAGGACGGCGCGCATCGCGCAACAGTTCGAAGAATCTCGCTGCTACGGCATCCTTCACAACCGTCTCGAGCCCGGGGTCGGCTTCCCTGGGCGAACGCTCGTCGCTGTGGGCCACCGGCGCTTCCAGTATGTCCACAGGAATCGCCACATGCACCGGCCCAGGGCGCCCCGAGGCCGCAACGCGAAGGGCCCGGTCTACTTCTTCAGCCAAGCCCTCGCTATTGGAAGCCGTCCATGACGCCTTGGTGACGGGCTCCGCCATGTACGATTGCGGCATGTCCTGGAAGGCTCCCAGCCCCGCCTCCGCAGCGGGTGAGCTGCCCGAAATGAGCACGAGCGGCGATTCCGCCATCCGCGCCACGTAGAGGGCGGAAAGCGTGTTAGCGAAGCCGGGCCCGGCTGTCACTAGCGCCACGCCGGGGTGGCCCGTCAGCCTTCCCCAAGCGTCCGCCATATGCACGGCAGCCGCCTCATGCCGCACGTGATACAGGTTGATGTCCCCGTCCACGAGGGCATCGTACATCGGCATTATCTGGTTGCCTGATAGCGAGAAGATGTGCGTTGTACCCGCGCGCGCAAGCGAGTGCACAACTAGGTCGGCCCCTCTCATCGCGCTTGGCATGGTCGCATCGTTCTCCCCTGCGCTGGGCCGTCTTGGTGGCCGTTCAAGGATAGGGCCACGGTGTCGCTTGGCGCGAACGGCCTCTCAGCCGAAGTTGGTCGCCCGGCCCCCTGTGCTTCCTTCGTCGTGTCCACTCGCTTGGACTGGAGTGCATTGCAGTGGCCGGCGCGGCCTTCAACGGGCCCCAACCCCTCCTCCGAGCGTGTCTCCGCATGCCACCGCATACTGCCTCACGGGACACGAAGGCGCTGGCGGCGGTCAAACGCTAGGTCAAATCAAATCCATTACAGCAGTCGGCTGGTTCGGCCTCGGGCTGAGGAAACTACGCGCACGCCGGGTCGTCCGGCGACCACCGGTTGTATGGCGGGTCTTCTTCCTTAGCGAGACGTTCGCGTGCGTCTTTCCATTCTTGCGCCCACGCCCCCGCGTCTCGAAGCTCCATTCCCGGGTTCGCCCTGCTCCGCGCCACGAATCCAGGAAAGGCCGCTCTGCCGGTAACCTGGCCGATAGGGTTGTAGCGCAGGTCCAGACTCCACCTGACCCGGTCGCTTCTGTTCGGCAGCGAACCGTGGCACGTCAGCCGGTGCATGAAGAGCGCACTCCCTCGCCGCATCGGCATTGGGGTGGCGTCTTCGATTCGGAAAAACTCTTCGGGTATCTGGAGTCCGGACGGAGAAGTTGCCGTGCCCCCGGGGCAGTGCTGGCAGAGGCCTTCGAGGTGACTGCGGGGCACTAGCTGCATGCATCCCGCCTCTTCGTCTGCATCCCACACCGGTATCCAGACGGTCAGTATTTCAGAATCGTCTGCATCCGCCGTGACGCCCCCGCCGTCCTGGTGCCAGGGCGTCGCGCCCAACTGGACCGCACCCGTCTCAGGATTGAGCGGAGTGAGCGCTTCAGGCGGCTTGAGGCGCACGTGCTGCGTCGGGTTCGAGTAGATCTCCGGCCCAATGATCGACTCGACTGCGTCCAGCAGCGGCGGTGCGGTCAGGACGTCGAACACCGCCGGACCGAGCCACATCGGCGTCTCGCAGGTGATGTTCTTCTGGGGAAGCGAGAAGTCGAAGTACTGGGTGTGTACCTTGCCGCTTTCCTGGTAGACCCGGGTCAGACGCTCGCCGAACGCCATCCCGGGGTACGTCGAACTGATGGACCCCTCTTGGTACAATTGTCGGGCGAGGCTATCCAGCACCGTCTCATACTCAGCCTCTAGAGGATCCAATACCTCCGCTGGGTCAATCACGTCTTCGACGACGACGTAACCCTCTCGGTAGAAGTGCTCCAGCTGTCGGTCATCGAGCCGCGCCATGCAGCAACGCTCCTGTAGGCACCCGCATCAGCGACGGGCCTGCCCAAACGGCGGTTGGAAGCCTACTGACGTGGCTCGACACATGTCAACGATACCCACGTTGACCACTACGACCTGCCCAACCCTTGCAGCGCCTGCATACGACCCGCGGCAACAATCGTTGAGGGTACAATCGTTGGGCCATGAGCCTCCGCAACCGCCTCACGCTGCCCTCTTTCTACGGCTGGTACATCGTCGGGACCGTCTTCTTCGTCTCGTTGGTAGCCATCGGCTCACGGCAGTCGTTCGGTCTGTTTGTGGAGACGTGGACGGAGGAGTTCGGGGTGTCCGTGGCGGTCATCTCCGCCGTCTCGTCCGCCGGTTGGCTCATCAACGGCGTTGCGCAGCCCATTGTGGGGCGCTTGACCGACAGATACGGCGGGCGTGTCACCATGGGCATGAGCCTACTCGTGCTCGGGATAGGCACGGTGCTGCTGGCCGCGTCGCCGAATATCTGGGTGCTCGCCGTCATCCACGCCGTCGTCATTTCGTTCGCTGTTGGAGGCGTGATGTTCACGCCCTCGACGGCCGTCATTGCGCGATGGTTCCGGCGCAAGCGAGGTACAGCGATGGGGATCGTTGCCTCCGGTGGCTCATTCGGTGGCATCCTCGGCGTGCCGTTCCTTGCGTATCTGCTCCTGCTGACCAACTGGCGTATCACGTGGTTTGCGGTGGCCGGAGTGATGCTTGTCATCACGCTTCCGCTGCTGTTGACGGTCGTCCGCAACGACCCGCGCGATATGGGGCTGCGCCCCGATGGGGTGTCCGCCGGTGATGGCGCCGACCCCAGCGAGGCCGGCGGGCAGCGCCGTGGACCGCTAACGGCAGACCGCTGGGGCGAGTGCTTTCGCTCCGCTCCGCTGTGGCTGCTCGGCATGAGCTACGTGGTCTGCGGTGTCACGACGGCGATGGTTGCTACGCACTTCGTCTTCTTCGCGACGCAGGAGGGTATAGCGCCGAGCAGCGCCGCTCTCGCGTTCGGCCTCCTTAGCACCATGAACCTACTCGGCGTCCTATTCGGCGGCTGGCTGTCCGACCGGATGCCGCGCAAGGATGTGCTGGCCGTCATCTACTGGACGCGGGGTGCGGGATTCGTGCTGCTCGCGGTGCTGCCCGCCGACGTCGGCATCTGGGCGTTTGCACTCGTCGCCGGAATCTCGTGGCTCGCCACCGTGCCGCTCACCTCCGCGCTCGCAGCTGAGATATACGGGGTGCGCAACATGGGGACGATTGTCGGCATCCTGACGATGATGCACCAATTCGGCGGGGCTGCCGCCGTGTTCGCCGCAGGCGCCTCCTACACCCTGCTCGGCACCTACGTCCCGGTGTTCGCGGGTTCGGCCGTGCTGCTGCTTCTCGCGGGTGTCAGTTCCTACGTCGTTCGCGAGCGCAGGCTATCCGCGCGGTACGTCGGTGCTGCGGCGCCTGCCGGGGCTGAGGCGTAGCCGTGCTATCTGCTCCTCCGCTCCACCACAGCGAACCGACTGATCCCGATCTGCTCGATTGGCTCACCCACCAAGTCGACCGCTTCCTACCGTTTGACCCCCTGGTCTGGGTCGTTGTCGGCGGTGTCCTGCTCGTGGCCATACCGGCGGGGTTGCTGCTGCTTGCTGCGCGCAACGCGAGCCGCCGAGGGAACGAGGAGGCGACGCAGCAATGATCATCATCACGCCTACTATTTCCATCGCCGAGAGCGAGCTGGAGTTCCACTACATCAGATCGCCCGGTCCCGGCGGGCAGAACGTCAACCGCGTCGCCACGGCCGTGCAGCTGCGATTCGATGCCGCAGGCTCACCCTCATTACCCGATACGGTGAAACGCCGCCTGCGCGGCGTGTCGGGCAGGCGGATGCTCGCGTCCGGCGAAATTGTCATTCGTGCGCAGCGTTTCCGTTCGCAGGACGCCAATCGCGCGGATGCAGTCGACCGCCTCGTCCGGCTGCTCCGTCGCGCCGCAGATCCGGCCAAGACACGTAGGCCGACGTCAATCCCCCGCGCTGCAACCGAGCGGAGGCTTGAGTCAAAGCACCGCCGCGCTACAACGAAGGAGTTGCGACGGCCCCCGCTGGACGACTAGCCAAATCCGAGATTAGGCAATACGCTAGCGCTATGCGATCGGTTCTTCCTGAGTGGAGCGGCGAGGAGCTGCACTACATTGGGCCTTTGCAGACCTGCTGGAAGCTGGGCTACACCTTCTCCCACCGCAGGCAGCCCGCAGAGGACTACTATTCCGCCTCGCTGAGTTCCCGGGTTCCTTTCCAGGACGGCGATGCGGCCGAAGCGCGACACGAATTCGCTTCCAAACAAGAGGCAAGCGACGCCGTCAAGACCAAGGCAGTGGAGTTCGGTGCGTACAGCGCGGGCGTCACCCTCGTCGATCCGCACTACGTTTACGTTGGCCGCGAAGTCCAGCACACGTACGCCGTCGCTATGGCATTCGACATGGACTTTGAGACCATCAAGGACGTGCCATACGAGACCAACTGGGAGTGGCTGCGGGTTTACGACCAGGCGTCCAAAACGGCAGTCGAGCTCGCCGAGTACATCCGCAGCCTCGGCTATCCCGCCAAGGCGCATACGGTTAGAGGCGAGCAGCTGGCCATGATCCCGCACGCCTACGCGGCCGGGTTGGGTGAGCTGGGTAAGCATGGATCCCTGATCAACCGCGAACTCGGCTCGATGTTCCGCCTTGCTGTCGTCACTACCGACCTGCCGATGTCGCTCGACTCTCCGGTGGACGACGGTATCGACGACTTTTGCACCAAGTGCCGCATGTGCACCGACTATTGCCCCGGCGATGCCATCGGACCGGAAAAGCAGGAGGTGCGCGGCGTCCTGAAGTGGGTTGTCGAGACGGAGAAGTGCGCACCATATTGGGCTACGTATGAGGCGTGTGGCATCTGCTTGCAGGTCTGCCCATGGAACGCCAAGGCGCTCGGTGGTGTCTGGAAGCGTACCTATATGGACACCATCCATCGGGAGAAGGCTGCGGACCTGGTCGCTCATCTTCAAGAAGGAGTGCAGGAGGTTTGGTCGCTGGTCGAACGCCCTGTCGAAGTGGGGTAGGGCGCATTGCCAAGGGCGCTCCACTAGAATGAGTGTATGAGCCCCTCCGTACTGCTAGTCGAAGACGAGACCAACCTGGCCGACGCCGTGCGGCTCAATCTTGAACGCGAGGGCTTTGACGTCCGCATGGCGAACGACGGTGTCGGAGGATTGGCGGAGGCCCGCCGCGAGACGCCGGACATCATCGTCCTCGACATCATGCTTCCCGACTTGAACGGTCTCGAGGTCTGCCGCGCCCTCCGCCGCGAGTCGGATGTCCCCATCCTCATGTTGACCGCGCTTGGCGAGGAGGTCGACAAGGTAGTAGGCCTCGAGCTGGGCGCGGACGACTACGTCACCAAGCCGTTCAGCATGCGCGAGTTGCTGGCGCGGGTGCGCGCCATTTTGAGGCGCCCGCGCAACGCAGCCGGACCCGCATCCCCTGACGAAATGCTGCGCTCGGGGAACCTAGAAATCGACTTGGCCGCGCACGTCGTCCGGCTCGACGGCGAGGCCATTCCCATGCGCCCCCGCGAATTCGCTCTTCTCGCGCTTCTCGTCAAGAACCCACGCCGCGTCTACACGCGCAACCAGATACTGGAGGCGCTCTGGGGGCACGACTACATCGGGGACGAGCGGACGGTCGACGTTCATATCCGGTGGCTGCGCGAAAAGCTTGAGGAGAAGCCGAGCGACCCGACGCGCATCGTTACCCTCCGAGGAATCGGCTACCGTTTCGAGGGATGAGGTCGCCGCTTAGTAGGGTGAGGCTGCCTCGCTTGGCAAGCCTCCGCGAGGGGCTGGCTATCGTGGCCATGCCATTCATGGTAGCGATAGCCGTGACCATTGGCGCCACGCTGACCGACGGTGCGCTGTGGGCCATTGGAGTTGCGTTTGTCGCAGCGATACTCGCAGCGTGTGGCGGCTACTGGCTCGCGTGGCGCTTTTCCAATCCCGCGCGTGAGTCGGCGCAGGTGCTCGCGTCCGCCGCACAGCGGCTGGCCGGCGGTGATTTCGACACCGGCGTGCCGCTTGCGGGCCCCAGTCAGACAGCGCACCTCCGCCACGCATTCAACGCAATGGCCGAGACGGTACGCCGCCTCGTCAGCGAGAACGAATCGGAGCGCAATAGGCTAAATTTGCTACTCGACTCGCTTGCCGACGGGGTCGCCGTAGTCGATGCGAGCAGCCGTGTCACCCTCGCCAACACTATGGCCCGCCGCTTGCTGCGTCTCCCTCTTGATGCGAATCACCGTCCCATCCTGCGCGACCATGACCTAAGCAGGCTTGCCGCCGAGTGCCGGGGCACGGGGCGGCGCCAAACAGCGGACGTGGAACTGCTCGAAGGCCGCCGCTCCGTCGGCGTCGTCGCGATGCCCCTGTCGAACGAGGGCACCGGTGCGGTACTGATGACGCTCCACGACCTAACGCAGGCGCGAAACGTCGACATGACCCGGCGGGAGTTCGTCAGCAACGTCTCTCATGAGCTCCGCAATCCGATCGCCTCAGTGAAGGCGATGGTGGAGACGTTGGAGGGGGGCCTCGCCGACGCAGATTTCTCGCGCGATTTCTTGGGCCGCATCCACCACGAGATTGATCGCATGGCGACGTTGGTGGATGAGCTGCTGGAGCTCTCCCGCATCGAGAGCGGGCAGGTCGAATTACAGATGGAAGAGGTGGACGTCTCGGCACTTCTCGCAGACGTGCGCGATTCGCATCTTCCGGCGGCGGCTGAGCAGCAAGTCACCATCACGGTCGAGGCGAACGGGGATGTTTCACCGGTGCAGGCCGAGCCCGCCAAACTAAGGCGCGTCTTCGTCAACCTCGTCGGCAATGCGCTTAAGTTCACGCCGCCCCGAGGATGCATCAACCTCACGCTCTCTCAAGAGCCCGGCTGCATACGCATCGCCGTTGAGGATAGCGGCGTTGGAATAGAGCCGGAGCACCTGCCGCACATCTTTGAGCGCTTCTACAAGGCACACCGCTCTAGGGATGACCGCGGCACTGGCCTCGGTCTGGCGATTGCGCGCCATATCGTCGAGGCGCACGGCGGACGAATCGACGTGCGGAGTACTCCGGGCGCCGGTACGACATTCGATGTTGTGCTGCCCTACGGGCGCGCCTGACCCTTCCTACCCCCCGCAAGCCATAACTCGGCGCTAACACTGTGCGCGAGGGGTGTTAACAAACGCCGCCTAGTGTAGGGGCGCGGGTCACGCTAGAAGGCGCGGAGCGGTGTACAGACACCTGAAGAACGCCTCTGGACTAACGTTTCTTTAAACGAACGTTAACCCAACACTAAAGTAGATGCGGGAGCCTTATGTTCGCGGAGCGGCAGGCAGGCGGCGAGTCCTCCGACAGAGGATCAGGCATCTTGGCAAACTTTTCCCGGCTGGCCAGCTGGAGCTCTTCACGTGGAAGACGCGGCAATCTGCAAGGGAAGGTGGTTCACGCCATCTTCTTGGCCTGCGCGCTCGTCTCTATCATCACCACCATCGGCATCGTAGCCAGCCTCTTCCTCGAGGCGCTGGGATTCTTCCGCGAGGTGCCCTTCTGGGAGTTCCTCTTTGGCCTGCGGTGGTCGCCAATCCTGAAGCCGCAGTCCTACGGCGTCCTACCGCTCGTTGGCGGGACGATATTGGTCGCGGTGCTCGCCCTTGGCGTAGCCATTCCCGCCGGGCTCGGCATCGCCATCTACCTCTCAGAGTACGCGCCTGAACGGGTGCGCAAGACGCTCAAGCCGATCCTCGAGGTGCTCGCCGGCATCCCGACGGTGGTTTACGGCTACTTCGCGCTGACGTTTGTCACTCCGCAGCTCCAGAAGATCCCGTTGGGCATCTTTCAGGACCTGCTCGTCTTCAACGCTCTCAGCGCCGGCATCGTGATGGGCATCATGATCATCCCGATGGTCTCGTCGCTGAGCGAGGATGCGATGGTTGCGGTGCCGCGCTCGCTGCGCCAGGCGTCCTACGCCCTTGGCGCGACGCGCCTGGAGACGTCGCTGCGTGTCGTCGTTCCGGCCGCCATTTCGGGCATCGTCGCATCCTTCATCCTCGGCTTCTCGCGCGCCATTGGAGAGACGATGCTGGTAACCATCGCCGCCGGGGCTACGCCGAACCTCACCATCAACCCACTCGAGAGCATCCAGACGATGACCGCGTTCATCGTGCAGCTCGCCCTCGGCGAGGCGCCGCACGGGTCGTTGGAGTTCCAAACGATATTCGCGGTGGGGCTGCTGCTGTTCTTCATGACCCTGTTCATGAACGTTCTCGGCCACATGTTTGTCAGACGGGTGCGGGAGGAGTACTAGGGTGGCGCTGAACATCGGCATTCCCGACCAGTTCAACCCGCGCCTTGGCTACCGCAAGGCGTGGGGCAGGGTGTGGTTTGCCCTCTTCATGCTCGCGATCTTCATTGGCCTGGCGGGCTTGGTCGTGCTCATCGCCCGCATCCTGGGGCAGGGCATTCCATGGCTGAGCCTGCATTTCATCACCGACTACCCCTCGCGTTTCCCTGAGCAGGCTGGCATGGCATCTGCCATATGGGGGTCGGTGTGGGTGGTGGGGCTCACCGGTCTCTTCACCGTGCCGGTCGGTGTCGGCGCGGCCATCTACCTCGAGGAGTACGCGCCGAAGAACTGGCTGACGCGCATCATCGAGGTGAACATCTCCAACCTTGCCGGGGTGCCATCCATCGTCTACGGGCTACTCGGGCTCGCCGTATTCGTGCAGCTCCTGGCGCTCGGGCGCTCAGTCTTGGCCGGAGCCCTCACCATGAGTTTGCTCGTCCTGCCTATCGTGATAATCGCGGGGCGAGAAGCAATTCGCGCTGTTCCCCGCAGCCACAAGGACGCAGCCTACGCGCTGGGTGCGACCCAGTTCCAGGTCGTGCGGGCCATCGTAGTGCCGCAGGCCATCCCCGGGATCATGACCGGCACCATCCTTGCGCTTTCTCGAGCGGTCGGCGAGGCTGCGCCGATGATTGCTATCTCCGCTCTCGTCTTCCTCACCTTCATCCCGACCGATCCGCTCGATAAGTTCACCGTCATGCCCATCCAGATCTACAACTGGGTGACGCGCCCGCAGGAAGGATTCCGCGGCATCGCGGCGGCAGGCATCATCATCCTGCTGGTGGTGCTGCTCTCGATGAACGCCATTGCCGTGTACATTCGCAATCGCACGCAGAGGAGGTCGGAGGAGTGACCACCGAAACCCAAGCGCCCACGCACGTCGCGCTCAGCATCCGTAACCTGAGCGCCTACTACAGCCGCTTCCGCGCCCTCAAGGACGTTACGTTCGACATCCCGCGC
>DAOUJX010000020.1:0-5999 GCA_034422075.1 Dehalococcoidia bacterium
TGGGAAGAAATCGATCTCGACGCCGCGACGTGGACGCTCAGCGCCGAGCGCACGAAGAGCGGGCGCGCGTGGCGCGTGCCGTTGTCGGAAGCGGCGCTCGCCGTGCTAGGGCAAGCGCGTGAGCGCACGGACGGCGTTGGGCTGGTATTCCCTGGCATGGGCCGCGCGATCATTGGCGATAGTACGTTGGGGCAGCTATTCCGCAAGCTCGGCATTGAAGGTACGCCGCACGGATTGCGGAGCGGCTTTCGCAGTTGGGCCGCTGAACATGACATTGATCATGGCGTTGCGGAATTCTGTCTAGCTCACGTTGAAGGCTCCACGACTGTCGCCGCCTATCAGCGCTCCGACTTGCTCGAGCGTCGGCGGCCTATCATGGAGCGATGGGCGGAGACCATAGGCTAGGGAATCCCCCATTGGGGCGGTAGCGCGTAGAGGGGTGAATCGCGCCGGCACTGCCGCAACACTCCTTGCAGAAACAAGTAAGTAAGTAGCAAGTACGCTTGCTCTAGGGGCCGATTTACGCCTAAATCGGCAATGCAAGTACGTCCAGAAGTAGATTCGCAGTAGTTGGCACGCTCCTCGCAGCGGCTCTCGCCCTGCTTACCGTGTTGCCGACCTTAGCGCTCGACTCGGCAGTGCCGGTTACTGACGATGGCGTCACACTCACCATCTCCGTCTACGCGAACGAGGCGACTCCCGGTACTGATGACGCGCGGGACACTCGCGTTCGGAATCCGGGCGGGGGTGTTACGGTGTGGGTTGCAGGCAACGACGAGGCCTACAACCAGGTGTACGTTCAGGTCGCCAGCGCTGAAACTCTGGCACTCGAGGGTGAGGGCCAAGGGGTAACGGTTAGGAACGCCTCCACGTCGCGAGGGCTCCAGAGCCTCGTGCACAAGTTAGATGGCGCGGACCGGCTTTGGACGGATAGAGCAGCTGGCACCGAGGAGCACACGTGGGCTGAGTGGCAAGCCTTCGTTGGTGACGGAAACGACGCCACATCGCTGCCGAAGACCCTGTTCCCCGTCTTGACGCATTCCCAAAGTGCAAAACTGGACATTACGGCAGCGGGAGGGGCAGACTCATTTACGGTCGTTTCATCAGCGTACGTAAAGGAGCAGGAAGAGAAGGGTGTGGAAGCTGGGACGGACGGCACGGCGACTGAGCCTGCTGCTGCTGAGCTTATTGAAGGCACTATCTACTTCCTGGTTGCCGGCGACAATGACCGGATTCGCATCACAGCGACCGGTTCGCACGGCACGGGCACCGACCTCGTCAACTTCTCTGTTGTCAACAGCGCGGAGTTGAAGGTTGATGCTACGCCTCCGGCTATCACGGGAACAATGCCGTCGAACAAAAGGGTTCAGGGCCGGACTGTTGCGACCTTTGGCGCAACCTTCACTGACTCCGGCTCTGGCCTCCGCGACGACAGTGAAGACTTGGACTATGACGTTGCCGATACATCGGGGGACAGAGTCGTTGACGGGGATAGCGACGAACTGACCACGACTGAACCGATAACTGTGCGTTGGGCCTCAGGGACTAATGATGCCGACCGGGGCGCGCCTGCGGACCTCATCATCACAGCCGGCACCCAAGAGGCTGATGGTAAGACGCCCGCCAAGCCTGCTGGGACGGGATCTGGCGAGACGGCTACGGGCATCTTCCTTGCGACAAACAACAAGCTTAAGGGTGCTACCAGTTCGTGGCGCGTGGTTACGGATGGCTTCAGAGTGGAGTACACCGACAGCAACTTACTACCGGCTGAATCGAGTGATGTCATCTACTTCGCCTTCGGCGCCGTGGACCGTGTCGGCAACTTCAAGAAGGTGGAGGATCAGACGCTCGTCATTGACACTGACCCGCCTGGGATGAGTCAGGCACAGGCCGGTATCGGCTATAGGAGCACTCGCGACGACGCGAAGTCCCACAGTATGCAGCACGACATCCCAAGCCTGAGGTCAATCAAGATCACCTTCGACGGTGGTGTTGACGGCGACGAAACGCTGGACGCCAGCAGCATAGAGAAGGCGGACTTCCGTGTTGAAACAGCGGACGCGGTGGAATTACCCATCGAAGAATTGATCCATCCCACCATTACCAGCAGCAGGACGACAGACGGGAAGACCGTAACGACGACGACCAATCACATCGTCTGGCTAGTGCTGGTAGATCCCTTGGCGCCAGGCGCTCGTCCGACCGTGAACATCGTTGGAACCATCCTCGACACTGCAGGTAACCGCTTGGGGGCGGGGCAGGGTAGTGCGAGTTCGCGGAGAGCCGATGACGAGACGAGGCCGGAATTCACCGTGCGAGCAACCGGCAGCGTGGCTGAGCGCGCTGCGGCGACCGGCAGCGTGGACGACAGGGTCACCATCCGTGTGACCTCCACCGAGGCCTTGCAGCGCACGCCGTCGATCTACCTCGTCCAATTCGATTACCAGAAGGACGATCCGGATACCGCCGATAAGGATGAGGCTGCCGTCATTGTGAAGGAAGGTAGCGTCACCACCCCAGGGTCAGTGCTCACTGCTGTCAGCGGGGCGACCAACACATGGGAAATCACCTTAGAGGGCTTGGACGACGGGCTGTGGGGTGTCTTTATCACGGGCGATGACCCCGAGAACAATACGGGCACTACCCCCGGCATTACGACCGGCGAGGACGGAAGGCCGCGAGGGGGCGATGTGGTCACCGACCTATCGAAGATAACCCTCTTCGAGATCGACAGCTCGCTGGAAAAGCTGACCGACGCCTCCTTCGTTTTGACGCCGAGCACCAACAAGAAGACACAGAGCCGAAGCCCGTTCATCCGCATCAACTTCAGTGAGGGCAAAGAATACCAAGTTGGTGGCGAGGACATGCAGCAGCAAGTCGTGATTGACACGCACAACAACGTGACGCTCACAAAGCTGGACATACAGCCTGCAGGCGGCGAAGCCGAGCCGCTGCTCGGCACGGAAGGCAGGGTCAACGCCGAGTCCTTCCTCGTTAGCCTCAGTGACCTCTCGGTCGGCAAGTACACGCTCATCGTGAACGGCGAAGACGAACTGGGCAACCCACTGGTCGGCGGTGACTACAAGTACAACTTCGAAGTGGAGGAGCGTACGCCGTACATGCTGGACCTGTGGCCGGGCAACAATCTGGTTTCGCTGCCTGGCGAGCCGGTGGACCCGTCGATAGACGCGGTACTGCCTGGGTCACACCCGGCAACCGCGGTGCTGGCCTACGCCCCGACCGACCCGGTAGGGCCATGGCTGGCGGCGACCCGCGAGCCAGGCGGCCTCTGGAGCGGTTCGCTCACCGAGATACGTGCGGGCCACGGGTACTGGATTGAGACTTCGGCCTTCACCCCGGTCAGCGCACAACTTCAGGAACGCGGCAGTGGCGAAGTTCCGCCGACATTCCCACTGACGCAGGGCTGGAACCTCATCGGCGTGGTTGCCGCATCGAATGACTCCATTAAGGATGTCTCGGCAACCGCCTACCTAGCGAGCGTGAACTGGTCGGTGGCCTACACCTATGACACCTCGAACAACAGCTGGGCGAAGGTCACGAAGGGTGACGACGACGCTATGCTGAGCCCCGGCCAGGGTGTCTGGGTCTGGCTGGAGGCGGCGGACGTGCTAGCGCCGTAAGGCGCGCGCACGGGCGCACTCACAGCCCGAACGAAGCGACCAACGGGCCCCCCTCCGCCAGAGGGGGGCCCAACTTATTTGGGGAAAAGCGCGCGCTCTTCTCCGCATGACACATCGGAGCAGGGCGTGCGATGGCCTCCCCGGAACGGATGGAGAGGTTGGCTCGGATGGTCGACGACCTGGCGCGCGCGATAATCAAGCGGAGCGCGATCAGTGGTCGAGGCACGAGGAGCGCGTCCGCGAAAGCGACGAGCGCTTGCGCCGGACACGGACGCGCATCGAAGAGAACAGCGCGCGCATCCGCGAACTCATTGCGTCGGTGACGGAAATGCAGGCGGACATCGCGCGCCTTGACGCCGCCTCATAGCGCCGCTTCCCCTCCCCCGCCATTCCCTCGAAGGCATGTATCCCCGAGTTCCCGAATACTCCCCTACGGCGCCGCCGCTGCACGAAAGGTGTTGTGTGGCCTCGCCTTCGCAGGGGTGGCGAGGGGAAATACGGGAGCGGGAGTAAGAAGGCCCAAACACACCCCCGCATCTAGAGGGCGCGACCCGCAGGCCCCCTGTATGCTCCCTCACCTAGGAGGTAGCGGGTACAGGCTGCGGTACGGCGAGCCTCACCGTCTACATGGTCGCCGGCAACGCCGTCCTCGTACGTGCCCGGCCTGCTCTGGCTCCGCTGCTGGGCCAACGCCGAGTGCCCTGCCCCCATGGTTTGTGCCATCCGTTATGTTAGGCCGACAAACAGCGGGTAGGGATCCGCAGGCAACTCAGAGACTCCAGCGGTCCCTGATGCCTGTGCGAACGCAGGAGATGCTGGAACGCACCGTAGCGCGAACTCGCAAGGGCTGTGCCGCGATAGTCACTACTTTTTGCCTTGCCGCTTCAGCGCTCAGGCTCCGCACAAGCAGGCCGTCCTAAGGAGTTGATAGTCTTAGCGCCGCCTACACCGAGGCCGGGCGCCACGGTGGCACAACGGTCGTGCTGGCAGCACCTTCGGCTGGCGACGCGGCCTGCGTTCCATTTCCCTCCGGGGAATTGTTGCACCGGCGTCCGGCGCTCGTATCTTCCGAGCCCGCCCCTGCGCGTAGCAACCTCAGAACCCTAGCCCTGCGTGCAACATTTTGCGGAGAATTGTCGTCACGCACGGTCATCCGCACCTCCATCGGAACAGGCATGGTTCATCTGGTTCGGCCATCGTCGTTGGACGCCAGGCAGGTCGTGAGACGCCACCGCCATATATGGAACCCAGCGCTCATCCTCGCCGCGCCGTGAGTTGCACATGTAGTGGGCGAGGGCAATGCCCCCATGTCGTTCGCTGTCAGCCGCCAGCCCAGCGGACTTGAGGCGCAGGCGCTCGCACGTCGCCATGGTCGGCGGGAGCGTGAGCACGACCGGCGCCGGGCGCCACTATCGATACGCGCGTGCCGCGCGGAAGCGGGCCGATGCTGGCCTGCAGAGCATCATCCTTGATCCCAAGTACGAGCGGCTGATGGAGCAGCCGCTCAAGGCGCAGCGAGAAGGAGGGCGAGGCGTGAGCCGGTACGAAGCGCAGCGCGCAAAGAGAAGAACAGGGAGAGGCAGCCATTGCCCGAAACCGAAGTCATAACCGAAAGCACGGACAGGCGCTCGGACCTGTTGGGAGGGGGCAATCAGGTGGGGTGGGTAGTGAGTAAAAACATTACGCGCGCGTAATATCATATATAGGGAAACCCAACCTAGACCGCCGGACACACCGGCTCCAGAGAGGCGGGTTGACCTAGGTTCGGCCGTCGCGGTCCATCTGCGGCGGGCGCGTCCACTGCGCCGCCTCGCGCTCGATGCGCCGCCGGTCTCGGCGGCGGTTCCTGTAGGCCTTGCGCGCCTTCCTCGAGGTCTCGACCGCCAGGCCGTCCGCGCACGGCATGGAGCACGTCTTGGCCCATGGCCAGCGCTCCAGGCGCGCCGACGGTATCTCGTTCCCACCCATGCCTGCGACCATGTAGACCGTGAGGCTCGCGGCGCCGCGCTCGCCGCCCGTGAGCAGGGCGGCAAGCGTCTGTTCCGTGATGGAGAAGGCGTGAACGGCAACCACACCGCAACCTGCGCGAACAGCGTGGCGGGGGAGGCAAAGCCGAGGATGAGAAGCGTGTCGCGGAGGACACCACTGCCGGGCGCCGCTTGGTCGATGAGGGTTGTTCGCTGTACCGCCGCTCGCTTGCTGCTCATCTGCCATTCCTGCGAGGGCTGGAATGACGAGCGGGGAACAAAAGCTCGGGCCCCCCTCTGGCGGAGGGGGGCCCGTTGGGTTGCTCTGCTTGGGCTGTGAGTGCGCCCGTGCGCGTGCCTTACGGCGCTAGCACGTCCGCGCTCTCCAGCC
>DAOUJX010000021.1:0-56797 GCA_034422075.1 Dehalococcoidia bacterium
GCTGGAGGCACTGGCCAAGACGCTCGCAGCGGCGCAGGAGTTCGCCCTCGTCGTCCAGGGCTCATCGGGGTTGGCGATGACGGCGGAGGTCGTCGGCCTCGGAATCGCAGTCGAACCGGGAAGCGCATGGTACGTGCCGGTAGGGCACGCGGAGGGCAAGCAGCTGCCGTTGGAGCAGGCGCTCGGCGCGCTGCTGCCGCTGCTCGGCGACGCGGCCATCGCCAAGGTGGGACACAACCTCAACTACGGGCTGACGGTGCTTGCCAAGCATGGGCTGCGGCCAACGAGCGTCTCGGTCGGATTCGACACGATGGTCGCAGCGCAGCTGCTCGGCGACCGTGCGTTCCAGCTCAAGCAGGTCGCGCTCAACCGGCTCGGGCTCGACATCCCGTCCGTCGAGGCGCTGACGGGGACGGGGCGCAAGCAGCGAGCGTTCGCTGACGTGGCCATCGGCGAAGCGGCGGCTTTCGCCGGCGGGCAGGCTGAGACAGTGGTGCGCCTGCGCAAGGCCATGGCAGAGATGCTCGACGAGCGCAGCGCCGCCGTGATGCGCGAGCTGGAAATGCCGCTCGTGCCGGTGCTGGTGCAGATGCAGTTGCACGGCATCGCGCTCGACCTCGCCGTCATGGAGGAACTGGACGCGGAGATATCGCAGGCCGTGGCGGAGGCGGAGCGCGCGGTCTACGAAGACGTGGGCCACGAGTTCAACATCGGCTCGCCGCAGCAGTTGTCGGACGTGCTCTTCAAGGAGCTAAAGCTGCCGCCGGGCAAGCGCACGCAAACGGGCTACTCGACCGACGCAGCGACGCTTGAGGGGCTCGTGGACGCGCATCCGGCCGCGCGCCGCATCCTCGAGTACCGCGAGCTATCCAAGCTGAAGTCGACCTACGTGGACACGTTGCCGCAGCAGGTCAACCCCCAGACGCACCGCATCCACACGACCTACAACCAGGTGGGAGCGGCGACGGGAAGGCTCGCAAGCAACGACCCGAACCTCCAGAACATTCCCGTCCGCACCGAGTTGGGCAGGCGTGTGCGCGGGGCGTTCGTAGCGGAGGGAAGACCACAGTGGACGCTGCTCGCCGCCGACTACTCGCAGGTCGAGCTGCGCGTGCTGGCGCACCTGTCGCACGACAACGCGCTCATCCAGGCGTTCGCAGAGGGGCAGGACATCCACGCGTCGACGGCAGCGCTCGTCTACAGCGTGCCGCTCGATGAGGTGACGAGCGACATGCGGCGCCTGGCCAAGGTGCTGAACTTCGGGGTCATCTACGGGCTGAGCCCCTTCGGCATCGCGCAGCAGACGGAGCTGACGGTAGAGGAGGGCGCGCAGTTCATCGAGACGTACCTTGGCGCGTACCCGCAGGTGCGCCACTACATCGACGAGACCGTGCATCGCGCGCGCACCGACAAGTACGTCGAGACGCTCCTCGGCCGCCGCCGCTACATCCCCGAAATCACGTCGTCCAACCGCAACATCCGCCAAGCGGCGGAGCGCATCGCCATCAACATGCCCGTCCAAGGCACCGCAGCCGACATCATCAAGGCGGCGATGGTGGACGTGCAGAAGCGTCTCGAGGACGAGGGCATGGCGAGCAAGATGTTGCTCCAGGTCCACGACGAGCTGGTCTTCGAAACGCCGCAGCACGAGCAGGACGCGCTCGTCGGCGTGCTCGAGGAGATCATGCCCCGCGAACTCCACCTTGTCGTGCCGGTGGAGATCGAAATCAGAGCAGGCTACTCGTGGGGCGAGTTGAAGTAGGGCCTGTCCGGGGATCTTGCGCCAAGACCCTCACCCCCTAGCCATTCCTTCTTCATTCCGGCGAGGACGGGAATCCGGGCGCCTGAAGAACGCACGTCGCGCTACCCGCGGCTGTCGCTCTCGGGACGGCGGCTTGCGGCGCATGGCCGCCGGGTCTGCCGATGAGATTGCGTGGGCCCCGCCTCCGCAGGGGTGACGAGGGAAGCGGGTCCCTCACCCTGGTCCTCTCCCAACAAGCGCCGGCGAGGGGATAGGAGGTGGGCTGTGCAGAGGCTTGTCTAAGAGGAGCGCCCCGCGCTCAGCTCGGTGATGCGTTCCTCGAGGATGCGCACGGCGTCGAAGTCCTCTTCGAGCAACTTGTAGCAGCGCTCAATGAGCAGCCGCGACAGCATGTCGCCGTCGTCTGTCAGCTCTGCGGCAGCAGTGCGCAGGCGGCCTACCCAGTAGTGGTCGGGCAGCAGCGTTTCGAGCGCAGCCATCGCCATCTCCGTCTCAGCGCGCAGTGCGGCATCATGCTGTTCGGCAGCGAATCGGAGCGTGCCGACGAGTTTGGACAGCTCCGCGAGCCTATCGCGGTCGCTCAGCAGCTCGAACAGGACCCGATGGACATCGGAAGAGGCGACGGCGTCTTGTTCACGGTCGGCCTCCGCGATGGCGACAGCCGGAGCGTTCTCCAAGTAGGCGTGGTATGCCTCGGCATACTCGCGGACGATGTCGCCAACGGTCCGCATGGCGGCTTCGGTGTTGGCCGGATCGATTTCGCCGCCGTTGAGCAGGTCGTCCTGGCGCAAACGCGCGAGCCGCTCGAGCGTACCTGCGCCCTCGATCTCCTCCGGCATCGGCGGAGCGGCGAAGACGGCCAGCGTCTCGCCCTGCGCTCCTCCCATCATCCCCTCGAACTGGGCGGAGACCATCGGCGGGAGGTACTTGCTGATGTCGATGCGAACGGGGAGCGAGAGGACGTAGGTCGCGTACAGCGAGCCGCTCGCGGTGTCGCGGAAGTAGAGCAAGGCGTGGCCGCGCGGGCCATTCGGGTCGCCGATGTCGAACGTGAGCGCCACGCCCCCCATTATGGCACGCTCGCAACCGATTGAGCGTTAGGGGGTCGATAGCGATAATGGCGCACACCTGCCCAGGAGGGGTATCGCCTTTGGAAAGGCAGCAGCGAGCGGACGGCGCATGAGGCGGCACGACGATAGCGCGCGGGGCTGGCACCGTCCGGTGTTTCGCTGGTTGGCCTACAGCGTCCTGCTGGTCGGCCTGTGGGTAGCGCTATCAGGCAGGCTGAACGGCCTGTTCCTTACGGCGGGCATCATCTCGGCGGCGGTCGTGCTGTTCGTGACGGAAGCCATATTCCACCCGAGCGACCCCGTGGGATTCGAGCGCCCTCCCTCGCGGTTCGGTTGGCTGGCCGGAACGATATTCCGCCTGGTGATCTACTTCCCCCTGCTCCTCTGGGAAATCGCCGTGGCGAACGTCCACGTGGTGCGGCTGGTGCTGAACCCGAGAATGCCCATCAGCCCCTCTCTCGTTGAGTTCGAATCACCGCTAGGGACGGAGGCGTCGAATGCGGTGCTGGCCAACTCCATCACGCTAACGCCGGGCACCGTGACGGTCGACATGTCGGCGCACCGCTTCAGCGTCCACTGCATTTCGGAAACGTCGAGGCAAGGCATCCAGGATGGAGCGCTGCTCAAGCGCGTTGCCCACCTGTTCGGCGAGACGGTCGAAGTACCGGAAGTGCGCGATGTCACCTCGGCGGAAGAGGTGGAGTGGTGAGCGCAGTCTTCGTAGCAACCGCGTCGGCCATCCTCTTCCTCAGCGCGCTCAGCATGTGGCGCCTGGCGGTGGGCCAGACCATCTACGACCGGCTGCTGGCGGCGGGTGTGGTCGGGACCAACATCGTCGGGCTGTTGGTGGTCATCGGGTTCGTGTTCGAGCGCCCGGACATGTTCGTCGACCTGGCGCTGACCTACGCACTGCTGAACTTCATTGGGACGGTGGCTGCGGCGAAGTACCTTGCGCGGCATCCCGAGGGAGGCGCGTAGTGGCCATCGCGGGGACGGTGCTCATAGGCGCAGGCCTCTTCTTCATGGCGGTGACGGCCATCGGCCTCATTCGCTTGCCCGACTTCTATACGCGGACGCACGCCGTGTCGAAGACGGACACTTTCGGAATCGGGTTGGTGCTCGTGGGGCTGGCGCTGCACGAGGGAGCGACGCTGGTCAGCCTGAAGATGGTGCTCGGCCTGCTGTTCATCTTCATCGCCAACCCGGTGGCCGCGCACGTGCTCACGCGCTCGGCGCTGCAAGTCGGCATCATGCCGTGGACGCGCCGGAGCGGGTCGCGGGAGCAATAGCGATGGTCTGGCAACTGGAATTCGCGCTGTACGGGCTGCTTGTGCTGACGGCGGTCATCGCGCTGTGGGTGCGCGACCTGCTGGCCGCCGTCGCCTCGCTGACGGTGTACAGCTTTATTGCGGCGACGCTCATGGCGCTCATGGGTGCTGTCGACGTGGCGCTGACGGAGATCGCGCTGGGCGCAGGCGTGACGGGCGTGCTGCTCATCGGTGGCATCAGCCTGATGCGCCGGAGGTCGTCGGATTGAGGGCGCTAGGAATCCTGCTCGTCATCGCGACCGCCGCGCTCTTCATCGCGGCATCGTGGGACTTGCCCGACCGCGGCGACCCCGACGCGCCGGCGAACGTCGGTGTCGGGCCGGAGTACATCGAGCGGACGGAGGAGGACATCGGCATCGAGAACGTCGTCTCCGCCGTCCTGGCCGACTACCGAGGCTATGACACGCTGGGTGAGACATTCGTCATCTTCACGGCGGGCGTCGCCGTGCTGTTCGTGCTGATACGGAGGGGGCGCGATGACCGACAGGCATGACAGCGTCCTGCTCCACTTCGTCGTCAGGGCGGTCATGGTCCCCGCAATCCTGCTGTTTGGCCTCTACGTCCTGGTGCACGGGGAGGCGTCGCCCGGCGGCGGATTCCAGGCTGGGGCGATACTCGCCGCCGGCCTCATCCTCTCGCGCCTGTCGCTCGGGGGCGACGAGGGGCGCAGCCTGTTCTCGCGTCCCCGCCTGGTCATGATCGCGGTGCTCGGCATGCTCCTGTACGCGGGAACGGGCGTTGCGGCGATGCTCTCCGGCGGCGACTACCTCGACTACGGAGCTATCGCCTTCGAGTGGATCGACCGCATATGGCCAGGTGACCTAGGGCGAAGGCAGATCGGCATATTCATCATCGAAGTGGGCGTGACGCTGGCCGTGTTCGGGACGCTCGCCTTGGCCGCCGACTACCTGACTGAGCCGCACGAGCCCGAAGAGACGGAGGGGTAGCGATGGAGGATCTGGCGGCCCGCTTCCCCTACTTCATGATTGCCATCCTGCTCGCCGTAGGGGTGTGGGGAATGGTCGGCAAGCGCAGCCTGGTCAAGAAGCTCATCGGGCTGAACGTGCTGCAGTCGGCCATCATCCTGTTCTACATCAACGGCTCGATTCGCGAGGGGGGCACCGTGCCCATCCTGTTCCACGGCGAGCACGGCTACGCCGAGGACTTCGTGAACCCGTTGCCGCACGTGCTGATGCTGACGGCCATCGTGGTCAGCGTTGCCGTCACCGCTGTCGCCCTCGCCTTCCTGACACGCATCCACCACGAGTTCGGGACGGTCGACGAGGCAGAGATCCTGAGCGAGACGGAGCAGCAGGCCTAGCGCGTGGCAGCCCAACTACCCGCCCTGATCCCCGTGCCCCTGCTGGTGCTGTCCATCATCGCGCCCGTGGTCGGCATGTGGCGGCAGGCGCTCGCCTTCTGGCTCGCCGTGGCGACCATCGCCTTCAGCACCGCGATGTCGGGATGGGCGCTCGCCCACGTCATCGCCCACGGCCCGATGACCTACAAGCTCGGCGGTTGGGAGCCGCCCATCGGCATCGAGTACGTTCTCGACCACGTGGCGGCGTTCGTCTCGCTCATCGTCATGGGCGTGGCGCTCGCAGTGGTCGTCGCAACGCGGCGCATGGCCGAGCAGGAGATGCGCGGGCGGCAGGGGTTGTACTACTCGCTGGTGCTGTTGCTGCTCGCTGGCCTGACGGGCATGGTCGTCACCGCCGACCTGTTCAACCTGTTCGTCTTCCTGGAGATATCGTCGCTAGCAGGATACGCGCTCGTGTTCCTCGGCGGACGCAAGGGGATGCTCGCCGGCTACCGCTACCTCATCCTGGGAACGCTCGGCGGCGCGTTCTACCTGCTGGGGGTGGCGTTCCTCTACTTCGCGACTGGCACGCTGAACATGGCGGACACGCTGGCGGTACTGTCGGCCTCTGGGGCGTCGACGCCGGTCAGCGCGGGCGCCGTGTTCATCTTCATCGGGCTGGGGTTGAAGATGGCGCTGGTGCCGCTGCACCTGTGGCTGCCCGACGCGTACACATTCGCGCCATCGTCGGTGAACACCCTGATTGCGCCGATCATGACCAAGGTCGGGGCGTACGCGATGCTGCGCATGTTCCTGAGCGTCTTCCCCGACGGCTATCTGATCGACGAGGTGCCCATCGGGCAGGCGCTCGTTGTGCTTGGGGCGGTTGGCGTCGTGTTTGGGGCAGCGGCAGCGTTCAGGCAGCCGGACATACGGCGGATGCTCGCCTACTCCTCCGTGAGCCAGCTGGCCTTCATCGCCATTGGCATCGGATTGGCGACGCCGCTGGGGTTCGTCGCGGCGCTGCTGCACATCATGAACCACGCCCTCATGAAGGGAACGCTGTTCCTCGCCGTCATGGCCGTGCGGTTGCAGACCGGCGTATCGGAAGTGCCCGCGCTGGCGGGGCTTGGCCGCCGCCTGCCCATCACGGCCGCCGCATTCACGGTCGGCGCGATCGCGATGGTGGGCGTGCCGCCGACGGCCGGCTTCTTCAGCAAGTGGTACCTGTCCATCGCCGCGGTGGAACAAGGCCTCTGGGTGATCCTGGCCGTCGTGCTGGTCAGCAGCCTGCTCTCTGCCGCGTACCTGTTCCGGGTGCTGGAGCGCGCCTACCTCGCGCAGCTGCCGGCCGCCGTGGAGGGCGCACACGACGGGCCGGAAGGGGAGGTGCGCCGAAGCAGCCTCCCGCTGTTCGGAGCGACCTGGGAGCCCAAGATGGACGTCCTGCTGCCCCTTGTCTTGCTGGCTGCAGCGACCATCGTGCTCGGAATCCTCAACGTGGCGGTGGTGCGACACGTACTGGAGCCGGGGACCTAATGATCGAGTCGTCGCCGCTGCCCGCAATTGCAGTCGCCGTCCCCCTGCTCGGCACTGCGCTCGTCGCTGCCCTGGGCAGCAAGCCCAACCTGCGAGAAGGCGTGTCCATTGCGCTGGCGCTGGCGACGTTGGGGCTCGTCGCCTCGATGCTGCCCGGGACGACGGATGGGCGCGTTGCGTCGGCGACGCTTCTCGAGCTCTCGCCCGGCATCAACGTCACGCTCCGGGCCGACGCAACAGGCATGCTGTTCGCAACGCTGGCCTCCTTCCTGTGGGTGCTCACCTCCGTCTACTCCATCGGGTACATGCGCGGGCTAGAGGAGCAGAAGCAGAGCCGCTTCTACGCCGCGTTCGCCCTGAGCGTCGGCGCGGCACTGGGCGTTGCGCTGGCGGCCAACCTGCTGACCTTCGTGCTCTTCTACGAATTGCTGACGCTGTTCACCTACCCCCTCGTCATACACCGGGAATCCGACGAGGCGATTCGTGCAGGCCGGAAGTACCTGCTGTACACGCTGGGCGGGGGGCTGGCGCTCATCGGTGGAACGGCGTGGCTCACGCTGCTGGGGATAGACACGACCTTCTCCGAAGGCGGCGTGCTGGGCTCGCTTGCGGGGCGCGACGGCACGGTGTGGGCATTGTTCGTGCTGCTCGCGGGGGGCGTCATCGTGAAGGCCGCGGTGATGCCGCTCCACTCGTGGCTGCCCGCTGCGATGGTGGCGCCGACGCCGGTCAGCGCCCTGCTGCACGCGGTCGCGGTGGTGAAGGCCGGCGTGTTCGGCGTGGTGCGCGTGCTCATCTTCGTCTTTGGCGTCGATCTGTTGCGCGACACGGGCGCGTGGCAGGTGCTGGCGATCGGTGCCGCCGCGACGGTCATCCTGGCCTCGCTGCTGGCGCTGCGCCACGACAATCTCAAGCGGCGGCTCGCCTACTCGACCGTGAGCCATCTGTCCTACATCGTGCTCGGAGTGGCGTTGCTGGGGCCACTTGCGTTGACGGGGGCGCTGTTGCACCTCATCGGGCACGGCGTCACCAAGATCACGCTGTTCTTCTGCGCCGGAGCGATCCACGTCCGCACGCACCGCGAGAGGGTGAGCGAACTGGACGGCATCGGCAAGCAGATGCCCGTGACGATGGGAGCGTTCGCCCTGGCCTCGCTGAGCATGGCGGGGATACCGCCGTTCATCCTATTCGCGAGCAAGTGGTACCTGGGCGCCGGGGCGGTCGATGCATCGGCCACGCCGTTCCTCTTCGTCTACATCGTGAGCGGCGTGCTGAGCGCAGGCTACCTGTTCCCCGTCGTGGTGCGCGCATTCTGGCGCAGCTCGCCGTCTTTCACCTGGTCGGGATGGCCGGGAGAGGCATCGCTCAAGATGGTCGTACCGCTTGCCGTCACCGGACTGCTCGCGCTGATCTGGGGCATCGCGCCGAATGTGCCCTTCAGCTTCCTCTCGCTCGCCGCTCAGGCGGCGAACGGGATAGGAGGAGGCGCCTGATGCGGCTCACGCGCAACCTCGCGATCGCGTTCGCGCTGGCCGTCATCGCGACGCTGGCAGCCGACACGGGGCTTACCTTGACGGACAAGGTCAAGGCGCACTTCCCATACGCAGACATCGTCGGCTTCTACGTCGTCTTCGGGCTGGCCTCGACGTACGCCATCGTCTACGGCTCCAAGTGGCTGGGAGCCCTGCTGGTGCGTCCCGACGACGACGACAAGGGGCACGGGGATGGGTAGCTTCGTGCCCGCACTCATCCTCGTGATCGGCGGCGCGGCTGCCCTGGTCCTGCCCGCCCGCGTACGGCCGATGCTGCTGGTCGCCGCCTTCGGGCTCACCGTGCTGCAGCTGGTCATCTTCCTAGACCTGAATACGACGTGGGAGACGCAGTGGCTCGGCTTCGCCCTCGTGCCGCTGCGCGTCGATGCGCTCAGCCTCGCGTTCGGCAGCGTATTCGCCATCATCGGCGTGCTCGGCAGCATTCACGCGCTGCACATGCGCGACCGCGGTCAACAGGCTGCCGCGTTGTTCTATGGAAGCGGCGCGCTGGGCGTCGTCTTCGCCGGGGACCTGCTTACCCTGGTGGTCTTCTGGGAGGTCATGGCCGTCGCGTCCGCCTACCTCATCATCCAGGGCGGACGACCGGCGTCGCGGGCGGCGGCAATGCGCTACCTATTCGTCCACGTGGTGGGCGGCGCGATTCTGCTCGCAGGCGTCCTGTGGCACTTCGCCGACACGCACTCGCTGCTGTTCGAGGGATTCGAAGGCGGAGGCGCGGCCTGGCTAATCCTCATCGGATTCGCCGTGAACGCGGCCATCCCGCCCGTCCACGCGTGGCTCGCCGACGCCTACCCCGAGGCGAGCGCGTCGGGCGCGGTGTTCCTGAGCGCCTTCACGACCAAGACGGCGGTCTACGTGCTGCTGCGCGGCTTCGCAGGATGGGAGATCCTCATCATCTTCGGCACGGCGATGGCGCTCTACGGCGTCGTCTACGCGGTGCTGGAGAACGACATCCGGCGCTTGCTCGCGTACCACATCATCAGCCAGGTCGGCTTCATGGTGACTGCCGCAGGCATCGGCACGCACGAGGCCATCGAGGGCGCGACGGCGCACGCCTTCGCCCACGTGCTCTACAAGGGCTTGATGATCATGGCAACGGGCGCGGTCATGACGGCTACGGGCACGACGAAGATGACGGAGCTGGGTGGCCTTGCGCCTCGGATGAAGGTGGTGTTCACGCTGTACATGGTGGGTGCGTTCTCCATCTCCGCGGTGCCGCTCTTTGCGGGCTTCGTCAGCAAGTCGCTGGTGACGGAGGCTGCGCACTACGGAGGTCATGACGTGGCGGCATTCCTGCTGTACGTCGCGTCGGTCGGCACATTCCTGCATACGGGGCTGAAGCTGCCCTACTTCACGTGGCTCGGCTCCAAGCGCGCAACGCCCGTCGCGCTCATCGCCAAGGTACCGGCGGGGATGTACGTCGGCATGGCGGGAGCGGCGGCGCTGTGCATCGGGATAGGGCTGTTCCCGCAGACCTTCTACGACTTTGTGAACTTCACGGGGCACTACGAGCCCTACAACCTGAACGACGTCATCCAGATGGTGGAGTTGCTCGTCTTCACCGGCCTGGGCTTCTGGCTCATGCTCGCCGCGCTCAAGCCGAAGCCGACCGAATCGCTCGATACCGACTGGCCCTACCGTCATGCCGCAAGGCCGGTGCGCGCCTTGGTGCAGGAACCGCTCGAGCGCGTCTTCTCCGCCGCCGAGCGGGCGAAGGATGCCGTCGTGGCTTGGTCGACGCTGGCAGCGTCGTCGCCGGAGACGGCCCTACAACGCCTGCCGTTGCGCGACGGCGTGCGAGAGGCGGCGCTCGTCGCGCTGAGCCGACAGCCGCTGGCCGCCGCCATCGGCGCGCTGATGCTCACCTTCGGCGTGCTCATCGTGGTCGTCGTCCTGCGCGCGTAGCCGCTCTGTAGAATGAGAGCGCCCCAGCACCAAGTGAGGTAGGCCTGTGCCCATCGGGATTATCGGACTGCCGTTGAGCGGCAAGACGACGCTCTTCAACGCGCTCACGCGAGGCCACGCGGAAGTGGCCGCCTTTCGCTCCGCCGGACAGCAGCCCAACCTCGGCGTCATCAAGGTGCCCGACGCGCGGCTCCAGGCGTTGGCAGAGATATCCCGCCCCCGCCGGATCGTGCAGGCGGAGGTCTCGTACATCGACATTCCGGCGGCGCCGGAGGGGGTGGGGACGACCACGGGCATCGACGGCGCCTACCTGAACACGCTCCAGCGCTGCGATGCCCTGCTGCTCGTGGCGCGCGCATTCGAGGACCCATCGGTGCCCGCGGTCGGCGGCGCAATCGACCCGTACCGCGACGTCGAGACGCTGCAGGCCGAAACCATGTTTGCCGACCTGGGCATCCTGGAGCGCCGGGGAGAGCGCATAGGCCAGCAGCTGCGCGCCACCAAAGCGAGCGAGCGAGACGCGCTCGAACGGGAGTCGGCGCTCATCAAGGCCATGCGCGAGGGTCTGGAGGCTGACGTCCCCATCCGCGAGCAGGCGCTCGAGGCGGACGCGCACCGCGTCTTGAGCAACTTCCAACTCCTCTCCGCCAAGCCGCTCATGGTGGTGCTCAATATCGGCGAACCGGACATCGAACGCACGGTGCAGATTGAGCGCGAGATGGCCGAGCGACTCGCGCGGCCCGGCGTCGCAGCAGCCGCCATCTGCGGGAGGTTGGAGATGGAGCTGGCGCAGATGGACCAAGAGGAGGAGGCCGCGTTTCGAGAGTCGCTGGGCGCAGGGGAGTCAGGGCTCGACCGCATGGTGCGCCTGTCCTACAGCCTGCTCGGCCTGATTTCGTTCCTGACGACGGGCGAGGATGAGACGCGCGCATGGCCGATAGCGGACGGAACGGTGGCCGTCGATGCGGCGGGAAAGGTCCACTCCGACATACAGCGCGGATTCATCCGGGCGGAGGTCGTCGCCTACGAAGAGCTGGTTGCGGCGGGGAGCATCGCTGAGGCGCGCCGCCGGGGCGCGCTGCGCCAGGAAGGCAAGCGCTACGTCGTACGCGACGGCGACGTCGTCAACTTCCTGTTCAACGTCTAGCGCCGCCCGCCCGCCTATAATTGGCCAATGGCCGCACCAGACACCTCGCCGAGCGCCCTCGCGCTCTACGTCCACATTCCCTTCTGCGAAACGAAGTGTCCGTACTGCGACTTCAACACCTACGCAGGTATCGAAGCGCTGATGCCTACTTACGTGGACACGCTAGCGCACGATATCGCTGAATGGGGAAAGTGGCTGGGCAGGCCGCCGCTGCGCTCCGTCTTCTTCGGCGGCGGCACGCCGTCCTACCTCCCTACCCGCAGCCTCCGGCTGCTGATGCGCGCCATTACGGAGGCGTTCGACCTGCCGGAGGACGCCGAGGTCACGGCTGAGGCGAATCCCGGCGACACGGCGCGCGAGCGCCTGCAGGCCATGCGGCGCGCCGGCTTCAACCGCATCTCCATCGGCGTGCAGTCGCTGGACGACGACGAGTTGCGCCTGCTCGGCCGGCGCCATAACGCGGAGGCGGCGCAGGCGGCGGTCAGGACAGCGCGCGCCGCCGGGTTCGAGCGCATCAACGCCGACCTCATCTTCGGCCTGCCCGGGCAGATGGTGGCGTCGTGGGAGCACACGCTGGCCGAGACGCTCGCGCTCGAGCCCGACCACCTGTCGGCGTACGCGCTCACGCTCGAGCCGGGTACGCCGCTCGACGCCGACGTCCGCCAGGGCCGCGTGCGCGAGCCGGACCCGGACATCGCGGCGGAGATGTACCGGCTCGCAGGCGAGATGCTGGCAGGCGCGGGCTACGAGCAGTACGAGATTTCCAACTGGGCCAAGCCGGCGCAGCACAGCGCGCACAACCTGGCCTACTGGCGCAGCGAGCCGTACCTAGGGGTCGGCCCGGGCGCGCACTCCTACCTGTGGAGCAATGGAATACCCGCGCTGGAAGATGCCGGACTGTGGGGCACTCGATTCGCGACAGTACGCTCGCCGCGGCAGTACATCGACGCCGCGCGGGAGTGGCGTGCGCCGGCGGAACCGGCGAGCCACGACGTCATCCAGCGTCAGCCGACCATCGGCGAAGCGGAGGCGCTGAGCCGCTCGGAGGCAATGGCCGACTACGTGATGATGGGGCTGCGCCTCAACGAGGGGCTATCGGAGCAGGCGTTCGGGGCGCGATTTGGCGAGTTGCTCGAGGAGGCGCTAGCCGGTGCACTGCGCGAGTGCGGCGAGCTGGGTCTGGTGGAGCGCACCGAGGGCTATGTTCGCCTCACCGACGCAGGGCGTCCCCTAGCGAACGAGGCGTTCGAGCGATTCGTCAGCGCGTGCAGCGCGATCGCCGGTTAGCGAGTTCCAAGCCCCAGCGACCTGCGCCACGCCGTCTCTAGAGCGTCGGTGTCCATGCCGTACACCCGCTCGATCGCCGACTCGTACGACGCTCCCTCCGCGAACACCGCCAACAGCTCCTGCATCTTGCCCCAACCATGCGTCCTGAGGAGGTAGTCCACGATGCTCCAGCTCTGCGCATAGGAGAGCGTTGCCCCCGTATCAGCAGCGGGGAAGCTGCTGTTGAGGCTACGCAAACTGATGAGGTCGTCGGTCGCGATTGCCTCATCGAGCTGGGTGCGCTGGAATGGGGGCAATCGGCCCTCGGAGTAGACGGCCAAGCCCTCGTCGAGCCACCTCGGCAGGTCGCCAAAGCAGTTGAACGTCACCTCGCCTATCAGCAGGTGCGCCAACTCGTGAACAACGCCCGGGAGGTCGCGCTCGAACGTATCGGGGCTAACGGTGATGAGCAGGATATTGCTGGAGGTGAAAGCAAGGCCGCCAGTCCAAGCCTGAGCAAAGAGAACCGCGCCCTGCACGTCCGTCGACGACTCGTACACGAACGCCTTTATCGGCGCGGTGAGCGCCTTGCCAAGTTGAAGGGTGTCGAGGCCGTCGCGGACGCCGCGAGCCAGGCGCTCGCCAAAGTCGGGGCCGCCCGCGTACCAGTAGAACGTAATGTTGCCCGACTCGTACGTCTCCCAGTCGAAGCGATCGTCGGCGTAGACGGCCTCTTGGCGAGCCGTCCGAATCTCCTTGCCCTGGTCATCGACCAATCGCCAGCGCCACCAGACGACGGAGCCGGGCGGGATGGAGCCAGTGCGGCGCATGTCCCACGCCCATTCGACCGAAACGTCGCGGCTGGGCTCGAAGTCGATGCGCGCGCTCGTGTAGGACGATGAGGCGCAGGAGAAGACTCTCTCGGTGCCGAATTCCACGTCGACCACCTCGATGGTGCGTGCGCCCTGCCCCTCCAGGCTGAAGGCGATGCTGTCGGGGAGGCTGAACCCGATCTCGCTCGCTGTGGGCGTGAATGCACGCGCGTCGGTCTCCGTCGGCGTTGCTGCAACCGTCGGCACCACTGTCGGCACGACTGCTGGCGTCGGTGTCCCGGCCGCGGCATCAGTCGGCGTCGGCGGGGGTGTCGATGTCGCAGTCGGCGTGGGAGAGGCGCACCCGGCGAGCGCCAGCGCGGCTGCAGTTGCGAGGGCGGCGATTGTGAACCTCCGCAGCATCGTTAGCGCTCGATCCGAATGTTCTGGTACTGGGGCACGCCGATGGGGGTGACCTCGTACCCCTTCACGTACGGCCGGACGAGCTGGTAGTCGCGGAAGTGCAGCAGGGGAATGATCACCCAGTCATCGAGGATGAGCTGTTCCGCCTGCCGATAGAGGCTGATGCGTCGGGCTGCGTTCCGCTCGGTTGCCGCCTCCTCTAGCAGGGCATCGACCTGCGGGTTGCTGTATGCGAAGCCGTTCTCCCCTCCATCGGTGTGGAAGAGGATGTCCAGGAAGTTCTGCGGGTCGGGGTAGTCGGCGCACCAGCCCGAGCGGAATACGCCGAACTCGCGGTTGTCGGAGCGCATGAGCCAGTCGGCGAAATCGAATACCGATACCGCCTCGACTTCCGCGCCCAGGTACGTTTCCCACGACCAGTGGGCGGCGCTATTGGAGGCGTAGGAGACAATGGGAGGCAGGTCGCCCTGGTAGGAAGATTCGTCCAGCAGCCTGCGTGCTGCATCGACGTCGAACGAATACGGCGCGAGCGTTGCATCGTGGCCCGGCATGCCCGGAGGGAGGATGCCCGCGGCCCGCTGGTGGAAGCCCCTGAGCGATACCTCTACTGTCTTGTCGACGTCGTAAGCCAGCGCGAGCGCTTGCCGCACCTTGGGATCATCGAACGGCGGCTTTTCCACGTTGAAGCCGATATAGCTGGTGCAGAACGCCGTCGCCGTTTGCAATTGCGAGTGGAGGGCGCTGGACGGGTCCAACGCACGGTCGATGTTGTACGTGCTCAGGTGCACGAGGTCGATTTCGCCGTTCTCGTACATCTGCATCGGGGCGCCGGCGAAGATGCGGTAGACGAAGTTCTCCAGGGCGGGCATACCGCCGTACCAATCGTCGTTGCGCTCGAGGACAAGGAGCCTGTCCTTCTCCCACGCCTTCAACTTGTAGGGGCCGGTGCCGTTCGGCGCATCCGTCCAATTCTCCCCACCGCTCTCGACGTTTGCGCGGTCGACCACATACGCGGTGGGGTAGACCAGCTTGAAGATGAAGTAGGGATACGGCGCCTCGATGGTGACGCGCAGCGTGCGCGCGCCAAGCACCTCGACGCCCGCCAACTCCGACGCTTCGCCATCGAGCATCGCGCGTGCGCCAACGATGTCGTTCAAGTAGGTCTCCCCGGTCGGTGATTCCGTCGCGGGGCTAAGCGCGCGCTCCCACGAGTACTTGAAGTCCGCGGCCGTTACGGTACGCCCGTCATGGAAGCGCGCGTTCTCTCGCAGCGTGAACGTGAACACGGTGCCGTCCGGCGACACGTCCCACGACTCCGCGATGTCCGGCGCGACTCGCAGGTTGGTGTCCAGCTTCACCAGGCCGCTGAATATTCCTCCGACGATGTCCTCGGGGCTGCCGCGGGCGAGCGCGGGGTCGATGCTGACGATCTCGCCCCAGTACTGGAAGAGCGAGTCGTCGCGCGAGGCGCCGAAGGGCATCGGCGTCTCGAGGGTGAAGCTGTTCGTGAACGCGTTCGCCTGGGCTTCAACGATCCCCCACGCGGTCTGGAGAGTGCTCACGCGAATGAGGAACATCTGAGAGCCGCGAGCGACCGCTGTCCACTGCTCGTCCTGCTTCGACCCGTCTTCCACTTCGAGGACGAACCTCGCCTGGTGCACGGAATCGGCGCCCGGATAGGCGGGCGGCCCGGTCTCGACCACCTCCTCAATGGTTGGCCGGTCGAGCTCTCGATTCAGCCATTCCTCCGCGGTAGCGTCATCGGCGCGAGGAAAAATCCAGACATAGGCCCACCCTGGGACGAACCCGCCCGCGTTCTCGATGGAGAGCAGGGGTTGGGTGTCCTCGCCTTCCTGACCTACCCAACCGTCGGGGAGCGTGATGGAGAAGCCCTCGGTGGTATTACGGTAGAGGCCGGTGATGTCTGCCTGTTGCTGCGCCACGGTTGCGGGCGTGGCGGAAAGCGTCAGCCCTGCCGCGACCAGCAGCAGGAGCAAGGGGATGAGTCTATGCACGCGCATCCGTTGCGCCGGACGGCTGCGCACCTACGCCGCCCCCTGTCGGCGCAGGATGTTCAGCGCGCCGCCCGCTTCGAACCACGCGATCTGCTCGTCGCTGAGCGTGTGGTCCAGCACGATGGCGTCCTCGCTGCCGTCTTCGTGGTGCAGCGTCGCGCTGACCTGTTTGCCGGGCGCAAGCCCGTCGAGGCCGGTGATGCTGATGCGGTCGGTCTCGCGCACCTTGTCGTAGTCCGCCGGGTCGGCGAACGTGAGCGGCAGAATGCCCTGCTTCTTGAGGTTGGACTCGTGGATGCGGGCAAAGGAGCGGACGATGACGGCCTTGCCGCCGAGGTGCCGCGGCGACATGGCGGCGTGCTCGCGGCTTGAGCCTTCGCCGTAGTTCTGGTCGCCGACGGCGACCCAGCCGATGCCCTCAGCCTTGTAGTCGCGGGCGATCTTGGGGTACGGCACGTCTCGCTCGCCGCTGACGATGTTGAGGCCCTGCCCCGCCTGGCCGGTGTAGGAGTTCACGGCGCCGAGGAAGGCGTTGTCGCTGATGTTGTCGAGGTGGCCGCGGAAGCGCAGCCACGGGCCTGCGGGCGAAATGTGGTCTGTGGTGCACTTGCCGGCCGCCTTCAGGAGTATGGGCAAGCCCTCAAAATCGGCCCCGTCCCAAGCCGCAAAAGGCTCAAGCACCTGCAGGCGGCTGGATTCGGGGTCCACCTCCACTTCCACGCCGGAGCCGTCGTCAGCCGGGGGCTGGTAGCCGTAGCCGCGCCCCGCGTAGCCGCCCGGAGGCGTCTCGGGCGCCTCGCCCGGCGGCTCGAGCATCCACGCATCGCCGTTGCCGGATAGCGTGTCGGTCAGCGGATTGAACGACAAACTACCGGCGAGGGCGTAAGCCATCACGATTTCGGGGCTGGTGATGAAGTTCATCGTCGCGGGATTGGCGTCATTGCGCGCAGGGAAGTTGCGGTTGAAGGAGGTGACGATGGTGTTCTGCTGGCCCTTCTCGACGGTCGGCCGCCTCCACTGGCCTATACACGGCCCGCACGCGTTGGCGAGCACCGTCGCGCCGACCTGCTGGAGGTCGGCCATTTGGCCGTCGCGCTGAATGGTGGCGTTGACCGCTTCCGAGCCGGGGGTGACGAGCAGGTCTGTCTGCACCCTCATGCCGTGCGCCTCGGCCTGCTTGGCGATGGCGGCGACGCGGGAGATGTCCTCGTAGGAGGAGTTGGTGCAGGAGCCGATGAGCGCAGCCGACACGCGGTCGGGGTAGCCCTCCGACGTCACCGCGGCTGCTACCTCGGAGATGGGGCGCGCCAGGTCGGGCGTGTGCGGCCCGACCACGTGCGGCTCCAGGGTCGATAGGTCGATTTCGATGACGCGGTCGAAGTAGGCCCCGGGGTCCTGCGCGACCTCGGGGTCGGCGGAGAGCAGGTGCGCGTACTGTCGGGAAAGGTCGGCGATCGATGCGCGCTCGGTGGCGTTCAGGTAGGTCACCGCACGCTCGTCGAAGGGGAAGAGCGAGGTCGTCGCGCCGACCTCCGCGCCCATGTTGCAGATGGTCGCCTTGCCGGTGGTGGAGAGGGACGACACGCCGTCGCCGAAGTACTCGATGATCGCGTTGGTGCCGCCGTTGACGGTGAGGATTCCGGCGAGTTTCAGGATGACGTCCTTGGGCGCCGCCCAGCCGCTCAATCTGCCGGTCAGCCTGACGCCGATGAGCCGGGGGAATAGGACCTCCCACGGGAAGCCGGCCATGACATCGACGGCGTCCGCGCCGCCGACACCTGAGGCAAATGCGCCGAGGCCGCCCGCGTTGGGGGTGTGGGAGTCGGTGCCGATAATCATGGAGCCGGGGAAGGCGTAGTTCTCCAGGTTGACCTGGTGAATGATGCCGGAGCCGGGCCCCCAAAAGCCGAGTCCGTACTTGTTGGACGAACTGCGCAGGAAGTCGAAGACCTCCTTGTTCTCGATGAGCGCCTCTCCCGTGTCCGACTCCGCGCCTACGCGCGCCTGAATGAGGTGGTCGCAGTGGACGGTCGTTGGCACGGCGGCGGTCGAGCGCCCGGCCTGCATGAACTGGAGGATGGCCATCTGCCCCGTGACGTCCTGCAGCGCAACGCGGTCGGGCCGCAACGCGACATAGCTCCTGCCGCGTTCCAGCTCGGCATTGGCCGGGGCGTCCAGGTGACCGAAAAAGACCTTTTCGGCATAGGTCAGCGGGCGGTTCAGGCGGCCTCGCACTATGTCCAGCCGCGCCTCCATGCTCTTGTAAGCCGCCTCGACGAAAGCGGGCGTCGAATCGACGAGTGGGGCAGCCATCGGCCTCCTCCTGATGTGCATTGAAAGGGTGGCGCAAAGCGCGCCCAACTAGCCTATCACCTTCCGCACGCAGATTCAGTCACCCGCCACCCCTCCCCGGCCGGTGCTATGCTCGCCTCATGTACGTCGTCGGGACTGCGGGGCATGTGGACCACGGCAAGTCCACACTCATCCGAGCGCTTACCGGCATCGACCCCGACCGCCTGCGCGAGGAGAAGGAGCGCGGGCTGACCATTGACCTCGGCTTCGCGTGGATGACGCTGCCGTCAGGCCGCGAGATAAGCATCGTGGACGTACCGGGGCACGAGCGCTTCATCAAGAACATGCTGGCCGGCGCGGGCGGCATCGACGTGGCGTTGCTCGTCGTCGCCGCCGACGAGTCGGTCATGCCGCAGACGCGCGAGCACCTCGCGATACTCGACCTGCTCCACGTGCAGCGGGCGTTGGCGGTCATCACCAAGCGCGACCTGGTCGACGACGACCTGCTCGGACTTGTGCAGATGGAGGTAGAGGAGGTACTGCGCGGTACCAGCCTCGAGGGCGCGCCCGTGCTGGCCGTCTCGTCGACGACGCGCGAGGGCCTAGACGAGCTGACCGCAGCCGTCGACGCGATGCTCGATGAGACGGCGCAGCGCAAGGACGTCGGCAGGCCGCGCCTCGCCATCGACCGCGCGTTCACGATGGCCGGATTTGGCACGGTAGTCACCGGCACGCTCATCGACGGCTCGCTGCAGGTGGGCCAGGAGGTCGAGCTGGTGCGGAGCCGAAAGCGGGGGCGCATCCGCGGCCTCCAGAGCCACCGCAGGAAGGAGGAGCAGGCGCTCCCCGGCACGCGCACGGCGGTCAACGTCTCCGGCATCGGAACCGACGACGTGGCGCGCGGCGACGTGCTGACCGCCCCCGGCTGGCTCAAGCCGACGCGGGCAGTCGACGCGCGGCTGCACGTTTTGGACGACGCCCCGCACCCGCTCCGGCACAACCTGCCCGTGACATTCCACGTCCACTCGACGGAGGCGCAGGCAAGGGTACGGCTCCTGGAAGCCGACGAACTCGAGCCGGGCGACGACGGCTGGGCGCAGGTCTGGTTGGAGGAGCCGGCGCCCGTCGTCAGAGGCGACCACTTCGTCATTCGCTCCGCAGATGCAACGCTGGGCGGAGGCGTGGTCGTCGAGGTGGACGCGGCAAGGCACCGTCGCCGCCGCGCCGCGACGCTCACGCGCCTCGCGACGTTGGCCGAGGGGAGCCCGTCCGCGCGGCTCGTGTTGGCGCTGGAATCCGGAGAGCCGGCGGACGTCGCGACGCTCGCCAAGCGCGCCAACATATCCACCGGAGAAGCGGCGGACCTGGCAGCGCAAGCCGTAGCGAACGGCGAGGCAGTGGCGCTCGGCGATCCCGGCGTGAGCGGGCTGCTGTACACG
Source organism: Dehalococcoidia bacterium (assembly GCA_034422075.1). Taxonomy (GTDB): domain Bacteria; phylum Chloroflexota; class Dehalococcoidia; order Lucifugimonadales; family Australimonadaceae; genus S34-282. Next base: position 19,852 of record DAOUJX010000021.1, read on the forward strand.
GCGGCGGGCTGGGCTCGGCTGTCCGGCAGGGCGCAACAAGCGCTCGCCGCCTTTCATGCGCAGCGGCCCCTCCGCGCCGGAATGACGCGCGAAGAGCTGCGCTCCCGACTCGGCCTTACGAGCGCCGTCGCGCAGGCGGCGGTCCGCTACATGGCAAGCGCCGGCACCGTTGTCGACGATGGGCGGAGCGTGCGGTTGCCCGAACACACGGTGGCCATTACCGCGGAGCAGCGCACAGCGATGGATGCCTATGTGCAGCGGCTGGCCGCAGACCCCTTCCCGGGCGACGCGCCCTCCATCGACGCCGATCTGCTCGCGCTGCTGGCAGACGAAGGGCGCGTCGTGCGCACCGCCAGTGGCGTGGTGTTCGAGCGGACAGCCTACGACGCCATCGCCGAGCGCGTCATCGCGCACATGCGCGGGCACGGCACGGCAACGCTCGCCGACGTGCGCGACCTGCTGGGCACGAGCCGCAAGTACGCACAGGCGTTGTTGGAGCATCTTGACGACGAGAAGGTCACTCGCCGCCAGGGAGATGAGCGCGTGCTGCTGCGTGGCTAAGGCGCGCCCTGTGGTAGACTTTCGGCTTCCTCAATCACGCGGTGCATCCACGAGCTCGGAGGTGCTTCGCGGCCCATGCTGCTAAGGAGAAGTAGAACTGTGGACAGCGCCATCACCTTTATCCCTGACGGAGGCGTGACGACGCCGCAAGGGTACGTCGCGGGCGCCGTCTACGCGGGCATCAAGACCTACGCCACGGACAAGTTAGACCTCGGCATCCTGGTCTCGGAGGAGCCCTGCGTTGCAGCGGGGACGTTCACGCTGAACAAGGTCAAGGCGGGGTCGCTCGTCCTCACGCAGGAGCGGGTGAGCGGCGGGCGCCTGCGCGGGGTCGTTGCGTCGAGTGGCATCGCCAACGCCGTGGTCGCCGCGGGCCGGCGCGACGCGTTGGAAACCACCGAGCTCGCCGCAAAGCACGCAGGACTCGATGCCGAGGAGATGGCCATCTGCACGACGGGCCTCATCGGGGTCGAACTGCCGATGGCGCTCATCCGCACGGCGATGCCGACCATCGAACTCACCCGCGACGGCGGGGGGGCGTTCTCCCGCGCGATCCTGACGACCGACCGGCGCCACAAGTCGCTGGCCGTGCGTCTGAGCGTCGATGGGCACGAGGTCAGCATCGGCGGCTGCGTGAAGGGCGCGGGAATGATCCACCCGAACATGGCGACGATGCTCGCCTTCATGACGACCGATGCCGCCGTGGACCAGGGCTTCCTTCAACAGGTGCTCTTGGACGCTGTCGAGGACACGTTCAACATGGTGACCGTCGACGGTGACGGCAGCCCAAACGACACGGTGCTGCTGTTCGCCAACGGACGAGCGGGGAATGCTCCACTCGATGCAGACTCGCAGCACGCTGCCCAATTCGCCGCCGGCGTAAAGGCTGTCGCCGACTTCCTCTGCAAGGAGTTGGTGCGCGACGCGGAAGGGTCGGAGAAGATCTTCGCGGTCAGCGTCGAGCAGGCTGCGTCGCATGCCGATGCGCGCATGATCGCGCGAGCGGTCGCCAGCAGTAGCCTCGTGAAGTCGGCGATTCACGGAAACGACCCCAACTGGGGCCGTGTGCTCGCGGCGGCAGGGCGCTCGGGCGGCGAAGTGGCGGAGGAGCTGGTGAGCCTCTACATCAACGATGTCTGCATCATGGAGGACGGGCTGCCCATCTCGTTCCACAAGGACGCCGTCATCGCCATCATGTCGCAGCCGGAGATGTCCATCACGCTGCGGCTCGGCCTCGGCGAAGGCGCCGCGACCGCATGGGGCTGTGAGCTGACGGAGGAGTACGTCACCTTCAACAGCGCCTACACGACCTAAGGCTGGCCCGCACCATGAGCGACAGCCCCATCATCCTGGTCAAGATTGGCGGCAGCACGCTAGGAGCGGGCGATACATCGCTCGCCGACCTGGCGCGCCTGCAGGCTGACGGCTTTCGCCCGATCGTCGTCCACGGCGGCGGCGCGATGATCACCGACTGGATGGGCCGACTCGGCGTGCGCGCGCAGTTCGTGGACGGCCTGCGCGTCACCGACGCCGAGAGCATTGAGGTGGTCGCTGCCGTCCTCGCGGGCGTGGTCAACAAGTCGCTGGTGCGCGAGCTGGCCGCTGCCGGCGCAAATGCGGTCGGCGTATCGGGGGCTGACGGCGGTGCGCTAACGGGGCATGTCGACAACCCCGCGCTTGGCTACGTGGCGAGCCGGGTGACCGTCGACCCTGCGCTCCTCCTGTCGCTCGTCGACGGGGGCGCCGTGCCGGTCGTGGCGCCGCTGGCGCTCGGCACTTCGGAGGAGCGCGCGCTGCTCAACGTCAACGCAGACACCGCGGCGGGAGCCATCGCCGTCGCGGTCAGGGCCGAACGGCTGGTGTTCCTGACGGACGTGGACGGCGTGCTCGATTCGAGCGGCAGGCTCTTGAAGCGCATCCCACACGGGCAAGGCAGCGCACTTGTCGACAGCGGCATCGTCAAGGGCGGGATGATTCCCAAGATGCGCGCGTGCCTCGAGGCGGCAGAGGCGGGGCTGTCTGCCAACATCATCAACGGCACCGTGCCCGGCGCGCTCCTCCACTGCATGGAAGGGAGCACTACCGGCACACTTGTCCTGTAGGGCTGCGCCCAAGGAGGGCCGCAAACGCACACTCCGAACGCCCGTATAATCCATGGAGAACATTGCGCATGACGTGCCGGGCAACGGCGGCTAGAGGAGCCTATGGCAACATCCGATAACGGCGGCGAGGTAGTCCTTCCCCGCTTAGGGGAGCTGCCCCCAATGCCCCCGCGCATGGGGCTGTACGTGCGCCTCGTCCTAGCGGCAATAGCGTTGTTGGTCCTCATCGTGGTGCTGGGCATCGTCCGGGGCGTCTACACCAACTGGCTCTGGTTCTCCAACGTCGGGTACACCCAGGTCTACTGGTCGATCCTCTTCACCCGGGTTTGGCTGTTCGCTGCGGGCTTCATCGTGTCCATGGCGGGGCTCGGGCTCACGTACTGGATGACGTGGCGCAACGCATGGGGGCCGACGGCCTACGACATTCAGCCGGGTGCGCTCAAGGCGCTCCGGCGAGTGCTGATCGGCGGCGCCGCCATCCTGACCTTCCTCCTCGCGCTCCTCTTTGCCAACGCCCTTAGCGCGCGGTGGGAGCTCTTCCTCAAATTCCTCAACTCATCGACGTGGGGCATCGACGACCCGCACTTCGGCAACGACGTCGGCTTCTACGTCTTCACCATGCCGATGCTGCACACCATCCAAGGCTGGCTCCTTGGCCTCGTGCTGGTGGGAATGGTGACGTCGGCAGGCGTCTACCTGCTGCTCTTCAGCATCCGCGGAGTGCCTGCGCGATTCACCCCATCCATGTTCAAGCAGCTGGCAGCCGGGACGGCCCTACTCATGGTCGTCATCGCTGCCGCGCACTTCCTCGACACCTTCGAAATCCTGCTGTCGACGAGCGGCGCCGTGACGGGCGCGACCTTCACCGACATCACTGCGAGGCTACCCGCGCTACGGCTGCTGACGGGTATCGCGCTCTTCGTCGCCGTGGTGATGGTCTTCGTCACGCGCATGTCCAACCAGCAGCAGGCGCTGCGGCTCTACATGGCCGGCGTGGGATTGTGGGTCGTCGCCGCGCTGCTCGCAGGCCTGCTGTGGCCCTGGTTCGTCCAGCGTTTCAGCGTCGAGCCGAACGAGCTCGAGCGCGAGCGCCCGTACATCGAGCGCAACATCGAGTGGACGCGGCGGGGGTTCGACCTGACGCGTGTGCAGGAGCAGCCTTACGACGTTTCGGAGGCTACGCTCGCCGCCGACATCGCGGCCAACCCGGAGACCGTCGATAACATCCGGCTGTGGGACCCGCGCCCGCTGCTGGACGTGTACAACCAGATACAGCACCTGCGCCTGTACTACAACTTCCTCGACCCCGACATCGACCGCTACGTCGTCGATGGGGAGTACCGGCAGGTCATCCTAGGCACGCGCGAACTCATCCAGGACGGCCTCGACGACTCGGCGCAGACGTGGGTGAACAGGCGATTGGTCTACACGCACGGCTACGGCGTCGTCATGAGCCCGACGACCGACTTCACGGAGGCGGGGCAGCCTGAGTTCTTCCTCCAGGACGTCCCGCTCACGGGCAAGTTCGAGGTCAACCAGCCGCGCATCTACTACGGAGAGGGCGTTCGCTCGAGCACCGTCGCCCAAGACAGCGAAGCGCTGCTGAGCGACGACCCCGTCGTGGTGAACACGACGGAGCCGGAGTTTGACCAGCCGCCCGGCTCGCTCGGCGGTCCGCCGGTGTTCATCGAAAGCTACGCCGGGGACGGCGGCGTGCAGCTCTCCAACTTCTTCACGCGGGCGGCCTTTGCGTGGGAGCTGGGCGACCCCAACATCGTGCTTAGCCGCCAGATCACGGGCGAGAGCAGCGTGCTCTACCGGCGCCACATCGTCGAGCGCGCCTCCACGATCGCGCCCTTCCTCCGCTACGACCGCGACCCCTACATGGTGGTGCACGACGGCCGCCTGTTCTGGATCCTTGACGCCTACACGGTGACCGACCGCCTGCCCTACTCCCGCCGCTTCGAGCAACTGGAGGAGGACGCGCGGAGCGTTCCGTTCGTCGGCTTCAACTACATCCGCAACAGCGTGAAGGTGGTCATCGACGCCTACAACGGGGATGTGACCTTCTACACCATCGAGCAGCACGGCGAGGACCCGATGCTCCAGGTGTTCGAGAACATGTTCCCCGACCTGTTCACGCCCATCGCCGAGATGCCAGCGGGGCTGCGCGAGCACATCCGCTACCCGGAGGTGCTGCTGCGCTCCCAGGCCGAGACGTTCCTGCAGTACCACATGACCGACCCGAAGGAGTTCTTCCTCAAGGAGGACCAGTGGGAGGTGCCACTAGAGGTCATCCGCCAGAGCAGGCCGATTCGGGTGGAGCCCTACTACGTCATCATGAAGTTGCCGGGCGAGGAGCGCGAGGAGTTCGTGCTCATCCTGCCATTCACGCCGCAGCAGAAACCGAACCTCGTCGCGTGGGTGGCGGCTCGCTCCGACGGCGAGCGCTACGGTGAGCTGCTGCTCTTCACCTTCCCCACCGACCGGCTCTTCAACGGACCGGAGCAGGTGGAAGCACGTATCGACAACGACCCGGCAATCTCCGAGCAGTTCACGCTATGGGGGCAGTCCGGTTCCATCGTCATTCGCGGCAACCTGCTCGTCATTCCCATCGGCGACTCGCTGCTCTACGCCGAGCCAATATACCTACAGGCCGATACGCTAAACTTCCCCGAGTTGAAGCGGGTGATCCTGGCGTCGGCTGACGACGTTGTCATGGAGCCGACCCTCGACCTGGCCATCGAGGCCTTGCTGGGCGGGCGAGTGCGGCCGACAGCGCCGACGGGCGACCCCGTCCCCGGCGGCATCCCGCCGGAAGAACTGCAGCGTGCGCTGGACGACCTGCGCGACGCCCTCGACGACCTGCGCCGCGGCGTCGAAGGACTCGACGACGCCGTGGACGACCTCGAGACGGTCGCCGGAGAAGCGTAGGCGTCACGGAAGGAGCGTTATGGCAACCGACTGGAAGGCCCTGGAGGCCCAGTACTACATGCACGTCGTCAACAGGCAGCCCGTCGTCATCGACCGGGGCGAGGGCGCTCGCGTATGGGATATCGACGGCAGGGAGTACCTCGATTTCACCGCCGGCTGGGCGGTAACCAACCTCGGCCACGCGCACCCCGTTGTGACGCAGGCCATCCAGGAGCAAGCCGCGCGGCTGATGCAGACCTCCAACCAGTTCTACACCACGCCGCAACTCCAATTGGCGGAAGCGCTGGTCGAGAACTCCGCCCTGGACCGCGTCTTCCTGTCCAACAGCGGCGCGGAGGCGAACGAGGGCGCGGTGAAGCTGGCGCGCAAGTACGCCAAGCTGCACCGCAACGGCGCCTACGAGGTCATCACGATGGACAACTCCTTCCACGGGCGCACCATCGGGATGGTTGCGGCGACGGGCAACCCACACTACCGCGACCAGTGGCTGCCCTTGGCGCCCGGCTTCGTCACCGTGCCGTTCGACGACCTCGAGGACGTGCGGGAGGCGACCAATGAGAGGACGTGCGCCGTCATGGTGGAGGTCGTCCAGGGCGAGGGCGGCGTCAACGTCCCGACGGAGGGCTACCTGAAGGGCCTTCGCGAATGGTGCGACGAGAACAACCTGCTCCTCATCTTCGACGACATACAGTGCGGGATGGGCCGGCTCGGGACCCTTTGGGGCTACGAGTCGTTCGATGTCGAGCCCGACATCCTGACCGCCGCGAAGGGGCTCGGCAACGGCGTGCCCATCGGCGCCTTTCTGTGCAAAGAGACCTGCAACGTCCTCGAGCCTGGTGACCACGGCTCGACCTTCGGCGGCAACGTCCTGACGACTGCAGCCGCTAACGCCACGCTGCGCTACATGGTCGAGCACGACGTGCCGGGCCACGCAAGGCGCATCGGCGACTACCTTCGCAGCCAACTCGGCGCGCTCAAGGAGCGGCATCCGGGCGTCATCACGGAGGTGCGGGGACTCGGACTGCTCAACGCCGTCGTCTTCAGCGATACGCTGGCGCCGCGGCTCGTCGCCGCATGCAACGAGGAGGGGCTGCTCCTCAACCCCGTCCGGCCCAACGCGCTCAGACTGATGCCACCGCTGATCATCGAGGAGGCGGACGTCGACGAGGCAATCGAGAAGCTGGAGCGGGGGCTGACCAAGGTACTGGAGGGTTAGAGAACGTGGCCGAACGCCGAAAGATAGTGCTCGCCTACAGCGGCGGGCTCGATACCTCCGTAGCCATTCGCTGGCTGCAAGAGCGCCACGATGCCGACATCGTGACGCTGACCATCGATCTGGGTGCGAACGCGAACCTGGGCGAAGCGCAAGAGCGCGCCCGCGCTATCGGGGCCATCCGCTCCGATGTGTACGACGCGCGGGAGGAGTTCATTCAGGAGTATGTCTGGCCGGCTCTCCAGGCTGGCGCGATATACGAAGGCGTCTACCCGCTGGCAACCGCGTTGGGCCGCCCCCTCATCGCAAAGCACCTCGTCCGCATCGCGCGGGAAGAGGGCGCATTCGCCATCGCACACGGCTGCACCGGCAAGGGCAACGACCAGGTGCGCTTCGACGTCTCGACGGCGGCGCTCGCGCCCGAGCTCAAGGTCCTTGCCCCGGCGCGCGAGTGGGGCATGGGCCGCGACCAGGAGATCATCTACGCCCAAGAGCGCGGCATCCCGCTGAACCTCAACAAGCGGAGCGCCTACTCGACCGACGAGAACATCTGGGGGCGCAGCATCGAGGCCGGCGACCTCGAAGACCCGTGGCTGGAACCGCCAGAGGATGCCTACGAATGGACGACCTCCGGCGCCAACGCGCCCGACGAGCCGCGCTACCTCGAAATCGCGTTCGAGCGGGGCCTCCCCGTCGCGGTCGACGGCCAAGCGATGGGCGCGCTCGAACTGGTGCAGCACCTTCACGACACAGGCGGCGCACACGGCGTCGGGCGCATCGACCACATCGAGAACCGGCTTGTCGGCATCAAGTCGCGCGAGGTCTACGAAGCGCCGGCGGCGGTCATCCTCACCTCCGCACACCAGGCGCTCGAGTCGATGGTGCTCACCAAGGACCAGGCGCGCTTCAAGGTGCGGATGGCGCAGGAGTACGCCGACCTCGTCTACAACGGCCTGTGGTTCTCGGCGCACCGCACCGACCTCGACGCCTATGTGCGCGCCACACAGCAGTGGGTCAGCGGCACCGTCCGCGTGCGCATCCACAAGGGGACTGCAACCGTCGTTGGCCGCAAGAGCGCCGCTGCGCTCTACCGCCACGACCTCGCGACCTACGACGAGGGCGACGCTTTCGACCACCGCGCGGCGGAGGGCTTCATCAGCATCTACGGCCTGCCCGTCCGCACCCAGGCGAAGTACCAGGCCGCCAGCGAAGAGTAGGTCTTGGCGGTGGGCCCCATGGGGCGAGGCCATGATGGCCTGCTGGTACAATCGTGGTGTGATGGCCGGCTACACGACGCACCACTTTACGGCGGCATCGCGCTATAGCGTGTCGGTCGGCTACGACCGCCGCCTCGCCCCGTACGACATCGCAAGCTCGATAGCGCACGCACGGATGCTCGGCAGGCAGGGCATCATCGATAGTGCCGACGCCGACGCAATCGCCGGGGGCCTCGAGCGCATCGGCGAAGAGGTCGCGGACGGCTCAATGGTCTGGCGCGACGGCCTCGAAGACGTCCACATGAACATCGAGGCGCGGCTCCACGAGCTGATTGGCGAGCCCGCCGGGCGCCTGCACACCGCCCGCTCGCGCAACGACCAGGTCGCCACGGCCACGCGGCTGTTCGCAGTGGATGCCATCGGCCAGATGCAAGGTGCACTCGATGACCTGCAGCGCGCGTTGGTCGGCCTTGCCGAGGCGCACACCGACGTGCTCATGCCGGGCTACACCCACCTGCAGCGGGCGCAGCCCGTCCTGTTCGCGCACCACCTCATGGCCTACATCGCGATGTTCGAACGGGACTCCGCGCGCCTCGGCGATTGCCGCAAGCGGGCGAACGTGCTGCCGCTGGGCAGCGGCGCGCTCGCAGGAGTTTCCTACCCCATCGACCGCGAATGGGTCGCGGCGGAGCTCGGGTTCGACGGCGTCTCCGTCAACTCCATGGACGCCGTGAGCGACCGCGACTACCTGCTGGAACTGCAGGCGGACGCCGCAGTGTGCATGATGCACTGCTCGCGCCTTGCCGAGGACCTCGTACTGTGGTCGTCGCAGGAGTTCGGCTTCGTGCAGCTGGCGGAGGACTGGGTGACGGGCTCCAGCATCATGCCGCAGAAGCGCAATCCCGATTTCGCGGAGCTGGCAAGGGGCAAGACGGGGCGCGTCTACGGCAACCTGGTGTCGCTGCTGACGGTGCTCAAGGGCCTGCCCATGGCCTATGACCGCGACCTCCAAGAAGACAAGGAGGGCACGTTCGACACCGTCGACACCCTCCTCGCTACCCTCGACGTCACGCGCGGGATGTTCTCCACGCTACGCGTCAACCGCGAGCGGATGGAGGATGCCGCATCCGACCCCGCATTGCTCGCCACCGACCTGGCTGACTACCTCGTCGGTAGGGGCGTCCCGTTCCGCGAGGCGCACGCTGCGGTAAGCAGCTTGGTCGAAGCGGCGGCGGCCAAGGGCGTAGCGCTCGATACGCTGTCGCCAGCCGATCTTGCCGCCGCGCATCCGCTGCTCGATGAGGGCGCGCTGTCGGTGACGGCGCAGGCCAGCGTCGACGCACGCAACGTGCCAGGCGGCACCGCACGCGCACGCGTGGCGGCGGCGATTGCCGGGGCGAAGCAGCGGTTGGAGGGCAGCGCGTGAGCGCGCGCCGTGTGAAGCTCGCGCCCTCCATCCTGTCGGCCGACTTTGCGCGGCTGGGCGAGATCGTGCGCGAGACGGAGGCCGCCGGCGCAGACTACATACACATCGACGTGATGGACGGGCGCTTCGTCCCCAACCTGACCATCGGCCCGCCTGTCGTCGAGGCCATCCGCCCGCACGCCTCGCTGGCGCTGGACGTCCACCTGATGGTCGTCGAACCGGAACGCCTCGTTGCCGATTTCGTCGCCGCGGGCGCCGATATCGTGACCGTCCACCAGGAGGCGTCCCCCCACCTGCACCGCACCGTGCACCTCATCAAGGAGTTGGGGGCCCGTGCGGGCGTTTCGCTCAACCCGTCGACACCGGCCTCGGTCCTCTCGGAGGTCCTGCCCGACCTCGACCTCGTGCTGTGCATGACCGTCAACCCCGGGTTCGGCGGGCAGAGGTTGATCAAGGGCACGATGGGCAAGCTGGGGCAGCTGCGCCGGATGATCGACGAGGGCGGCCACCACGCCGAGTTGGAAGCCGACGGCGGCATCAAGCCGGACAACGTCGCGGCAATCGTTGAGAGGGGCGCCGACGTCATCGTTGCGGGCTCGGCGATCTACAGCGACGCACCGTCCGCCGGGGCAGGCATCGCGGCAATGCGCGAGGCAATGAGGCCGGCAGCAGCAGGGCGGTAGCAGTAGAGGAGAACGGGCGCGGGACTAGCCCACGCGGAGCTTGTTCTGGTACGTCCGCAGGCAGCGCGTGCAGACGTTCATCCGGCGACGGCGGCCCTTGAGCGTCAGGGTCGCGCGCTGGATGTTGGGCAAGAACCAGCGGTTGGTGTGGCGGTTGGAGTGGCTGACGTTCTTGCCCGCCATTCGATGTACGCCGCACAACTCGCACATGGCCATGACGTTTCCTCAATTCGCCTAGACAGTGGTATGCGCCAAGGTTAGGATGCTCTCGGCGCACGATGCGCTATAGCACTCTATCACGCGATACGGGTCGCCGCAAAGAACCGTGGCTACCGAGCAACGAACCACTATCGACGGGCCGGCTCTGCGCGGCCTCTTCAAGGCGGGAGCGCGCTGCCTCGAGGCAAACGTCGACGCCATCAACGCGCTCAACGTCTTCCCCGTGCCTGACGGCGACACCGGCATCAACATGCTCCTGACCATGCAGGCGTCGCTCTCCTCACCCGACCTGGAAGCGCAGCGCGATGTGGCAGGGGCGTCCCGCGCCATCGCGCACGGCGCAATGCTGGGCGCACGCGGAAACAGCGGCGTCATCCTCTCCCAGTTCTTGAAGGGGTTCGCCGCAGGACTGAACGAGGTAGCAGCGGGAGACGGTGCGGCCATGTCCAGGGCGTTGGCCGGCGCCGCATCCGCTGGCTATCAGGCGGTCGGCAAGCCCGTCGAGGGGACGATGCTCTCCGTGATGCGCGAGGCGGCGGAGGCGGTGGACGGCGCCGACGAGGAACCGCACCTCGTGTTGCGCACGGCGCTGGATGCCGCCGTGGAAGCGCTCGCTCGCACTCCTCAGCAGTTGCCGGTACTAGCCGAGGCTGGGGTTGTCGATGCGGGAGGCCAGGGGGTCGTCGCCATCCTTGCGGGCATTGTCGCCGAGCTGGAAGGCGTGGAGCCGGAGTTGACCATCACCGCGCCCGTTGGAGCAGCGACCGGCACCATCGTGAGCCAAGCGTTCTTGGAGCACGCCGAGGGAGAGGCGTTCGGTTACTGCACGCAGTTCGTCATCCTGGGCGAGCAACTCGACCCCGAGCGCATGCGCATCGCAGTGGAGGCCGTAGCAGAATCGACCGTTGTCGTGGGCGACGAGCGCATCGTGCGGGTGCACGCCCATGCTGAAGACCCCGGCCCGCTGCTATCGCTCGGAGCGGAGGTGGGCATTCTTGACCAGATCAACATCCAGAACATGGACTTGCAGCACACGGAGTTCCGTCAGCGGCACACCAGTGGCGGGGAGACCGCGAACGTTGCCGTGATCGCCGTCGCGCGCGGCGCGGGCTTCGAGCGCATCTTCCGCGAGCTGGGCGCCGCCGTCGTGGTGCGCGGCGGACAGACCATGAACCCAAGCGCCGCCGAACTGGTGGATGCCGCGGCCAATGCCAACGCCCGCCATGTCGTCATCCTGCCCAACAACTCGAACATCGTCCTGACGGCGCAGCAGGCGGCGGAGTTGTCGGCCCGGGACTGCAGCGTGGTCGCGTCCAAGAGCATGCCGCAGGGGATTGCCGCGCTGCTCGCCTTCAACCCCGAAGCGGGCGCCGAGGGAAATGTCGCGTCCATGGAGGGCGCCCTGGCCAGCGTCATGTCCGGGGAGGTCACGACCGCCGTGCGCTCCACCTCCATTGACGGCGTACCGGTATCGGAGGGACACCAAATCGCGCTGTTGGATGACAAGCTCGTCTGCGCGAACGAGCATGTGTCGGACGCGCTGCTCGCGCTGGTGCAAGCAGCCGAGCCGGAACATGGTACCCTCGTGACGCTCTACCGAGGAGAGAGCCGGGGCGCGGACGAGGCCGACGCCGACGCCGACGCACTGCGAGCGGCCCATCCCGGCACCGAGGTCGAGGTGGTCGACGGCGGCCAGCCCCACTACCATTACCTTGTCTCAGTGGAGTAGGAGCCATGAGCGTACGAATCGTTACCGACAGCGCGGGCGACCTGCCCAGGGAGACGGCCGAGCAACTGGACATCACCGTCGTCCCCGTCACCGTCTTCTTCGGTGAGGAGGCCTACCTGGACGGGGTGGAGATGGACGCCGAGACGTTCTTCCAGCGGCTACCGAACTCGCCGCAGTTGCCCCGCACGTCGCAACCGTCCGTCGCCCAGTTCGTCGACGTCTACACCAAGTTGGTGGACGAGGGCCACGACATCCTGTCCGTGCACGTATCGGGCAAGCTGAGCGGGACGCTCAACTCGGCGCGGCTGGCGCGCGAAGAATTCGGAAAGGGCAACATCGAGGTGCTCGACGCGGAAGGCGCATCGCTGGGAGTCGGGCTGATCGCGTTAGAGGCGGCGCGCAAAGCCCAGGCCGGCGGGAGCCTCGACGAGGTGACGGCGGCGGCGCAGGACGCCGTTCGCTCGATGCGCGTCTTCTTCGTCCTCGACACCCTGGAATACCTGGTGAAGGGCGGACGCATCAGCAAGACGCAGGGGCTCGTTGGCGGATTGCTCAACGTCAAGCCGATACTGCACATCACGGACGGCGAGGTACACCCCTTCCAGCGCGTGCGCTCGCGCGCAAAGGCGCTGCAGCGGATTCGCGAGCTGGTGCACGAGGGCGGCCCCTACGCGGAGATAGGCGTCCTGTACGCGACCGACCCCGACGAAGCCGCCGCCCTCGCCAGCGACGTCGCCGACCTAGCGCCAGGAATGCCCGTCGTCGTGGGCCGCATTGGGCCCGGCATCGGAGCGCACGCCGGGCCGGGTGCCGTTGGCGTCGCGCTGCGGCAGGCCTCGCCCGCCTAAGGTCGCAAACTTGCCTCCGCGCGGAGGCTCGCAGACAATCAGCGCGTCATGAGCATCGGCGATGCCTGGGCGGAGCTCCGCGACCATCTCGTTCTGCGCATCGAGCCCTTTGCGGCCGGTGGCGGCGGCTCACAGATGGAGGTTCGCTTCGTCGTGGAGAACACGTGGCCCGCGAGCGACGATGGCTTGCGCGTCGTCTTCCATGACGTGAGCATCGAAGTTACATCCGCACGCCACTCGCACGAGGTCGCAGCAGGCACACTCGAACCCGCATCCACGTTCACGCACACCGAGATGTGCGAGTACGTCGACCTGCCGAGCGTCCGTGGCAGAGTGCGCGGGCGCGTCGACGCCGACGTCCTGCTCACGGTAAGCCGCAGCGCGAGGCCGACCGGAGGCGAAATGCCCTGGGCGGGCTTCCTGTCGGCGGTCGATCAGATGGCCATCGGCGAGCCCATCAGGTTCATGCGCTCGGTGCCCATCCCCGGCCCCGACAGCACGCTGCGGCAGGTCAAGGACATCGAGGAGTCGTTCCGCGAGCGACTGCGCTGGGGGCATATGACGCGGACGCGCATCGAGGAGCTGTACAACCTGACGGAAGCGCCGGCGGCAGCGCGCGGACGCCTAACCGAATTCCACGGGCTCCTGCTGCGCTACTTCGAAGACCTGGAGCGGGTGCTGAACCAGATGGTGGGCTCGTTGCCCCCAACGGACGAGCGCCAATTCGAGGGGATGGTCGCGCTGCACGCGGGGCGCCTCGCCAAGCAGCTCGAGTCGATCGGACAGGTGGCGAACAAGCTCCGCTCGTAGCCCGAACACCGCATCTCGACAGCATCCGCTAGCCTGCCGTCTTGCAGAGCAGCCCGTGAGGGGCAGACACTATTCTCCCTTGGCTCACGCTTCAAAAGCGTTTCGGACTATTGCCCAGATCGGCCTCATTGCCTTGGGGGTGGCGCTTGGCATCCTCTTCGGCTGGCTCGCCATACGAGAGGTCGACTGGGGCGCCGTCGGCGAGACGATCGTCGACGTCCCCGTGCCCATCGTCATCGGAGCCGTAGCGCTGATGCTGCTGTCCGCGTGGGTGCGCGCGTACCGCTGGCGCCTCATGTGGAAGGGGCAGCGCATCTCGACCTTCCGGCTCTTCCAGGTTGAGAACGCCGCCATCGGCATCAACAACGTCTCTCCCGTCCGGTTGTTCGACGAGGTGGCAAGCCTGGGGATGGTCGTCGTGCATGACCGGCTCCCGGCGGGCGCAACCGTCGCCACAATCGTGATGACGCGGGCGCTGGACCTGATATTCACGCTAGGCTTCATCGCGATATGCATCCTCGTGGTGCCGGAACTAACCGACATAGCGGGACCTGTGGCGTCCCTCAGCATCGTATTCATCCTCCTGCTGTTGGCCGTGCTCAATCTGGGCACGCTCGTACGCATATTCCCGCCGCTGGCGAAGCTGCCCGGCGTGACCTCCTTCAGGGACGCCATCGGCGCGATGTGGGCCGACAAGCGATTGCTGGCCGGGACGTTCTCGGCAACCGTCGCCTACTGGCTCATCCTCGGGCCGCTCGGCTATGCGCTGGGTACGAACATGGGCATCGAGCTCAATGTCTTCCAGTTCACGCTCGTCGTGCTGGGCGCCATCTTCTTCGCCACGACGATACCGGGACTGCCCGGCGCAGCGGGCACCTTCGAGTTTGCCGTTGTGTACTTGCTGAACCTATGGGACGTCCCGCAGGCGACCGCGCTGGGTTTCGGCGTGATCCTGCACCTCGTGCTGTTCCTGCCGCCCGTCCTCATTGCGGCAGTGGTGTTGCCACGCGAGGGCTTCGTGTCGGTGAGGGCGTTCCGCGAGCGCGCCCGTGCCGTGCGCGAAAAGCGTGAGGCGGAGGGGGCTTCCGGCGCATAGCCCGCCTAGCCAAAGGACTATCCTAGTAGGAGAACGCAGGAGCCATCGATGCAGATCCTCGATTACATGGAAGCCCACGGCCACGAGCAACTTGCGGTCTGGAACGACCCGTCCGCAGGGCTGCGCGCACTCGTGGCCATCCACGATACAACCCTGGGCCCGTCGCTCGGCGGCACGCGTATCTGGCCGTACGCGACGGAGGATGAGGCGCTGCTGGACGTGCTGCGCCTCGCGCAGGCGATGACGTACAAATCGGCGGCCGCGGGGCTGCCCCTCGGCGGCGGCAAGGGACTCATCATCGCCGACTCCCGCACGCAAAAGACGGAGGCGATGTTCCGTTCATACGGGCGCTTCGTCGATTCCTTGGGCGGGCGCTACATCACGACGGAGGACGTCGGCGCGACGCCGCAGGACATCGAGTGGGCCTCGCGCGAGACGCGCCATGTCGTAGGGCTCTCGGAGGAGATCGGGGGGAGCGGCAACCCGTCGCGGATGACGGGCTATGGCATCTTCCAGGGGATGCGGGCGGCCGCCCGGCACGTCTGGGGCACCGATTCGCTCGAGGGGAGGACGGTGGCCGTACAGGGATTCGGCAACGTGGCGACCTCGCTGTCGGCGCACCTGCTCGAGGCGGGCGCGCGGCTCATCGTGACCGACATCGACGAGGCGAAGCGGGCACGGGCTGCCGAACTGGACGGCGTTACGGTCGTCGCTCCCGACGACATCCTGGCCCACGAGTGCGACGTGCTGGCGCCCTGCGCGCTGGGCGGCATCCTGCACGCCGAGACCATAGCTGCGTTGCGGTGCAGCATCGTCTGCGGAGGCGCCAACAACCAGTTGCGCGAGGATGCGGATGCGCTGCGCCTCAAAGAGCGCGGGATCCTGTACGCCCCCGACTACATCGTGAACGCAGGCGGCGTCATCAACGTCTCGTTTGAGTTGGCGCCCGGCGGGTACAACGCGGACGCGGCGAGGGAGAAGACCTCCCACATCTACGACACGATGCAGCAGGTGATTGCCACCGCCGAGGAGCAGGACGTGACGACCGCGGAGGCCGCCGACATGCTGGCCAGGTCACGGCTCGAAGAGGCCCGGCGCGCACGGGATTCGGGAGCCTAGCGGTGGGCCTGCGTATGTCCGCGTTCGGATGAGCGCCCAACGGGCCGCCGCGAGCCCGGGATGGATGGCCAGGCTGCCCTTCTACTACGGGTGGGTGATCGTCGGCGCGGCGTTCGTCACCAACCTCATCGCCACGGGCATTCAGCTGGGGCTCAGCGTGCTCGTCGTCCCGATGGAGGACGACCTGGGCTGGCAGCGTGGCGATGTCTTCCTGTCGTTCACCGTGCGCGCGCTGCTTGCCGCGCTGCTGACGCCCTTCTTCGCGCGCTACATCGACCGGCGGTACGGCGGAATGCTGCTCCTGCTCGCAGGGTCGGCGATTGCGGGCGCGGCCACCATCGCCATAGCGACCGTGCAGGCGCCGTGGCAGTTCATGCTCTACTTCGGCGTGCTGGCAGGCATCGCCGGGCCGGGGCAGGCCTTCGTCGTGTGGAACGCCGTCGTGCCCAAGTGGTTCGTGCGGCGGCGCGGGAAGGCGCTGGCGCTCGCGACGATGGGAACCGGGGCGGCCGCGCTCGTCATGCCGCTCACCCTGACGACGGTCATCAGCGCCGTAGGCTGGCGCGATACGTGGGTCGTGCTTGGCGCAGCCTCGCTGGTGCTGACGCTCCCGCTCGCCCTCTTACTGCGGCGGCAGCCCGAGGACATCGGCCTCCGGCCCGACGGCGGCAGGCTCGATGCGCGGGAGCGCGGGCACGACGAACCCGAGGCGGCGGCGATCGAACGCAGCTTCACCGCAAAGGAGGCCGTTCGCCTGCCGGTAACGTGGCTGATGGTGCTCGCAGTGACGATGACGAGCATGTCGCTCGTCGCCATACCGACCAACCTCGTTCCTATGCTCACCTCGCGCGAGCTGTCGCTGGAACTGGCGGCGGCGGCGCTGACCGTCTTCGGCAGCACCTCGATGCTGTCGCGCTTCGGCTGGGGCGTGTTCGCCGAGCGAACGCACCCGCGCCAGGCGTTCATGCTGCTGGCCGCCTACGGGGCAGTGATGACGGCGCTGTTCGTCGTCGCTGGCACGCAGGTCGCGCTGCTGTTCGTCCTTGCCGCGGCCATCGGATTCGCCGTCGGCGGCATCGTCGTGCTGAACCCCTTGATATGGCCGACCTACCTGGGGCGTCGGCACCTTGGCGCGATCATGGGCTTCGCGGCGCCGATAACGATGCTCGGCGGCGCGGGCGGTCCCTACATGATGGCCAAGATATACGACCTCACGGGCAGCTACACCATCGGCTTGCTCGTCCTGACGGCCGGTTGGGTGGTGTGCGGCGCCGCGATGTACCTCGTCAAGCGCCGGCCCCTGCCCTCGTCGCCCTCCGCGTAGGCGGCAGGCTCAGGCTCACCCAACGCCCCACTTATCCAACTGCTCATCGCTGATGCCGAAGTAGTGCGCGACCTCATGCACGACGGTCTCGCGCACCTGCTCGACCACCTCGTCCTCCGTCTCGCACGCCATCTCGATGGGGCCCTGGAAGATGGTGATCTTGTCGGGCAGCACGAGGTTGTAGCCCTCGCGATCGGTCAATGGGACGCCTTCGTACAGGCCGAGCAGCGTCTCTTCGTCGCCCAGGCCCGCGGCGTCGAGCTGCTCGTCGGACGGCCATTCTTCAACGACAACGACAACGTTCTCGAGCCGGTCCATGAAGGCGCTCGGCAACTCCTCGACGGCCTGGCGTACGAGCGCCTCGAACCTGTCTCGGCGCATGTCAGGCGGGTACACCGAGGCGCTCGCGGATGGCCTTCAGCCTCTCGACGTTTGGCGCGTCGGGGCCTTCGCCCCCGTAGCCGGGCACCTCGAGGTAGAAGGGCACGTCGCGGAAGGCGGCGTGCGCCATGATGGACTCGAACGCCTCGATGCCCATGAAGCCGTCGCCGATGTTCTCGTGCCGGTCGACGGCGTCGCCGAGCTCACGCTTCGAATCGTTGCAGTGGACGGCGACGAGGTGCTGGAGGCCGATGGCGCGGTCGAATTCGTCCATCGCGCGCTGCACGCCGTCCGGCGTCCTGAGGTCATAGCCGCTGGCGAATGCGTGCTGCGTATCGAGGCAGACCTTGACGCGCGGGTTGGCCACCTCGTGGAGGATCGCACCGATTTCGTCGAACTTCGAGCCGATGTGGTCGCCCATGCCGGCGCTGTTCTCGATGATGAGCAGCGTGTCGTCGGGCGAGTTGTCGAGCACGCGGCTCATGTTTTCGACAACCTGCCGGAATACGCCGTCGAATCCGCGGCCCTTGTGCGAGTTGAGGTGGAATATCGTCCCCATCGCCCCGATGTCGTGGGCGGTGTTCATGTAGCTGACAAGCGATTGGATGCTCTTGTGGACCAGGCCTGCGTCGGGGCTCGGCAGGCTGACCATATAGACGGCGTGGAACACGTTGGGGCCGACGCCGTCGTCGAGCGCGCGCTGCTTATACTCCGCCGCGACCTTCTCATCGACGGGCGTGAATCGCCACGAGCGCGTGGACGAGGGGAAGAACTGGACGGCCTCCGCCCCGATATCGACGGCGCGGCCTATCGTCTTGTCGACGCCACCCGCAGCCGAGACGTGTGCCCCAACGCGCATGCCAGCCCCCTGCCCTGCGATTGGCGCGATTATCGGGCGAGCGGCCATCGCGCGCCAGTGGCACGTCCTTCTAGCCCGAAAAGGGCGCGCCCTTCCGCCGACGGCGCGATGCCGGTATGGTGAGCACGCCTCGCCGTGAGGCACCAAACCACACCTAGGAACAGCGCATGACGGAACAGACTGCCGACGTCATCGTGGTCGGCGCGGGCAACGCAGCATTCTCAGCGGCGCTCTCGGCGCGAGAGGAGGGAGCGTCGGTCATCGTCCTCGAAAAGGCGCCTGAGCACGCGCGGGGCGGCAACACCTACTTCACCGGCGGCGCCATTCGGTTCGCCTACAACGGCTTCGACGAGGTGCGCTCGCTCATCCCCGACCTCTCGGAAGAGGAGGCCTCCGTCATGGAGGTGGGGACGTACACGACCGCCCAGTTCCGCTCCGACCTGATGCGCGTCACCGAGGGCCTGGCCGACGAGGAGCTGGCCGACCTCCTCGTGCGCCAGTCCTACCCGACGATGGTATGGCTGCAGGAACAGGGAATGCGCTTCATCCCATTGTGGGGGCGGCAGGCGTTCAAGGACGGGGACAAGTACCGCTTCTGGGGCGGGCTGACCCTGGAGGCCGTCGGCGGAGGCAAGGGCCTGTCCGACCGCCACTTCCAGATGGCGGAGGAGAAGGAGATCGCCGTGCGCTACGAGACGGCGGCGGTGAGGCTGCTGCTCGACGATGCGGGCCGGGTTGCGGGCGTCCGCGCGAAGTCGCCGGCGGGGTTCGAGGAGCTGCGCTCGCGCGCCGTCGTGCTCGCCTGCGGAGGGTTCGAGGCCAACGCGGAGATGCGCACGCGCTACCTCGGCCAGGGCTGGGAGCTCGCGAAGGTGCGCGGCGTGCAGACCAACACCGGCGACGGCATCCGCATGGCGCTCGATATCGGAGCGCAGCCGTTCGGGCACTGGAGCGGCTGTCACGCGGTGGCGTGGGACCTGAACGCGCCTCCCTTCGGCAACCGCGCCATCACCGACCTGTACCAGAAGCACTCCTACCCCTTCGGGGTCATCGTGAACGCAGAGGGGCGCCGCTTCGTCGACGAGGGCGCCGACTTTCGCAACTACACCTACGCCAAGTACGGCCGCGAGATCCTCAGGCAGCCGCAGATGATGGCGGTGCAGGTGTTCGACCAGAAGACGCTGCACCTGCTCCGCGACGAGTACCACATCCCGCAGGTCACGGTTGCGGAGGCGGATACGCTGGAGGAGTTGGCGGAGATGCTGAGCATCGACGCGGCGACGTTCGCGCAGACGGTGGCCGAGTACAACGCCGCGTGCGTGCCGGGCGAGTACAACCCAACGGTGCTCGACGGCGTGCACACCGAGGGCATCACGCCGCCCAAGTCGAACTGGGCGCTGCCCATCGACACGCCGCCCTACGTCGGCTACGCGGTGACGTGCGGCATCACGTTCACATTCGGCGGCCTGAAGATCAACCGCGACGCGCAGGTATTGGACACCCAGGACATGCCCATTGCGGGCCTGTACGCGGCGGGCGAGCTCGTCGGCGGCCTCTTCTACCACAACTACCCCGGCGGCGCGGGGCTGATGGCCGGCGCGGTGTTCGGGCGCATTGCCGGGGGAAGCGCAGGACGGGCGAGTGTGTGAGCGCGAGCCCCTAGGCCCGTACGCTCACGCGGTCCGGCGGCGCGCGCCGGGGATCGGCAAGAGGCGACGCAGCGCGCGGCCTACCTCGCCGTGCTCCCACGCAACCAGCATCAGCGTCGCCACGAATATCGAGCTATAGGTTCCGACGACGACGCCGACCAGCAGCACGAGCAGCAAGGGCTGTATCGACGGGCCGCCGAACAGCATGAGCGAGGCGACGACGATGAGGAGCGTGAGGGACGTGTTCAGCGAGCGGCCGATGGTCTCGCGCACGCTGAGATTGGCGATTTCGGTCAGCGTCGCGCCCTGATAGCGGCCGACGTTCTCGCGGAGGCGGTCGAAGACAACGATGGTGTCGTTGACGCTGTAGCCGATGACCGTCAGCACGCCGGTAATGAACATGGCGTTGACCTCCATGTTCGCCACCTTGCCGAGCAGGGAGAAAAGGCCCAGCACGATGAGCACGTCATGGAGCAGCGCGATGATGGCCGTCGTGCCGTAGCGGAAGGGGTTGGGCACGTGCCTGAACGCCCACGTGACGTAGAGCAGGATGGCGACGGAGGCGACGATCACGGCGATGATGGCGTTGCGCACGTTCTCGCCGCCGACCACGCCCGAGACCGTATCGACTGACGTAACGGCGAAGCCGCCAAGCGGTCGAAGGGCGTTCTCGACGTCGGCGCGGCCGCCCGGCGACAGCAGGTTGCCGTCGGCGTCACGCTCCTCTGCTCGGAGCGCGTCGGTGCGGATGAAGAGCGTGCGATCGTCGATCGCCTGCACGATGGCTTCGTCGAATCCGCCGGAGACGAGGGCGTCGCGCGCGTCCTGCGCCTCGACCGGACCGTCGAACTCGACGGTGAGCGCCGAACCGCCGGTGAAGTCGATGCCGGGGTTGAGCGCAGGCGGCACGATGAGCGCGGCAACAGAGAGCGCCACCAGCAGGCCTGAGACGAGGAAGAACCAGCGCCGGTGCTTGACGATGTCCATCTACGCCCCCCTGCCCGCTGCCTCGCGCTTCGGCAGCGACTCGGGAGTGAATGCCCGCGGGAAGCGGCCCATGGGCGTGGCGATGAGCAGCACGAGCAGGTTGCGGCTCACGAACACCGCCGTGAACAGGCTCGTCAATACGCCCATGAAGAGCACCAGCGCAAAGCCCGTCACCGAGGAGTTGGTCGTCTGGTTGCCGAAGAAGAAGAGGATCGCAGCGATGAGCAGCGTCGAGACGTTGCCGTCGCGGATGGACGGCCACGCGCGGTTGAAGCCCACCTGCAGCGCGAATTGCAACGTCCGGCCCAGGCGTACCTCCTCCTTCATCCGCTCACAGATGAGCACCTTCGCATCGACCGCCATACCGAGCGAGAGGATGAACGCGGCGACGCCGCCCAGCGTCAGCGTCACGGGCACCAGCTTGAACACGGCGAGCGCGATGGTGGTGTAGACGACGAGGGCAAGGGCGGCCACGAATCCGGCGCCCCTGTAGTAGGCGGCCATGAAGAACAGGACGAGCCCCAGGCCGACGAGGCCGGCTATAAGGCTCTCCTCCAGTGACCGGGCGCCGAGCGACGCCGCAACGACCTGCTCGGTAATGACCTCGATGGGGATGGGAAGTCGTCCGGACTCTATTTGAATGGCGAGGTCGCGCGCCTCATCGGGCGTGAAGTTGCCGGTGATGCGGCCCGCTCCCGAAAGGATGGGTGATTGGACAACCGTCTCGACGAGGTCCTCTCCGTCGAGCGTGAAGGTGAGGCGGCTATTGGCGTTGGAGTCGAAGATGCGCTGCGTCACCTCGGCGAAGCGGCGCGCGGCGGCGCTGGAGAGCTCGAACGAGACGATGGGCTCATTGGTGAGCGTGTCTTGCGTGGCGAACGCGCGCGTCAAGTCGTCACCGGTGAGAACGACGGTGTCCTCGGGGTTGAGGCACGTCCCCACGGCGTCGAGCGAGCCGCAGACGCGCTCGACGATGCCGAGTACGGCGGTCTGGCCGATGAGGCGCTTTGCGCGCTCCACGTCCTCCACGCCCGGGAGCTGTACGAGCAGCCTCTCCTCGCCAAGGCGCTGGATGTTCGGCTCGGCGACGCCGAGCCGGTCGACGCGCTGACGGATGATGCGCACGAGGCCGTCCATCTGGTCGTCGGTTGGGGGCTCATCGCCGCCACCGGCATCGAAGACGAGGTGGCTGCCGCCCGCGAGGTCGAGGCCGAGCTGCATGCCAAGGATTTCGTCGGAGCCGCGCTCGAAGCGCGCTCCGCCGACGCTGAGGTCGATATTGGGCGTGGCGAGTGAGCCGACTGCGAGGCCGAGGATGACTACGATGACAGTCAGCGACTTCCAGTTGAGTCTTCGGAGCACGTGGCGATTCCGTCCGGGGGTCTAACCGGCCGCTATGGCCTTGGCACGAAGGTTGAGGCTATCACGCCACGCGGCTCGTCGTATGGACGCCCAGCGGCGCATACGCAGCCCTAGCCTGCGGCGGCAGCCTGAGCATCTGCCCGCGCCTCCGGCGTCTCCCCTTCATCATCCTCCTCGGTGCCCTCTTCGACCTGCCAGAGGTCGTCGCTGGACTCGAGGTAGTCGATGTAGAGGGTGCCGTTGAGGTGGTCGTTCTCGTGCTCGAGTGCCTGGGCAAGGAGGCCGGTTGCCCCCTTGAAGCGCACCGGTTCGCCGTTGGCGTCGATAGCGCGGGCCCAGACCTTCTCGGCGCGGGTGATGCGCCCCTGATAGCCGGGGAGGCTGAGGCAGCCCTCGACCACGCGGCGCTCGCCATCCTTGCGCGTTATCTGGAGGTTGAAGAGGGCCTGCGGCTCCTCCTCGGGCAACTGGACGATGGCAACGCGGTGGAGTACGCCGAGCTGGTTTGCGGCGATGCCGATGCCGCGGTAGTGGTGCATCGACTCGATCATGTCTTGCACGAGGCGCTGCATGTCGGGGGTAGTCGGGTCCTTCACCTTGCGCGCCTTCTTACGCAGGATGGGGTCGGTCCCGATGTAGTGCATGGGCAGGACGGCCATGGAGCTAGTATACCCAGCAGCGGCGGTTTCGCACTACGCTACGTTTGCAAAGCCGGCACCGACCGTCCGCTCGCGCGTGCTAGCGGCTCTTGGCTCGCTCAGGCTCTTTGATGCGCGCCGCCTTGCCGGAGAGGCCGCGCAGGTAGTAGAGATTGGCGCGCCGCACCTTGCCGCGCCGCACGACCTCGACACTCTCCACGTTCGGCGAGTGAAAGAGGAACGAGCGCTCAACGCCGACGCCGGAGGCGACGCGCCGCACGGTGAAGGAGGAGCTGGGACCCCCTTCGCGCTTCCTGATGACGACGCCCTGGAATGCCTGCTGCCGCTGGCGCTCGCCCTCGCGTATCCACACGTTCACCTTGACGGTGTCACCCGGGCGAAAGTCGGCAATCTTGTCGTTGCTCTCAAGCGCAACGGCTTCGCGGGCTTCCATGATCGTTCCTCTGAATGGGGGCTAGGGGCTGCTCTGAGACCCATGCATCATAGCAGTGGAGGCGGCGCGTCACAAGGCCATGATGCGATGGACGTGGACAAGCCCGTCCCGCCACGGGTCGCTGCGCGGAGGGAGCGCATCGAACGCTACGGTATCGATGTTATAGCCCTGCAGCGCTACCAGTACGCCGGACTCGCCCGTCAGGAGCGCCTCGGTAGCGACAACGCCCATGCGCGTTGCGAGCGTGCGGTCGTAGCGCGAAGGGACGCCGCCGCGCTGGATGTAGCCGAGTATGGTGAACCGGGCGTCGTAGGGGTTTTCGGCGTCGTTGATGAGCTGCGTCAGCTCCGAGGCATGCCACTGTGCGCCTTCGGCCAAGATGATGATGAAGCGGTCCTTCCCCTTGCGCTCGGCCGCCGCCATCTCGTCGAAGATGGCCTGCAGATCGATAGGGCGCTCCGGCGTGATGATCATTTCGACACCCGTCGCGATGCCCGCCTGAACGGCCAGGTAACCGCTGTGCCGCCCCATGACCTCGACGATCATTGCACGCCCGTGGGCCGATGCGGTGTCATTCAGGCGGTCGATCGCCTCCACCGCCGTACTGAGGGCCGTGTCGGTGCCAATCGTCATGTCGGTGCCAGGCATATCGTTGTCAATGGTTGCGGGCATGACGACGACAGGGAAGCCAAGCCGTTGCAACTCCCCCGCGCCGGCAAGCGTCCCATCGCCGCCCAGAGCGACGATGCCCTCGATGCCTTCGCTGCGCAGATAGGAGACGCACGCTGCGCGCGTCTCCGCATCGAAGAACTCCTTGCAGCGGCCCGAGCCAAGGATGCTGCCCCCACGCTGGAGCAGGCCGGACACGTCGGAGGACCCCAACTCGCGTGTCTCGCGGCGGACGAGGCCGTTGTAGCCGTCGAGGATTCCCATCGCACGGACGCCGTTATAGACCGCCGAACGGACGACGGCGCGAATGCCGGCGTTCATGCCGGGCGCATCGCCGCCGGAGCACAACAGACCGATGCACCGTATGTCGCGGTTGCGCATCATCGACTAGAGCCTACACGCGCAGGTGCGCCGAGGGTAGCGGGCTGAGCGCACATGGCAGGCGAATTGGGAGCAGCAGATGGCGGTCCCGACATACGGCGCAGGGCGTTGACGCGGCAAGCGCCCGAGTAGTAACTTGGAAGTGGCCTTGGTGGTTAGAGCGGAGCAGACCCACCCGTTCCCATCCCGAACACGGAAGTGAAACGCTCCAGCGCCGACGATACTTGCGGGGAGACTCGCCGGGAAAATAGGCCACCGCCCGGGCCAAAACATGGCAGAAAGAGCCCGAGGATTTCCTTGGGCTCTCTTTTCTCCAAAAACGCTTTCGGTGGATACCGCCGACGCATCGTTGCACGAAGTATCCACGTCACGATGCCGCGTTAGCAGTCTAGTGTCTTGTGCATGGCGGTTGTGTGTCTTTGCAGCCGCTGCCTTCCAAGCGTAGAATAGCGATTGGTCGTAAAGAGGAAGAGGCGCCCGTGTCGACGGTAGCCAACAACGGCGATAGCGCGCAACGAAGCGAGCCGAGCATGGCGGAGCTGCTCGAACAGTCGCTGCCGCCGCGTGAATTGCGGCGTGGTGAGGTGGTCGAGGGCCAGGTGATGCGCATCGACCCCGACGGCATCCTGGTCTCCATCGGCCACAAGTCTGAAGGGGTTGTGCCGCAGCGCGAGATGCGCGGCATGACACCGGAGATGATGGACCGCTATCAACCAGGCTCCAGCATCCCCGTCTACGTCATCGACACCGGCTCACGAGAGGGTCAGGCGCTCCTTTCGTTTGACCGCGCCCGCGACCTAGAGGCATGGCGCACGCTCGAGCGCTACGCGGAGTCGGGCGAGGCCCTGCAGGGGCGCATCGTTGGACAGAACCGCGGAGGCGCGGTGGTGGACGTCGGGGGTCTGCAGGCGTTCGTGCCGCTCTCCCAACTCGTCCTTCCCTCCAGAGGGGACCACGACGAGGCGCTCGCGCGGCGCATCGGGGAAGAGGTGTCGGTGAAGGTGCTCGAGGTAAACCGCCGCCGCAACCGCGCCGTCCTCTCGGAGCGGGCGTCCGCCCGCGAGACGCGCGAGGCGGAGAAGAACCGGCTGCTGGACGAGCTGGAAGAGGGCAGCGTTCGCCAAGGGTTGGTCACGAGCGTCTCCTCGTTCGGCGCATTCGTTGACATCGGCGGCGCCGACGGCCTCATTCACATTTCCGAACTGTCATGGGCGCCTGTATCCTCCGTGGAAGAAGTCGTTCGGCCCGGCCAGATGGTGAACGTCTCCATCCTCCGGGTCGACAGGGAGAATCGGCGCATCGCACTGAGCCTCAAGCGGCTTGAGCCGACGCCGTGGGAGCAAGCAATCGACCGCTTCCAGCTCGGCCAGCTCGTGACCGGCACTATCACCAAGCTGGCCGAATTCGGCGCCTTCGCGCTGGTGGAGGACACGATCGAGGGCCTGGTCCACGTGTCGGAATTGACCGAACGGCGCATCAGGCACCCGAAGGAGGTCGTCCAGGTGGGTGATACGATAACGCTGCGCATCATCACTCTCGACCTGGCTCGTCAGCGAATGGGGTTGAGTTTGAGGCAGGTTGAGGAGTATCAGGCGATCTAGCAGATAACGGCTACCTCCCTCAAGGGGTAGGGCCAGTGGAGCAGGCGGACATGTCAAGTCGATTCGAGAAGTTCTCCGAGCGTGCGCGGCGTGTCCTGTCGCTCGCGCAAGAAGAAGCCCAGCGGTTCAACCACAACTACATCGGCACAGAGCACATCTTGCTGGGCCTTGCTAGGGAGACGGACGGCGTCGCTGCGCGCGTCCTCACCAGCCTTGGCACGGAGCTTTCGAAGGTCCGCTCGGCCGTCGAGTTCATCATCGGCCGCGGCGAGCGTTCGTCGCCCGGCGACATCGGCCTGACGCCGCGGGCAAAGAAGGTCATCGAGTTGGCGGTCGACGAGGCGAGGCGCCTCAGCCACCACTACATCGGCACGGAGCACCTGCTCATCGGCATCATGCGCGAGGGCGAGGGTGTGGCAGCGGGCGTCCTGGAGAGCCTCGGCGTCTCGCTGGACAAGGTGCGCACGGAGACGACGCGCATTCTCAACCAGAGCGTCTCGCAGGGGCAGTCGCAGGGCCGCAGCGGCTCGACGCGCACGCCCACGCTGGACCAGTTGGGTATCGACCTGACGCAGGCCGCGCGTGCGGACAAGCTCGACCCCATCATCGGGCGCAACCAGGAGATCGCCCGGGTAGTGCAGATACTCAGCAGGCGCACGAAGAACAACCCCGTGCTCATCGGCCCGCCGGGCGTCGGCAAGACGGCCATCGTCGAAGCGCTGGCGCAGCGCGTCGTGAGCGGCGACGTCCCGGAGTCGCTCGCCAACAAGCGCGTGGTCACGCTGGACATGGGCGCGCTCGTCGCCGGAACCAAGTACCGGGGCGAGTTCGAGGAGCGCCTGAAGAAGGTCGTCGAAGAGATCAAGCAGGCCGGCAACTGCATCATGTTCATCGACGAGATGCACACGATCGTGGGAGCAGGCGCGGCCGAGGGCGCAGTCGACGCCGCGAACATCCTGAAGCCGTCGCTCGCGCGCGGCGAGCTGCAGACCATCGGCGCAACGACGCTGGACGACTACCGCAAGTACGTCGAGCGCGACCCTGCGCTCGAGCGCCGCTTCCAGCCGGTGAACGTCGAAGAGCCGAGCACCGAAGAGACGGTCGACATCCTGCGCGGCATCAAGCAGAAGTTCGAGGAGCACCACGGGGTGTCCATCCTCGACGATGCGCTCCAGTCCGCATCTACGCTCGCATCGCGCTACATCGCTGACCGCTTCCTGCCCGACAAGGCCATCGACCTGATGGACGAGGCGGGCTCGCGCGTGCGCATCCGCCACAGCGGCACCCCCCTCTCCGTCAAGGAGACGAAGAAGCTGCTGGAGATGGTGCGCCGCGAGAAGGAGGAGGCCATCGGCCAACAGCAGTACGAGTTCGCGGCGGAACTCCGCGACCGCGAATTGAAGCTGGCCGACAAGTTGCAGCAGCAACAGGCGGAGTGGGAAGAGACGACGACCGACCAAGAGGCTGTCGTCACGGCGGAGGAGATCGCCGAGGTCGTCAGCATGTGGACGGGCCTGCCTGTCACGCGGCTGGCGGTCGAGGAGACGGAGCGCCTGCTCCACATGGAGGAGGTGCTGCACAGCCGCATCGTCGGGCAGCACGAGGCCATCGTCGCGCTTTCCAAGGCAATCCGCCGCGCGCGCGCAGGGCTGAAGGACCAGCGCCGCCCCATCGGCACCTTCCTGTTCCTCGGTCCCACCGGCGTGGGCAAGACGGAGCTCGTGCGCGCGCTCTCCGAGTTCATGTTCGGCTCCGAAGACTCGATGATCCGGCTGGACATGTCGGAGTTCATGGAGCGGCACACCGTTGCGCGGCTGGTCGGAGCGCCGCCGGGCTACGTCGGTTACGAGGAGGGCGGGCAGCTCACCGACGCCGTGCGCCGCCGCTCCTACTCGTGCATCCTGCTGGATGAGATCGAGAAGGCGCACCCAGAGGTCTTCAACATCCTGCTCCAGATATTCGACGACGGTCACCTGACCGACGCGAAGGGGCGGAAGGTGGACTTCCGGAACACGGTCATCATCATGACCAGCAACATCGGCTCCGACCTGATTCGCACGGACGCATCGCTCGGCTTCCACACCAAGGCGGACGGCGACGAGGGCGAGCAGCAGGCGTACGAGCGGATGAAGGAGAAGGTGCTCGACGAGGTCAAGCGCTTCTTCCGGCCCGAGTTCATGAACCGCGTCGACGGCCAGATCGTGTTCCACGCGCTGAACAAGGAGCACATCATCCAGATCGTCGATCTGATGCTGAACGACGTCCGAAAGCCGATGCTGGAGAAGGGGCTGAGCCTGGAGGTCACGCAGGAGGCGAAGGAGTTCCTTGCCGACAAGGGCTTCGACCCGAAGTTCGGGGCGCGCCCCTTGCGCCGTGTCATTCAGCAGGAAATCGAGGACCGCCTTTCCGAGGAGGTGCTCGCCGGGAAGTACCAGCCGGGCGACACCGTCCGCGTCGACCTGCGGGACGGAGAGCTGGAGGTCAGCGCGCAAGAGGTTGCCGCCGCCTCGTAACTCCCGCAAAATCGCCTTGCATGCAAGGGGCGCCCCTCGGATGGGGGGCGCCCCTCGCTTTGCCAGTGCTGGCCCGAAGAGGTGATTGCGGTAAGGCGCAGGGCGCCTAGAGGCTCATGGTACGATGGGCAGGCTATGGTCACGCGCAGGCTGCCCGAGTGGCTCAAGGTCAAGATGCCCGGTTCGCAGTCGTACCTCGAGGTGCGCGAACTGCTCCAGTCGGCCGAATTGCACACCGTGTGCGAGGAGGCGCACTGCCCCAACATAGGCGAGTGCTGGGACCGCAAGAGCGCCACGTTCATGGTGCTCGGCGACATCTGTACGCGCGCCTGTCGCTACTGCGCAGTCACCTCCGGCAGACCGGCGCCCGTCGACATGGAGGAGCCGGAGCGCCTCGCGCGGACGGTCGAGCACATGGGGCTGCGCTACGTCGTCATCACATCGGTCGACCGCGACGACCTGCCGGACGGAGGCGCGCTGATATTCGCGCAGTGCATCGAGCGCATCCACGAACGCTCACCGCAGACGCGCGTCGAGGTCCTGACGCCCGACTTCGGGGGCAGGTGGCTGTCGCTGCGCTCCGTGTTGGACGCAGGCCCTGCGGTGCTGAACCACAACATCGAGACGGTGCGGCGCGTCTTTCCGGAGGTGCGTGCGAAGGGCGACTACGACCTGTCGCTGGAGTTCCTGCGCCGCGCCAAGGAGTACGCCCCGGACATTCCCACCAAGTCCGGCATGATGGTCGGGTTAGGGGAGGAGGCGGACGAGGTGCTGGACACGATGCGGGACCTGCGGGATAGCGGCGTCGAGTTGCTCACCATCGGCCAGTACCTGCGCCCGTCGTCCAAGCACGTGAAGATGGAGCGCTTCTACCATCCTCGCGAGTTCCGGCAGTTCGAAGAGGCCGGCTACGCGATGGGCTTCCGGCACGTCGCATCAGGTCCGCTGGTGCGCTCGTCCTACCACGCCGACGAGCAGCACGACGCAGCGACGGCGCGCTAGTTGCGCCGCGTCGCCAAATAGCGCGTCAGCTCTTCGAGCGACGCGCGCACGCTGGCATCGCCCACGCCCCTCAGCGACGCCTCGGCAGCGCGGCGGTAGTCGTCGCCGAGGCGCAGCGTCTCCTCCAGTGCGTCGGACGCTGCGACGGCAGCGACCATCGCGTCGAGGTCGTCGCGCGTCCCACCCGCGCGCAACCGCCTGAGCGTTGCATCCTCCGGGTGGCGCTGCGCGAAGAGCAAGACGGGCAGTGTGAGCGTGCCCTGAAGCAGGTCGTTGCCGACGGGTTTGCCGAGCTCCTCTTCGGTGCCGAGGAAGTCGAGCACGTCGTCCATGATCTGGAACGCCATGCCGATGTTGCAGCCGTAGCGTTTGAGGGCGTCGGCGCCCTCGGGTGAAGCGCCTGCGAGCACGGCGCCCGACTCCGCAGCCGTCCGGAAGAGCGAGGCGGTCTTGTCGTAGGTGCGCCCTACGTAGTCGTCGACGGTCTGCGACCAGTCGTTGGCGCTGAAGTGTTCGGCCAGCTCGCCGCGGGCCAACTCCATGATGTTCTCCGAGAAGCGGCGTATGACCGCGATGTTGCCGGTGTCGCAGACGAAGGTTGCGGACTTGGCGAACATGTAGTCGCCGAAGAGGACGGCCACCTTCTCGCCCCATAGGCTGGATGCGGTCGGCCTGCCCCGCCGGGTCATGGCGCTGTCGATGGTGTCGTCGTGGATGAGGCTGGCGATGTGGAGCAACTCGACGGCGGTGGCCATCGCGATCAGCCGGTCGTCGATGCCCCCAAAGAGCCTCGCCGAGAGCAGCGTAATGGCGGGGCGGACCTTCTTGCCCCCGCTCAGGAGCGCGCGGGCGAGGAGTTGGTCGTCAACCGAGAGCCCCGCATTCGCGGCGACGTTCATGAGGTTGGCATCGACCTGCGCCAGCCCCTCCTCGACCGGAGCGTAGATCGCACGGATGCGGGTATCGAGTGCTTCGACCATCATGCGCCAAGCATCGCAAGCATCTCGTCGGCGAGCGAATCATCCAACTTGGCAAAGAGGGGCGTGGGAGAGGGCAGCGCCGTCCCGGGCGCCGGAGCATCGACGCGCCAGCCGACCGTCTCGACCGCCCCTTCTGCGCCGAGCAGCTCGTGGAGCCGCTGGGCAGAGAAGGGGATGAAGGGGTAGAGCGCCTGGCGTAGGGCCGCGATGGCATAGAGCGCCGTCGAGAGCGTCGTCGCCGCGCCTTCGACGTCCTCCCTAACCTGCCGCCACGGGGCCTTGGCGTCGATGTAGCGATTCGCGTCGCGGGCCAAGGCCATGGCGTGGCCGAGCGCCTCACGGAAGCGCGGGGCGTCATCGAGGCTCTCGGCGACGGCATCGAGCGTTGCGTCCGATTTGGCCAACAGCGCGCGGTCAACGTCGGCCAATTGCGCAGCCTCGGGGACGCGGCCCTCGCAGTTGCGCACAACCAGGTTGAGGACGCGGTGCACGAGGTTGCCGAACGTGGCGACGAGCTCATCGTTGTTGCGGCGCACGTACTCAGCCCAGGAGAAGTCGCTGTCGCTCGTTTCCGGCATGGCGGCCGCAAGGTGGTAGCGAAGCGGGTCGGGCGGCAGCCGATCGAGGTAGTCGGGAAGCCACACCGCCCAGTTGCGGCTGGTGGACAGCTTCTCGCCCTCGATGCCCAGGTACTCGTTGGCCGGTACGTCGGTCGGCAAATTGAGCCCACCCGCACCGAGCAGGATGGCTGGCCAGATGATGGTGTGGAAGGGGATGTTGTCCTTGCCCATGAAGTAGTAGGAGCGCGCAGCACCATCCTGCCAGTAGGCCCGCCATGCGTCGGGGTCTCCCGAGCGCCATGCCCACTCGCGGCTGGCCGAGTAGTAGCCGATGACGGCCTCGAACCAGACGTAGATGCGCCGGTCGGCGTAGCCCTCCATCGGCACCGAAACGCCCCACTCGAGATTACGGGTGATGGCGCGGTCCTTCAGGCCCTCTCCGAGGTAGCCGAGCGTGAAGTTGCGGACGTTGGAGCGCCACGCGTCCTTCGTCGCAACCCACTCCTTCAGCTGCTCCTCGAACGCGCTGAGGCGGAAGAAGAGGTGCTCGGTTTCACGTATCTCAACGGGGTAGCGTCCGTCGTCGCGACGGTAGTAGGGAGCGATGAGGTCGGTGGGATCTAGGGTGTGCCCGCAGCTGTCGCACTGATCGCCGCGAGCGCGATCGTTGCCGCAGTAGGGGCACGTGCCCTCGACGTAGCGGTCGGGCAGGAAGCGCGAAAAGTCAGGCGAATAGGCAACGGGCATGGTGGCGCTGTAGAGATAGCCGCCCTCCTGCAAGGCGCCGATCAGCTCATGCACGGTCTCGCGGTGCGTATCGGTCATCGTCGTGGTAAAGAGGTCGAACGAGATGCCGAAGCGTTCCCAGCAATCGTGGAAGGACGCGGTGTAGCGCTCCACGATCTCGCGTGGAGGCAGACCGTCAGCCTCGGCGCGCAGCGTGATGGGGGTGCCGTGGGCGTCGCTGCCCGAGACCATGAGCACGTCGTTGCCGCGCATCCGGTGGTAGCGCGCGAAAATGTCGGCCGGGAGATAGGAGCCGGCGATGTGCCCAAGGTGCAGAGGGCCGTTGGCGTAAGGCCAAGCCACGCCTATCAGGATGCGGTCAGGCATGTGGGAATTCGCGCACGATGTGGATTAGGTCATTCTAGCAGGCCTGGCTACGGCTCCGGCCACAGCCGATAGGCCACGCGCCGCGGCACGCCCGTCTGCGCGGCAACCTCGGCAGCAGCGTCGCGGCGGCTAACGCCCCTCTCTTTCAACGCTACGAGCTGCTGCCGGACGAGCGCCTCGTCGGGAGGCGCTTTCGCCATCCGAGGTCCCTCTAGCACGACGGTGAACTCGCCGCGCGGCTCGGCGAAGTGCGCCAGCGCCTCGTCCACCGTGCCGCGCCACACCTCCTCATGCAGCTTGGTCAGCTCGCGGCAGACGACCAGATGCGCATCGCCAAGAACCTCGCACAGGTCCGCTAGTGCGGCGCGGAGGCGGTGGGGCGTTTCGAAGAAGACGACCGTTTCGCCGGTTGCGAGCCCAGCGAACGCCCGCCGCCGCGCCTTGGACGTGCGCGGCAGGAACCCGATGAAGCGGAAGGCGTCGGCGGGCAGTCCAGCGACGGAGAGCGCGGTGGTCACGGCGGAGGGCCCCGGAAGCGGGATGACGCGATGCCCTGCATCGGTGACCGCGCGAACCAGCGCGGCGCCGGGGTCGCTAACGCCGGGCACGCCGGCGTCGCTGACGAACGCGGCATCGCCCTCCTCGAGCGCACGCAGCATGCGCGGTGTCTGCCGCATCGCCGAGTGCTCGTCGTAGCGTATCGTAGGGGTGCGGATGCCAAGGTGAGACAGCAGCCGTCGCGCGGAGCGCGTGTCCTCCGCCGCGACGAGCGCCACTTCGCCTAAGATACGGGCGGCCCGAGGGGTGAGGTCCTCGAGGTTCCCGATCGGCGTCGCGACGATGTAGAGGGTGCCTGGCATAATCGGCTCGCTTGGATTATAGGGAGCAAGCGCGTGGATACACTGCTGACCGAAGAAGAGCGGATGCTGCAATCGGCGGTGCGCGAGGTGGCCGGGCGCGAACTCGCGCCCCGCGCTGCCGAGGTGGACGAGCACGAGCGCTTTGCGGAAGAGAGCATCGGCGAGTTGGCCAAGGTAGGGCTGCTCGGCCTGACGATCCCCGAGGAGTACGGGGGCGCCGGTGCGACCTACGCGCAGCTGGCCGTAGCAATCGAGGAGGTGGCGCGCTGCTGCGCATCGACCTCCGTCATCCACCTCACCCACCTCTCGTTGTGCTCCGAGAGCATCGTCCGCTACGGCTCCGATGCACAGAAGCAGCGCTGGCTGCCGCAGCTCGCGTCGGGAGCGGTGCTGGGAGCATTCGCGCTGACGGAGCCGTCGTCGGGCAGCGATGCGGCCGACATGCAGACGCGCGCCACCGCAGACGGCGACGCTTACATGCTCAACGGAACCAAGACGTTCATCACCAACGGGCCGGAGGCCGGCGTCATCGTCGTATTCGTATCCACCGATCCCGAGGCAGGCGCGCGTGGCGTGAGTGCGTTGGTCGTGGAGCCCGAGGCGGCCGGCCTGGAGATCGTGCCGCAGAAGGGGAAGATGGGGATGCGCGGCTCGTCCACCTCCGAGCTGGTCTTCGACGGCTGCGCCGTGCCGCAGGCGAACCGGCTCGGCGAGGAGGGGCAGGGCTTTCGGATCGCCATGTCGATACTCGACTCCAGCCGCATCTCCGTCGCAGCACAGGCCGTGGGCATCGGGCAAGCCGCGCTGGAGGCAGCGGCGAGGCACGCGCAGCAACGCCGCACATTCGGCGGGCAGCTATCGGACAGGCAGGCGATACGCTTCATGCTCGCCGACGTCGCGACGCAGCTCGATGCCGCAAGGCTCCTAGCGCGGCGAGCCGCACAACTCAAGGACGCCGGCGAGCCGATTACCAAGGCAGCCGCAATGGCAAAGGTGCATGCCTCAGAGGCCGCACACCTTGCCGTTGACAAGGCGGTGCAGATACACGGCGGCTACGGCTACTTCCGCGACAACCCGGTCGAGCGCCTCTACCGCGACCAGCGCGTGACGGAAATCTACGAGGGGACGAGCGAGGTGCAGCGCCTCGTCATTGCCCGCGCGCTGCTCGATGAGATGGCGCTCTAGCGACGCGCATCCCAAGCGTACAATAGCGCCATGTCAAACGGCACGCCCCCCTGCACCGTCGGACACGTGAACCACGTCGGCATCGCCGTGCGCAACCTCGAGGCGGTGCTGGCGCTCTACCAAACGCTGTTCGACTCGCCTGAGACGGCAATCATCGAGACCGACCTCTTCCCGTTGCGGGTGGCCATCATCAAGCAGGGCGAGACGCACATCGAGCTGCTAGAACCCACCGAAGCGGACAGCCCCATCGGCCGGTTCATCGAACGGCACGGTGAGGGGTTGCACCACCTCGCGCTGAACGTGGACGACATCGACGCAAAGGTAGAGCAGCTGAAGGAGAGGGGCATCGTGATGCTCGACGATGCGCCGCGCCAAGGGATGACGGGACGCATCGCGTTCATCAGTCCGACGGAGACCTACGGCTCGCTCATCGAACTCGTCCAGCCCTTCACATGAGTAACGACGACGTGCGCGTGCTCATCGCCAAGCCGGGCCTCGACGGTCATGACCGCGGGGCGAAAGTGCTCGTCCGTGCACTGCGCGAGGAGGGGTTCGACGTGGCGTACACGGGCATACGCCAGACGCCCGACGACATCGCGGCGCAGGCGCATGCGCACGGTGCCGCGTTGGTTGGGTTGAGCATCCTGTCGGGCGCGCATCTCGAGCTGACGCCGCGCGTGCTCGATGCGCTGGAGCGACATGGGCTCGGCGACGTGCCCGTCATGGTCGGCGGCATCATCCCCGAGGCCGATAGGCGGGCGCTGCTCGAGATGGGCGTGGCCGCCGTATTCGGCCCCGGTACGACCACGGGGGCCGTAGCGGAGGCCATACGCCAGACGCTGGACGCCGCAAGGAGGCGCTAGGCGGTATCATCCGCGCGGCTCATAGGAGGTGGCGCAATGGCCGAACACTATGCGGTCAGGGTCGAATCGGGCGTTCCGGTACCGATGCGCGACGGCACGATGCTCCGTGCGGACGTCTACCGCCCCGATACCGAAGGGCGTTTCCCCGTAATCCTCGAACGCACGCCGTACAACCGCGAGGAGCGGCGGGGCAACCATTTCGTGACGCCCGTCCACGTCGCGCAGAGGGGCTACGCGGTCGTTATCCAGGACTGCCGGGGCCGCCACGGCTCGGAGGGGGAGTTTTCGCCGTTCCACCAGGAGCCGGAGGACGGCTACGACACGCTGGAGTGGTGCGCGCAACAGCCCTGGTCGAGCGGCAAGGTCGGGACGTACGGCGCCTCGTACGTCGGCGCAACTCAGTGGCTCGCAGCGATGCGCCAGCACCCGGCGCTCGCCTGCATCGCGCCAACGGTGACCTCGGACGACTACTACGAGGGCTGGACATACCAGGGCGGCGCGTTCCAGCTGGGCTTCGCAGGCTCCTGGGCGCTCAACGCGCTGACGCTGGTCAACAGGCCTCACCTAGAGCGCGCGGGGCGTTTCTCGGCAGAGGATAAGGAGCGGCTCGCCAAGGCCATCGACGCACTGCCGGGCAGCCTCGGCGACGGCGCTCCCGCCGCCATGCCCCACCTGAGGGAGGAGCAGACGCCCTACTACTTCGAGTGGATGCGCCACCCCACCCTCGACGACTACTGGCGCAACGTGCGCATCGCGGAGCACCACGAGCGCATTGACCTACCCGCGCTGCACGTCGGCGGGTGGTTCGACATCTTCCTTGGCGGCACGCTCCGCAACTTCATGGGCATGCGGGAGCATGCGCCATCGGAGGCGACGCGCTCAGCGCAGCGCCTGATCATCGGGCCGTGGTCGCACACGACACTCGGTGCGGCAGTGACGGGCATCCAGCACTTCGGGCTGGCGGCGACGCTGTTTGCGATCGACCTGCAATCAGAGCACATGCGCTGGTGGGACCGCTGGCTGAAGGGCGAACGAAACGGCGTGGACGACGACGCACCCGTGCGGCTCTACGTGATGGGTGACAACGCGTGGCGCGACGAGCAGGAGTGGCCGCTTGCACGTACGCGCTACGTCGACTACTACTTCCACAGCGGCGGCGGCGCCAACACCTCAGGAGGCGACGGCACGCTGTCGACCGAGCCGGCCCGCGACGAGGCCGCCGATCGGTTCGAGTACGACCCGACGAACCCGGTGCCAACCAACGGCGGCGGGCTTTGCTGCTACCCGGCGCGCCTGCCCGGCGGGCCGTTCGACCATACGGAGATCGAGCAGCGTCCCGACGTGCTCTGCTACACGACGGCGCCGCTGGAGGAGGACGTCGAGGTCACCGGTCCCATCAGCGTCACGCTGTACGCATCGACGGACGGAGCGGACACCGACTTTACCGCGAAGCTGGTCGACGTGTGCGAGAAGGGCGACTGCGCAGCAGGCCTGACCGACGGCATCATCCGCGCGCGCTACCGGGAGGGCACAGACCACGCTCGTTTCGTCACGCCCGGAGAGGTGTCCGAGTACGTCATCGACCTCTGGGCGACGAGCAACGTGTTC
>DAOUJX010000022.1:0-4413 GCA_034422075.1 Dehalococcoidia bacterium
GCTGGAGGAGGCGAAGCGCAATCGGGACCTCCACTTCGACTACGAACTACCCCCCGAGGCGCTGCTGGAGCTGGTCGCACAGTTCGAGGCGACCATCGTCGAAGCGACGGGGCAGTCGCTCTCCCGCGACCCGTGGGTGCTGCTCAAGCAGGCCATCGAGGCTGTCTTCACCTCATGGAACAACCCGCGAGCCATCACCTACCGTGACTTCCACGGCATCCCGCACGACATCGGCACGGGGTGCGTCATCATGGCGATGGTGTTCGGCAACCTCGGCACCGATAGCGGCACCGGCGTGCTGTTCACCCGCTCCCCCGCTACGGGCAACAAGCGGTTGTTCGGCGAGTTCCTTGCCAACGCGCAGGGCGAGGATGTTGTCGCCGGCGTACGCACGCCGTCGCGCATCGATGAGGTGCGCCACCAGGGCCCCGGCCTCTACGAGGATATCGAGCGCACCGCTCGCGACCTCGAGGCGCACTACGGCGACGTGCAGGACATAGAGTTCACCATCGAACGCGGCAAGCTCTACATCCTGCAGACGCGGACCGCCAAACGTACCGCCTCGGCAGCGGTCAAGATCGCCGTTGACCTCGTCGATGAGGGTGTGCTCACACCGAGCGAGGCGCTCGGCCGTATCCACCCGGAAGAAGTGGTGCAGGTGCTCATGCCCCGCTTCGACCCAGACGCCAAATCGGCAGCCGTGGAAGGTGGCCGCCTCTTCGCCGAGGGGCTCGGCGGCTCGCCTGGCGCGGCCTCCGGCATAATCGTCATGGATCCCGACCGCGCCGTCGATTTGGCGGCAGAGGGCAAGCGTGTGATGCTCGTGCGCCACGAGACCAGCCCCGACGACGTCCACGGCATCATCAAGGCGGAGGGTGTGCTCACGGCGCGCGGCGGCATGACGAGCCACGCGGCTGTCGTGACGCGCGGACTGGGCAAGCCCGCCGTCGTCGGCTGCGAGGAGCTCGAGTTCGCCAACGGTGCAGTCACCGCCCGCGGACGCACGCTCAACGAGGGCGACCTGATCAGCGTCGACGGCGCGACGGGCGAGGTCTTTGTCGGCGAGCTTGCAACACAGACGCCTCGGCCCCAAGACTTGAGCGATCTGGGCAGGCTGCTCAACTGGGCTGACGAGGTGCGCTCGCTCCAGGTGTGGGCGAACGCCGATACGCCCGATGACGCCGAGCGCGCACGCGCCAACGGCGCGCAGGGCGTCGGGCTGTGCCGCACGGAGCACATGTTCTTCGACCCCGAACGCCTACCCCACGTCCAGCAACTCCTGCACGTCGGGCCGGAGGCGTCACGCCTGCAGCGCGAAGTTGATTCGCTGCGCAGGCAGTTGGACGGGGCTCCCGCGAGCCAGCGCGACGTCCTCACCGAGCGGCTCGCGGAATCCGAAGCGCGGCTGCACGAGTCGGACGCCGTCGAGTCGTTCCACCGCGAATTGGCCGCGCTGGAGGACTTCCAGACGCAGGACTTCTACGGCATTCTCAAGGCTATGGCAGGGCTGCCGGTGACCATCCGCCTACTCGACGCGCCCCTGCACGAATTTGCACCGCATGACGACGCGCTCGCCGAGAGCAACCCGATGCTCGGCCATCGCGGCACGCGAGTGGGGCTAACGATGCCGGAGGTCTACGAGATGCAGGTGCGCGCCATCTTCTCCGCCGCTGCGCAACTCGCCAATGAGGGTGTCGACGTTCACCCCGAGGTGATGATTCCCATCGTCTCCCACGTCAACGAACTGCGCTGGCTCGGCCCGCGCCTGAGCGAGGTAGCGCGCGCCACTCTGCACAAGGCAGGTGCGAGCGTACCCTTCCGCTACGGCACGATGATTGAGGTACCGCGCGCCGCCCTAACGGCGGAGGCCATCGCCCAAGAGGTAACCTTCTTCTCCTTCGGCTCGAACGACCTAACGCAGATGACGTTCGCCTACAGCCGTGACGACGCGGAGGGCAAGTTCCTGCGCCACTACGTCGAGACGGACATCCTGCCGTGGAATCCCTTTGAGAGTCTGGACCGCGACGGCGTGGGGCGGCTGATGCGTATGGCGACCGAGGAGGGCCGCCGCGCCAACCCCTCGCTGCAAGTCGGAATCTGCGGGGAGCACGGCGGCGACCCGATGAGCATCGCCTTCTGCCACGATCTCGGGCTGAACTACGTCTCCTGCTCGCCATTCAGGGTGCCAGTAGCACGACTGGCCGCGGCGCAGAGCGCGCTTGGGCAGATGCACCCCTCTGTCGACGACTCGTAGGCCCGGCGCCGGCGGCCTTCCCATCGACCCGAACACTCCACAGACGCAACAGACTCCTCCGCGCACCCGCACGAGCCGGATCTTCTACGGCTGGTACATCGTCGCGGCAAGCGTATTCTCCAACGCGCTGCTGACCGGCATCGTCTTCGCCGGGTTTGGTGCGTTCGTCATCCCCATCGAGCAGACCTTCGGGTGGAGCCGGTCAACTATCTCCGTTGCGCTCGCAATCAGACAGGTCGAATCGGGAATCGTCTCGCCGGTGGTGGGCTTCGCCGTCGACCGCTTCGGTGCGCGGCGCATCATCTTCCTCAGCGCGCTCACCGTCGGGCTTGGCCTCATTGCGCTCGGCCAACTAACCGCCGGCATCGTTACCTTCTATGTCTTCTTCATCCTGATCGCCGTCGGCACCTCCGGTGTCAGCCACGCTGTGACGTGGCCGTTCATCCTCTCGCGCTGGTTTCGGCGCAAGCGGGGGCTTGCGATCGGCCTCGCCGTGCTCGGCCCGCCGGTAGGCTCCGTTCTCGTATCGCCCAACGCCGTATTCGAAGGCCTGTTTGGCTGGCGCAATGTCGTCACGGGATACGGCGTTGCGCTGATGGTGC
This sequence comes from Dehalococcoidia bacterium, assembly GCA_034422075.1. Lineage (GTDB taxonomy): Bacteria > Chloroflexota > Dehalococcoidia > Lucifugimonadales > Australimonadaceae > S34-282. Next base: position 2,857 of record DAOUJX010000022.1, read on the forward strand.
TGCTGACGCTGATGGCCTTCATCGCGCGCGACCGCCCAGAGCCCTATGGACTGCGCCCCGACGGCGACCCGCCGGAGGGGCCAGAAGACACGCCGGAGCGGCGACGGCTAAGCGGGCCCGTCTCGCCGCTGCCGATGCACGAGATCGTGCGCAACCGCTCCTTCTGGCTCGCCACGGTCTACCTCGCGGGGATGTTCATCGGAACGTCCGGCTTTCTGAACCACGAGGTGCCGTTCTTCGTGAACGACTTTGGGCTGAGCGCCGAGCTGGCAGGCGTGATGGTCACCTTGACGTTCATGCTGAGCGCACTGGGGCGCATCGGAGCGGGCGCGCTGATGGACCGCTACGACTACCGCGTGGTGATGGTGGCCTCTTCACTCTTGATGACAGGCAGCCTGGTCTACGCGCAGTTCGTCGACATGCGCACGGTCTGGCTGGGGCTGCCGATGGTGCTGCTCTTTGGCATCTCATTCGGTTCGAACATTCCGATGCGCTCGGTGCTAGGCCCGGTGATATTCGGCAATCGCGCCGGCGCGAAGGTGATTGGGCTGTTGAACGGCAGCACGCTCGGCGCCGGCTTCATTGGCCCGCTCATGATGGGCATCCTCTTCGACTGGCACAACAGCTACGCGCTCAGTATCTGGGCGCTGGCCGTCATCTGCCTCGCCATGGCCGCGTTGCCGCTCGCCATGCGCTCCACGCGCCAGCTGGAGGCCGCGCAGGAGTAGAGCGAGGTACGGCCGCCAATTCCCATTGCCATTCCTGCAGATGTTAGGCAAGTCGCTGACAGGGAACACCCGCTCCCTTGGTGTTCGCGGCGGCGGTGGCGACCTGCGTGACATGGCGGGGGCGTGCGGCGGAGGAGCGTTTGCGATTGGTGCGCCAGATTTCTGCTTGCGCAGGAATGATGGAGGGGAGAATGGACACGGGCGGCCAACTGCCGCCCGTACTGGTTGAGCCTTGGCGTACCTCTTCCGACTTGCTCCGTCTGCTCGATCTATGGGCGGAGCGCCCGTGCTATACGCCTAACTCACGGTCAGTATTGCACACCTTCGCCCGTGCGGATTGTCAAAATGTTAACGCTTGGTTACGCATCGTCGATGCGGGCGACGCCCAATCGCAGCACGGAACCGCCGATCTCCGCCTCCGTCGTCTGCGCGCCCTCCGGCGGCTCCGAAGCCTCCAGCGACAGGCTGAGCGTCTCGGCCTTGATGTAGTCGGCGTACTCCTTCAGCACGCTCTGCACCGCACCGTCTGCGCCGCCGACGTAGGACGCAATGCGGTCGGCAATCGCGAACCCCGCGTCGCGGCGCAGGTTCTGCAGGCGGTGGACGAGTTCGCGTGCGGCACCCTCCGTCTCCAACGCGGGCGTGAGCACGGTGTCGATGCCGATAACGAGGCGCGCGCCCTCCTCGGACGCCATCTCCAGCCCCGGCGCATCCTCCACGCTGATGAGCACGTCGTCCGGCTCGAGCGTGAACCCGCCGACCTGCGCCGCGTGTCCTTCGCTCAGCACCGTTGCGAGCGCCGAGGGATCGGCCGACTCGATGGCCGCGC
>DAOUJX010000023.1:0-3235 GCA_034422075.1 Dehalococcoidia bacterium
GCCATCGTCGTGGCGCAATCGAGCTACCCCGGCCCCGTGGTGGACCGTGTCATCGGGCGCGCAGCTGGCAGTCTGGGCCTGCATGACACGACGGCAGCGGGCGTCAGCGCCAAGTACCGTGCGCTGGACGGAGGACTTCACCTCCTGATGACCAACTATGGCTCCACGATCTTTCTGATGGTCGCCCCGTCGCGGCAGCACGCCGAATCGCTGCTCCAATCCGTCGCCGCCAGCCAAACCGCCCGGTGATGGGGCATAGGGCCCCTGCACCCAGCTGCCTGCTGCCGTCGTCACGTGGTGCCGGCAGCGATACGCTCGCAGCCGGCGCGGCTCGAAGGTAGACCGAGGTGGGTAGGACCACACTGGCGAGAGCGGGCAGGTGGAGCGCCGCGGTGGTCGTGCTGCTGGTCGCCGCATACATGGGGGTCTCATACCTCGTTGCGTCGGGCGTGACGAGGGCTGAGCGCGAGGAATTCGATGACCATCCGACGGACTACGGTCTCGAGTACGAGGATGTGGAGTTCCTCTCCCGCAAGGGGGACGTCATGCTCGCGGGCTGGTACCTTCCCGCCCCTGCGTGCCAATCAAGCATGGTCCTCGTCCATGGCATGACGTCGAATCGCTCGAGCACCAAGGCCACGGAGATTGGCGCGCACCTGGTTGACGCGTGCTTCAACGTGCTCCTCTTCGACCTCAGGGCGCACGGCACGTCGGGCGGCGAGAGGATAACGGGCGGCATCGACGAGGCCGAGGATGTGCTTGGAGCCTACGACTACCTGCGCTCCCGCGGCGCCCACCCGCACCGGATTGGCATCTTTGGCAGGTCGATGGGGGCAGGGGCGGTCGTTTTCGCAGCGGCGGCTGAGCCGGACATCAAGGCCCTCGTCCTCGATAGCACGTACGCCCAGGTCGACGACCTGCTGGCATTTGAGATCGCTCGAAAGACGCCGGTTCCCGAATGGGTGGCGCCGGCCTTCATACCGGGGGCATCGCTGCTTGCGAATGTGTTGTACGGGATAGACCTCAGCAAGCTTGCTCCCGAGAAGGCAATCGCCTCGGTGGATGTGCCCATCCTCGTCATTCACGGAGAGGCCGATACGCGCATCCCCGTCGAGCACGGCATACGGGTGCATGAGGCGGCGCATCCCGACAGTGAGATCTGGGTCGTTCCGGAGGCCGGCCACATCGATGGGTACGACGACTTTCCCAGCGAGTACATTGATCGCATGGTGTTCTACCTAGACGTGCGGTTGAACGAGGGCGCGGCTCCGTGAAACGTGCAGGCTTGTCCGCCTTGGGAAAAGTTGACATGAGAGGTCGACTTTTCCTAGACTGGCCTTGATGACTACGCAGAAGACGCTCGTTGACGAAGTTACCGACGCCCTCAAGGACGTCTACGACCCCGAGATTCCGGTCAACATCGTCGACCTAGGCCTCGTCTACGAAGTGGACGTCGACGAGAAGAGCAACGTTCACGTGACGATGACCCTGACTGCCGCGGGTTGCGGCATGGGCCCGTTCATCGCGCAGCAGGCCGAGTGGGCCGCCGCCGATGTTGACGGGGTCAACGACGTCAGCGTCGAGATCGTCTTCGATCCGCCGTGGAACCCCGACAGGATATCGCCGGAAGGCAAGCAGCTCCTCGGGATGGACGACTAAGGCCCCACCGCGCGCATCACCCATCCGACGCCTCGTGCCCGCGCAGCGCTGTGCTCACTACTGTGCCGTTGGAGAGAAATAGCCCGTGCAGATGAGCGAGGAACAGCGGCAGGCGCGGCTGGCGCAGATCAAGCGCCAGTGGGAGCAACGCCGCCAGATCAGCCGCGCCCTTGGAGTCATCAAGACCAAGATAGGCGTCTACTCCGGCAAGGGCGGCGTTGGCAAGACGACCGTCGCCGTCAATCTCGCAGCCCACCTCGCCAAGCAGGGCTACGCCGTGGGCCTGCTCGACGCCGACATCGACTGCCCTAACGCCACCAAGGTGCTCGGCATCAGCGCGCGGCCCGAGGTGAACGAGGGTCGCATCCAGCCGCCGGAGAAGGACGGCGTCAAGGTCGTGTCGATGGCCTTCTTCCAGGAGAACGAGGAGGAGGCCATCATCTGGCGCGGACCGATGATTCACAATGCCATCAACCAGTTCCTTCAATCGACCGACTGGGGTGAGCTGGACTTCCTCGTCGTCGACATGCCGCCCGGCACGTCCGACGCTCCTCTTACGGTGATGCAGACACTGACGATGGACGGGTTCGTCGTCGTCACGACGCCGCAGTCGCTCGCGGCCATGGACGCCAAGCGCTCGATCAACATGATCAAGAAGCTCAACGTGGAAGTCCTTGGCATCGTGGAGAACTTCACCGGCGAGATCTTCGGCGAGGGCGCTGGGCGGGAGCTTGCGGCGGAAATGGGCCTGGACTTCCTTGGCGCTGTCGCCATGCGCGCCGACTACCGCGACCAATCGACGCCCGCCGTGCTCACCAGTGCAGGCGTAACGGGCGAGTACGACGCCATCTGGGCCGGCGCGAAGGCGCGATTGGAAGCGCTGGAGCGCATGCCGGAGCAGCAACCGGCTGCCCAGCCCGAGACCGCGGGCTAGCCTCGGCCGTTCCGCCTCCCGCGCTCCGCCTCTCCTAACCCGCCGCTGCGGGCGCTTGGTCGGCGGGCGTCTTCTTGCGCAGGGGCCGCGCGAGGTAGACCAGCGCGGCGGCAGAAAGCCAACCGATGAGCATGATCCAGTACGCCCAGTCGTATCCGCCGAGGTTGTCGTGGACGAACGCAATCCACCATGGCCCGGCCGCCGCCGCATAGAGCGATGGAGTTGCGAAGTAGGCGCGTATCGCACCCAGGTTGCGCCGGCCAAAGTAGTCGGCCCAGATGAGCGCTTGGACGGAGACGTAGCCGCCGAGCGTGAGGCCCGCCGCCGCCGAATAGAGCATCGCCGCGGGCAGCGTGCTCACGTTGACGAGGAGCAGCAGCGGGAGGCCGGTCACCACGCAGGCGAAGAGGAACACGTGGCGTATGTGCACGCGCTCGGAGATGAGCCCCCAGATGATCCGCCCGCCGATGGCGAAGAGGCCGTAGGTCGATACGGCCAGCCGCGCCGCCTCCTTCGATAGCCCCGAGTCCTCGTAGTGGTTCAGCCAGCTCGAGCCGAGGCCTTGGAGGGAGCCCGAGATGATGATGGTCGCGGCCACGAGTAGCCACGTCGTCGGGGAGCGCAGCGCCTCGCCGACGCTGA
>DAOUJX010000024.1:0-3489 GCA_034422075.1 Dehalococcoidia bacterium
CGTGCGCGTGGTGCATACTCTCACTCAACCGAGCAAGGCAGTAGCAAGGGAGGGCGCGATGACGACCCGAGATGTGCTGAAGGAAGCGGTCGACCGCTGGGTCGACCACGAGAACCGCACCGTTACGCGGAGCATCTTCGTCGACGAAGACCTCTACCAGCTGGAGCAGGAGCGCGTCTTCGCGCGCTGCTGGCTCTTCATCGGCCACGAGTCCCAGGTCCCCAAGCCCGGCGACTACTTCATCTCCCGAATGGGCGAGGAGTCGGTCATCATGACGCGCGACCGGCAGGGGGAGATTCACGTCTTCCTCAATTCCTGCATGCACCGGGGCATGAAGGTCTGTCGCTACGACGAAGGGAACACGCCCATCTTCACGTGCCCCTACCACGGCTGGTCGTACGACCTCAGCGGCGGGCTCGTCGGCGTTCCCTACTTCAAGGAGGCGTACCACTCCGAGCTGAAAAAGGAGGAGTGGGGGCTGAAGGAAGTGGCGCAGCTGACCAACCACAAGGGCACCATCTGGGCGACGTGGGACAAGACCGCTCCATCGTTCAACGAGTTCATGGGCGACATGCTCTTCTACCTAGACGACCTTCTGGACGGCCGCGACGGCAGCCCCGGCGGCTCCGAGGTGTTCGGCGGTGTGCAAAAGTGGATTACGCCGACCAACTGGAAGTCGGCCGCTGAGAACCGCGCCGGCGACGGCTACCACAACATCAGCCATCGCTCCGTCGACCTCGTCGGCATCGGCCCATCGGGCGGGCGCGGGCGCCGCGACAACGAGACGGGCGGCACGAGGATGTTCAACTCGCTGCTCGAACATGGCCACACGATGATGGCCTCGCTGCAGACGGACGACCATCCGTGGACGCCGACGTACCAGAACAGCAAGATAGCTGCGGAGTGGGCGGAGCACGCCTACTACGAGCGGCAGCGCCGGTTGGGCAAGCGCGCGCGGCTGCGGGGCAGCGGCGGTAACGTCTTCCCCAACTTCTCTTTCTGGTGCAACCAGCCCCGGCGCTTCTTCATGCTCCACCCGGGCGGCAGCGCGATGCGCTCCGAGTTCTGGTCGTGGTTCTTGGTCGACAAGGACGCGCCGAACGAGGTGAAGGAGTTGCTGCGCCACTACGGCCTGCGTTACTCCGGCCCCGCCGGCATGACCGAGCAGGACGACATGGAGAACTGGAACTACGCGGCCAAGGCGTCCAAGGGCGAGATGGCATCGAGGCTGCCCTACAACTACCAGATAGGGATGAATCGCATGGAGACGCACCCCGACCTGCCCGGCAAGATCGTCTGGAGCATGGGCGAGCAGAACCAGTTTGGCATGTACGCCTTCTGGGCCGATCTGATCGCGTCGGAGGACTGGGACGAGGCGATGGCGCGGCGCGCCAAGCGCGGCGACCTGCCGTAGGGCTAAGTCCGGGAATCGTCAGAAGCGACTGTGCCTCAACAGAGAGGGGCGCTCACCGAGCGCCCCTCTTGCTCGTCATTCCTAGGAAAGTGGGAATCCGGCGCAACGTTCGCTAATGGACGTTCCTGCTGGAGAGGTCAGCGGGGAGCGCTTCGACTTGGCAAAGGCCCCCCAACACAGGTGCGGGGCTACCCCGTTGCGGGCTCCTCGATGGCTGCCGCTGCTTCTTCAGCGCGGCGCTGTGCAGCGCCCCAGGTGCGCGCGGCGATGGCTGCGCAGGCAAACGTTACAGCGACGACCGCCGCAGTCGTCAGCAGGGCGGCTCGGAAGCCCTCCATGGCTCCGCTTACGTTCTCTCCCGCAGGCGCGTCCCCGAATAGGGCGGCAAACACCGTCGCGGCGATGCCGACGCCCGTCGCCTGTCCGAGGTGGCGGCCTAGGCCAAGGACGCCGGGGGCCATGCCGAGCGCATCGCGCGGGACTGCGCCGAACATCTGCTTTTGCATCGCGCTCATCTGCATGCTGTGGGCTATGCCGAAGAGCACCATGAAGGACAGCAGCCCGACCAAGCCGCCGCCCGCGCCGGCTGTCGCCAGCCCCGTAAGCGAGACGACCATCAGCGTCGCGGCCATGTAGACGATAGGCGGGGAGCCGAAGCGGTCGGACAGCAAGCCGCCTACCGGCGCGGCCAATGGTCTGCCGACCGCCGCCGCGATGACGACGGCGCCCGCGTAAGTGGCGGTCCATCCCAGACCTTGGATGAAGAACACCGGCATGAGGTAGACGATGACCCCCTGCGAGAACTGTGTGGCGACGTTGTAGATGCTCGGCACGGCGAATACCGCACGTTTGAACATGCGTACAGGGAGCGTCGCATGCTCCAGCCGAGCTTGGAGGGCAATGAATGCAGCCATGAGCAGGACGGCCAGCGCAATCAATGCCCAAGCCCAAAGCGTGTTGTCCCCTCGTATGAGTTGCACGCCGACAATGAATGGCGAGACGGCAAGCATCAGCAACAATGCGCCGGGCAGATCGAACTGGCGAAGTGAAGGGCGCTCGCGGCGCCGCGCCGTCCTTTCCTGGAACGTCAGGCTACCCCAGATAGTGATGATGAGGACGATGAGCGCGCCGATGAAGAAGACCCATCGCCAGCCGAGCTGGTCGGTAACGAATCCGACGAAGAAAGGCACGACCATCATGCCTGCGCCGACGGCGCCGCCGAGCGTGCCTGCGGCCCTGCCGCGCTGCTCCTGTGGAAAGCCCCCGATAGCGAACGCATTGAAGTTCGGCACGGCCAGGCTGTGGACGATGCCTTGGGCGAAGCGCAGCGCGATGAGCACCGCAAGATTGGGCGCTATCAGGATCAGCAGCATGAAGCCTACCTCGAAGTAGGAGCCGATGAGCGCAACGCGCTTATGGCCGAGCAAGTCGCCGACGTGCGAGGCGGGCATGAATGCTCCTGCCATCGCCAGCGAGTAGGCGAGCGCGACCCACGCCGTCGCGGCGGTTGACGTGCCGAACTCCTCCGCGACGGCGGGCAGCAGAACGGGAACGCCGATGAGGGGAATCAGCGTGGCGTTGAGCCAAAGGACAGCGAGCACAAGCGCTCGCCACTGGTACGACACGCTCCTCCTTCAAGCTGCGGCGTGGGCGAAAGCATACTACCCTTCGCCTGACGCACCCTAGTATCGTCGCGCGCTCGGGAAGGTTGTGACGGATTGACACCCTTGCAGCATCGGCCTACTATCCCACTCGCATGGAAAAGAGTGGGTGCGGTATGCTGCGCGCCAAGAGAGAGGAATGCTCCAAAGGGAGGGCATCATGACGACGACACGCTCACAGACGTTCTTGAAGGGCTACGTCGACCCGGCGTTGGGTACCATCAAGCGCCAGATCTATGTCGATGAAGAGATCTACAAGCTGGAGCAGGAGCGCATCTTCTCCCGCGTCTGGCTCTTCATTGGCCACGAGTCGCAGATCCAGAAGCCCGGCGACTACTTCATCTCCCGCATGGGCGAGGAGTCGGTCATCCTCACCCGCGACCGGCAGGGCGAGATCCACGCCTTCCTCAACTC
>DAOUJX010000025.1:0-50670 GCA_034422075.1 Dehalococcoidia bacterium
CCCCTCTACTTACGTGACGCCTACGCACGCACATTCGATGCAACCATCGTCGGCGTTGAAGGCGATGCCGCGGCACTCGACCGTACGCTCTTCTACCCCACTGGCGGCGGCCAGCCCACCGACACGGGGGCGCTCAGCGCGGGCGGCACGACCTGGACCGTGTCCGAGGTCCGCCGCGACGGTGCGTCGATATGGCACCGGCTCGAGGGCGCGCCCGCACCAGATACGGGCACGCGCGTCGAGGGCGCGGTCGATTGGGAGCGTCGTCATGCCCTGATGCGCACGCACACCGCTCTACACGTCCTCTGCGGCGTCATCTATCGCGACTACGGCTCATCGGTCACCGGCTCTAACATGACGCCGCTGGCCGCTCGGATGGACTTCGAGTTGGAGAACATGAGCACCGATTTTGCGGAGCAAATCGAACAGCGCGCCAACGACGAGCTGACCGCTGACCGCCCTATCAGCATCTCCTTCATCCCGCGCGAGGATGCCGACCGTCACCCCGAGCTGATACGCACCAAGGTCAACCTGCTGCCTCCCGCCATTCGCGAGGTGCGTGTGGTGGCCATCGAGGGATTAGACATCCAGGCGGATGGAGGCACTCACGTAGCCTCCACTGCTGAGGTGGGGCGCATCCGCGTCGTGGGGCACGAGAGCAAGGGGCGCATCAACAAGCGCCTGCGCATCGTCGTCGAAGACGCCTAGCGCCGACCATGGAGCGACCGGCGCCCGCTGCCGCGTCCCCCGCCGTACTCTACGGCGTCCTCGCCATGGGTATCGCCGCCATCGGCGCGGCGGCCATCTTCATACGGCTCGCCGACGCCGATGCGATGACCATCGCAGCTATGCGCATGAGCGTTGCGGCTGTGGCCGTCGGTGGGCTCGCGTTGCTCACTGCGCGCCACCAATTCGCCGCGATAGAGCGCCGCGACGTGCCATGGCTGGTACTGAGCGGAGCCCTTCTCGCGGCCCACTTCGGAACGTGGGTTACTTCGTTGCAGCTCACCTCTGTTGCCAACTCCGTCTTCCTGGTGACGACGACGCCTATATTCGTAGCGCTGGGCGCACAGGCGCTCCTGCGCGAGCGCATAGGCGTCTTGATGGCCGCTGCGCTGGTGCTCAGCCTGTGCGGTGGGCTTGTGCTCGCCTTGGGCGGTGAGCGCGGCGATACGCACCCCGGCGGCGATGCGCTCGCCCTTGCCGGAGCGGTGGCGATGGCGGGCGTGCTGCTGGTGGGTCGCCACGTTCGCTGGCGCATACCGCTGCTGCCCTACGTGAGCATCGTCTATGGCGTGGCGGCGCTGCTGTTGCTGGCAAGCGCCGTGGCGTCGAGCGCGACGTTCACCGGCCTAGGCGCCGACGCCTACCTGTGGATGGTGCTAGCAGGGCTAGTGCCGCAGACCATCGGCCACTCCGCCCTGAACTGGGCGCTCGCCCACGCCTCAGCCGCCATGGTGGCGATGTCGACGCGCGCCGAGCCGGTCATCGCTACGCTGTTGGCCATCCCCGTCCTCGGTGAGTGGCCCGGCTGGGTCATTCTGCCCGGCGGCGCGCTGCTGTTTTCAGGAGTCGGGCTCGCCGTACGCTCGGAGGCCGCGGGGAGATAGGGCGCCCGCCGCCCGCGTATACTTGCCATGCCGGCGCGTTCACGCGTACTCCAGGAGGGCACCATGGCAAGCGACTACACCGACATCCTCTACGACAAGGCCGACGGCATCGCATGGGTCACCATCGACCGGCAGGAGGTGCGCAACGCGTTTCGGCCGCGCACCGTCGACGAGATGATCGACGCCTTCCGTGATGCGTGGCACGACGACAACGTGGGCGTGGTGGTGCTGACCGGCGCGGGCGATAAGGCCTTCTGCTCCGGCGGCGACCAGAAGCAGCGCGGACATGGCGGCTACAACGACGAATCGGGGACGCCGCGCCTGCAGGTGCTCGAGCTGCACCGCACCATCCGCGTCATCCCCAAACCGGTCATCGCCGCCGTCAACGGATACGCAATCGGCGGCGGCCATGTCCTTCACGTTCTCTGCGACCTCTCCATCGCCAGCGAGAACGCCATATTTGGTCAGTCGGGGCCCAAGGTGGGCTCGTTCGACGCCGGTTTCGGCTCCGTCTTCCTCGCGCGCATCGTTGGGGAGAAGAAGGCGCGAGAGATCTGGTACCTGTGCCGTCAGTACTCGGCGCAGGAGGCGCTGCAGATGGGCCTCGTCAACGCCGTCGTCCCGCTCGATCAGCTGCGCGATGAGTGCATCAAGTGGGCGAACGAGATGCTGGATAAGAGCCCGACCGCCCTGCGGTTCCTGAAGGCATCCTTCAATGCCGACTCCGATTGGGTCTACGGGATGCAGGCGATTGCGCACGGGGCAACGAGCCTGTTCTACATGACGGAGGAGGCGCGGGAGGGGCGCAACGCCTTCGTCGAGAAGCGCAAGCCCGACTTCTCGGCCTTTCGTCATCAGCCTTGGTAGGGTAGCGATGGCTACCACGGCCCAACCGTCGGCGCTGCGCTCGTGGTTCTGGGCGACGCGCCCCTTCTCGCTGACGGCGTCCATCGTCCCCGTCCTCGTCGGCACCGCTCTCGCCGCCTCGTCGGGAGCGCTCGATTGGGCGCTCTTCGCACTCGCCCTTGCCGGCTCCGTCGCCATCCAGATAGGGACGAACTTGACAGACGAGTACGCAGACCACCGTCGTCACGGAAGCACTGGCAAGTTCCTTGCTCCGCACAAGGTGCTGCAGCGAGGCGAGTTGTCGGAGCGCGCGGTGCTGGTCGGGCTAACCGTGTCGTTTGGGTGCGGGCTGGCAGCGGGGCTGTACATCGCGGCGCAGGTGGGCTGGCCCATCGTGGCCGTCGGCATTGCGTCGATGGCCGTTGCCTACTTCTACAGCGCCGGCCCCTACCCCATCGGCGACCGCGCGCTGGGTGAGCCGACCGTCTTCCTGTTCATGGGCGTGCTGATGGTGATGGCCGCCTACTACGTACAGGCGCAGGAAGTGACGCTGGAGTCGTTTGGCGCCTCGCTGCCGGTAGCTTTCCTAGTGACTGCAATCCTGCACTGCAACAACCTGCGCGACGCGGAAGAGGACGAGGCGAGCGGCAAGCGCACGCTGGCGCGTCTCCTAGGCCCTGCGCCTAGTCGCTGGGCGTACGCTGTGCTGCTGGCCTCGGCATACCTGTCGGTCGGCGGCATGGTGGCGGGTGGCGTGCTGTCCCTCTGGGCGCTGGTCGCGCTCGTCACGCTGCCCATGGCCGCAATCTCCGCGTTCCAGCTCCAGCGCGCCGCCGAGCGTCGCGACCTGCATCGTGTCATGGTCCGCACGGCCTCCCTCCACTGGTACACCGGGATGGCGCTGGCCATCGGGTTGGCGGTGGGATAAGCCGCCTCTTTCACCCTCTCTCAATGGAAAAGCGCTGGAGTGAAGGGCCCCGATTGGGGGCGGTGGGGCGGAGTTCTCGCAGGTACGTGCCCCCACCCGCCGCTATAGCGGAGACCTCTGACCTTGGGAGATGTAGTGGCCGCGCGCTCCCTTTCTTGTCACCCTCGCACAGGCGATGCTCCGCCCCTCAAGAATCCCTCCAACTCCGCCAGGAACGACTCCATCGACGTCATGTGGCTGGTGTGGCCTCCGGGGAGGATGTGCAGCCGCGCGGAGGGGAGCAGCCCAGCCAGCGCGTCCGTCATGGCGATATCGGGCGGCGTCGTACGCTCGCCGCGGACGAGCAGCGCCGGAGCGTGCATGTCCGCGAGCAGCGCCGCGTCGCCAGCGTGCTCCACGATGCGCGGCGAGTAGCGGATCGCTAGTCGGTTCGTCCACGCCAGACGCCATGCGCGCGAGTCGCGCGCGTCCTCGTCCAGCGCCACGGCCCCTACGCGGTGTAGGAATGTCGACAGTGCGCCCTCGTCCACGTCCGTCAGGCTGCCGAAGTGTGCGAACACCGCCCTATCCGCGTCGGCTAGGGCTCCGTTGCCGGTCGCGCGCAGCACCCAGCGCACCTGCGGCTCTACGAGCAGGAGGCTGCGCACGCGCTCGGGGTGTGCCATGGCGAAGTTGAGGGCGACAGCGCCTCCGAGCGACCATCCGCCAACGTGCGCGGCCTCGATGCCGCGCTCGTCCAGAGCCGCCATCAGCGCCTCTCCCTCCGTGTCCATACTCCACGGTGCGGGCGCATATTGCCCCTGGGCAGCGTAGGCAACGATGAGCGGAGAGGTGGCGATGACGCGCCAGGCGTCGACGAGGCGCTCGGCGTGCGCGCTCCACGACGCGTAGCCGCCGAGGATGTCACCGACGAGGAACAGCGGTTCGCCGTCATACGAGTAGTCGCGTGTGTAGACGGGAGGGCTCTGCAAGCGTCTCTCAGGCGCGGTGCGGCGCGCGGCCCTACTTGGGCCCGACGTAGATGTCGTCGCCCTCGACTTTGACCGCGTAAGCGATAGCGTCCTCCTCAGCCGGAGGCATGCGGGCGGCGCCGGTTTCGAGATGAAAATAGCCTTCGTGAAGCGGGCACTCAACTTCACACTGGTCGGGGTGCAGGAAGCCCTGATCGAGCATCCCGCCGGCGTGCGTACACCAGTTGTCGATGGCGTAGTACTGACCGTGGACGTGGGCAAGCAGAATCTCGTCAGCCCCGGCGGTCACCATCATCATGTCGTTGTCTTTGAGGTCGCCCACCTTAGCGACCTGTACCCAATCAGTAAGCGCCATACCGGTTGCACAACTCCTGTCAAGGGGTCTGATGCGCCTCCCCTACGCCCCAAGCGGGCATTCTACCACGACGCGGCTGCATGTTCCCCTGTGCTACAGTCCCCGCATGGCGCCCTACATCGAGGTTGACGTCGAGGCGGGAGACAACTCGCCATGGGCGGTCGTCAAGATGTTTCAGGCCAACGACGAGCCGCGCGAGGTCTCGCAGGTCACGACGCTCAGGCCCGACGGCTCCACCGGCCCGTGTGCCGTAACGGGGTGGGACGGCGGGGGTCCGACTCCCGCGTACGCGGCCACCGTCGCCGACTCCGGCGAAGGGTGGGCGCTGCTGGTGTACGGCGGCGACGAGGGCATCCGACTCAAGCACGTCGAGTCGCTCTCGCCCTGGGACCTCAAGGATGCCGAGCAGTGGGGCGAGCCCTGCCTGTTGCTCCCCCTCAATGCCTCCGTCGCCTAGCCACGCTGCGCCGGCAGGCCGAACGCTCGCAAGTCACAAAGCGACGTATAGTTCGCTCCTTCATCTGCAGGATGGTTCAACGACTCCATTCCACAACGCAAAATGAGGCTGTGATTCAATGGGAATGGAAGCGAAGAACCGGCAACTGCCGACTAGTTGGTCCGAATACGCACTGGGCTGTCGGCACCGCCGAGGTTCCAGCGCCACGAAAGTTGAACCCGTATTGAAGTTGGACCCTTACTGAAGGAATAGGTGTCCGGGACTCCGTCTTGCACCGGCGACCAGTAAGAGCTGCTCTGGTGTTGGCCAATTGGAGACAACGAACCGTTTGTCGGCCGCCGGATGCCAGGTGCCCCTGAATGTACTGACCGTATAGCCGAGCACATGGTAGACGAACAGCGGCGACTTGCGGCGCTCTGGAAGGCGCTTGATGACGGATACGAGGGCCGAACCTAGATCGTCGTTTTGGATCCTGGACCCGAAGATGCAGACAATGCGCTCGCAAGAAACTGGAGCCGGAGGGAGGATCGGCCAACGTCCCCCATCTTGGGCCGCCCGGCCCAAGGAACAGTTGAACCGCGGCTTGATGCCCATGCGGTTGTTGAAACCGGAGATTGGCAATCAGGCAGCCGATTCAAGCGAAAAGAGAGATGAAATGCAAGATCGACTCGCGGACTCTGACCTGTCCCCAGTCCCTGAATCCGGCTATTGCTGGTCCCGGCTCACACCCGCCCTACCACACGCCCCTGCCCACCCACTACTGTGGCGCTTCGTAGGCCAGTGCGAATATCAGGATCGTGCCTATCGCCATCAAATAGCCGGCAACCAAGAAGGCTCTCGACTGCCAGGGGGGAATCTTCGTCGAATAGAGCGGCAATCCTTCATCCGTGTACCCGGTGATTTCTACCGCATCGTGCTTCGGCCAACCGACCAACCTTTCCTCGATATCGACCTCCGAGCGCTCTAGCAGGCTGCGATGCATGCGATTCAGGATGCCCATTAGTACGGGAAGGCCGAATAAGCCAGCGATTGCTAACAGAGGGGAACTGTAAACGGCCAATACCACCAGAATAGGCGCCATGCCGACAAAGAGGACGACCGTTGCCGACCGCAGCAGTACAAGGGCAAGTCGGTTGTTCTTGGCCGTGTACACCCGTTCCCAGTGCTCGCTCCCAGGCTCCGGTGCACCGCCCAAGTCTTCGTCGCGCACTTTCAAGCCCACACCTCTCCGACCAGCGCCCTCGAACCTCCACCCGCATACCGCAGCATATCCGCCCTTGACGCTGCGGCATAGCGCCGATAGCCTCTCATTCGCCATCTACCCTTGCGGAGGTGAGCGTCTAGTCATGAACGGCACCCTAACGGACGTCCTCGGCATCGAGGTCGGGCACTACACCGACGCCGCGCACCGCACCGGCTGTACCGTCGTGCTGACGCGCGCGGGCGCCATCGGTGGCGTCGACGTACGGGGCGGCGCACCCGGTACCCGCGAGACCGACCTACTCAAGCCCGGCACGTCCGCCGATCTCACCCACGCCATCGCGCTGAGCGGAGGTAGCGCCTACGGCCTCGCCACAGCCGCCGGCGTCATGCGCTACCTCGAAGAGCAGGGCATCGGCCACCGCGTCGGTAACTTCATCGTCCCCATTGTGCCCGCGGCCATCCTGTTCGATCTCGGAGGCAGCGACGGCGTACGCCCGGGCGAGGACGAGGGCTACCGCGCCGCTGCAGCCGCCTCGACGGACACCGTCGCACAGGGCAGCGTTGGCGCAGGCACAGGCGCGACGGTCGGCAAGGCGCTCGGCAGGGCGCTCGCGATGAAGGGCGGCATCGGCTCGGCGAGCATCGATCTGGGCGACGGCGCAGTCATCGCTGCGCTCGCCGCAGTCAACGCCATCGGTGGCGTCGTCGACCCCACAACAGGCGCGGTCATCGCCGGGCCGCGCGGTGAGGACGGGCGCCCGCGCGACTCCGTGCAGATATACGCCTCAGCCGGTTACGGGCGCACCCGACAGCCCGCCGCGGTGGAGCCGCTCAGCAGCACTACGATCGGCGTTGTCGCTACGTCCGTACGGCTGGACCGCGCGCAGGCAAACCGTCTGGCGTCCGTCGCGCAGGACGGCGTCGCGCTAGCCGTGCGACCCGCACACCTGCTGCACGACGGCGACACACTGTTCGCCCTCTCAACGCTGGCCGTCGACGCACCGGACGAAGTGCAGCGCCTCTACGCGCTCGCGCCTACCGTCGTCGCCAGCGCCATCGTGGCCGCAGTCCGCAACGCCACCGGCACACCGGAGCACCCCTCGGCATCCGACGTGGGGACAGGAGGAGCATGATGCGGATGCGCACAACGCGGCTGATGGAGATGAAGCAGGCGGGCGAGCGCATCGCCTGCATCACCGCCTACGACTACCCCACCGCTTGCCTCGTCGACCAGGCCGGCTTTCCGCTGCTCCTCGTCGGCGACAGCCTCGGCAACGTCGTCCTAGGCCACGACAGCACGATACCGGTGACGATGGACGACATGGTGCGTCACACGGCGGCGGTCGCGCGCGGCGTGCAGCAGGCGTTCGTCGTCGCCGACATGCCCTTCATGGCCTACCACGAGAGTGCGGCGCAAGCGCTCCGCAACGCGGGGCGCCTCATCCAGGAGGGTGGCGCGCAGGCAGTCAAGCTGGAGGGTGGCGAGCGTATCGCCGCCACCCTCCGCGCCATCGTCGAGGCGGGCGTGCCTGTGATGGGGCACATCGGCCTGACGCCCCAGTCCGTCCACAGCCTTGGCGGCTACCGCGTGCAGGGACGCACGTTGGAGGACGCCGTGCGCCTCGTCCGCGACGCCGAGGCGCTGGAACAGGCAGGCGCATTCGCCGTCGTCCTCGAGACGGTGCCCGCCGAGCTGGCCGCGCGCATCACCCAGCGACTGTCGATACCCACCATCGGCATCGGCGCCGGGCCCCACTGCAACGGGGAGATACAGGTGCTACACGAGGTCCTCGGGCTGGTGCAAGGCCGCATCTACAAGCATGCCAAGGCTTACGCCGACCTCAACGCAACCATCGCTGAGGCGCTCGCACGCTACCGGAGCGAGGTCGTCTCGCGCCACTTCCCGGGCGCCGACCAGTCGTTCGAGCTGGACGCCAAGGTCGCGCAGCAGCTCGACGACGTGCTCGACGGCGCGTCCGCGAGCGACCAATGAAAGTGCTGCGCGGCGTCGATGAGACGCGGGCGTTCGTTGCGGCCGCGCCTAGGCCGCACGGACTCGTCCCTACGATGGGCGCGCTGCACGACGGCCACTTGGCGCTCGTCCGCGCCGCCCGCGATGCCTGTGCGACCGTCGTCGCATCCCTGTTCGTCAACCCCACGCAGTTCAACGACCCTGCCGACCTCGCCGCCTACCCCCGCAATGCTGACCGCGACTTGGCGCTGTTCGCGGAAGTGGGCGTGGACGCGGTGTTCGCACCGCCGGAGCAGGCAATGTACCCACCTAGCTCGTCGACGACGGTGCATGTCGGCGGTCCAGCGCTCCCGCTCGAGGGAGAGGCGCGCCCTGGTCATTTCGATGGAGTCGCGACCGTCGTCGCCAAGCTCCTCTCGTTCATCACGCCCGACGCCGCCTACTTCGGGCAGAAGGACGGGCAGCAGGTGGCGGTCGTGCGCCGCCTCGTCGCCGACCTAGGGCTGTCCGTCGAGGTGCGCGTCATTCCAACAGTGCGCGAGCCGGACGGCCTGGCGCTCAGCAGCCGCAACGCGCTCCTATCGCCGGAGCAGCGCAGAGCAGCGCCCGCCCTGTACGCCGCGCTGACGGCAGGCGCCGAGCGCTGGTGCGCGACCCACGACGTGCAGCATTCGGTTGACGCCGCCGCCGAACGCCTCGCCGCCGAGCCCGCGTTCAGCGACGTTGACTACGTAGCCCTCGTCGACGCCGCCACCATGGCGCCGTGGGACGGCCGGGGCACCGGGATGCTCGCCGCCGCCGCGCACCTCGGCCCCGTCCGCCTCATTGACAACGTGTTGGTGGAGGGGTAGGGCTCCTCACCAGTCGCGAAGCGTGGCGGCCTCTCCCGGAGGAGCGGAGGAATCCTCGCTGGCTGGGGAGAGGGCTAGGGTGAGGGGGAAGCCCCGCCGTGCGACGGCGCCCCGCTGCCCCTCAGCCACGCGCTAGGCATGTCTGAGCGTTGCGCTTAGGATTGCTCGGCAACAGAACCAGATGAGCTGCACCCGTTCGACATCTCGGCGTCTATGCGCGGCATCGAGAGGGCGGATAGGGCGGGTGCAGCTATCCCTGCCGGGAGGCGTGGCGGCGGAGCGCCATTCGCCAGCATAGGGGCCCCTCTGGGGGACGGTGACAGAATACCGACTCCCCTGCCCTTACCGTGCCTGCTATGGTTGCGGGCAGCACTGGTTGGCGGAGGGACGGACGTGGGAGGACACGTTGCGGAGTTTGTGCGGCAGGTGCTGGAGCGAAACGACTCGTTCCTTTCCGGCGCACTCGACGGACTGAGCCTCGACGACGTCCACCGCCAGCCTGGCCCCGACAGCAACAGCATCGCGTGGCTGGTCTGGCACCTCGCGCGCGTGCAGGACAACCACATCTCTGCAATCGCCGACAAGCAGCACGTCTGGTTGACAGAGGGCTGGGTCGACCGCTTCGCGCTCGGCCTTGAGCCGCTTGACCGTGGACGCGGCCACACGTCGGAGCAGGCCGCCGCCCTTCGCGTGCCCAGCATCGAACTGCTGCTCGACTACTATCGCGCTGTTCGCGCCGCTACCGACACATTCCTAGACGGCTTGGCCGACGACGACCTCGCGCGGCAGGTGCCCGCCATTATGGGCGACGGCACCGTCCCGCTGTCAGAACGCCTGCAGCACGTGATATTCGACGGCATCCACCACACGGGGCAGGTCGCCTACCTGCGCGGCCTCTACAAGGGGCGCGGCTGGCTGTCCATCTAGCCCGCCTGTCACTAAAAGGAGGGAGTCATGGAAGGAGCGCCGCTGATTGCTGACGGACTCGACCGCATCAAGGGCACCCTCGACCGCTGCCTGACCGGAGTATCGGCTCACGACCTCGCGCGGCAGCCCTCGGCCGACACCAACTCAATGGGTTGGCTGGCCTGGCACCTGACCCGCGTGCAGGACGACCACCTCATGAACCTCGCTGGGCGCGGCTACGCATGGCTGGAGGAGGGCTGGCACGAGCGCTTCGGCATGCCCGCCGAGAACGACTTCGGCTTCGGCTGGACGCCGGAGCAGGTCGCCGCGTTCAGGGCGCCGTCGTCTGAGCTGCTGCGTGACTACCACGCCGCCGTACATGCGCGCTCGCAGGAGTACCTCGCCAACCTCACGCCCGACGACCTCGACCGCGTGCTCGACGAACCGCAGTGGGACCCTCGCCCGACGGTCGCCGTGCGGCTGGTGAGCGTCATCAACGACAACACACAGCACGCAGGCCAGATCGCGTACCTGCGCGGCCTGTTCGGCGGGTACGGCTGGCAGAGCTTCTAGCCCGCGCTAAGGAGGCACGATGCAAGCGAACGAGTTCTTCGACATGGCGCTTACCCGCGCCGAGGGCGCTCTCAAACGCGCGCTTGTCGGCCTGAGCCCGGAGGAGCTGAGCACGCAGCCAGCTGGCCCCGGCAGCAACCCCATCGGCTGGATGGCGTGGCACCTCACCCGCGTGCAAGACGGCGTCATCTCGCGCCTTCAGGGAATTGGCACGGAGTGGGACACCAACGGATGGGCCGCGCGCTTCGGCATCAAGGGCGAGATGCCGCAATGGACGCCGGACAACGTCCATGAATTCGACCCCGTGGACGCCGCAACGCTGTTGGGCTACTACGACGCCGTCCGCGCGCGAACGAGCGCTTACGTCGGCGGCCTCACCGCCGACTCGCTGGCGGTCGAGCAGGAATCGTTCCGCCCCGGTGCCCCACCGATGACGGTCGCGCAAATGCTGGCGCTGGTCCTCGGCGACAATGTGCAGCACATCGGCCAAATCGCCTACCTGCGCGGTGCGGTTAAGGAGCAGGGCTGGTATTAGCGGCGGGTTGAGCGAACCCGTTGACTCGCGCAGCTGGTGGGCGTACATTGGGCTCGGCTCCGGTGATGAGCCGGGGTACATCGCCGAAGGGAGGCGCCGATGGGTACAGAGCAACTGTACGTCGTCAACCACCGGTGGCACTTCCCTGACCTAGGCCCCCGTCGACGTCGCCCATAAGGCCTTGATGGCGGCAGGGGGTCGATGGGGGCAAGCGGAAGCCGGGATCTCCGCCGACCAACATGCTCGCAAGCGCCCGTCCCCGCATAGCGGTGCGGTGCCGAGCCTCCGGACATAGCGCCCGGACAATACGGCGAAGGCGATGGTGAGTCCGCCTAAAGGCAGGACACAAAAGCCCGGAGCGATCATACGGTCGCTCCGGCTTCTTTTGTGCGCACAAGACCCTCACCAAGGGGGGAGGTGTGGAGGGCGCCCTCCAAGGGTCTCAGGACGAAAGGGTAGCCCTTACCCCGCAGCCACGCTCGACTTGACGGTGCCTGCAATGGCCTCCAGCGCCTCGTCGATGTCCTCGGCGTTGATGCCGTAGTGGGTAACCATGCGCACCCAGTCCTCTTGGCCGCCGCACAGCACGCCGCGCTCGCGCAGCCGCGCGATGAAGTCGGCGGGTGGCATCCCTACCGGGCGCATGTAGACCATGTTGGAAGGCGTGTCGTCGTAGATGACGCGGATGCCGTCGACGTGGCGCAGGCCGTCGGCGAGGCGGCGAGCGTTGGCGTGGTCCTCTGCCAAGCGCTCCACCATGTGGTCGAGCGCGTAGAGGCCGGCGGCAGCGAGCACGCCGCCCTGCCGCATTCCACCGCCAAGCATCTTGCGGTGGTGGCGCGCGCGGTCGATGAAGTCGCTTGACCCGCAGACGACAGAGCCCACGGGACAGCCGAGGCCCTTGGAGAGGCAGAAGGTGACCGAATCGGCGTTGGCCGCTAGGTCGGCGACGCTCTCGCCGGTGGTGACGGCGGCGTTGAAGATGCGCGCGCCGTCCATGTGGACGTGGACGCCGTGCGCGTGCGCCACATCGGCGACCGACTTGATCTCGTCCGAGGTGAACGCCGCGCCGCCGCCGCGGTTCTGCGTATTCTCGACGTTCACCATCGCGGTGCGGGGGAAGAAGCCGCGCGGCGGGCGGATGGCGCGCTCGACGGCGTCGGGCAGCAGGAAACCGCGCTGGTCCGTCTCGACCGCGCGAATCTGCACTCCGCCGAACGTGCCGAGCGAGCCGACCTCGTTCATTAGGATGTGGTCCATCCGCCCAACAATGGCCTCGTCCCCGCGCGCGCACCACGAGAGGCCGGACACGAGGTTGCCCATCGAGCCGCTGGCGACGTAGAGCGCGGCCTCCTTGCCGGTGACCGCCGCCGCACGCTCCTCGAGCAGGTTGATGCTCGGGTCCTCGCGGTAAACGTCGTCGCCGACCTCCGCGGCGGCCATAGCCTGCCGCATCTCCGGCGACGGCAGCGTGACGGTGTCGCTGCGCAGGTCGATGGGGTCAGTCGTTGTGGTCATCAGCGGCCTCTTCTATTGGAGCATTGGGCGCTTGGATTCTAGCGCAACGCTGCCGACGGAGTGCGCGATAAACTGAGAGGCGTGAGCGCATACCTAAAACGCAACGTCTACGTCTTCGCGCTAGTCGCCGTAGTGCTGGCCGTCGACCAGGCCACCAAGTTCGTAGTGACGGAGAGCCTGGTCCTCGGCGAGTCGTGGCCGCGCGAGGGGTTCTTTCGCATCACGCGCGTCGCCAACACCGGCAGCGCGTTCGGCCTGTTCGGCGGACAGACGCTCGCCCTCACCGTGGCCTCCGTCGTGGGCATCGTGGTCATTGCTTGGTTCTTCCGCTCCGTGGGCAACAGCCTGCTGATGCGCACAAGCCTGGGGCTAATGCTCTCGGGCGCAATCGGCAACCTCATCGACCGCATCGCCCACGGCTACGTGACCGACTTCGTCGACATCGGGCCGTGGTACATCTTCAACGTAGCCGACTCCGCCATCGTCGTGGGCGTCATCGCGCTGCTCATCCTGAGCTTAAGGGCACGTGAAACAGCAGCGCCCGAACAGACCAGCGAAGAGGCCGAGCCGGAGTTGGACGCGCGCTTGCCGGCAGCACCGACGCATGGCGACGACGACTAGCAGCCCTCGGCACTTTGAAGCGGAGGCAGACGCCGAGCGCCTCGACCGCTTCGTGACGGAGCGCTGCCCCGACCTGACGCGCTCGCGGTGCGCCGCACTGGTGCGAAAAGGCCACGTGTTGCTGAACGGACAACCTGCACGGCCCTCGCAGCGCGTGCGTGCAGGCGACGTGGTGCACGTGAGGGTGCCGCCTCCCACGCCCGTCGACATCGTGCCGCAGCGGATGCCCGTCGGCGTGGTCTATGAGGACGAGTACGTGCTGGTGATCGACAAGCCGGCGGGCCTGCCCGTCCATCCCGGCCCAGGCCATCCTGATCGGACGCTGGTCAACGCTGTGCTAGCGCTCGCGCCGGGCATACAGGGTGTCGGGGGGGAACAGCGTCCGGGCATTGTCCACCGCCTCGACAAGGACACGTCAGGACTGATCGTCGTCGCCAAGACGGAGCGTGCACACGCCATTGTTGCGCACCAGTTGAAGGAGCGCAGCGTGCGCAAGACGTACCTCGCGCTGCTAGAAGGCGTGCCACGCCACGAAAGCGGCACCATTGACGCGCCCATCGCGCGGCATCCGCGCCACCGCCAGCGCATGGCGGTCGTCGACGGAGGGCGCGCCGCCGTAACGCACTGGAGCGCATTGCGCCGCTACCGAGGATGCACGCTCGTCGAGGTGCGGCCCGTGACGGGGCGCACGCACCAGATCCGCGTCCACTTCGCGCAGGTCGGCCACCCGCTCGTAGGCGACGCGCTCTACGGCAAAGCGTCGGGGCTGGTAGGGCGTCACTTCCTGCACGCGGCGCGGCTTGCTTTCCGCCTGCCGCCGGACGAGGCGGAGGAGCGCGAGTTCGAATCACCGTTGCCGTCCGACCTGCAGCACGCGCTCGACACCCTAGAAGCGAGCGCCTAGCGCGCTGCTACACTAGACGCATGGCCACCGACGCTCCCGTCCGCGTCCGCTACGCGCCCAGCCCAACGGGGGAACCGCACGTCGGCAACATCCGCGCGGCGCTCTTCGACTGGCTTCTCGCACGCCACACAGGCGGCACGTTCATCCTGCGCATCGAGGACACCGACAGGAGCCGCGAGGTGCCGGGAACGAAGGAGCGCATCATGGAGGCGTTGCGCTGGCTCCGCCTTGACTGGGACGAAGGCCCCGAAGTCGGCGGCGACTACGGCCCCTACGTGCAGTCGGAGCGTCAAGCGCTGGGCGTCTACGCCGAGCCCGCGGAGGCGCTGCTTGCGTCAGGCCAGGCGTACAACTGCTACTGTACCCCGGACCGCTTGGACGAGATGCGGAAGGAGCAGCAGGCGCGCAAGGAGCCCCCGCGCTACGACCAGAGGTGCCGCGACCCCGAGCGGCGCGCGCAGATGCGCAAGCTCAACCCGAACCCTGTCGTCCGCTTCGCAGTCCCGCTCGAGGGCGCGCTCACTGTCCACGACGCAGTTCGCGGCGACGTCGCATTCGACCTGTCGCTGCTGGACGACTTCGTCATGCTCAAGTCGGACGGCTTCCCCACCTACCACCTTGGGCACATCGTCGACGACCACCTGATGGACATCACGCACGTGCTGCGCGGCGAGGAGTGGCTGCCGAGCCTGCCGCGCCACCGCCTGTTGTACGATGCGCTCGGCTACGAGATGCCAGTCATGGCGCACCTGCCCATCGTGCTCGGCCCCGACCGCTCCAAGCTGTCGAAGCGTCATGGTGCAGCCTCTGCGCTCGAGTTCCGCGACAAGGGCTACTTGCCCGCCGCGCTCCTCAACTTCCTCGCGCTGCTGGGGTGGTCGTTGGACGATAGGACGGAACTGCTGTCGCGCGACGAGCTGGTGCGCAACTTCACGCTGGAGCGCGTCGCGCCCTCTCCGGCTATATTCGACTTGCAGAAGCTGGACTGGATGAACGGGGTGTATATGCGCGCAATGACTGTCAACGACATGGTGGAGGAATTGGCGCCGGTGCTGGAGGCGGGGTTGCCGGACGAGGTTGCACGCCCCATCGACCGCGGTTACCTGGCACGCATCGTCCCGTTGGAGCAGGAGCGCCTGAAGACGATGAGCGAGGCGCCCGACGCACTGTCCTTTTTCTTCATCGAGCAGCCCAAGTACAACCCGCTGCGCATCATCCAGAAAGGGATGGTGCGCGACGACACGCAGGGGGCAGTTGCCGCCGCCTTGCGTACGGCGGAAGGCGTCGAAGTGTGGGATGCGCCGACCCTAGAGACTGCCTACCGCGCATTGGCAGACGAGTTGGAGATCAAGACGGGCCAACTGTTCGGCACGGTGCGCGTCGCGATAACTGGCCGCGAGGCCGCCCCGCCGTTGTTCGACACGATGGCGGTCCTAGGCAAGGAGCGCGTCGTGCGCCGCCTCCAGTCCGCCGCCCGCTTCGTCGCCGCCCTCCCGACGGCGTGCTAGCGCGCGCTTGCTATACTCGCAGCGTGATGCGCGCGATCTACGTGGCAGGGGCACACCCCGGAGCAGGCAGCACTGCCGTCGCAGCAGGGCTGGCGCTCGCACTACGAGGCGCGGGAGTGCGCGCCGTCGCGGTCAAGCCGGCGCCACACGGCGAAGATGACACGGACGCCGCGTTCCTAGCCGCGCTCAACGGCGGTGCGCGCGAGGCCGACGCCAGTGTCGTCGTGCTCGACGGCTTGCCGCTCGCGAGCGGAAACGGCGCATCGGCGGCGCTGGCGGAGCGGCTCGATGCGGCGGTCGTCGGCGTTGCGCCCTTTGCGGATGCAGCGGAGCACCCCGAGCAGTGGCGAAGCGCATTCGGAGAGCGGCTTACGGGTGTCGTCGTGAACCGGTTATCGCGCTACGGCGGCCACTCCGCTCGAACCGGTCTGGCAAGCGCGTTTGAGGAAGCGGGCGCCCCACCCCTTGCCGTCGTGCCGGAGGATAGGCTGCTGCTCGCGCCGAGCGTTGTGCAAGTGGGCGAGCACCTGGGCGCAACCTTCTTCTGCAAAACAGGGGAGAGCGAGCGCCTCATCGAGCATTTTGTCATCGGCGGCCTCATCACTGAGTGGGGCGGGAACTACTTCGGGCGACTTGCGAACCAGGCGGTGCTCGTGCGGGGCGGGCGCATCGACATCCAGATGTCGGCGCTCCAATTTCCGATGGCATGCCTCATCCTCAGTGACACGGCACAGCCGCAGCAGTACGTCTACCAGCGCGCGCTCGCCCAGGACGTGCCGCTGCTCACCGTTGACAAGCCAACGATGGCCGTCGCGGAGGCGCTGGAACACGTCCACGAACTGGTAACCATCCACCATCGCGCCAAGGCGGAGCGCATGGCCGCGCTGCTCACAGAGGCGGGCGTCGAACGCATCGCCCGGACGGCCGCTGCACCGTAACCGGCGTTTCCGCAAAAAGGGTTTGCGAAGCAGGGATGGGCGCTGCTATCCTGTGCGATTGCGGCCTCTTCTGGCGCGCGCTCCTAACTGGGGAAGGGGGGCCCTTTGATTGAACTACCTTGGTCAGCACGTCCTACTCGAACTTCGTGACTGTAACCGGAGCCGCCTAGACGACATCGCGTTCGTGCGCGACGCGTTGTTGGGGGCGGCGCGCGAGACGGGCGCAACCGTCATCGACCACATATTTCATAAGTTCAGCCCGCAGGGAGTGACCGGCGTCATCGCCATCGCCGAGTCACACCTGTGTATCCACACTTGGCCCGAGTACGGCTACGCTGCCATCGACATCTTCACCTGCGGCGAGGAGTTCAGCCCCTACGCGGCGATCAACCTGCTGGTCGAGACATTTGAGAGCGTCGACCACGAAACGAAGGAAATCGCGCGCGGAGCGCTCCCGCAGCTCTCCCCTGAGCCCTCTCCTACAGGCGGCTAGTCCCGCGCCACATGGATCGTCTGCCCCACGACGGCGACTGGTACTTCGAGGAGGTCAAGCCGACCCTCTACCTCGCCGAGCGCGTGCGCCGCATCCTCTACTCCGGTCAGACGCCGTACCAGCGTGTCGAAGTAATCGAGACGGAGCCCTACGGGCGCGCCCTCGTCCTCGACGGGCGTACGCAGTCGTCGGAAGCGGACGAGTGGGTATACCACGAGGCGCTGGTACAGCCAAGCCTCATGGCGCACGCCGCTCCGCAGCGCGTCTTCATTGCCGGCGGAGGCGAGGGGGCGACAGCACGCGAAGCGCTGCGCTGCCGCAGCGTCAACGACGTCGTCATGGTCGACCTCGACCGCGCGGTCGTCGAGCTGTGCCGCGAGCACTTGCCGCTGCACCATCAGGGCGCGTTCGACGACCCTCGCCTCACGCTGCTGTACGAGGACGCGCTGGCCTACCTCGAGACGCACAGTGAGCCGTTCGACCTCATCATCGTCGATGTGCCCGACCCGCTGGAGTCTGGGCCTGCGTACTTGCTCTTTACGCAGGAGTTCTACCGGCTGGTTCGCTCGCGGCTGCGGGTGGGCGGCCTAATGGTGGCGCAGGCGGGCCCCGCAGGCCCTACCAACGTGTCAGAGACGTTCACGGCTATCCGCCACACCGCTTCCTCCGTTTTCGAGCGGGTGAGCGCCTACTCGATCTATATGCCGTCGTTCGGCACGTCGTGGGGATTCGTGGTCGGCGGCGACGGCGTGCCGGATGTAGCAGCCATGCGCCCGGCGAAGGTCGACGCACGAATCGCCGTGCGGCTTGCGGGCGAGTTGCGCTACTACGACGGTGAGGCGCACTTGGGCATGTTCCACCTGCCCAAGTATGCGCGGCAGGCGTTTGAGCAAGAGACGCGTCTGATTACTCGGGCGCGGCCTCTCTATGCCGTTTAAGCAGCCCCCGCATTGCGATACGGTAACGGGAGACCATGAACTGGCTCGACGTCGTCATCCTCATCCCGCTGCTGGCGGGCGCCTACTCAGGCTTCCGCAGCGGCCTCATTAGAGGCGTACTCGTCCTCATCGGCGTCATCGCCGGCATCATGATTGCGGGGCAGTCCTACGAGATGGTGGCCGACGGGCTCGGCATCTTCGACAACCAGCGCGTCCAGGAAGCGGCTGCGTTTGCAGTCGTCGTGGCCGTGGTCGTGCTCGTTTTCTGGCTGGCCGGCTGGATGTTCCGGAAGATGCTCAGCCTTCTGATGCTCGGCTGGGTCGACAGGGCCGGCGGTGCAGCGGTCGGCGCGCTCGTAGGCCTGTTGTTCGGGGCGTCGGTCGTCTGGGCAGTCGGCCTCATCCCCGGCAGCGCGGGCGTGGACGCCATCGCCGACTCGGTGCTGGCGGGAGCCGTGGTCGACGGCTCCGACTTCATACGCGCTATCCTCCCCAGCGCCTTCGACGAAGTGCGCGAGGCGGTGGACGCATCAGCGGGCTAGTGCTTGGTTTGTAGGCGGGTGTAGGGCTGTTGCGGGGCGATGGTGCGCAGCCTATGATGGGCCTGTGCATGCAAGCCGCAGTCAATAGCCCGGTACTCGTCCTCAACCAGGACTACGCGCCGCTCAATATCTGCGGCGTGCGGCGTGCGGTGGTGCTCGTTCTCAAGGAGAAGGCGCAACTGCTCGAAAATGGGCGCGGCGAGCTCCACGCCGTTGGCGATGCCTTCCCTATCCCCACCGTCATCCGGCTGGTGCACATGGTCAAGCGACCCATCTTCACGCGCAGGCTATCGCGGCGCGAAGTCTTTTGGCGCGACGACTTCACGTGCCAGTACTGCGGCAGGCAGCGGGGCGAGTTGACGCTCGACCACGTCGTGCCCCGCTTCCGGGGCGGCAAGCACGCGTGGGACAACGTCGTAACCGCATGCGTTGCGTGCAACCACCGCAAGGCGGGCCGTACGCCCAAGGAGGCGGGGATGGCCCTCTTTCAGGAGCCGCGCGCGCCCAAAGCCAATCCCTACCACCACCTCATGTTCCGCCACCTGCCGGAGGAGTGGAGCGACTACATTCCCTGGATGAGCCGTCCCAAGGCGCCTGCGAGCGCCTAGGCGACGGGCCCGCTCTCTAGGTGCGGCGCTTCCACAGCCAGGCGCGCAATAGGCTCGTATACTGGCGACCCTCAGGCCCTGCCTATAAGGAGATTCCTACCGTGGCCGAGGCCACTAACCGCAGTGAGGCCGATGTCGCGGCAAAGCTGCTCAGCGACGTAATGGTACCGGCGGAAGAGGCGCACGCGCTGCCCTTCGCCGCCTACCGCGACGACGATTTCTTCGCACTGGAGATGGAGCACATCTTCCGCAGTGATTGGGTGGCCGTCTGCGCCGAGGCAGCGCTCGCGGAGTCGGGCGCATGCCTCGCAACCAATATCGGCGGCGAACCAATCGCGCTCATTCGAGGCAAGGACGGAACGTTGCGAGCGCTTTCAAACGCATGCCGACACCAAGGCGCTCCGCTGCTCATACCAGGAGCCAATCGACTGCCAGGCGACCGAATCGTCTGCCCCTACCATGCCTGGACCTACGACGACACGGGCACCCTACTCGGCGCGACCTTTGCGCGCGCCGACACCATCGGCCCCGGCACTCACAGCCTCCCCTCTTTCTCGGTCGATGTATGGATGGGGGTCGTGTTCGTGTGTCTGGCGCAGAACCCGCAGCCGCTGGGCGAACGGCTGGCGGGTATCGCCCCGCGCTTGGCCGAGTTCGACATGCAAGCGTTCACCGTACCGGCCCCGCTCACCGACCCGGAAGTGTGGAGCGCAAACTGGAAGCTGGTAGTCGAGAACGGCATGGAGCGCTCCCACCTCTTCCAGGTGCATGCAAACACGCTGGAGAAGGTCACCCCCACGCGCAGCGCTAACTACATCGACGGTTCAGCGGCATGGACCCTTGCGGGAGGCGGAATCGTCCAGTATGGCGGCTACGGGTTCCGAGGGGGGCTGCCCTCCCGTCTGTTCGAGAGTGCCAAGGAGCACGCCGACCATTATGTGCTCGTCTCCATACCACCCTCGTTCGTCGGCGTGGCTACGAACGAATCGTGGGACTGGCTCGCAGTTCACCCTCTCTCTCCGGCGTCGACGTGCGTGTTCACCGGCACGCTCACCAAGGCAAAGCCCGGCATCAACACCAGGTGGGCCTCCTGCGACTACGTCAATGCCTCCCTAGACGAAGACCGCGCCATCTGTGAACGCATACAGTCAGGGATGCCTGCCCGCGCCTCCAGCGGCGGACGCCTTGCATCCGTCGAGCGTATCGTTGCCGATTTCCACCACTACCTTGGTTGGCGAATGTTGGGAGAGGAACCGCCTCCGCGGCACCTAGCGCACGAACCGTGAGGTTCGATCGTCAGGAAGTGCGTGGTGCGAGCGCCTAAGCGGCGGAACCACCTTCCAAGCGCGGCGCCTCTAGCAGCATCGCCTCCAACGCCAAGCGCACATTCGCGTTACGCTCGATGGCGTCCATCGTCCGGTCGAGGGCGCGCGCCCATCCAACGACGTCTGCTGCGCTCATGGCGCACGCATGTTGCTCCAGCGTTGCGCGCCACGCGGTGTGGGCAATGTCCTCGCTCCTGCGCTGCTGGACGAGCATGACGTCGCGCAGCCACCGCCGCCACGCGTGCAACTCTGCCCTGCCGTCAGCGCGGTCGCTCTCCCGGCCGAACCGGCGCGCCACCTCGTCGGCGAACGCGAAGCGGCCCTCGATTCCCTCCTCCATCACGGCGACGATGCGCTCAATGCGCTGGTGCGCCTCCGTGACGAAGGACTGGTCGCTCACGGCCTGGATCGCCCAGCCGGCGCAGCCCCTCGATAGGCGCGCAAGGCTGTCGGCATGCTCGGCGTCAACGTCGAACTCATCGCGCAGCACGGCGGCAACCTCCGCGATGGGCATAGGGCGGAGCTGGACGAGCTGGCAGCGCGAGAAGACGGTCGGAAGCACGCTCTCCCCGTCCTCGGCGAGCAGCAGCAAGACGACATCAGGCGGCGGCTCCTCAAGCAGCTTGAGCAGCGCGTTGGCCGCCTCGACGGTCATTCGGCCCGCGTCCTGGATGATGAAGACTTGGCGCAGACCCTCGTAGGGGCGCAGGTGCGCGGCGGAGATGAGGTCGCGCACGGCATCGATGCCAATGGCGGCGCGTGGTCCGTCCTCGTCGCCGCCCACCTCTAGGATGCGGACGTCGGGGAAGTTGTTCGCGGCGACGCGCCTGCGGCATGCCTCGTCGTTCGGCGCGCACACGAGCACCTGCGCGAAGGACATCGCCAGCGTGGTCTTGCCGACGTGCTCGGGGCCGGTGAAGAGGTATGCGTGGTGGAGGCGGTCGTCGCTAATGGCCCGTTCGAGCAGCCTAACGGCCGCCGCCTGGCCGTGGATCGAAAAGCCGCTCACACGACGTCCGCGACGATGAGGTCGGCGTACGTCTCGCGCCGCCGGAGCAGAGTCGCCCTGCCGTCCTTCACGAGCACCACGGCGGGGCGGCCGTTCATGTTGTAGTCGGAGGCCATTGAGGGGGCATAGGCGCCGGAGGCGGGAATTGCCACGATGTCCCCCGGCATGAGCGCGGGCAGCACCGCGTCGCGGATGAGCACGTCGCCCGATTCGCAATACTTCCCGGCGATGGTTAGGGTAGAGTCGGCTGCATCCTCGACACGGTTGGCGGCGACGGCGACGTAACGCGCGTCGTACAACGCGGGACGGATGTTGTCGCCCATGCCTCCGTCCACGGCGACGTAGGTCCGGACGCCCGGGATGTCCTTGATTGCGCCGACAGTGTAGAGCGCGACACCCGCCGGACCGGCGATGGAGCGTCCCGGCTCGATTACGAGCGCCGGGGCGTCGAAGCCGTAGCGCTCGCACGTCTCGCGCAGCGCGCCAACGATGGTCTCGGCGTAGGCGGACGGCGGCGGCGGGTCGTCTGCGTCGGTGTAGGCGATGGCGTAGCCGCCACCGGGGCTGAAGCGGTGCAACTGCAACCCCTCCTCGCGCATCATCGAGGCGAACTCCATCACCACGCGCACCGCGTCGTCATACGGCTCCAACTCGAATATGGGAGAGCCCAGGTGGAAGTGCAGTCCCTGCAAGTCGATGTTGGCCGCGGCGACGGCGTGTCGTACGGCGTCCGCCGCGTGTCCCGTCTCGATAGCAAAGCCGAACTTGCTGTCGAGCGTACCCGTCGTCGTGTAGCGATGCGTGTGCGGGTCGATGCTAGGCGAGACGCGGATGAGCGCCTTCTGCACGATTCCGGCACGGCGCGCCTCCTCGTCCACCACCTCCAGTTCGTGGAAGGAGTCGAGCACGAAGTGGCCGATCCCCCACTCGATGGCCTCGCGCACCTCGAGCGGCGACTTGTTGTTGCCGTGAAAGTAGACGTGCGCGGGGTCGACCCCGGCGGCGCGCAGCACCGCAACCTCGCCGCCCGATACGACGTCGAACCCGAGGCCGTAAGACGCAAGCAGCTTGGCGAGGGGGACATTGATGAAGGCCTTGCAGGCGTAGACGACTTCCGCGCCATCGTAGCGCGAGCCGAAGGCGTCCTGAAACGCCCCCGCAACGCCGGCGAGCGTCGCCTCGTCGAAGACGTACAGCGGTGTGCCGTACGTCCGCGCGAGTTCGACGGCGTCGCAGCCGCCAATGGTGAGGCGCCCAGCGTTGTTGACGGCAGCCGTGGATGGGAAGACCTTGGTATAGGGAACAGCGCTCATAGACTCGAGTCTATCACCGCGCAAGGGCGGCTAGGCGCGCTCGTAGAGGCCGGCGCCGGCGGGCCGCACAAGACCACCGGCCTCCAGCTTGGCAAGCATGCTGATAACCTGCGCTTCTGCGAGCGGCTGGCGGTGCTCCGGCAGGGGGCCGTACACCTCGTCGCGCAGCGAGAGGACGGTGCGCGGGCCGTAGCGCATGGCCTCGATCAGCGCCTCCTCGCGCTCGCGGCGGTGGTCGGCGATGGCGCGCAAGCGTCGCGGTGGATCGGCGACGGCGGGACCATGGCCGGTATAGATCCGCTCGGGATCCAGCTCCATGAAACGCCCCAGCGTGCGCTCGTAGTCGGCGACGTTCCCTTCGCCGGGCCGAACGATGGTCGTCGAGACGGCCATGACGGTGTCGGATGCGAAGAGGGCGCGCCGCTCCGGAACGTAGGCGGCAAGGCACCCGTGCGTGTGGCCCGGCGCATGCACGATATCGATGCTGAGCCCGCCGAGGTCGAAGCGCTCGCCGCCTTCTACGATTATGTCAACCTGTGCGCCTCCCAGACGTTCGCGCTCGATGACCTCGCGGTCGCCAGCGTGGCAGAGCAGCAGCGCACCCGTCGCCTCGCGCACTTTGAGCGCACCGCCTGCATGGTCGGCGTGGCGATGGGTGACGAGCACATGCGCAATTGGCGGCGCGCCCGCCTCCGCAATGGCCGCCATGCGCTCGGCATGGTCGTCGTCGTCGCCCCACCCCGTATCGACCAGCAGCGATGCGCCGGTTCCCGCGATGAGAAAGACATTAGGAGCGGGGAAGCCGGGAAACGGCCCTCTGCCAATCGCAATCTGGTGAATGCCGGGCGCTACTTCCATTGCGCGGGATATTGTAGCGTGCATACGCTTCCGCGCTTATCCTGATGCGCCCGAGGAGGTGCGCGGTATGGCGCTCGTACACGACGGCAACGTCCAGCTCTTCAAGGTCGCGTCGATGGGCGCGTACGACAACAACGGCTACGTCATCGCCGACCCGAAGACGCGCGAGGCGTACATCGTCGACGTGCCGGACGAAATCGAGCGGCTGCTGGAAGAGGCGCGCGACTTCCACGTGAAGGCGGCGCTCGTCACGCATTCGCACCCCGACCACATCGCGGGCTACGGTGCGTTGAAGCGATTGACCGACCTCGCGGTGGCCGTCCACCCCGCCGACGCGGAGCGGCTGCCGGAGCCTCCGGCGTTTGCGCTAGAGCACGGCGCGGACCTGTTCGTGGGCTCGCATCCCATCCGACTGCTCCACACCCCCGGCCACACGCCAGGCGGGGTGTGCATGGTCACGGACGACTGCCTCATCTCCGGCGACACGCTGTTTCCGGGCGGGCCGGGCTACACACGCAGCGGCGAGGCGTTCGCCGACTTGGTGCGCTCGATTACGACGCGCTTGCTCACCCTGCCCGAGGGGCACGGCATCTTTCCGGGGCACGGCGCTGACACCACCATCGCCGACGCACGCCGTGAGTACGAGGCGTTCGCCGCACGCGAGCATCCCGCGGGCTTGCACGGCCATGTCGCATGGCTGACCAGCTAGGGGCAGAAGCACTCGGAGGGCCCGCCGCCAACCGCACTGGCGCGCCGCTGCGAGCGTGGCTGGCGCTCGGCGCCGTCTGCATCGCCACCTTCACGACGACGCTCGACATCCAACTGGTCAACTTCTCGCTCGGCCCGCTCTCCGACGTGCTGGGCGTCGACGCATCGCAGATTGCGTGGGTTGCGGTGACGGCGCTGCTGGTATCGGTGGGCCTGATGCTGACGGCGGGCAACATCGGCGACAGCGTGGGCCGCGACCGCATTCTCATCGCTGGGCTGGCGATAACGACGGTCAGCCTGGTGCTCTCGTCGCTGGCCCAGAACCTGCCGCAGCTGCTCGTAGCGCGCGCCGTATTCGGGCTTGGCACCATTTTCGTCGTCGCGCCGGGTGCCGCATTGATCGTCAGCATCATGCCGCCCAGCCACCGAGGCATCGGCCTGGGCTTCCAGGGGATGGCGGCAGGCCTCGGCTACTTCCTCGGCCCCCCGCTGGGCGGTTTGATACTCGACCACTTCGACTGGCACGCCCTCTTCTACATGCGGCTGCCCTTCCACCTAGCAGCCTTCGCGATGACGATCATCTTCTTGCGCATGCCGCGCCAGGGTGCCATGTTCCGCTTCGATACGCTTGGCGTCATCGTCTCCGCGCTCACACTGGTAAGCCTGACGCTGGCCATCAATCAGGGCGGACGGTTGGGGTGGACACATCCGCTGCCGCTAGCGGCGGGCGCGGCGACGCCGCTGTTCGGCGCGCTGCTGGTGCTGGTGGAACGCCGCGTGGCGCGCCCCGTCTTCAACTTCCGGCTACTGGCGCACGCGCGCTCCTACACCGTCGGTTTGGTAACACACCTGCTCGTCTACCACGTGCAGACGGCCATCCCGATACTGGCAGCGTTCCTAGTGCTGACGCAAACGGAGGGCGGCCTAGCGCAGGCTGGCCTCATCACGTCGACCTACCCGCTGGCGCGCGTGCTGATGTCGCCGGTGAGCGGCTGGCTCTCTGACCGCCTTGGCGCGCAGCGCCTCATCATCTCGGGGCTGCTGGTGCTGGGAGGCGCTGCGCTGCTGCTGGGCTTCTACGCAGGGGAGGCACCGATATGGGCGGCAGCGCTCGGCTTCTTCGTCGCGGGCGTCGGGTTCGTGCTCTGGGAGCCGGGCAACCAGATTGCCATTGTCGAGGGCGTGCCGCGCGAGGATATTGGGACGGCGTCCAGCATGATTTCGATGGTGCGGCTGCTGGGCGTTTCGAGCGGGGTGACGGTAACGACGGCGGCGTTCGTGTTTGCGTCGTCCCGCTCCGCCGGTGTCAGCACCGAGGACGCGCGCCTGCTCGACCTGCCTGCCGCAGCGGCGAGCGCTGGTATCGAGTTCGGCTTCATCGTCATGGCCGTCTTCAGCGCCGTTGCGCTTCTCGTCAGCGCGCTGCGGCGGTGGATGCGGCAGGTGGCGTAGGGGGCCTACGGCGCGAGCGAGCTGAGCGGCCACAGGGGCAAGTTGCGCAGCGCCCAGTAGATGAGCACGCCCACGAGCAGCGCCCATATCCAGCGCGACGGCACGAATATGCGGGGAAGCACACTCGCGCCAACCGTATGCAGTGCGCCACGTACGTAGGTGTACACGAGCGACGGCAGCGCCAGCACCGCAAGCGCGTTGTAGCCTAGCGCACCGACGGGGTCACCGTGCAGCAGCATGTGGAGGGCGCGCAGCGTTCCGCATCCGGGGCAGTGGTAGCCCGTCAGGCCGAGGAAGGGGCAGAGAGGGTATGTCCCCGGTTCGCGCGGGTCGATGGTGTACAGCAGCGCCGTGCCAACCGCCGCAAGCAGCGCCAGCAGCACGTAGCCTGCCCTCACTGGAACGCGCCACAGCGGCAGCGTAGGCGTCGCACCCGTCCGCACGAACAACACGCTATGCATTCCCAATGGCTGTCACTGCTCCAACCCTATACCGACCCCGGGCTCCCGAAGGGGTCAGTCGCGAGGAAGATGACCCCGGCCACCAATCCAAGGGCGACGGATATCAGCGCCCACGTCTTTGCGCTGTTCGACGCACGGAGCGCGCCCTCGAGATCGCCGGCGGTGAGCTTGCCGTTGACTTGCGCCGCGTAGACGATGGACACGATGCCGGCGGGCAGACAGCAAAAGAGGGTGGCAAGAATGGCCCACACGAGGTGGCTCGGCACGTGGTGCACCGGCCGTTCCGCTCCGAACGGCGGCGGCGTTGAGCGAAGGTCGGACTGCTGCTGGCCTGACGACGGCGCGCCGAACTGGGGCTCAGGCTGCTCCGGTAAGCGCCTGCCACAGCTATGGCAATAGCGCGCCCCCTCGATGCTTTCCGTCCCGCAACTGGTGCACCGCACGTGCGCACCTCCTCAACAAGCTCTACATCGCCTCGGGGGCGGACATCCCCATGAGAGCGAGCGTGCGCGCGAGCGCAGCCTTGCTCGCCTGCACTAGCTTGAGGCGCGCCTGGGAGACGGCCTCCGACCCAGGCTCCGACGAGAGCACGCGGCAGTGGTCGTAGAACCAGTGGAACGCAGTGGCTAGTTCGACGGCGTAGTGCGCCAGCGTGTGCGGCGCAAGCGTCCGCGCGATGCCGTCGACCACCTCAGGCAGCTGCACCATCTTGCGGATGAGCGCCAGTTCCGCCTCGTGGGTCAGCAGCGACGTGTCGCCGTCATCCCACACCACGCCACGCTCGGACGCCTGCCGCAGTATGCCGGCGATGCGCGCGTGCGCGTACTGCACGTAGTACACGGGGTTGTCCGCCGACTGCTGCTTCGCCAGCTCGAGGTCAAACTCCATCTGGCTCTCCGCGGCGCGGGCGAGGAAGAAGTAGCGGCAGGCATCCTGCCCCACCTCCTCGACCAGCTCGCGGAGAGTTACCAATTCACCCGTGCGCTTGGAGGCTCTGACGGTCTCGGCGCCCCGCTTGAGCGTGACGAGCTGGGATATGAGGATGGTCAGCCGATCCGACGCGATGCCCAGCGCTTCCATAACGCTCTTCATGCGCGGCACGTGGCCTTGGTGGTCGGCGCCCCATATGTCGATGACGCTGTCGTAGCCCCGCAGCACGAACTTGTCGTAGTGGTAAGCGATGTCGGAGGCGAAGTAGGTAGGCTGACCCGTTGAGCGCACGAGCACATTGTCCTTGTCGTCGCCAAGCGTTGATGACGTAAACCACAGCGCGCCCTCGCGCTCAGCCGTGTAACCGCGCTCGCGTAGCAACCCCATCGTCTGCTCGTAGCGACCGTCGGCGAAGAGCGAGCGCTCGCTAAACCAGTGGTCGAACGTCACGCCGATGAGATCGAGGTCGGCGTGGATGTTGTCGAGCATCCGCTCCAAACCCAGCTCGCCAATCGCGGAGGCCGCCTGCTCGCGGTCTCCGTCCATGAAGCGCGCGCCGTGTTCGTCCGCAAGCGATTTCCCCAGCTCGGCGAGATACTCGCCTTGGTAGCCGCCGTCGGGCACTGCGGCGTCGGCGTCGCCGAGCGCCTGGGCGTAGCGCGCCAGCACCGACTGGTAGAAGAGGCGCATTTGCTGGCCAGCGTCGTTGACGTAGTACTCGCGCGCTACTTCATACCCGGCGGCGGCGAGGGCGCTAGCAAGCGCGCTGCCGAGAACGGCGCCTCGCGCAGTGCCGACGTGCAGCGGACCCGTAGGGTTGGCGCTGACGAACTCCACCTGCACGCGCTTCCCTGTGCCGATGTCAACATCCCCGTAAGACGCGCCGGCGGCGACGATCGCATCGACCTGCGCGCACAGCCAATCGTCACGAAGCGCAAAGTTGATGAAGCCCGGGGGCGCGACCGCAACGCTGGCGACGGCGGCGTCCGGCTCGACGAGGTCGGCGAGGCGCTGGGCGATCTCGAGGGGTTGCATCCGCGCGGCCCGCGCGAGCCGCAGCGCAACGCTCGATGCGAAGTCGCCGTGTTCGCTCTTCTGCGGGCGCTCGACGGCAGGACCTGCGATTTGGGCGGCAGGCAGCAGCCCCTGCGCTTGCGCACGCGCCACCGCGTCAGTGACGCGCGCCGCGATTCTGTCGCGAATCAGCATTACTGCGCCATGATACCAGCGCGGGGCGGCAATCTCGGCGGCTTGGCTTGCACGTTAGCCGCTCAGGTTGCGTGCTGCGGTCTACCCCATACTCGATACGTGGCCGGAATGACGAGAAGGCCGCGCTATACTGCGCGCACTCTAGGCAATGGGGGTGCGCGGTGGTACACGACGACGAGTTCTTGCCGCGGTCGCTGTTCGATGCGTGGGCGGCACACTTAGGGCTTGATACGGACCCGGAGCACCTTGATCAGGTCTACCCCGAGGCGCGCGGGTTGCTCCAACGCCTCGAACGACTGCACGAGGTGGACGCTTCCTCCGTCGAACCCGGCGAGGCATACCGGACGCTGCCGATAGGCATGCTGGAGGAGCAGTCGTGAGCGCTTCCGCTGACCTCGCCCGCCTCTCCGTCGCCGACCTCGGCGCGCTCCTCCAAGCCCGCGACGTCTCGCCCGTCGAGGTCGTCGAGGCGTGCATCGCGCGCACGGACGCCGTCGAGCCGCACGTCGCCGCCTACGTGACGCGCACCAGCGAGCAGGCGCTCGCGCAAGCCAGGGCAGCGGAAGCGGAAATCGCCGCAGGCAACTACCGCGGCCCACTCCATGGCATCCCCTACGGCACCAAGGACATCTACTGGACGAAGGGGGTACGCACTACATCGGGCTCGGCGGTGGACGCCGATTTCGTGCCCGACCGCAATGCGCGCGCCGTGGAGCTGTTGAACGAGGCAGGCGCGATTTCGCTCGGCAAGACGCACACCACCGAGTACGCATTCGATCCGACCGGCCGCAACGACACCTTCGGTCCGCCGCACAACCCGTGGAAGCACGGCCACTACACTGGAGGCTCCAGCAGCGGCTCGGCAGCGGCCATTGCCGCGGGCTCCGTCCCCTTCGCGCTCGGCTCTGACACTGGTGGTTCCATCCGCATCCCCTGCTCGTGGAGCGGCATCACCGGCATCAAACCCACTTTCGGGCTGGTGAGCCGCGCGCGCGTCACTCCGCTGTCGTGGACGCTCGACACGGCGGGGCCTATGGCCCGCAACGCGCGCGACGTCGCGCTCGTCCTCAACGCGCTCGCCGGCTTCGACCCAGACGACCCAGGATCTATGCGCCACGAGCGCGAGGACTACACGCAGGGCATCGACGACGGCGTCGCCGGGCTGCGCATCGGCGTGCCGCGCGCGTTCCTCGCCGAGCACGCCATCGACCCAGAGGTGCGCGCAGCGTTCGATGCGGCGCTCACCGTCTTCGAGCGCTTGGAGGCATCGCTGGAGGACGTGGACATCCCCGAGTTGCATTACGGCGAACTGGGCTCGTTCATCATCACGGCGGAGGCGGCGGAGTTGCACCGCGAGCGCATCCGCGCGCACGCCGACAAGTACGACCAGCGCACGCGCAGGCGCATCGAGAGCGGCTATTTCATTTCGGGGCGCGACTACATGTACGCGCAGCGCGTCCGGACGCTCCTGGGCCGCGCGCTGACGGCGGCCTTCCGGCACATAGACGTGCTCGTGATGCCGACGACGATAGCTCCGGCGGCGGCGCACGGCGTGCTGGAGCGCGACATCGGAGGCCGCAGGCTGCTGACGCGCGAGTCGGCGCTGATGTTCACGCGCATCTTCAATCAGAACGGCCTACCTGCGACGTCGACGCCGTGCGGCTTCTCGGCAGACGGCCTTCCGCTGGGCCTCATGCTCGTCGGCCACGCCTTCGCCGATAGGCTCGTCCTTCGCGCGACCGCCACCTACGAACGCGAGACCGACTGGGGTGGGAGCATAGCGGAGGTGGGTTAGGCGAAGGCGCCCCTAACCCTTGTGCAGGCCTAAGACGTTGCCGGCAGGGTCGCGGAAGACCGCGATGCTGCCCGCGTCCCCAGCCAACGTGAAGGGTTGCAGCAGCGCCTCCGCGCCCAGACTTACCGCCTTGTCCAGCGACGCCTGCAGGTCGTCGACGCGCACGTAGACCATTAGGTAGTTGGGCGGCATGTTCTCGCCCGTCTGCATGATGCCGCCAGGGATGCCGCCCTCGGCCGGGGAGACGAAGTAGTAGTTGTTGGCGCCAACGGGAGAGGCCACACCCTCGATGCTCCAGCCGAATAGGCCGGCGTAGAAGTCTTGCAACGCGGCGGCATCAGGGCCGCCCATCTCGAAATAGGCAACGGGGTCTGGCATGGAGCTCTCCTTGGGGCGTTTGGATTGTCAGGAGCCATGTTAGCGCATGGCCCCACCGAGGGAGACACTCAGGGAGACGTGGGCGCTGTAACCCTCAGGATCTTGTCGTTGCCGCGATTAGACGTCGTGATGTAGAGCGCGCCGTCCGGCCCCATTACCGGCGAGCGGAGTCGCCCGTAGGTCCCATTCAGCTCGGCAACGGAGACGTGGCTCAGCAGATTGCCATCGCTATCGAACTCGAAGAGATGTAGCTCCATGTCCCTCAGCGCGGCCACGGCGAAGCGCCCTTCCCACGCGCCCCACTGCGTGCCCTCTAGGAAGATGCCTCCGCTAACCGCCAGCGTCGTCCTGCCTGACGACCACCTCGCTTCTACCGCACTCGGGAACTTGGCGAGGTCGGTCATCGGTACGCGCTCGTTGTACCCCGGCACCGGGTCCCAACCGTAGTTGCCGCCTGCGGTCAGCAGGTTGATCTCGTCGTCGACATTCGGCCCGTGCTCCACCGACCACATCTGGCTTGTGCCGGGCCGGAGGGCTAGGCCCTGCACGTTTCGGTGCCCATACGTGTAGACCAGCGGTGCCGAAGGGAACGGGTTGCCGGAAGCCCCCGCGCCCGTCGACGCGTCCACGCGAAGCACCTTGCCGCCCAACGAGTTCAGATCCTGCGAGACCGTTCCTGTCGCCGCGTCTCCCGTTGCGATCCAAAGGTACCCGTCCGGCCCGAAGCGAAGCCGGCAACCGCTGTGCCTTCCCCCGCCCGGCATGCCCCCCACAAGCGGGTCGTTGGCACGAGTTCCCTCTGTGTAGTCGTCATCGACCGTCCATGCGATAACCTGTACCTCCCGAGGGTCACGGTGGGTTTGGCAGGTGTAGAACCGCCTGTTGGAGCTGAATTCTGGGTCGACAAGAATGGACATTAGCCCGCCTTCCCCCGAAGCGCGGAAGTCGCTCATGTCCGCCGTAATCCGCTGCACCCTCCCCCCAGTGAGCCGGGCAAACAGGTTGCCGGAGCGCTCCGTGAAGAGCATGGTCCCGTCCGGCGCAAAAGCGAGATCCCAGGGCACGTTGAGGCCCGTGACGTACTCCTCCACGGAAATGGCCGGCACGCTGTCAGCGGGAACTTTGGTCGGAACTGTGGTAGGTCCCGTAGGGGGCTCCATTGGAGCATCTGAGAGGGCGTCGCACGCCACAAGCGCGGAGGCCAACGCCAGCGTGGCCACGCACCGCACGATGACGCCCATGCGTGCGGGAGCGTTGCGTTGGACGGTCGAACGCTTCATATCGCACACCTATCGCTGAGGTGGAAGCCTCGCCAAACTGCCGGACCGTCCTTGCCACTCGCATACCACGCCATCCCCTCCCCCATCACGGGCGCTGCGCCTGAGCGCGGCTCACCTGCGCCCTCCGCGTCGGCACACGAGGCGTACGTGCCCTCGCCGGGCGGGATCGATGCAGCCGGGAGAGGGGGTGTCGGTGCGTACGTGGGCGTAGGCGCCGCGGTTGGTGTTGGCGTTGGATCCAGCGTGTGTGCGGGTGTAGGTGCGCCCGTCGGGACGAGCGTTGCGTTGGCGTTGCGCCGCTTCCACCGCATGCGGTCAGCCACAGCATGCACAGCAGCGTTGGAATTGCGCTTACGCAGGTACGCCGTAACACGTCAGGTGAGCCGTGCACGGCGCAGGAGCAACAGCCTAACCACTAGTATGATGCCGAGCACGAACAGGATGGTCAGCACCGTCGCCGCCGCCTGCGAGCCGGGCGGCAGACCGCGGAAGCGCAGCCCCGTCACCAGCGTCGGGTCGTCAAAGGCCAGGTAACGCGTCAACGTCGTCTCACGCACGGCGAAGATGAAGAAGATGGCCCACGAGATCGACACCACTGGCGCAATCAGCGGCATCGTGATACGCCACAGTGTCGTCAGCGGAGACGCTCCGCTCGTGGCCGACACCTCCTCCATGTCGCGCCCCACCTGCCGCATACCCGCGTTGGTGATGCGATAGGGGATAGCCATGCGGTAGGCCAGCGCATAGGTCACGCCGAACAGCGTCCCGTACAGCGGCAACCCCCGCAGCGTCAGGAATACCAGCAGGAACGCCACTCCTGCCATCGCCGCCGGAATGACGAGCGACGAGGTGGCGACGACATCGAGGCCGGCCTTCCACTTGCCGATGCGCCCGCGCACCACCGTCCAGCCCACTAGCACGACGACGGCCGTCCCGAGCGTCGCGCTCCCTATCGACATGATCGCGCTGTTGCGCAGCGCCTCCAGGAACGTCGCATTGGTCAGCAGCCCGGTGTAGCCAGATGTGCCGGCAACGATGCTGCCGCGCACCAGCCGGTAGCCCGGCAACCCCCACATCAGTGCAAGGTATGCAACGACGAAAAGGATGGCCGGCAACGCCCACGTACCCAGCTCGAATCGCGGGACGCGCATCGTGTTGCCTGTCACCGTCGCGTAGCGGTCGGAGCGGCGCGTGCCGTACGCGTACAGGGCAAAGAGCAACAGCAGCCCCACGATCACGACGACGGAGTACGCGGCCGCCAGTCCGTATCCGGGGAAGCTCTGGTCGGCCGGGTTCAGTGCCGCCCATATGCGGAAGTTCAGCAGCGACGCCTCCGCCTGCCCGCCAAGCGCGAAGGGCACGAAGGTCGAGTCGAGGGTGAGCCAGACGCCCAAGACGAGCGCGGTGAACAGTCCCGGCAGCAGCAGCGGGAGCGTGACGTGGCGCACCGTGGCGACGAAGGCTGCGCCCGACGTTCGGCTCGCCTCCTCCATCGCGCCGTTCGCATTCCGCAGCGTCGCCGTGAGCACCAAGAAGACGATCGGGACGAGCAGGAAGCCCTGAAACAGGACCATCGTCTGCATGTTGAAGGGGTCGAGCGGACCGGTGTCCGTCCCCAAGTTGAGCACGTCCCGCAGCCACACGTTCGCCTCGCCTGTCCGGGGCCGCAGATATTCCACCCAGCTGCCGACGATCGTCCCCTGCGGGATGAGGAACGGAATGATGATCAACGCGAAGATGGCGCTGGGAAGGGGGATATCGGTGCGTTCCACCAGCCAGGCAAGCGCGAAGCCGACGACGACCGCCAACCCTACCGCGCCACCGACGTAGAAGAAGGTGTCGCGCAGCGTCTTCAGTAGCACCGGCTGGCCGAATACGTCACGGAAGTTGTCCGCCGTGAAGTAGGCCACGTCCTCAAACGGCAGCGTGCCGTAGCCCCCTCGCACCGACGAGAAGACGAGCATCAAGAAGGGCACGCCAACGAGCAGCAGCACGCCGAGGACCGCCCCTGCGGCAATCGTCCGATCGCCCGTCAGCCGCGAACCGGCGCTGAGCGCAAGGCGCGGAAGGTGGGTCGTCACCAGACGGCGATCTAGCGTTGCCATGGCGAAGCGCGACTACTATCGCACAAACAGAGGAGTGGCTATTCGCCCTGCTCTCTGCAAACGCGCATCGCCCCTTGGCGGACCGCGATGGCCCGCACGCGGCTTGACGCGCGCGCCCTAAGTGTTGTATCAATGCGCCGCCTCAGTAAGGGTGCAAACGGTGCCTGCGCGAGGCTTTCTGAGGCCATCCGCGGGGAGGTATGGCATGCTGAACGTCAACGGACTCGTCAAGATCTACAAGACCGACTACGGCGATGTCCAAGCCATCAAGGGCGTCTCCTTTGAAGTCGCTGACGGCGAGGTGGTCACGCTGCTCGGTCCGAGCGGCTGCGGCAAGACGACCCTGCTGCGCTGCGTCGCGGGCCTTGAGCGGCCGGACGGTGGCGAAATCACGATCAGCGATCAGACGGTGTTCGACAGCAGCACCAACACCGCCACACACAACCGCCCCATCGCCATGGTCTTCCAGTCCTACGCCATTTGGCCCCACATGTCCGTCTTCGACAACGTCGCCTATCCGCTAAAGGTGGGCAAGGCGCGCTTTAGCAAGGAGGAGCGCCGTGAGCGCGTCCATGCCGCGCTTGAACTCGTGCGCATCCCCGATCTTGCCGATCGCAGCGCCACCATGCTCTCCGGCGGCCAGCAGCAGCGCGTCGCGGTAGCCCGCGCTCTCGTGCGCGAGCCCCAATTGCTACTCCTCGACGAGCCTCTCTCCAACCTAGACGCCAAGCTCCGGGAGGACATGCGCCTCGAGTTCAAGGAGCTCTTCCAGCGGCAGCACCTTTCTGCGTTGTACGTCACTCACGACCTGTTGGAGGCGCTCGTCTTGTCCGATCGCATCGTCGTGATGAACACGGGCGTCATCGCTCAGGTCGGCTCCCCGCGCGATGTCTACCAATCGCCGCGTGACCAGCACGTGGCTGACTTCATGGGCGCCGGCAACGTCCTCGACGGCAAGGTGCAGTCGGTCGACGGCGACACGGTGGCGGTGGACGTGGGCTT
This sequence comes from Dehalococcoidia bacterium, assembly GCA_034422075.1. Classification (GTDB taxonomy): domain Bacteria; phylum Chloroflexota; class Dehalococcoidia; order Lucifugimonadales; family Australimonadaceae; genus S34-282. The sequence goes on from DAOUJX010000025.1 coordinate 35,103, forward strand.
CGGAACGATCGTCGGCACCTCGCCGGGCCTCACCTTCACCGCAGGTCAGGACGTCATCGTCGCGCTGCGCCCCGAGGGCATCCTTATGACGACCGAGAGCGCGGGCAGCACCGTCCCAGGCACCGTGCAGACAGGCGCGTTCCTGGGCAGCGCGATGGAGTACCTGGTAGACGTAGCCGGCCACAGCCTGCGCGTCCGAACTCCTCCGACGTCGCAGGAGTTCAACCCAGACCAACAGGTCTACCTGACCATCTACAAGGAAAACGCCGTCGTCATCCCTGTGGAGTTCTAAGGGCCAAACCGCTAGCCAGCCCTTTCCAAGGGGACCCGAAGGGGCAGGTGCGCATTCCGGGTCAGGGAACGCCGTGCCATCGGGCGCACCGCGGAACTACAATGGTCGCAGACTACCGTGTTGGGGAGGGCTGCGATGCTTGATGCATACCCCGTTTCAGTGCGAGGCGAGTTGGACCCCCACACCAACCGCTTCATGTTTCTTGTGAAATGGCTGCTGGTCATTCCGCATGCCCTCATCCTCTGCGTCCTCGGCGCCGTCGACTTCATCATCTACCTCATCGCCTACGTGGCGATCCTGTTCACCGGGCGCTTTCCACGCGGGCTGTTCGACTTTTCGCTGAACATCATGCGCTGGGAATGGCGCGTCACCTTCTACAGCTATGGACTGCTGGGCACAGACCGCTACCCGCCCTTGAGCATGGCGGATGACGCAGATCGCGACTACCCCGCGGGGCTCACGGTCGAGTATCCGGATCGGCTGAGCCGGCTGCTCCTCCTCCTGAAGTGCCCACTCATTGTCTGGATCGTGCTGCTGCCCCACCTCATAATCCTAGGGGCTCTCGGCATCGTATCCGTCTTCGTACTGCTGGTGGTCGTCCTCGCCAAGCTGTTCACGGGCAGCTATCCGCAAGGGCTGTTCGACTTCCTCTTGGGCATCAACCGCTGGGGCATTCGCGTCAACGCCTACAGGGGGCTGATGACCGACCGCTACCCGCCCTTCAGGCTCTCGGAGTAGCCTCACTCGTTCCAGCTGCTCGCTTGCTCGCGGCATTGCGCCGTCGCATGTACGCACGCGCCGCGAGCCATGCCAGTGCTGCGCCGGTGAGCGTCAACGCTCCAATGATGAGCGCCATGTCCTGAAAGAAGCCCGCCGGGTAGATGCGTACCAGATAAGATGTGCTCGCATTGAAGGTGAAGTTGCCCTGTGGGAAACCGAGCAGGTGGAAGAGGCGAAACACCGGTCCAAAGGCAACTACGCTGGCGAAGCCGATTACCAGGATGGCAGCTGCAGTGCCAAGCGCACCGCGGCGCAACCACGTGGCCACCTCTTCACCAGCGCGCCCCCGACGCACAATAAGAGCCCCGGCCAGCAAGACGAGCAGGAACAGGGCCGACGCCCCTAGCACGCGGTAGGTGCGCAGCAGCAGTTGCTTCACGTCGGCCATATGCGAGACCTCGGAGGCGTCGAAGAGTGCCACGTCCGCCGCGCCGTGCAGTGTCGTCGTGACGGACAGCGGCTCGGCTTCGGAGGCGAAGTAGTTGATCACTTGGCGGTTGACGTCGCGTACCGCATCGGCGGAGAGGCCCGTCGCCACGGTGACGCGGTGGCGCTCGAACAGCTGGTCGTGCAGCCTAGTGTTGCCTGCCACCAGCCACACGCTGCATGTGACGAGCAGCAGGCCGAACGCGACGGGCGCAACTACTGCAGCGATGCGCCAACCGACGTCGCGCCTCTTGCCAGCATCTGCCTTCACGCGTTCCACTATAGCCAAACGCCCAAGCACGACACCACATCGGAGGCAGCCCGTGAGCGAGCCGCTGGACCTATCCCGCCCCGAATCATTCGACACGTTGATGGCCGTCATGCGACGCCTGCGCGACCCCGTCGCAGGGTGTCCTTGGGACCTGCAGCAGACGCACCAATCGCTTCGCAATACGCTGCTGGAGGAGGTGTACGAGGCCGCCGAGGCGCTCGATTCGGACGATACGGCGGCGATGGTGGAGGAGTTGGGCGACCTGATGTTTCAGCCCGTCTTCCACGCGCAGATCGCGGCCGACGCGGGGCGTTTCACGATGAACGACGTGGTGCGCCACCTGACGGAGAAGCTAGTGCGCCGCCATCCTCACGTCTTCGGCGATTCGCAAGCGGCCTCGGCGAAAGAGGCGCTCGGGCAGTGGGAGTCGCTCAAGGCGCGGGAGCGTGAGGCAAAGGGACAGGCCGACCGCAGCATGCTCGACGGCGTGCCCAAGTCGATGCCGGCGCTGGCCTACGCGCAGGCCGTCGCTGACCGCGCCATGCGTGCCGGCTTCGACTTCGAGAGCGACGACGACGCGCTCGACAAACTCGCGGAGGAGGTGGCGGAGGTGCGCGAGGCGCTGTCGCCGCAACGCCAGGAAGAGGAGCTAGGCGACGTGCTGTTCATGGTCACGGTCGCAGCCGCCCGCATGGGCGTTGACGCCGAGGCGGCCTTGCGCGGTGCCAACCGCCGCTTCTCCTCACGCTTCCGCCACATGGAATTGTCCCTGCGTGCCCAAGGCCAAACGCTGTCGTCGCTGGACGTCCAGGCCAAGCGCGCCCTCTGGCACCATGCGAAGGAGTCTGAGGGGTAGGGCGCTCTCTCAGCGGAGCAGGCGCTCGTACCACACAGAGCGCCACATCTCACGGAAGCCAAGGCTGCGGTAGAGACGTACGCCGGGCTCGTTCTGCGCATCCACCGTAATCTCAATAGGGCGCGCGCCGGCGTCAACCAGCAGGTCGAGGCCTGCGCCAGTTACCGCCTTGCCAAGGCCGCGTCCCTGCATCTGGGCCAGCACGCCGACCATCCCGACCAGCCCCGGCTCGCCCTCGCCGCGGCGGCGGCACCAACAGTACGCCGCAATGCGACCCTCCATCTCCAACACCACCACGTCGTCCGGGCGCTCCGCGATGAGAGTGTATATCCGGTAATCGAGCTGCTCCGGCGTATTGGGGCTATATCCCCACGAGCCGTTGAACACCGCGTTTTGGAGCGCCGTCAACTCCGCTATCTCATTGCGGCGCAATAGGCGTACAACGGCGCCCTCAGGCAGCACGATATCGCTGCGCTGCGGCGCGTCGACGGCCATGTGGACATGCGTGCGCATATGCTCGTATCCCAGCATGCGGAACAGCGCAACTACGTCGCTCGCACCCTCAGGGACGTCGACGTGCAGCACACCCAGCCCTAGCGCGCCCGCGTGCGATGCCGCAGCCTCCACCAGCCGCGTTCCAATGCGGGCGCGACGCCGATCGGGCGCGACGCCGCCGACCAGCACTCCTCGCGCAATCGGCGCCTCCACCACCAGCGTTAGGTAGCCGACATGCCGCTCGCCGTCCACGGCGCAGAACGAATCGCGCTCAGGATGCGTATCAGGCTGCAGGTACTCGCGCCGCAGCGCATCGGCAGCAGCGTCCGTCACGCCAAGCTCCCGCAGCAGCGCGACGCGGGCGTCGAGGTCGTCCCATGTGAAGGGCCGGATGGTAACGGTCATGGCGCAACAAGCAAGGTGCGGTCGTCTCGTATGATATAGCGCATGGACTCATTCGATACGCCCGAGCGCGCGATGCTGGTCATTCCCCACCCCGACGACGGCGAGTCGGGATGCGGCGGCACCGTAGCCAAGTGGATCAGCGAAGGCACGGAGGTGCTCTACGTCGTCTGCACCAACGGCAACAAGGGTACGTCCGACCGCGAGATGACACCCGAACGGCTTGCCAAGACTCGCCGTGCCGAGCAGGACGCGGCCATTGATCTGCTCGGCGTCCAGGAATTGGCGTGGCTCGACTACGGTGACGGGGAATTGGAGGATACGCGCGAATTTCGGGGGCGCCTTGTGCGCGAGATCCGCCGCTTCCGTCCCGACGTAGTGCTCTCCATCGACCCCATGCGCGTCCAGAGCCACACCCATCGCGACCATCGGATCTCCGGCCAGGTGGCAATGGACGCCTGTTTTCCCTACTCGCGCGATGTGCTGCACTACGCAGAGCACATCGCCGAAGGGCTCGACCCGCACTCGGTGCAGACGATGCTGCTCTGGGGCAGCGAGAACCCCGACGTAGCCATCGACATTTCCCAGACGCTCAGCACCAAGCTGGAGGCGCTGTCGCAGCATAAGAGCCAGCTCTCGATGGCGCGCGACGACATGGAAGAGTTCGTCAAGACGTGGGCGCGGCGTGCCGCCGAGCGCTCCGCTGGCACCGGCTACGAATACGCCGAGGTCTTCCGCAAGGTCGCCTTCCGGCGGTAGGTCCTTTCCCTCGCTCACCGAGAGAGGGTTGGGGTCCCCTCAATGTACGTACGCCCTCACCCGCCCTGAGGCGCGCAGCAGCATCTCCCCAGAGGAGAGGCGGCGACCTCCACCCTCTACAACCGCCGCAGCCTCGGCGAGAACACCCCGGCGATGACCGTAATCGCCAGCAGCCCGCCGCCGTTGATTAGCAGCGCGGCCGAGGCGCCGAGGTATCCCGCGAGCGCGCCCATTTGCAGGTGGCCGAATGGCGCAGCGCCAATCGCAAACACCCATGAGCCCATCGCCCTCCCCCGCAGGTGCGTCGCGACGCTCAGTTGCATCAGGCTTTGGGTCAGGATATCGGACAGCGCAGCGGCCCCTGCCACCATCACCAGCGCGGTGACGGCCAGCGGAAAGACGCGCGAGCCGCCCAACAGCATCAGCGACCCTGCGAAGAGCACCAGCAGGACGATGTACGTTCGCCCCTTGCGCGCTACCTCGCCCTGTGTCGATATCCACAGAATAGCCAGTATGCCGCCAACCGCCTGAGAGGAGTGCAGCACTCCCAATCCCTCGGAGCCGACGTTGAGGACGTCACGCGCAAGCGGCGCAAGCGCCGTCAGGTACGAAAACCCGAACACCTCGACCGCCGCCGTCAAGCCGACCAGCAGCAAGAGCGTGTGGTTGGTGCGCATCTCGGTGGCGTATTGGCGCAGGTTGGCCAAGATGGGCTCACGTCGCTGTCCCGCGTCGCGGCTGCGGGTGCGGCTCCGGGATATGACGACAGCGGCCAGCGCGTGCATCCCTGCCAGCGCAAAGTAGGCGTACTCAGGGCCAGCCCGCTCCGTCAGCGATCCCGCAAGCAGCGGTCCGGCGAACCCTCCGAGGCGCGTCGCCAGCGTGACCATGCTGATGGCGCTGATCAGGGCGCCTGGCCCGACGATGTCGTAGGCGTACGAGAGGCGCGACGGCTGATAGAGCGCCTTGAACGCACCCGAGAAGAGGGTCAGCACCAGCACCTGCCAGACTTCCAGCAAATCGAACGCCAGCAGCAGCCCTATGCCCGCAAGGATGACGGCGAGGCCTGCATCAAGGTAGCGCAGCAGCAGACGCCGGTCCAACCAGTCGGCTACCGCTCCGCCGGGAAGGCCAAACAGCAGCATGGGCAAGAAGAAGAGGGCGAGCGTCAGCCCGACCATAAAGGCGCTGTCGGTCCACTGAAGGACGATCCACGAAACGACGACCAGCTCGCCGGTCATACCAGCGCCGTTCAGAACGGACGCGCCAGTAAGGAGGCGGAAGTCTCGCTCGCGGAGTGCGGGGATGCGGGGGCGCCTCAACTCTCACTCCGTACAGTCAAAACGGCTCGCGCACCCACAGACAGATTGTACAAGACACTCACTCCATGCCCGCTCCTCGTATGGGAGCGGCCTTAGGCGAAGCTCCCCAATGCAAGGCTTGTTGCGGCGAGGTTAGGGAGCGGTATAGTACGAAGCGTGCAGAGCATCCCAAACGATTGCCCGTTGTGCGACGGCGAACTGGAGTGGAACGGGGTCTTCTACGTCTGTGAGGCCTGCTTTACGCCGTTCGACCCCCCAGAACTGGCCGGCGCATGGCGTGAACGCCTAAGCCAAGGCGGAGCTACCCCGTGAACGAGCAGGTCCTCATCGAGCGGAACGGCCCCGTCGCACGCGTCGTGCTCAACCGCCCCGAGCGCCGTAATGCCGTATCGCTCGCCATGTGGCGCCAGTTGGCCGAGGCCTTCGATGCGCTGGAACCCGACCAAGCGGTGCGCGTCGTGGTCGTCACCGGTGCGGGCGATGCGGCGTTCTCCGCCGGCGCCGATATTACGGAATTCGAGGAGACGCGCAGCACGCCCGAGAAGGCGCGCTCCTACCGCGAGACGTTCGAGTCGGCGTGCCACGCCCTCGCGCGCCTTAGCAAACCGACCATCGCCGCCGTGCGCGGCTACTGCATTGGCGGCGGCTTCGAGTTGGCGCTGAGCGCTGACCTGCGCATCGCCTCCACCGGCGCGTCCTTCGGGATACCCGCCGGACGGATGGGGCTGGCCATCGGACACCGCTTCGTGCAGCGCATGACCGCGCTCGCAGGCCCCGGGCATGCCGCCTACCTCTTGCTCACGGGCCGCTCCGTCGACGCCGCGCAAGCATACGCGATGGGCCTCGCCAACACCGTCGTCTCTGACGACGACTTCGACGCCTACGTCGCAGGCCTGGTCGGAGACATCGCGGCGCTGTCGTCCAACTCGCACCGGCTCCACAAGGGCGTGCTGGCCGACCTGGAGGCGTACGGAGCGTCACCGGACGTACCACCGGAGCGGCTAGCGCTGCCGCAATCGGCCACGGCGCACGCAGACTTTCACGAGGGCGTGCGCGCCTTCCTCGAACGCCGCAAGCCCGACTTCGGGGGAACGTAGAGGCTTCCCTCCCGCTATAATCTCACTCGCTATCCCTTCCCTCGGTGCACGATTGGACTTCGACGCCATCCAACCCGGTACAACGCTCGCGCGAGAACCGCTGGCAATATCGCACGAGCGCGCGGCGCTGTACCGCGACGCCGTCGGCGACCAGTCTGGGCTCTACGACGAGGCGAGCGTTGCCCCGGCAATGGCCGTCGCCGCGCTTGCGATGGAATCAGCGATGCGCGCCGTCGAGCTGCCCTCTGGCGCAATCCATGTCTCCCAACAGCTGGCCTTCATGCAACCCCTCGCGCTCGAGCGCCCCACGACGTGTACGACCACAATGTCGCAGAACTCCGTGCGTCGGGGCGTGCGCTTCCTTGTGCTGCAACTCGAGGTAGCCGGTGATGGTGGCGCGCCGGTGATGACCGGTAGCGCCACCATCACCATCAAGGAGGCCGACGCATGAGTGCCCCCACGCTTGCAGGAGCGGCCCGCGTCGTCACCCAAGACCAACTGCACCTCTACGCCGACGCCAGCGGCGACCACAACCCCCTGCACCTCGATGAGCAGTTTGCCGCCACGACGATGTTCGGGCGCACCATTGCTCACGGGATGCTAGTGCTCGCGTTCGTTTCGGAGATGATGACCGCTGCGTTCGGCGAGCGATGGCTGCGCGCAGGGGCGCTCGACGTCCGCTTTCGCGCACCCGTCTTTCCCGGAGACGAGGTGCAAGCCGTCGGCACGCTCTGCGAGGGCCGCGGTAAGGTCTACGATGTCGTAGTCCGCAACCAAGACGGCGTCGATGTCATCACCGGCACGGCGGCGGTAGGTGCAGGCGATGGCTAGCAGCAGCAGCCCCATTATTGCGCTCGATGCGATGGGCGGCGACACCGCGCCCGGCGTACAGGTGCTCGGCGGTGTGCTGGCCGCGCGCGATGGCCTGCAGGTGTTGCTGATCGGTGACGAGACTCCTGTCCGCGCGGAACTCGCCAAACACGACACCGCTGGGCTCGCCATCAATGTTGTGCCGTCAGACGGCGTAGTGCCAGAGGGTGAGAACCCTGTGCGGGCGCTCCGCGCCAATCCCCGCGCGTCCATCGCCGTCGCCGTCGGCCTCGTCAAGGCGGGAGCGGCAAACGGCGCGGTCAGCATGGGCTCGACGGGTGCGGCAATGGCCGCCTCCGTCCTCGCGCTCGGGCTGATGGAGGGGCTGGACCGTCCGGCGCTCGGCGGTCCATTCATCGCGCTGGCACCTCGCACGTCCATAATTGACCTCGGCTCGCAGATAGACTGCCGACCCTCACAGTTGCTGAGCTTCGCGGCGCTGGGGGTGGCCTTCGCACGCTCATACCAGCGCATCGAGTCGCCGCGTGTCGGCCTGCTCAGCGTCGGCTCGGAGGAGGGCAAGGGCAACCGCCTCATTCAGGAGGCCTACCCCCTCCTCAAGGCGAGCGTCCCCAACTTCGTTGGCAACGTCGAGGGGCACGAGGTCTTCATGGACAAGGTGGACGTGCTGGTCTGCGACGGCTTCGTCGGCAACGTGCTGCTCAAGTATACGGAGGGATTGGCCCAGGCGGCGGGACGCTACCTTGGCGAAGCGCTCGGCGCAGGCTCCCCCGCCATACGCGCGATCCGCGACCTTGCGGGTGCCGCCGAGCACGCCGGCGGGCCGCTCTTCGGCGTCAACGGCGTCGTCGTCATCGGGCACGGGCGCTCGGGCGCCGAGCACATCGCTAACGCAATCAAGCGCGCTGCCGACGTCTACTCGCACGGCGTTATCGACGCAATGCGCGACGAACTCGCGTCGGTGTTGGCGCGCGCCGAAGAAGCGGCCCCCGATGGGTAAGCTAGACGGCAGGCGCGCCCTAGTGACGGGCGCGAGTCACGGCATCGGGCGCGCCGTCGCGCTGCGGCTCGCGAAGGAGGGCGCCGCTGTCGCGCTCAACTACCGCAGCAGCGCCGCAGAGGCGGAAGAGGCGGCAACGGCCATCGACGCGAACGGCGGTACAGCCGTCGTGCTGGGGGGCGACGTGGCAGACCCGGCGCAGGCGGCAGCGCTCGTCGACGGCGCAATCAACATGCTTGGCGGGATTGACGTGCTGGTCAACAACGCCGGCATCACCCGCGACTCGCTCATCATGCGCATGAGCGACGACGATTGGGACGCCGTGCTGAGCACAAACCTGAACGGAGCGTTTTACTGCTGCCGAGCGGCGGCGCGGCACATGGTGCGCCAGCGATGGGGTCGCATCATCAACATGTCGTCCGTCGTCGGCGTGGCAGGAAACGCGGGGCAGGCCAACTACACGGCCGCCAAGGCCGGCCTCGTCGGCCTGACAAAGACGCTGGCCAAAGAACTGGCATCACGCGGGGTCACGGCCAACGCCATCGCCCCCGGCTTCATCGAAACGCGGATGGTCGAGGCGCTCTCGGACGAACTCCGCGAGGGCGTGCTCGGCCGCATCGCACTCGGCCGATTCGGCACCCCCGAAGACGTCGCCGGAGTCGTTGCATTCCTCGCATCCGAAGATGCGTCCTACGTGACCGGCGAGGTTATCGGCGTCGACGGCGGCCTCGCCATCTAGCAGCGCAGAGGAGAGCAAGCATGACACTACCCCCGCAGGAGCACATGGGGCCGGGCGAGCGCATCATGGTCGTCGTCGCCCACCCGGACGACGCGGAATTCATGTGCTCCGGCACCATGGCTAAGTGGACGCGTGAGGGGCGAGAAGGCGTCTATGTCATCGCCACCAACGGCAACAAGGGCACGTCCGACCGCGATGCAGACACGGCGGAACTCGCGCGCGTGCGCGAGGAGGAGCAGCGGCGCGCCTGCGTCATCCTCGGCGTCAGCCATGTCGAGTTTCTAGGTTACGAGGACGGAATGCTCCAGAACACGCTGGAGTTGCGCCGCGACCTGGTTCGGCTCATTCGCCTCTTCCGCCCGACGGCAGTCGTGACCGAAAACCCGACGATGCGCTGGTTTGGCAACTACCTCAACCATCCCGACCACCGCGCCGTCGGAGAGGCGACGATGGACGCGGTCTTCCCGTCGGCGCGCGACTTCCACATGTGGCCGGAGCTGCACCACGACGAGGGTCTCGAACCGCACATCGTAGAGCACCTCTACGTCGGCGCGCGGGGATACGACGCCAACGTGTGGATTGACATCGCCGAAACGTTGGACAAGAAGGCGGAGGCACTGCGCGCACACGCCTCACAGGTACGCAACCCGTCGCCGGAGTTCGACGAGTGGATTCGCTCGATGGCGCGCCGCTCCGCCGGGGACTCGGGCCTGGAGTATGCGGAAGCCTTCCGCTACTTCTACCTCGGCGCTCGCCCTACCTCACAGACGAACGCGCAACCCAAGGACACGCCGACGCGGGCGTAGAATGCACTCTACGCGCCCCTTCGCTGGCTTACAGCCAGCAGGGCATCGCGGCGCTGGCGCTCTTGCTCGCGCGGGGGTGGTGGAGCGATGTGCGGGAGCGGCGTCACCTTGCGGAACAGCGGCAGGTAGCTCGACCAGTTGTCCAGGATGTCCTCAGCTCGAGCGCTTCGCGTCATCTCGTGGTGGCGCAGGATGAGCGTATGCAGCAGACCCTCGTCCTCCGGATCATCCACCGTCTCGACGCCCACCATCTCTAGGTTCACCTTCCAATCGAGCGAGCCGTCGATGTCGAGTGCGAATGCCGCGCCGCCGGACATGCCGGCGCCGACGTTGCGCCCGACGGGGCCGAGGACGACGACAACGCCGCCCGTCATGTACTCGCAGGCGTGATCGCCGACGCCCTCGACGACTGCCCATGCGCCCGAGTTGCGGACGGCGAACCGCTCGCCAGCGCGTCCCGCTGCAAAGAGGCGCCCACCAGTCGCGCCGTAGAGGACGGTGTTGCCCATAATGACGTTGTCGTGCGCGTGGTAGGGCGCGTCGTCAGGCGGCCGGAGCACGAGTTCGCCGCCATGCATCCCTTTGCCCACATAGTCGTTCGCCTCCCCCTCCAGCGTCAGGTGCATGCCCTCGAGGAGGAACGCGCCGAATGACTGGCCTGCAGAGCCTCGGAATCGCAGATCGATGGAGTGCTCGGGCAGGCCGGAGTCGCCGTGGATGTACGCGATTTCGCCCGCGATACGCGCTCCGACGGTGCGGTGGACGTTGCGGATCTCGCGCTCGATCTTGACCGCCTGTCGCCCATCGATTGCCGGGCGCACCTGCGGTAGAAGCACGTCGTCGAGCAGATTGTCCTCCGGGCGGTCATTCCGCTCTTGCATGCGGCGCACGGGCCGGGTTCCAGTAGGGTCGGCCGGGGCAAGCAGCCGGCTGAGGTCAATGGTGTGCGCGTTGGGTGCTCCCTCCACTGGGATTTGCTCGAGCAGGTCGGAGCGTCCGACGATTTCGTCGAGGTTGCGCACGCCGAGGGAGGCGAGGACGGTACGCAGCTCCTCGGCGATGAAGAACATGTAGCGCACCAGCATCTCTGGCGCGCCCCAGTACTTCGCCCGCAGCTCAGGGTCTTGCGTCGCGACTCCTACGGGGCAGGTGTTGAGGTGGCACTGGCGCGCGATTTGGCAGCCCACGGCAACCATCGCGGCGGTGCCGAACCCGAACTCCTCCGCCCCGAGCATGGCGGCGATGGCGATGTCCTCGCCCGTCTTCAGGCCTCCGTCGGTGCGCAGCGTGATGCGCCCGCGCAGGTCGTTTTCGACCAGTACCTGCTGCGTCTCGACGACGCCCAACTCCCACGGGGAGCCGGCGTACTTGATTGAGACCCAAGGTGACGCACCCGTGCCGCCTTCGCCTCCCGATATCAGCACGTAGTCGGCGTAGCCCTTCGCGACACCCGCCGCAATCGTGCCAACCCCCGCCTCAGCCACCAGCTTGACGGCCACCGTCGCGCGGGGATTGACCGCCTTCAGGTCGTATATCAGTTGCGCGAGGTCCTCGATGGAGTAGATGTCGTGGTGCGGTGGGGGCGAAATGAGGGGGACGCCCGGCTGCGTGCGCCGCGCCGTCGCGATGATCTCCGTCACCTTGTGCCCCGGCAACTGGCCCCCCTCGCCGGGCTTGGTGCCCTGCGCCATCTTGATTTCGAGCACGTCAGCGAGCGCCAGATACTCAGGCGTGACGCCGAACCGACCGCTGGCGACCTGCTTCATACGGCTGCCCGTGCGCACGCCCCCGCTCAGCTCCCGGAAGCGGCGCGGATCCTCGCCGCCCTCGCCCGAGCCGCTCTTGGAGTCCATCATGTTGTAGGCGCTGGCGATGCCCTGGTGCGCCTCGATGCTGAGCGCACCGAACGACATGGAACCGCCGTTGAAGCGCTTGACGATTCTGGAGGCGGGCTCGACCTCGTCCAGAGGTACGGGGGTTGCTTCGTGCTTGATGCGCAAGAGGTCGCGCAGCGATATCGGCGCCTGGTTATGCACCATCTCGACATACTGCTCGTACCCGCTTTGCCCTGTGCCTTCTTCCTCGAGCGCCTTGTGCAGGATGCGCACGCTGCCCGGCGAAAAGCCGTGAGGCTCGCCGCCGCGACGGTAGCGGTAGTAGCCATGGTCGACGAGGCCGTCGCCCTTGGCTCCGTTGGCCAAGTCGGCCTCGAATGCTTCGGTATGCAGCTGCTGAACGGCTGCGGCAATTTCGTCGAAACCGATGCCGCCTATCGGCGACGGCGTGCCGACGAACGCGCGCTCGATGACCTCGTCTGAGAGTCCGATGGCCTCGAATATCTGCGCGCCGTGGTAGGCGCTGACCGTGCTGATGCCCATCTTGGACATGATCTTGAGCAGCTGTTTGTTGATGGTGCGCAGGTAGTTGGCCAGCGCCACTACGGTCGGGATATCGGCGTCGTGCCCCACCTCGATGAGGTCGACGACGGTCGCGAACGCAAGGTAGGGATTGACGGCGCTTGCGCCATAGCCAATCAGCAGCGCCACCTGGTGGGGGTCGCGCGCCTCTCCTGTTTCCGCAACTATCGACGCGCGCATCCGCTTGCGAGCGCGAATGAGGTGGTTATGCACGGCGCCGACGGCGAGCAGCATCGGGATAGCAGCGTTGGCCGAGTCGACTCCCTTGTCGGAGATGATGAGCACCCCCGCGCCGTCGTCAACGGCTGCCTCCGCCTCGGCGCTCAATCGTGTGAGCGCGCTCTCAAGCCCCACGCCACCTGACGCCGCCCCATACAGAGCGGAAAGCGTCGTTACGCCGAGGCCGGCAACGTCCTCCCGCACAGCGGCGAGTTGCGCATCTGCCAGTACGGGCGCATCGAGGCGCAGCAGGCCTGCGTGCTCCTCCGTTTCCTCCAAGAGCGAGCCGCGCGGGCCGAGGTAGGTGTAGAGCGACATGACCAGTTGCTCTCGCAGTGGGTCGATGGGCGGGTTGGTGACCTGTGCGAAACGCTGCTTGAAGTAGCTGGAGAGGAGGCGCGGTTTGGCGGCCAGTATCGACAGCGGGGTATCGTCCCCAAGGGAGCCGACGGGCTCGACCGCCTGCGCGTACAGAGGGCGCAGGATGAGGTGCGCCTCCTCCGTCGTGTACGCAAAACTGCGCTGCAAGCGCGCGAGCTCGTCGCGCTCCGGCACGCTCGGGCGCTGCGTCTCGATTTCGCCGAGCGCGTAGAGGCGGCGCTCCAGCCACTCGCCGTAGGGCTGCGCCGCAGCGGCACGCTCCTTGATCTCGTCGTTGCGCAAGAGTGTGCCGGACGCCGTGTCTACCGCAATCATCTGGCCGGGGCCCAAACGCCCCTTCTCCACCACGTGCGCGTCGTCAATCTCGACCGCTCCGACCTCGGAAGCCATGACGAAGATGTTGTCGTCGCCCACCTTGTAGCGCGCGGGGCGCAGGCCGTTGCGGTCGAGTACGGCGGCGGCAATCGTCCCGTCCGTAAAGGCAAGCGCCGCCGGGCCGTCCCATGGCTCCGTCAGTGTTGCGTGGTACTCGTAGAAGGCGCGGAGCGATGGCTCCATACGCGGCATGTTCTCCCACGCCTCCGGCACCAGCATCATCATCGAGTGCAGCGCGTCGCGGCCCGAGAGCATCAGCAGCTCAAGCGCGTTGTCTAGGCTGGCAGAGTCGCTGACGCCCTCTTGCAAGACGGGGGCCAGCAGTTCGGCGTCGTCGCCCCAGAGCCACGAGCGCAATTCCGGCTCGCGCGCCCGCATCCAGTTGCGGTTGCCCTGAAGCGTGTTTATCTCGCCATTGTGGCCCAGCGTGCGGAATGGTTGCGCCAGCTCCCAATTGGGGAAGGTGTTGGTGCTGTAGCGCTGGTGCAAGACCGCCAGCGCCGTCTCGAACGCGGGGTCGTCCAGGTCGGGGTAGAAGGCGCGCAACTGCGGCGCGACCAGCAGCCCCTTGTAAACGATAGTGCGGTTGGAGAAGGACGCCACGTAGGCGGCGATGCCCTCGTCGACAAACGCCCGCTCCGCCTGCTTGCGCGCAAGGTAGAGACGGCGCGGGAAGCCTTCCAGCGTCAGGTCGGGCGGCCTGCCTACGAGTACGTGCTCGATGCGCGGCATGGTCGCAAGCGCCTGCTCTCCGAGCGCCGAAGGGTCGACCGGCGCTTCGCGCCAGCCGAGGAAGAGGAGCCGCTGCTCCTTGACGGTGCGCTCGACGATGGTCCGCGCGCGCACCGTCTCATCCTGCGGAAGGAAGACCACGCCGACGGCTAGGTCGCCCTCCTCGTGCGGCGTGAAGCCGAATTGCTCGGCGACGGGATAGAACAGGGCGGGCGGAATCTGCGCAATTATCCCCGCCCCGTCACCCGTCTTCGCATCGGCAGAGACGGCTCCGCGGTGCGTGACGTTCTCCACCGCCTCGAGGGCGCGGTCGAGGACCGTGCGACTCTTTGCGCCGTTAATGGCGGCCACGAACCCGACTCCGCACGCGTCGTGCTCGAATCTAGGGTCGTAAAGCGTCCTCAGACGCGGCTGGGCTCCCATGGCTAGAGAACCGGCAGGTAGCGCTTGATTTCGTAATCGGTGACGGCGGCGCGGTAGCGCTCCCACTCGATGCGCTTGTTCTGCAGCAGGCTGTTGAGTGTGTGCTCGCCCAGCGCCGCCTGCAGCAGCACGCTGCCCTCCGCCGCCTCGATCGCCTCGTACAGGCTGCCCGGCACCGCCCCGATGCCCAGGTGCGCACGCGCCTCCGGCGTCATTCGCGTAACGTCGGACGGCGCAGGCGGCACGGGCTCGTAGGCGTTGTCGATGCCCTCCAGTCCTGCCGTGAGCATCGCCGCAAAGGCCAGATAGGGGTTGCACGTCGGGTCGGGCAACCGGAACTCGACGCGCGTCGACGCCTCCCTGCCCGGGCGGTACGCGGGCACGCGCACCAGGTCGCTCCGATTCACCGGCGCCCACGAGACGAAGGCGGGCGCCTCGAATCCGGGCACGAGCCGCTTGTAAGAGTTGACCCATTGCGCGCAGACGATTGCCAATTCGGGCGCGTGGCGCAGCAGCCCAGCGATGTAGCGGTGCGCCATGTCGCTCAGGTGGTAGGGATCCTCTTCCGCGTAGAAGACGTTCTCCTCACCACGCATCAGCGACTGGTTGACGTGCATTCCGTTCCCGTTTTGGTCAGCCATGGGCTTGGGCATGAAGGTGGCGTAGACGCCGTGGCGCATCGCCACCTCCTTCACCGCCTGCCGGTGCGTCATCACGGAGTCAGCCATCGTCAGCGCATCAGTGTGGCGCAGGTCGATTTCGTGCTGCGACGATGCCGCCTCGTGGTGGCTGTATTCCACGGGAATACCCATCTCCTCGAGGGTAAGCACCGTCTCACGCCGCAGCTCCGTCGCCGTGTCGAGCGGCGTGAAGTCGAAGTAGCCGCCCTCGTCGAGCGGTTCGGTGGAAGTGGCGGAGCGGAAGTAGAAGTGCTCCATCTCGGGG
>DAOUJX010000026.1:0-26951 GCA_034422075.1 Dehalococcoidia bacterium
AGGACCTCATCGACGACCTCGACTCGGAGTTGCTGGACGCCGTCGGCCTTTCCCGCGAGGACCTCATCATCCACGTGCACCAGGGGAGGGAGTTGGGCGTCTTCTCGAACCGCGAGTACACCGAGGGTGAGGAGCTGGCGTCCGGCGAGAACTAGCGCGCTGGGCCGCCGTTGACCATCGATAGCCATACGCACCTCCTGCCGCCCTCCTTCAGGGAGCGGGCGGGCGAGTTGCGGCGGCGCGATGCCACCTTTGCCGCGCTGTTCGCCCGCGACGACGCGCGCATGGCCAGCGCCGCCGACCTGCTCGCCGCGATGGAGCGCGACGGCATCGAGACCTCCGTCGCCGCCGGCTACGGCTGGTGCGATCCAGGGGTCGCGCGCGAGGCGAACGATTACCTGCTCGAGGCGCAGCAGCGCTACCCGGGGCGCATCGTCGCCTTGTGCAGCGTCGACCCGGGCTGGGGCGACGGCGCGCTGCGCGAGGCGGAGCGCTGCCTCGATGCGGGCGCGCGCGGCATCGGCGAACTCCACCCCTCCATCCAGCGCACCCCCTTGCCCGACGGCCCCGGCGTCGCCGAGCTCATGCGGCTCGCCTCGGAGCATGGCGCGCCCGTGCTCGTCCATGGCTCGGAGCCGGTTGGCCACGCCTACCCTGGCAAGGGCGAGACGCACCCTGCGCGGCTGCTAGCGCTCGCCGAGCGCTACCCCGAGACGACGTTCATCTTCGCGCACTGGGGGGGCGGCCTGCCGTTCTACGCGCTGATGCCGGAGGTGCGCGGCGCGCTCGCCAACGCCTACGTCGACACCGCCGCATCGCCCCTCCTGTACGACGAGGCGGTCTACCCGACGGCGCTCGCCCAACTGGGCGCAGAGCGTGTCCTGTTCGGCTCCGACTACCCTTTGCTCTCCGCCTCTCGCGTCATGGCGCAGGCGCAGCGCACACTCCCGCCCGACCAACTGCGCGCCCTCCTCCACGACAACGCCGCGCAGTTGCTGCGTCGTCGATGAGGGACAGAATTCCATCAAGCACAACAATCGTGTAAGGGGGGAGGCTGGATGGATTGCGCGGAGACCCTAGTGCGCCGGTCGAAGTTCCGGGAATAGCGAAGAGTCGCGGTCCCGGGTGAGGAGCGCTTCGATTCAGTGGGCGACGCGCGGCGCAGCAATCCTGGCGTCGCGAACGACTCCTCCCATAGCGCGTGGGCGTCGGATGAAGCGCTCCAGTGTCATTGGAAAGTCCTCGGTTTTTCCTATAAGCCGTAACGATGAGGAGGCGTTTCACGCCGAGAGCTGACGTCACGGTTGCCCTGGGCTAGTGGCATTCTCCTCCCAGGTGCGCGGACTGGTCACCACGCTGAGGAACTCGTAGCAACAAGGCCGGGGAATCGACCAAGCGTCGCTGCGTCCCGCCAACTCCCGCACAGTCGACGCCGCAGCGTCGTGATGCCTCGATTCGCGGCGGTGTGCGTCCGCGAGCAAATTCGTGTCGATGGCGATCATCGGGTTGCAGGCCCTCCGTAAATGACCCCTCGACGGTCCTGCCAGGCGAACGCCTCTAGGGGGTCCTTTCACCCTGCCTCGCCCACGCTGTGGTTGGGCAGCCGATAGCGTCTGTGAGGAGCAGAGGTGGAGAGCACTTGGCGAAGACCCTCTTCAACCATGGTGCGCAAGCGGGCTGACCAAGTTGGTACGGCTCAGGCGGTCGGGCCTCTGAGTATCCTTCACGACGAGGCACCTCCTGCCTCATCACCAACCAGCACAACACTCCCCATGCGGGCAAGTCTGCGGTCGAAGGTGTAGAGGGGTGTAGCTCCCGCTCGTGCGGTTGCCGAAAGGACCATTAGGTCTGAGAATCCAACGCCTCCCTGGCGGTACAAATGGGCAGCCGCGGCCACGTCATCTGGATTCTCAACCATGAGGCTATCCGATGCCGTAAGGTCCATTAGTGCCTCGGCTACCCGGCTCCGCGTGAAGTGATAGCTCCTTTCCAGCACCCAGGCGACCTCCATCACAACTTCTCGGCATATGAAGGCTGGCTCCTCGGGAGTGAAACCATCCAGCAGGGCCCGTGCCGCCTCCGCCTGTTCAGCGTCGTCGCCCACCAAGTAGCGGACGATTACGTTCGTGTCGACTGCACTCATCCTCCAGTGGCCCCCTCGGCGACTGCACGATCCATTTCTTCTAGGCTAACGACCGGTCCGTCGTATCTCATGCTGCGGAACAGGCGTCTAGTAGAGCGGACGGGCATTATCAGGACTCCCTCTTCCACGATGACGTAGCGAACCCTGTCTCCCGCCTTAACCGCCAACGAGTCCCTGACGGCCTTGGGCAGGGTTGTCTGGCCCTTCGTGGTTATGCTCGATTCGAACATGTGCATTGCTCCTTCGCGGCCGGTTGGCCAACTCCTTACATTATAGGGAAAAGTAAGGAACAGTTAAATAGAATGGGCCTCATACGCATGAGGTCCTTGCCGTCACTCGCGGTCCCTTCCAGATGACAGCCTCGTCCCACTTCGATGAGGGTTGTAGCTGAAGGTGGCTGGCTGGCCTAGTCCACCAACCGCAGGAGCTGGACCTCTGTACCGTCCTAGCACCTGCTGTCATTGCCTATTCCACTCCAGCTATCCCCAAGCCGGCTGCCCATGGAAACCGGATCTTTGTGTCGATTGTCAGACGAAGAACGAATACGCAGAGACGATACTGAAGCTGCCGGCGGCAGAGAGGCGTTCCTGCGATCAGCTGGCGGAGGTGCGTCCGCGGTGGTCTGGAACGGAGCTACCCAACTCCGTGATTCCCTCTTCTCTTCTATTGGCGCCGCTTGCCATGGCTCAGGGAACTGATTGTCCTCTGCCCACGCCTGGAGGGGCAGCGCAGGACGGTAGTAGATGATGCCCACAGCGTAGGCAGCCGATCGCAGCACTCCTTCAGCGACGGCAGCCCTGCCAAGTGCCCCGTCCAATGTCGCGAGCACCGCACCCCCTCCGGGCTAGCTCCGGGTCGAGGGCGTCGTACCGGGAGAGGCCATGTGCCCTCGCCAAGTCGAAGGCGGCTTGAAGGTCTGGTTCTGCATCAGTGGCGATGGGCGAGTCCTCAAATGCACCTAAGCGCTCCTTGACCTCCTCTGGTGGGAGACGACCACGCCGCTCAGCCGCAAGAAGAGAGTTGCGCGCCTCCAAGTGCTATAGCTGGGGCACGAGTGCTCCGTCTTCTACCAGTTGCTCCAGTGCCCAATCTGCGCGGGCCCCGCCCTCATCGTCGAAGAGCCACGCTGCGATGACCGAGGCGCCCACAACTAGCTCGCTCATAGTCGTTGACCGTCGTGGCGCGCGGCGAGTATCTCATCCGTAGAGAGGCTAACGCGCTTCCAGCCGGCGCGGCGCTCCCGGAAGTGCGCTACCGCTCTCTCGCGGTTGGCGCGGCTCTGGGCGTTGGCGGGAACCAGGTGCGCGACGGCTTTGCCGTGCCCGGTAATGGCCACGGTCTCTCCGTGCTCCACTGCACGGAGGAGTTCGGCCAAGCGGGTCTTGGCCTCAGTAGAGCGAATCTCACGCATGGCTGCGCACAGCTAGTCGTTTGACCAAAAATCTATTGAACGCCTTCTGACGAGGTCAACGACCACCCGCCCGGTCAAGACTCAATTTCGCGCAACACGCGGGACAGCCCGAAGCGGGGAGCGCGGTCTCACATTGGTGAGTGGCGAAGTCGGGCAGGCGGTAGTGTCTCGGTTTGGGAGCAAGAGGTTGGAGGGTGGGTTGGGGACTAGGTCTATGTGACAAAGGGGCCTTGACGCCCCAGAAGGGGCACGTGTGACCATCCCCTGGTGGGGGAGGCACATGTCGCGTGCCAGTTGGTGGAGAGGCAATGCGATGTTGGCCTGCCCCCAAAAGGAGACAAGGTGATAAACGACACAGACAAGGTACGGCGGAGAAAGCGGGCGGGGGGTCTAATGAAGGCGGGGAAGCGAAACACGAGGGCAATCAGAATGTATGGCCCGAGTCCGGAATTCCATGGAGGGGACTACTACGGCTTGCCTTCGGAGGTAAGCCGCCAGTGGGTTGTCGAGCATTCTGAGGAGGATGAACTGGGCGCAGTGCCAATACCTGCTGAGCGAAAAGACGGGGTGTTCACCCACGCCATCTACTGGGCCGATTGCGAACATATCGGCACAGAGCTCGATAGGCGTTGTCGATGTGCGTACGACTACAGAGTCCCGTGGTCACTGGCGCAGTTCGAGGGCTGAGCCATTCGGCCGGTCGTTACGACTTCAGCACCCTAAGCTCGCGACTTGTCCTCCGGCCTCGGCCTACCAAACCGAGATACTGCCCAGCAGCCTTGGAGTTCTACGGCCCCGGCCTCTTTCGGATCGGCTGTCCGTGAGAACTGTGTTCACTTGTGTCGATTGTCAGACCAAGAACGGCTTCCTGGCAGGTTTGACGCAATCAGCGACCCGCCCCTACGCCGGAGCCCGCGGGCCAATAGGCGAGGGACGGACGGCTGCGGTTGCGCGGTAGGCACCATTGCTCCCGTGGGGGGCTCGTGCAGCGGCCACCTACGCCGCTGTGCGCCCCGCCGGTCGGGGCCGGGGGTCACTCTGCATGCTCGCCCCGTCGATTGCTCGTTCCCACCAACGCATCGTGCCGCACCTCTAGCCCCAGCCCGGGCGACGGTGGAGGCGCTTGGAGCAGGCCGCCGTCCCCGAACATGAGGCAGGGGTCGGTCAGGTCCTCGCGCAGCAGGTGCGTGCCGAAGGCGCCCTCGGCGGCAGCGAGCGCGGGACCGGCGGACTGCATCACCGTCAGCGCCGCGCGCGTCAGGATGCTCGTCTCGCCGACCTGTGCACCCACGATGACGCCCAGGCCCAGGTCGGCCGCACGCTGCGCCACCTCCAGCGAGCGTACGATGCCGCCCATCTTGGAGACGCGCACGTTGACGAGCCAGCGCTCCGGGTTCGCCAACGCATCGAGCTGCGACGCACGCAGCAGGCTTTCGTCCAGGATGATGCGTGCGCCGGTCGCCTCCGCGACGCGCTCGAACCCGGCGAAATCGCCCGAGCGCAGCGGCTCCTCGACGGCGAACACCTCGCAGCCCAGCGCTGAAAGGTGCGCGGTGCACTCGTCGTCGGACCCCCACAGGTTGTTGGCATCGAGGCGCACGCGCAGCCGCCGTCCGCGCTCGCCCGCGAAGTACCGCAGCTTGCGCCTATCGCGCCGCACATCGCCCGACACCTTCACCTTGAAGTCGGTGAAGCCGCGGCGGCGGTAGCGGCGCAACTGCAGCCAGTACACCAGGTACGGCGAATCGCCCAGCACGGCGGAGTAGGAGAACGGCCCCTCGATGCGCGGCGCGCCGATGAGGTCCTCGACGGGCGCGCCGGCCTCCTTGCCGAAGAGGTCGAGCAGCGCCAGCTCGACCGCGCAGAATGCCGCAGGATTCGCGTCGATCGCATCGCGATGGGCGCCGGCCCACGCGCGCAGGCTCTGAGCGTCATGCACCTCGGCTGCGATGGCGCCTGCGTGGCGGCCCACGAACTCGGCGGCGCTCGCGACCGTCTCGCCCGTGACGTAGGGGCGCGGGCAGCCCTCGCCGTAGCCCGTCAGCCCGCCCGAGGAGCGTGCGGCGACGATGACGTTCTCGGCGCGCGCCCTGCTCGCCGACGCGTGGCGAAAGACGGCGCGGAAGGGGACGGGGAAGGTGTGGACGTCGAGACGCGCGACGGGCACGCGCTCACTCCTTCAGCGCCGCGCCGTCGAAGTCGAAGGCGCACTCCCGCACGTACTGCAAGTGCAGGTGCTTGAACTGCGCGTCGCGCTGGCCCGCGCTGACGCAGGCCTCGCGGTAGCGGTCGCCCGACCCTGCCGCCAGGCGGCGCACGCGCAGCGGCATGAGCCGCCCGCTGCTGCGCTTGCCCTCGTACTCGACGTTCAGCCCGCGCAGGGTGGCATCGAGTCCGGGGGCGATGTCGGGCGGGGGCGCGTCGTGCTCGACGTAGAGCGTGTAGCTCGATGTGGCCTCGTCGGCGAGCATGATGAAGAATCCCGGCGTGCTGCCGACGCCGAATCCGCGCGCGACGGCCTCGAGCACCTGCGCCTCCGTTAACTTCTCGCCCGTGATGTTGGTGACGCCCTTGCCCTTCTGCACGAAGGCCAAGGTAGGAGTGAGGCGAACCCACCCGGTCACGCGCACGATGTCGTTGATGTCGTAGCGGTAGAGTCCCTCCGGCGTCGTCGCAAAGACGTAGTAGTCGCGGCCCTCCTCCAGCTCGTGCAGGCCGAGGAAGTCGGCGGTGCCCGACTCCCACGCATCGCGCTCGGCGAACTCGAAGAAGACGCCGGTGAGCGTGGGCAAACAGGCGTTGGCGTCGATATCGACGTTGAGCGTCCCCCGGAACTCGCTGGCGGAGTAGCCCCACTCGATAACGCGCGTCCCCTCCGCAAGGAGCGGCGTGAGCTTGCCGAGCGCCGCTCCGCAGCTGCCGCCCGTCCACGTCACGATGCCGTCCAAAAGCGGCCAGATGTCGGCGTAGGTGAGCCGACCCGTCTCCCACAGCCGCGTGTGCAGGTATGCCGCCCGCTCGGGGCGCGCCTCGAGCGCGGGATGGAAGGAGGCGTCCGGCAAGCGCCCCGTCGCGACGGCGTCCAGCAGCGCGTCCGGCTGCTCGTTGATGAGCGTTAGCAGCCGCAAGAAGGTGGAGGGGTTGGCCGTTGCGATGCTGGTCACGCCGTCTTCGCTCAGACCGTATGCGGCCATCGCAAAGTAGCGCGCGCCGTAGTCCTCGACGTCCGATAGCTCGGCGGGGAGGACGTAGCGCGAGCGCACGAAGCGTGACTGGCTGCGGTAGAGCAGACCCGAGGCCGCGCCGTAGGGCGTCCCGCCCGCCATGTGGCCCTCGACCGCCGCTCCCCCGATGGCCAACACCTTGCCCTCCAGCACGCCCGACTGGCGCGACCAGACGTAGGCGGAGAGGCGCTGGTCGCGCTTCATCGTCCGCAGGCCCGAGGGCGTGACCGGAATGTTCTTCGGCGCGCCCACCGTCCCGCTCGTGCGGTGGTAGTAGACGGGCTGCTCCTGCGTGAGGCAGCGCTCGCCCGTCAGCTCCTGACGCTCCACCCAGGGGCGCAGCGCCTCGTAGTCGTTGAGCGGCACCGCGCGGCGGTAGTCGTCGACGCTCGCGAGGCGTGCGAAGCCGTGCTCGGAGCCGTACGTCGTCGCCGCGTTCGCCGCCAGGATGCGCCGCAGCAGCGCGGCCTGCGCCTCGCGCGGACTGCGCGCGGCGTCCATCAGCCTACGGTAGCGCCGCGATTGGGTCACTGCCAGCGCCGCCTTGAAGAGGCGGTAGCGCACGGAGCTCACTGCTCCAACCCCGCCCTGAACGGCGTGCGCATCTGCTGGAGAAAGCCCAGCGGGTAGTCGCGGTTGTGCAGGCCCAACTCCCCCACTTCGCGGCTCTTCGGCAGAAAGCGCGTGCCGAAGAGCACGTCCCAGATGATGAGGTTGTTGCCGTAGTTGTTGTTCGACTCTTCCGCAATTTCGGAGTGGTGCCAGCGGTGCAACTCCGGCCCGCTGACGAGGTAGTTCAGCGGCCCCAAACGCACGCGGCAGTTGGAGTGCTGGAAGAAGCCGTTGAGCGCGTAGAAGACGAAGTAGGCCGCCAGCACCTCCGGCGCGACGCCCAAGAGGGCGAACGGCAGCGTGTCGACCGTGTACTGGATCGCCTTCTCGAGCGGGTGGAAGCGCCCAACGTTGAGCCAGTAGAGCCGGTGCGGCGAGTGGTGGACGGCGTGGAGCCGCCACATCAGGGCGTAGCGATGGAAGGCGCGGTGCATCCAGTAGCGCATGAAGTCGGCGGCGGCCAGCATCAGCACCACCTGCGCCGCGAGCGGCCAGTCGCTCGGCCACAGCCCCGACGGCAGCGCGCCGCGCGCCTCGAGGAGCTCCCGCAGGCCGAGCACGACGGTGAAGGAGAGCGCGTACGGCAGCGCGGCCTGCACCGTGGCGATGAACATCGCGTCCGCGCCGACCTCGCGCGCTGATGGATGCCACGCGCGCCGGTGCGGCAAGCGCGCCTCGTGCAGCGTCACCAGCCCCGCCCCTGCGAGCACGGCGAGGTACGACGCGGGCGCGGGCCCTAGGCCGGACGCCGTCAGCGCCGCATACAGCGCAAAGCCGATCGCAAGCACCGCAGGGTACGATGCCGCGACCACCAAGCGCGCTGCCAGCGACTCGCCCAAGCGCTCCCTCCCGCGGCCTATTGTAGCGGCGCGCGCCTGCTATCCCTCCTCCTGGGGACAAGAGGGCTCTTTGCACCTCAGCCGGAGGGCGGGTGGCCTCGTTAGGCCGCCAGCAGCTTGCGGAAGCGTGCTTCGGATCGGTAGGGGCCGACGATCGCCAGACGGTAGTCGCCGGGGCCGAGGTAGCGCTCCGCCGCGCCCTTCACATCCTCCGCCGTCACGGCGCGGACGAGGTCGACGACCTCCTCGGGCGTCCAGATGCGGTCGAAGAGCAACTCTTGCGCCCCGCCCCACGCCATCACCGCGCGCGTGTCCTCCAACCGCAGCATCATCCTTCCCACCATGTACTCGGTGGCGCGGCTCAGCTCCTCCTCCGACACGCCCTTGGCCATCAGCTCCAGCTCCTGGCGAATGCCGCCAAGGGTGCGTTCGACCTTCGGAGGCTCCGTGCCGCAGTAGACCGTGAAGGCCCCGCAGTCGCGGTAGTGCGACGACGAGCTGTGCACGTCGTAGGCCAGGCCCTGCTGCTCGCGCAGCTTCATGAACAGCCGGCTCGTCATCCCTTCGCCCAGGATGCTGCTCATCAGGTCGGTTGCAAAGCGCGAGGGGTCCTCGGCGGAGACGCCGTCGAGTGCGATGGCGATGTGCGCCTGGTCGGTCTTGCGCTGGCCGATGGCGATGCGTACCCCCCGCGGCGACTCCTCGGCGCGGTACCAGTCGCGCGGCGTTCCGTCCGCCCAGTCGCCCAGCAGCTTCTCCACGTGGGTCACCACCTGGTCGTGTGTCACGCCGCCGGCGACGGCGACGACGGTGTTGGAGGGAACATACTGCGATGCGTGATACTCGGCGAGGTCGGGCTGGCTGATGCCGTTGACCGACTCGCGCGATCCGCCGATGTCGCGGCCCATTGCCTGGCCCGGCCAGATCGTCTGGTCGAGCAGCATGTCGGCAAACGCCGCCGGCTGATCGTACGTCATCGACAGCTCTTCGAGGATGACGTCGCGCTCGCGCGCGTGCTCTTCATCCGCGAGGATGGGTCGGCGCACCATGTCGACGAGAACGTCAAGCGCAAGCGGCAAATGCTCCGCGCCGACCTTGGTCCAGTAGATGGTCTCCTCGCGGGAGGTGCTGGCGTTCATGATGCCGCCCACGCCCTCGATGGCTCCCGAGATCATCTCCGGCCTCGGGCGCGACTCGGTGCCCTTGAAGAGCATGTGCTCCAAGAAGTGAGACGCCCCGGCGAGGCGATCCTCCTCGTAGCGCGACCCCGCGCCGACGAAGATGCCGACCGAGACCGAGCGCGCGTGCGGCATCGCAGCCGTGACCACGCGCAAGCCGTTTGAAAGTGTGCTCTTTTCGTACAAAACCCTACCCCCTATCGCAGAGCGTGTGCGGGTACTCGCCCGATTCTAGGACGCCCCGCGTTCGGGACGCCAACGCTATTTGCATGCACCAAACAGGTCATCCTACCACACCCGCATCCGCGCGCAGCACCGTCTCGCCCAAGTATGGCACAAGCGCGTTCGGCACGACGACCGAGGCGTCCGCACCCTCCCTCACAGAGAACGTGTGCTAGTACGAGCGCGAAACTTCTAGCCCGATTCTAGGCAGCCCAACGTTTGGAACGCCGACGCTGATTGCGGGCGTCAATCGGCCTTAACTTCCTGCGTCTGTGCGCAGCACCGCCTCGCCCAAGTATGGCACAAGCACACTTGGCACGACGACCGACCCGTCGGCCTGTTGGTAGGTCTCGATGAGCGCGATGAGCACGCGGGGGAGCGCAAGGCCGGAGGCGTTCAGCGTGTGGACGTACTCGGGCCGCGCCCCCGCCTCGCGCCGGAAGCGGATGTTCGCGCGGCGCGCCTGGAAGTCGTAGCAGTTCGAGCACGACGAGACCTCCAGCCACTCCTCCGATGCGGGCGCCCAGAGCTCGATGTCGAACGACTTGCCGGACTGGAAGCCAAGGTCGCCCGCACAGAGCTCTAGCACGCGGTAGGGGATGCCCAGCCCCTGGCACACCGCCTCGGCGTGCGAGACCATCGCCGCGAGCGCCGCCTCCGACTCCTCCGGTGCGGTGACCTGGTAGATCTCGACCTTCTCGAACTGGTGGACGCGCTTGATGCCGCGCGTGTCGCGGCCCGCCGCCGCCTTCTCGCGCCTAAAGCACTGCGAGTGCGCCATGTAGCGCAGGGGCAGCACCCCCGGCTCCAGCACCTCGTCGCGGTGCAGATTGGTCAGCGGCACCTCGGCGGTGGGGATGAGCCAGAGGTCGTCCTCGTCGTCGTGGTAGAGGTTCTCTGCAAAGCGGGGCAGGTTGCCCGAGCCCTCCATCACCTGCGGACGCACCAGCAGCGGCACGCCGAACTCGCGGTAGCCGTGCTCGCGGCGGTGCAGGTCGAGCATCCAGCCCACGACCGCGCGCTGCAACCGCGCCCCCGCCTCGTCGAAGACGTAGAAACGCGAGCCCGCCAGCTTGGCCCCGCGTTCCATGTCGACGAGGCCGAGCGACGGCGCCAGGTCCCAGTGGGGCTGCGGTGAGAAATCGAACGCGCGGCGCTCGCCCGCCTCGCGCACCACGACGTTGCCCGTTTCGTCGGCGCCCTCGGGCACGTCGGCCGCGGGCAGGTTGGGGACGGCGATCATGAGCGCGTGCAACCGCTCCTCTGCGCCGCGCCGGCGCTCGTCGCCCTGCGCGATACGCTCGCCCAGCGCGCGGACGTGCTCACGCTCCTGCCCGGCGTCGCCGCCCTGCTTGAGCACCTCGCCGATGGCCCGGGACGCCTCGTTGCGCTGCTCGCGGAGCTGGTCGGTCTCGAGCACGAGCGCGCGCCGCTCCTCATCGAGCCTCGCCAGTTCGCCGACGATGGCCTCGTCCTCGCCCCGGCGCCGCAGCGCCTCGCGCAGCCGATCCGGCTCGCGGCGCACCAGCTCCACGTCGATCATGGTGCCTCCACGCTGCGCACCTGCGGGAAGAGGACGGCATCGCGAATGGTGCGCTGGCCGGTCAGCAGCATCACGAGGCGGTCGATGCCGATGCCGAGCCCGCCCGTCGGCGGCATCCCGTACTCGAGCGCGAGGATGAAGTCGTCGTCGAGCCGGTCGAGCTCCTCCCCCTGGTACTGGCGGCGCATCGCCTCCTGCTCCGCCATGCGCTCGCGCTGGACGTCGGGGTCGTTGAGCTCGCTGAAGGCGTTCGCGATCTCCATGCCTCCCGCGAACGCCTCGAAGCGCTCGACGTAGCGCGGGTCGTCGGTGCGCTGCTTGGCCAGCGGCGACATCTCGACCGGGTAGTCGACGAGGAAGGCGGGCTGCACCAGCTGCGGCTCGACGAAGTGGCCCACGAGCTTGTCGATCAGCCTGCCGCGGCTCTCGCCGTAGGTCACGTGGACGCCCGCCTCGCGCATCCGTTCTGCGAGGCCTTGCGCCGTGGGGAAATCGTCTAAGTCGATGCCGCCGTAGCGGGCGATGGCATCGCGCAGGCCGATGCGCGGCCAGGGCGGGCTCAGGTCGATTCGGATCCCGTCGCGCTCGACGCTCGCTATCCCGAGCGCATCCTTCGCCACCTTGGGGACGAGCGTCTCGACCAAACGCATGATCTTGCGGTAGTCGGCGTACGCCTCGTACGACTCCAGGAGCGTGAACTCGGGGTTGTGGTCGCGGTCGATGCCCTCGTTGCGGAAGACGCGCCCTATCTCGTAGACGCGGTCCATCCCGCCGACGATGAGCCGCTTGAGGTAGAGCTCGGTGGCGATGCGCAGGTACAGCGTGCGGTCGAGCGCGTGGTGGCGCGTCGCAAACGGCTCCGCCATCGCGCCCGCAGGAACGGGCACGAGCACGGGCGTCTCCACCTCCAGATAGCCGCGCGCGTCGAAGAAGCGGCGGGCGGCGGCGATGATGCGGCTGCGCGCGCGCATCGCATCGTGGACATCGCGGTTGGCGATCAGGTCGAGGTAGCGCTGGCGGTAGCGCTGCTCTTGGTCGCGCAGCCCGTAGTAGTCGTCGGGCGGCGGGCGCACCGCCTTCGCGAGCAGCCGCAGCGAGGCCGCTTCGAGCGAGGGCTCCCCGGCGCGCGTGCGCATCATCGTCCCGCGCGCCCCGACGAAGTCGCCAAGGTCGAGGTGGTCGAGCAGCGCGTAGTCGTCGCCGAGCGCATCTGCGCGCACGAAGAGCTGCAAGCGCCCCTCCGAGTCCTCGATGTCGACGAAGGTGGCGCGGCCCATGCCGCGGATGCGCGCGATGCGCCCCGCCACCGCCGCGCTAGCGCGTGCGCTAGCGCCCCGCGCCTCGGCGCGCGCGAGCCGCGCAAGCGCCCGGCGCGTCGTCTGCGTCGGCCGGTAGCGTGCGGGGTAGGGGTCGACGCCGCGCGCGCGGAGCGCCTCGAGGTTGGCCCGCCGGTTGTGGATGAGTTCGTCGCCGCGTTGTGTCATGGGCGCGCATGACGCTAGCGCCAAAGGGCGCGTTGCGCTAGGGCGCAGCCTAGCGGACTTGGAGTACCTTGAGCCGCTGCGTGCCGGATGGAACGGCAAACTCGACGATGTCGCCCGACCTCTTGCCCATGAGCGCCTGGCCCATCGGCGACTCGTTGGAGATGCGCCCGTCGGCGGGCGATGCCTCCGCGCTGCCGACGATGGTGTAGTTGGACGGCTTGCCGTTGTCGCCGACCTGCACCTTGACGATGGAGCCGATCTCGATGACGTCCGACTTGTTCTTGCGGTGGTCGGGGATGATGACGGCGTTCTGGATCATGAGGTCGAGCTCTTGGATGCGGCCCTCGACGAAGGCGTGCTCGTTCATCGCCTCCTCGTACTCGGCGTTCTCGCCCATCGCGCCGACTTCCTTCGACTGGTGGATGCGCTCGGCGACCTCCTGGCGACGCACGGTGCGGAGCTGCTCTAACTCCTCCTCCAGCGTCCGGAGGCCGTCGACCGTGAGGTATGTCTGCTCTTGAGCCATGCCGCAACCCCGCTGCGGGCGGTGTACGCCGAGCCGCCGCGCAACAAAACGCCGAGGCGGCGCTAGAGGAGGGAAGGGGGAGCCGATGCCTCAGCATCGCTATTGTATGCGTCCGCCGCCACGCAATCAATCCGTCCCCTCTCTCGCGCACGATTGCGCCGTCGGTGGTAGGCTTGCAGTGCGCCGAGGCTAAGGAGGTACGCGCATGTACGAGAACATCATCGTCCCGCTCGACGGCTCAGACGCATCGAGGCAGGTGCTGCCCTACGCACGCTCGATCGCCAAGACCGTCGGCGCAACGCTCCGCCTCATCGGGGTGCTGGAGCCGCTCAACCGCGTCGACAACCTCTCGCGGATGGGCTCGGGCGCGCAGAACGCCCCCATGAGCCAGTCGGAGCTCGTGCTCTCCGAGGACTGGCGAGCCCTCGTTGGCGGGTTGCGCCGGGAGGCGCGCGAGCGCCTCGATGCCGCCGCGGAAGAGATCCGGAGCCAGGGCATCGAGACGACGGTGGAGCTGCTGGAGGGCGAGGCCGCCGAGCAGATCATCGCCGCGGGCAACCGCGCGGGCGAATCGCTCATCGCCATGTCCACCCACGGGCGCTCGGGCATCGGGCGCTGGATGCTCGGCAGCGTGACCGACAAGGTGGTCAAGCACACGGCGACGCCCGTGCTCATCATCCGCGCCCAGCGCGAAGCGCCACCCGACGACGTGGCGCTCTCGAGGGTCGTGCTGCCATTGGACGGCTCGGAGCTGGCGGAGCGCGCCATCCCCCACGCCGTCGCCTTCGCCAACGCGTTCGGCACCGGCATCACCATCCTGCGCTCGTCGTCGCCGACGGCCTACGGGTTCGGCTACGCCGACTACTACGCCGCACAGACGTACACCGACATCAGCTCCGAGGTGCTGTCCGACGTGCGCGACTACGTCACCAGCGCGGTGGGGCGCATCCAGGGCATGGGCGTTACGAGCGTCGAGGAGCGCACGCCGGAGGGAAACCCCGGCGCGGCCATCATCGACGAGGTGGGCGACGACCGAACCAAGCTGGTGGTCATGACGACGCACGGCCGCACCGGCGTGGGCCGCTGGGTGCTGGGCAGCGTGACGGACCGCGTCATCCAGCACAGCGCCGGCCCCGTCATGGTGATCGCCTCGAAGTAGGAGCAGGTCCGGCAGTGCTACCATCGTAGCCATGACGCCTCGCCTCCTCATCGGCACCAACAACGCGCACAAGGTGCGCGAGATGGTGCGGTTGCTCGACGGCGCGGGGTGGGACGCCCTGGTGCCCCGCGAGCTCGGCATCGCGCTCGACGTCGCCGAAGACGGCGAGACGTTCGAGGCGAACGCCCTCATCAAGGCCCGCGCATTCGCTGGGGCGAGCGGCGTACCCACGCTCGCCGACGACTCCGGCATCGAGGTCGACGCGCTCGGCGGGCGGCCGGGCGTCCACTCGGCGCGCTACGGCGGCCCGGGGTTGTCCGACGAGGAGCGCACCGCGCTGCTGCTCGATGAGATGGCCGCCGTGCCCGACGGCGAGCGCGGCTGCCGCTACGTCGCCGTGCTCGCGCTTGCCTGGCCCGGGGGCGACGAAGAGACCTTCAGCGGGACCTGCGAGGGCGAACTGGCCCGCGCACCGGCGGGCGGCGGGGGGTTCGGCTACGACCCCGTCTTCTACGTCCCCTCCGCCGGACGCACTGTCGCGCAGATGGACGCGGCTCAGAAGGACGCGTTCTCGCACCGCGGCCAGGCTGCGCGGCTTGCACGCGAGCGCCTCATCGCAATCGCCAAAGAGGGCGCGCCCGCATGAGCACCCACACCGGCGCCCCGCCCGTCGACACCCTCCGCAGGCCGCTGCGCGATCTGCGCATCTCCATTACCGACCGCTGCAACTTCCGCTGCACCTACTGCATGCCCGCCGAGGTCTACGGCGAGCGCTACCGCTTCCTCCCCAAGCGCGAGCTGCTGACCTATGAGGAGATAGCGCACCTCACCGCGCTGCTGGTGGGCATGGGCATCGAGAAGGTGCGGCTGACCGGCGGCGAACCCCTCGTCCGCCAGGACGTGCCCGACCTGGTCCGCATGCTCGCGCGCCTCCCCGGCATCGACGATCTGACGATGACGACCAACGGCTACCTGCTCGCCCCGTTCGCGCAGCAGCTGGCCGACGCGGGCCTGCGCCGCGTCACCGTGAGCCTCGATTCGCTCGACGACGGCGTCTTCGCGGCGATGAACGGGCGCGGCTTCGGCGCATCGCGCGTCCTCGAGGGCATCGACGCGGCCGCCCGCTCGGGGCTCGCGCCCATCAAGATCAACGCCGTCGTCGAGCGCGGCGTCAACGACCACACCGTCGTCGACCTCGCGCGCTACTTCAAGGGCACCGGCCACATCGTCCGCTTCATCGAGTTCATGGACGTCGGCAACCGAAACCACTGGGAGGAGACCCGCGTCGTGCCGTCGGCGGAGCTCGTCGAGCGCCTCGATGCCGTCTTCCCCATCGAGCCCGTCGAGCCCGGCTACCGCGGCGAGGTCGCCGAACGCTGGCGCTACCGCGACGGCGCGGGCGAGGTCGGCTTCATCTCCTCCGTCTCCCACCCCTTCTGCGGCGACTGCACGCGGCTGCGGCTCTCGCCCGAGGGGCGCATCTACACCTGCCTGTTCGCCTCCTCCGGCGCGGACCTGCGGGCGCCGCTGCGAGAGGGGGCCTCGGACGATGAACTGGTGGCCATCCTGCACGACATCTGGACGCTGCGCGCCGACCGCTACTCCGAGCTGCGCGCACAGCTCCAGGCCCACGGCGGCCAGCGCAAGATCGAGATGTACCAGATTGGCGGCTAGCGTGGCGGGCGAGGCGGTGACCATCTACACGGACGGCGCATGCATCGGCAACCCCGGGCCGGGTGGCTACGGGGTGGTCCTCATGCACCCCTCCGGGCGCGAGGAGCTCTCCCAGGGATTCCGCACCACCACCAACAACCGCATGGAGCTGCTCGCGGCGATCGCCGGGTTGGAGGCGCTGGCGCGCCCGAGCGCCGTCACTCTCCACAGCGACTCGCGCTACGTCGTCGACGGGATGGCGAAGGGCTGGGCCAAGCGCTGGAGGGCCAACGATTGGATGCGCAACAAGCGCGAGCCGGCCATCAACCCCGATCTCTGGGAACGGCTGCTTAGAGCGGCGAGCAGGCACGAGGTCGCGTTCAAATGGGTGCGCGGCCACGCCGGCAACCGCGAGAATGAGCGGGCCGACCGCCTCGCCAACGCCGCCGCGAGCGGGCGGGGCCTCGCGGTGGACGAGGGCTACGAGCGGCCGGCGCAGGGAGCAGCAACGCCATGACCGAGCAACGACTCTCCCATATCGACGACGAGGGCAATGCCCGCATGGTCGACGTCGGCGCGAAGGCAGACACCGAGCGCACCGCGGCGGCAGAGGCGCTGGTGACCATGCAGCCTGCGACGCTGGCGATGATCGCCGAGGGCCTGCTCCCCAAGGGCGATGCGTTCGCCGTCGCGCGCCTCGCCGGGATCGGCGCGGCCAAGCGCGCGTGGGAGCTCATCCCGCTCGCGCACCAGGTGCCGCTCACCCACGCCTCCGTCGATTTCGAGACAGCCGCCGGCGCCGGCACCGTGCGCGTGCGCGCAGTAGCGCGCGCCATGGCCAAGACGGGCGTCGAGCTCGAGGCGCTGGCGGCGGCGATGCTCGCCGCGCTCACCCTGTATGACATGTGCAAGGCCGTCGACCGCGCCATGACCATCGGCCCCGTCCGCCTCCTCGAAAAGCGCGGCGGCGCGCGCGGCGATTACAGGGCGGACTAGGGCGCACTCCTCGCCCCGCCCCCTGCTATACTGCGATCGCCGCCATCCATCTACGGAGCCGCTTCCGGCTACATGAAGGTCCCCCTCACCTGGCTGGCCGACTACGTCCAGTGGACGGAACCGCCCGCCGCACTAGCGCACCGTCTCACGATGCAGGGCATCGAGACTACCTACCTGCCCGGCCCCTCGGCAGGGTGGGGAGAAAGCGTCGTCGTCGGCCGCGTGCTCGAGCTGGGCCCGCACCCCAACGCCGACCGGTTGCGGCTCGCCACCGTCGATACCGGCGCGGGGGTGAAAACGGTCGTCTGCGGCGCGCCCAACGTCGCCGCCGGACAGAACATCGCCTTCGCCGGCGTCGGCGCGCAACTCCACGACGAGCGCACGCGCGAGCTGCGCACGCTGAGCGCCGCCACCATTCGCGGCGTCGTCTCCGAGGGCATGGTCTGCTCCGAGCGCGAGCTGGGCATCAGCGACGAGCACGAGGGCATCCTGGTGCTTCCCGGCGACGCGCCCCTCGGCGCGCCCCTGGCTGCCTACTTGCCAAATGCCGATGCGCTCGAGGTGGAGGTGACGTCCAACCGCGGCGACTGCCTCTCCGTCCTGGGCGTGGCGCACGAGGTCGCCGCAGGCACCCCCCACGCCGTCAGCGAGCCCGACCTCGGCTACGCTGTATCGGGCGCGCCCAACCCCGTCGGCGTCCAGGTCGACGACCCGGAGCTGTGCGCGCGCTACACCTGCACGGTGATCCGCGGGGTGCGCGTCGGGCCGTCGCCCGAGTGGCTCCAGCAGCGGTTGCTGGCCGCCGACCAGCGTCCCATCAACAACGTGGTCGACGTGACCAACTACGTGATGCTGGAGTACGGCCAGCCGCTCCATGCCTTCGACCTGGGCGCGGTCGCGCAGCACCGCATCGTCGTGCGCCCTGCGCGGGAAGGGGAGCAGCTCGTCACGCTCGACGGCGTGCAGCACGAGCTGCGAGCGCCCATGCTGCTGATCGCCGACCCCGAGCGCGCCATCGGCCTCGCCGGTGTCATGGGGGGCGCGAACAGCGAGATGTCGGAGCAGACGACCGACGTCCTGCTCGAGTCGGCCACGTTCAACGGCATCAACACGCGCCGCACTGCTGCTGCCCTGCGATTGCGCACCGAGGCGTCGACCCGGTTCGAGAAGGGGCTTGACCCCGAGCTGGCCGAGCGCGCTGTGCGCCGCGCGACGCGCCTCATCGTCGAGGTGGCGGGCGGCGCTGCGGCGCCCGGCATCGCGGAAGACTACCCGCGCAAGGCCGGCCGCTCCGCCGTCCGCCTTACCGCGGAGCGCATGGCGCTCGTCCTCGGCGTCGAGGTGCCTATGGAGCGCGCCGCGCAGGTGCTCGAATCGCTCGGCTTCGACGTGGGCCCCGGCGGCTCAGATGCCCTGCTCGCGACGCCGCCCTATTGGCGCACCGACGTGGGCATCGAGGACGACGTTATCGAGGAGGTGGCGCGCATCGTCGGCTACGACGCGGTGCCCGAGGTGGCGCTCGCAGGAGGCGTTCCAGAGCAGCCGGCGCAGACGGAGCGCAGCGTGCGCGAGGAGGTGCGCGACGGCCTCGTGACCGCCGGTCTCCAGGAGACGATGTCGCACAGCCTGGTCTCCGCCGACGCGCTCGGAGGCGAGGGCGCGCTTGCCGGCGAGGTCGGCGAGGCGCTCCAGGTCGCCAATCCGCTCAGCCAGGAGCAGCGCTACTTGCGCACGACGCTGCGCTGGAGCCTCCTGAGCGCGCTGGCCTCGGTGGTGCGCCATCCTCCGCGCAGCGCAGCCCTCTTCGAGGTGGGGCGCGTCTACGTTCCGTGCGCAGGTGACCTTCCTGAGGAGCGCGAGATGGCGATACTAGCGCTTGCGGGGCCGCGCGCCCGCTCCGCGCTGGCACAGATGGGCGGTGCGTACGACTTCTACGACGCGAAGGGCGTGGTCGAGCTGCTGCTCGCGCGCCTCGGCGTGCGCGCGGCGTTCGAGCGCGCAGACGACCCGCTGCTCCACCCCGGACGCGCCGCGCGCGCGGTCGTCGACGGTGAGGCGGTTGCACTCGTGGGCGAGCTGCACCCGAGCGCCCGCGCCCGCTTCGACGTCGATGCGCCCGTCGTCGCGGTGGCGGAACTGGATGTGGGCGCGCTTGCGCGGCGCGTGCCGCGCGAGCGCCACTCCTTCGTCCCCTTTCCGCGCTACCCGGCGGCAGAGCGCGACCTCGCGTTCGTCGCCGACGCATCCGTGCCGGCGGCGGCGCTGCACGCGCTCATCGCAGGCCACCCCCTCGTCACAGGCGCCGCGCTCTTCGACCTCTTCGAGGGCAGCCCGCTGCCCGAGGGCCAACGCTCGCTGGCCTTCCGGATCGAGTTGCAGTCGGCGGAGGGGACACTGGAGGCGGAGCAGATCAACGACGCCGTGCGCGCCATCGTCGAGAAGGTGGAGCGCGAGACGGGCGCGAGGTTGCGGGCGTAGCGCCATGGCCACTCACGAGCGCCACCACGTCCATCCGCACACCCCCGACATGCTCAGCGTCGAGGAGGCGCTGGAGCGCGTGCTCGCGCCCGTTGCCGAGCTCCCGGCCGCCGACGCCGCGCTGCTCGATGCCGACGGGCTCACGCTCGCAGGCGACGTCGCGGCGCCCTTCGCCATCCCGTCGCTCGACAACTCGGCGATGGACGGCTACGCGGTGCGCGCTGCGGACGTCGCGGGGGCGACGGCACAGCAGCCCGTCGCGCTGCGCGTCGTCGGGCAGGTGCAGGCGGGCGCGCTGCCCGCCGCCGCCGTCTCGGAGGGCGAGGCGGTGCGCATCATGACCGGCGCGCCCATCCCGCCTGGCGCCGATGCCATCGTGCCCTGGGAGCTGACGGACGAGGCGGAGGCGCGCACCCTGCGCGCGAGCGTCGAGGTGCGGCACGCGGCAGCGCCGGGCGATCACGTGCGCCCCGCAGGCGAGGACACGCCCGCGGGCGCCCTCGTCCTGCGCAAGGGGCGCGTGCTCGACCCGCCTTCGCTGGGGCTGCTGGCGAGCTTCGGACTGGCGCGCGTGTGCGCGGTTCGCCGGCCCCGCGTCGGCGTGCTGGCAACGGGCGACGAGTTGCTGGCGCCGGGCGAGCCGCACGAGCCGGGCAAGCTGTACGACAGCAACTCCTACGGCGTGGCCTCGGCGGTTCGGCGCTGGGGCGCAGAGCCGCTCTTCCTGGGCATCGCGCCCGACGAGCCGCAGGCGCTGCGGCAGAAGCTGCGCGAGGGGCTAGAGACCGACCTGCTGATCACGTCGGCGGGGGTGAGCGGCGGTGCGTTCGATCTGGTGAAGGACGCGCTGTCGGAGATGGGCGAGATCGATTTCTGGTCGGTGCGGATGCGCCCGTCGCGGCCGCTGGCGTTCGGCGCGCTGAGGCGCTCCGACGGCGCCGCCGTGCCGCACATCGGGCTGCCGGGCAACCCGGCGAGCGCGCTCGTGGCGCTGGTCAAGTTCGCCCGTCCGGCGCTCGCCAAGATGATGGGGCGCGCCCCCGTGGGACCGCGCCGCATCGAGGCGGTCATGGACGAGCGCATCGTCAACTTCGACGGGCGGCGCGTCTATGCGCGCGTCGAGCTCGAGTGGCGGAACGGCGAGCACCATGCGCGGCTCACCGGCGCGCAGGGCTCCAATTTGCTCACCTCGGTAGCCGCCGCCGACGGCCTCGCCATCTGCCACGAGGACGCGCCCGCCGTCGAGGCGGGCGAACGAACGACGGTCGAGCTGCTCGACTGGTAGCTCCTATATAGAAGAGGGAGGGGAAAGGGCCATGACGACGAGGGATGCCGCACGGAAGGCGCAAGCGCCCGCTGCAGAGGCGCGCTACACCATCATGCCCGAGGTGCTCGAATCGCAGGGGCGCTCGATGGCCGCCATCGTCGCCTCGCGCCTGTGCGAGGAATGCGCCGAGCACGCCGATGCGCCCCTCGCGTCCCTTTCCTATACGAAATTGCGCGCGCTCGCGCGTGAGCACTGCGCTGGCGCCCCCGACTTCGTGCCAGCGCAGGCGCCCGTCCTGGAGGCCGCGTTCCGGTTGCTGCTCATCTCGCCGGACGACGAGGTGCCGCTGAGCGTGCTCCACGAGCAGCTGACCGAGCTCTGGACGAGCGCGCTGCGGCCCCAGACCGTTACCAGCGAGGCGCTCGCCCGCGTCCTGCGCTACGACACGCGCTACGGGATCGTCGAGATCGCCTGAGCGCCCCCGCTCCCGGCCACTCCACGACCCGCACCCACCAGATGGGAGAGGGAGCGCATGCGCTCGCCTGGCCGGCCGCTTGCTCCTACGCCCCTGGCGCTTGGTGGGAGGGGGTAATGAGGGTAGGGACCACCCCTATTATGTTGCACGCACGCCTGTGGTACCATTGGCGGTCTAGTGGCGCTCTGGCAGGAAGGGAAACGGGATAGCTAAGGAATATCGCGTCAACGAACGGATCCGCACGCCGGAGGTACGGGTCGT
Organism: Dehalococcoidia bacterium; assembly: GCA_034422075.1. GTDB lineage: Bacteria > Chloroflexota > Dehalococcoidia > Lucifugimonadales > Australimonadaceae > S34-282. The sequence goes on from DAOUJX010000026.1 coordinate 21,472, forward strand.
CACCGAGCTCGGCGAGCAGCTGGGCGTCATGCCCGTTCGCGATGCCCTCACGCTTGCCCGTGAACGCGAGCTTGACCTCGTCGAGGTCGCGCCCAACTCCGTGCCCCCCGTCTGCCGGTTGCTCGACTACGGCAAGTTCCGCTACATCCAGAGCACCAAGGAGCGGGAGATGCGCCGCTCCACGAAGACGAGCACGATGCGCCAGGTGCGCATGCGCCCCCGCATCGGGCGACACGACATCGAGGCCAAGGAGCGCCTCATCGAGAGGCTGCTCGGCGAGGGCGCGAAGGTGCGCGTCAGCGTCCTGTTCAGGGGGCGTGAGATCGTGCACCCCGAGCTGGCCATCAAGCTGTTGCGCGAGGTCGCGGAGACGCTGAAGGACAAGTCGAAGGTTGAGCAGCCGCCGGCGATGGAGGGGCGCATGATGAGCATCATCCTCGTCCCCGGCGCGGCGGCCAAGCAGGAAAAGGCGGCAGTAGGAGCGGTCAAAGACGATGCCGAAGATCAAGACGCATAAGGGCGCGGCGCGGCGGTTCCGCACGACCGGCTCGGGCAAGCTGGTCCGCATGAAGCGCGGGAGCAGCCACCTGCGCCGCAAGAAGCCGCGCGACGTCCGCGGCCAGTACCGCGACACCGTATCCTTGAGCAAGACGCAGGAGCGGCGCGTCAAGAAGATGCTGCCCGGCATCGGCTAGGAGCACAGAGCGATGGCACGAGTAACACGAGGCGTCACCGCCCACCGGCGGCATAAGAAGGTGCTGGCGCAGACGAAGGGGTACCGCGGCGCGAACAGCCGCCTCTTCCGGCGCGCGCACGAGGCGACGCTGCACGCCCTCTCCTACGCCCGCCGCCACCGCCGCGAGCGCAAGGGCGACATGCGCCGTCTGTGGATCGTCCGCATCGGCGCCGCCGCCCGCGAGCACGGCCTCTCCTACAGCGCCTTCATGCACGGCCTCAAGAGCGCTGGCGTCGCCGTCGACCGCAAGATGCTCGCCGACCTCGCCTACGCCGATGCTGCCGCCTTCGCCCAGGTCGCCACGACGGCGAAGACGGCGCTCGCCTAAGACGCTCGCCCCAGAGCCTAGAGACCCCCCCCAACCCTCTCTTGTCGAACGAGAGAGGGAGTAGAGGTGTCGCTTTCTTGTCCGCCTTCTTCCTCTTCTTTCCCCTCGGGCGGCCGCTAGGCGGCAGACAGGCATAGGGAGTGAGGGTTGTTGCCGGTAGGCTACGAAGTTGGTCGGCAAACGTCGCGTGAAGAAACCGCGCAACATCGCCGAATACTTGTTGACTTGCCCGCTGCGGCTTGATTATCCTTTCCCAATGCCGGATTGCTGGACGCGACTTGCTGTCGTTTCCGCGTGCGGCAGTGCTTGACAGCGGGCGGGGGGTCTTGTAAAAGTCTCTCCACCTATGGGCAGGAAAGGGCCTGTGACCGAGACCGAGAACCTTTCGGTTGCCAAGGAGCGGCGCACGTACTCGAGCCGCATCCAGCCTCGCATATCGTGCGGGGCGCGCGGCTCGTCCGGCGTGTTCTACCTGTCTAACGCTCACCACTCCGGATTCACCACAAGGGGGTAGGAAGTGAAATTCAGAAGTAGATTCGCGGTAGTCGGCACGCTCCTAGCAGTGGCGCTCGCCCTGCTTACCGTGTTGCCGGCCTTGGCGCTCGACTCAACGAGGACGGCGAGTGGTGGCGGTGTTACGCTCACCGTCTCCGTACACGAGAGCGATGCGACCAGCCCCGATACGACCAATGCACAAGACACCAGGGTGCTGAACCCCGGTGGCGGGGTGACGGTCTGGGTGGCTGGAAGCAGCAAGGACAATGCTTACAACTTGGTGAGGGTTGCAATCGCAGCCGATGCAGGGAATTCCCTCGGCACCGTGGTGCCGGTTGCGGCAAATGCTGCAACGCAGGGCTATGGAGTGAGCGTAACCAACGCGTCTTCCCGGCAGTCCCTCCAGATCAAACGGCAGCGAATGACTACGGGTGGTGCCCTCCTCTACACCGATGGGGAGAGCGTAGGCACGTGGGACCAATTCATTGACCCATCCGTCGCTGCTCCGCTTACGTATCTTGGTCCAGCCGACCCCGGCACAGGCAATGATCCTGCAGAGATCACCATTCGCCGTGCCATGGAGACCGTGGACGGCCGGTTGCCCATCGATGACACTACAGCCAATGCCACGTTCTTTGTCGTTGGATCAGGCAGCGCTGCGCCAGTAGGCGCCCACGGTGAGGGCGCGGCAAACACAACTACAGTCACGCGGGCTGCTGACGCTACTACCACAACGCAGGCTACGGATCTGTCCTCGGCCCTCGCTACTCCAAACATGTACTTCTTGGTCACCACCAACAACGACGAGATCGCCGTCACGGCAAGAGGAACCGTAGCAATCGGCGGCGCCACCGCAACGGATTTCACTGTCGGCAATGACTTCACGCTGAAGGTGGACTCGCGAGGGCCGGACATTGCGGGTATTGCGCCGGTAGGCGGCACCAACCAGTCGAGCGACTCGGCGTTGTTTGGCGCAACCTTCACTGACCCCGGCTCGGGGCTCATCGATGATGGGGAGCGGGCTTCGTACACTGGTCCAGGAACCACCCAGGCCGTCGCGCCCGACGCTGACACCGACGACATCACCAAGGGCGAGCCTTTGTCGGTGGTAGGCGGAGCTACTCGGGACATCAACATCCATGTCGCCAAGGTAGTCTCCCCGACCAGCAAGCCAACGGCTGCGTTCGAGTTTGCCGCCGCTACCGATATCACCTCTAAGGGCAGCAGTTCGTGGCGGCCGGTCACGGACGGATTTAGCGTCTCCATCTCGGAGAGCCCGTTGGGGGCCACCAGCAGCGGAGGCGTGGTCTACTATGCCTTCCTTGCCAAGGACCGCGTCGGTAACGTCTCGATAAGCGGTCTGGGCGGCCCCAACGAGATGGATAACCACAGCCTCATCATTGACCGGTCGCCGCCAGTGATCAGCAGCGCGCTTGCCGGCAAGGGCTACCCCTCGTCTTCGACTCCGACGGTAGACAGCAACGACCTGAAGTCCATCAAGGTAGTCTTCAGCGGCGGCATTGCTAACAATGCAGTCGAGACGCTGGACACCGACACGATCGAGGCCTCTGACTTCAGTGTCACGGGGGCTGACGGTGCCGAAATGGAAGTGGTGGGGGTCAACACCTCGCCGGTGTCCGCCCCCACGGACGCGAATCCTGATGCGACGGTGAACAACATCGTCTACCTTGAGCTCGCAAACGACCTGCCGCCGGCTGCCACGCCGAGGGTCTCGGTTGTCGGTTCGATATCCGACTTGGCCGGCAACAGGGTTGGAGCAGGCTCGTCTGGTGGCACGATCGTGGCGACGGACAAGACTTCGCCCGTATTCTCGATTAGTGCGGTGGGCAGCGTGACCGACCGTGTGGCGGCGACGGGCAAGCGCGACGGGCAGATCACCATCAGGGTGGCTGCCAATGAGGCGCTCCGCAACGTGCCTGCGCTTCAGGTCGCCAGCTTGGTCCTTGATGGCACCGCCATCGAGGTGGGCAGCCGCAACGTCCTCAGCAAAGGCCTCAGCGCTGTTCAGGGCGTGGCAAACACGTGGGAGTTGACCACCGGGCTGACACCATCGACGGGGGAGGGGCTCTACGCTGTCTATGTGACAGGCGATGACAGGTCGCCGGTTCCCAACGAGGGAGGCGCGGCTGCCCCGGTAGTAGGGTTTGAACTTGATGCTGACGCCAGGGCGAAGTTGACACTGTTCGAGATCGACAACAGCCTCAGCCTAGCGGATGGAACCACCGAGAAGGACTTCGTTCTGACGCCGAGCCCTTCGGCAGGCAAGACGCAAAGCATCAACCCGTTCATCCGCGTCAACTTCGGCGAGGCCAGTGAGTACGCGCTGGACACGCACAAGAGCGTGACGCTTACCAAGCTCGTGCTGCGAGACGCTAACTCCGATGAGACTGACCTGCTTGGCACGGAAGGTACGGTTGACACAGACTCCTTCCTCGTCAGCCTCAGCGACCTCGCGCTCGGCAAGTACACGCTGGTCGTGAACGGCACGGACGAGCTGGGCAACACGATGGAGAGGAGCGCGACGTTCGACTTTGAGGTCATACAGCGACCGGCGCACTCGGTCAGCCTGTGGCCGGGTAACAACCTGGTCTCAGTGCCGGGCGAGCCGGTAGACCCGTCGATTGACGAGGTGCTGCCGTCGTCGCACCCGGCGACCGCGGTGCTGGCGTACGACCCAACCAGCCCGGTAGGACCGTGGCTGGCGGCGACCCGCGATGCAGGCGGAACGTGGAGCGGTCCTCTGACCGAAATCAACCAGGGCAGGGGTTACTGGGTCGATACCACAACCTTTGCTCCTCTGAAGGTACAACTGCGCGAGCGCGGGAGTGGCGAAGTTCCGCCGACTTTCCAAATCACCGCAGGCTGGAACCTCATCGGTGTGGTCGCTGCATCCAATGATGCGCTGAATGAATCGGTGGCCGCCAAGGACTACCTCGCCAGCATCAACTGGTCGGTGGCCTACACCTACAACACCGGTTCCAACGACTGGACAAAGATCACTAAGACCACCACGGAGCCGACGCCAGGCGCTGATAAGACGCTAGGCACCGACGACGACGGAACGCAGCCTTCCCAGTTGACGCCGGGCCAGGGTGTCTGGGTCTGGGCAGAGAGCGCGGACGTGCTAGCGCCGTAAGGCACGCGCACGGGCGTACTCACAGCCCGAACAAAGCAACCCAACGGGCCCCCCTCCGCCAGAGGGGGGCCCGAGCTTTTGGGGGCAAAGCGCGTGCGATGCTCTGCATGACACATTGGAGCAGGGCGTGCGATGGATTCCCCGGAACGGATGGAGAGGTTGGCTCGGATGGTCTGCGACCTGAGATGCGTCTGATGGACGAGAATCAGGCGGAGCGCGACCAGTGGCTGCTGGGGCGCGAGGAGCGCATCCGCGAACGTATCGCGTCGGTGACGGAGATGCAGGCGGACATCGTGCGCCTCAATGCCGCCCCATAGCGCCGCTTCCCCTCCTCCGTCAATCCCGCGAAGGCGGGAACCCCCTAGCCCCGAATACTCCCGCGCCGCACCGCAACCTGCGCGAACAGCGTGAAGGGGGCGGCAAAGCCGACGATGAGCAGTGTGTCGCGGAGGACTCCACTACCGGACGCCACCTGGTCAATGAGGGTTGTTCGCTGTACCGCCGCCTGCATCCGAAACCTTCTAGGTGATGGAGTCCACAACGAAGGTCCCTCTCCACTCCCTCTCCCATTGGACGAGAGTGGGAGTGGAAGCGCCGCTCGCTTGGTCCTTATCCGTCATTCCTGCGAATGCTGAAATGACGAATGGGGGGCAAAAGCTCGGGCCCCCCTCTGGCGGAGGGGGGCCCGTTGGGTTGCTCTGCTTGGGCTGTGAGTGCGCCCGTGCGCGTGCCTTACGGCGCTAGCACGTCCGCGCTCTCCAGCC
>DAOUJX010000027.1:0-8578 GCA_034422075.1 Dehalococcoidia bacterium
GGTGGGCGTGTTGGTCGGAAGAGTGCTGGGCGGCGTTCTCGTCGGCGTTGGCGCAGCCTCGCCACAGCCCGCGAGCGCAACTGCCAAGAGCACGGCAACCAGCAGGACGGCGAGACGGCATAGCGGGAGAGGGGGCAAGCGCGCTACCTAGGGCGGTCGCCTTTGAGGGTAATGCGGTGCATGACGCGCCGGAAGCCGTGGTAGTCGTTCACGGGATTGTGCAGTGAACAGCGGTTGTCCCAGAAGGCGATCGACCCGACCTCCCAGCTGAAGCGGCATGTGAACTCGGGGCGGACGGCGTGCTGGTAGAGGTAGTTGAGCAAGGGCACGCTCTCCTCCTCCGTCATGTCCTTGAAGCGCAGGGTATGCGCAAGATTGACGTAGAGCGCCTTGCGCCCCGTCTCCGGGTGCGTGCGAACGACGGGGTGCTCGGCCAGGTACTCATCCTGCGCGTCTGCCCTGCCCGAGTCGCGGATGCGGTCTTCGCGTGTCTTGGAGACATCGGCCTTCTTCGAACTGCTGACGGCGATGAGGCCATCGAGCATTCGCTTCATGCCGGGAGAGAGCGCCTCGTAGGCAAGGTAGAGGTTGGCAAAGAGGGTGTCGCCGCCGTAGGGCGGGATCTCGCGCGCAAGGAGCATCGTGCCCAGCGGCGGCTCCTCCAAGTAGGACGTATCCGTGTGCCAGAGGCCGCCAAAGGCGACCGTCTCGTCCTCCAGCTTCACGACCGGGGTAATGACGGGGAAGCCCTCCAGCCCGTGCAGAAACGGGTACTCGCTCGGCTGCCCGAACTGCTCGGCAAAGCCAAGGAACTGCGCGGGCGTTATGTCCTGACCGCGCAGGAAGATGACGTTGTGGTCAAGGAAGGCGCGGCGGATCTCGGCGACGGTGTCGGCATCGAGGCCGGCAGCGATGTCTACGCCCTCGATCTGGGCGCCAAGCGCGCCTGCGATGGGATGAACGGCTATGCGGGAGTAGGTTGCAGTCATGACTCACCAAGCACCCTGTCGATTATAGCGCGCCCCCCAACCCCTTCCCCAGCCTCCACGAGCGGAGCCCCGCCTACCCTACGGCGGGGCGGCATGCTAGACTAGCGCCGCGTAACTGCAATCCATTTGGCACAAGCCAGATAGTGGAGGGAATGAGGAAATGGCGCTACGAATCAACGACACGGCCCCCGACTTTACCGCCGACACGACGCAGGGCGAGGTGAGCTTCCACGACTGGGTTGGAGACGGCTGGGCGATGCTCTTCTCGCACCCCAAGGACTTCACGCCCGTCTGCGCGACGGAGTTGGCCTACGTAGCCAAGATTAGCGACGAGTTCGCCAAGCTCAACTGCAAGGTCATCGGCCTGAGCGTGGACAAGGTCGAAGACCACGCGCGCTGGGCAAGCGACATCGAGGACCTTGCCGGCACGTCGCTCGACTATCCACTGATCGCCGACAACGAACTGGCGATAGCCAAGCTCTACGACATGCTGCCCGCGGAGGCGGGCGACTCTGCCGAAGGCAGGACGGCGGCCGACAACCAGACGGTACGCTCCGTCTTCCTCGTCGGCCCGGACAAGAAGATCAAGATGACGCTGACCTATCCGATGAGCTCGGGGCGCAACTTCGACGAGTTGCTGCGCGTACTGAGGTCGTGCCAGCTGACGGCGAAGTCGAAGGTGGCGACGCCCGCCAACTGGCAGGAGGGCGAGGACGTCATCATCGTCCCCGCAGTCGACAATGAGGCAGCCAAGGAGCTGTTCCCGGACGGCTGGGAGACGGTGAAGCCATACCTGCGCAAGGTGAAGTCGCCGGAGTAAGGCGTCCCTTCGCCACCGCCCTCTCCTACGTCGTTGGGAGAAGGCGGTGAGAGAGCCAGGCGGCCTATAAGCCGGATTCTGTACCCTTGCGGGCGGCGGTCATCTATCTAGCCCCGTCATTGCTGACGGGGTCGAGCAGCCTACCCGGGGGCACGTCCAGGTCCGTATTCGCCCCCCTATTCGGCCTTGCTCCGGACGGGGTTTACCAGCGCCTCGCGTCGCCGCGCGGCCTGGTGCGCTCTTACCGCACCGTTTCACCCTTGCCTGCCCGTGCGGGCCGGCGGTCTGGTCTCTGTGGCACTTGCCGTCGCCCCGATTGCTCGAGACGCCTGGGAGTTACCCAGCGCCCTACCTGGTGGAGTCCGGACTTTCCTCCCCGACGGATCGGGGCGACCGCCCGGCCGCCTGGCTCGGTTCCATTATAGGCCGCGGGTCCCTATGCGCGGTGGACGACTTCGATGGCGCCATTCTTCAACGTGACGCGAGCAACAAGCGTGCGGAGGACGGCCTGTTGCTCTTCGGGCTGCAGCGCATGCCACACGTCGAGATCGAGCTTGGAACGAGCATCGTCGACCGCAGAGTGGCCGTTGCTGGATGCGCTCGCGAGTTGCCCCTCTATCTGCTCGCGGTCGGCATCGAGGTCGGCGATGGCGTGCCGGAGCTGCCGGATCGTCATCGCGCCGGTGGCGGCAACGCGGACCGATTCGACAAAACGCCTATCGAGCGTGCCAAGCCGAGCCTTGAGGCGGCTCGATCCCTCCGATGGGTCACCCGGTTCGATGGCGCGGTCGACCGGGCGCATGCGCACCTCGCGCAGGACCGAATCCTCCACCTCGTAGGCGCGCGTGGTGCGGTAGTCGCACCTGCTCTGGTTGATGCGCGACTGGCACTGGTAGTAGCGGTACTCGCCGCGCATGCGCTCGCCGTCCCTGCGCCGCCACATCTGCCGCCGCACGACACCCATCATGCGCTGTCCGCAAAAGCCGCAGTTGAGCAGGCCGGAGAGCAGGAAGGGCTCGCCACCGACCCGGCGCTTGCCCGGGCTGCGGTTGGCCATCCTGTCTTGCGCCGCGCGGAAATCGCCGGCGCTGACGATCGGCTGGTACGAACCCGGTATGCGGAGGCCGAACCGACGGTAGGTGCCTATGTAGGCGCTGTTGCGGAGGATGTCCCGCACGGTGACCATGCTCCAGCGGTTGCCCCGCCGCGTGCGTATGCGGGCCTCGTTCAGGCGCTGCGCAATCGAGCGAATGCCGAGCCCCTCATCGACGTACATCCGGAAGATGGAGCGAACGACCTCGGCCTCCTTCTCGATGGTGCGAAAGGCGCCGTCGTAGAGGATGCCGTAGCCGTAGGGCGGCTTGCCGACTCCGAGCCCAAGGGCGGCTTTGGCCTTCATGCCTTCTACGATGCGCTCGCGGCGCCGGTGGGAGATGGCGCCGTCCTGTGCCGCGGCGACCGCAGCTTGCAGCGGGTCAGGCGCGTCGGAGTCGTCGCAGATGACCTGGCAGCTGAGCTCGTCCAGTTCGAGGATGCGCACCACCTGCTCGCGGAGGGTGCGCCCGAGGTGGCTGACGGCAGGAACGACGACGAGATATCCGACGCCGGAGCCCGCGATCCGTTTGAGCATCTGCTGGTAGCCGGGGGATTCGCCGTTGCCAGCGTCGTGGAAGGCTCCCGCCGCGATATGCCCGCGCGCTGCGCAGTAGGCATCGAATGCATCAGCGAAGGCCTGGGATCGGGCGGAGTCGGACGTGGGTGTCCATGAGTAGCCGAGTGCGCGCATGTCATTACTCCAACATCAAGATCAGTCCGCAACTGGGGCACCGGATGGGGACGCTGCTGGTACGTAGGTCGTGCGCCATCTGGGCGGGGAGGCCCACGCGGCACGATTCGCACATGCGGTTGTGGACCCTGGCAATGCCCCTGCCCTGCGGGTGCCTGCCGCGAATGCGGTCGTACAGGGCAAGCTCGACGGGCGGGATCGCGACGGCTTGCTGCGCCCGCCGGGCATCAAGCGTGGCGATTCGCTCCTCAAGTTCGGCGAGCTCCGCGGTGAGCGACGCCTGCTCCTCTCGCCACTGCACCTCCGAGGATGCGAGACGCTCCCCTGTCTGCTGCTGCTGCGTCTCCAGGGGGTCTAGTTCCTCGGTGACCTCCAGCAAGTGAAACTCCTGGTCGTCGCGCTGACGGTTGAGCTGCGCGACGTCTGCCTGTAGGTCTTGGAGTTCGCGAGGGTTCCTGACCGTGCCGCCGTAGAGCTGCGCCTCGGCATTGGTGATGCGCGCAGCAAGAGCCGCGATTTGGTCTTCGTACTGCTTTTGCTGGGACGCGAGGGTATGAATCGAGTCGGCCAGCTCGGCCAGGCGAGCGCGCAGCGCAGCGAGGGCAGCGTCGTCGCCAAGCCGCGCGCGAATGGCCGCGACACGAGCGCGCCGCTCAGCAAGGTCGAGGTCGATAGCCTGGATTTCGTAGAGCGCTTGTAAGGTCGGCATGGTATGGCCGTACTGCCGCCGCAGCGCACACCATCGTACGGCGCCGAGAGCTAACCGGTCTACAAAAACAGATGCTCGTTAGGCCGACCTGAGCAGATCATCAAGAGAAGCCGACTGCCAGCGGATCCGTAGTCCAACACCGAGCGCGTCGGTGATGGCCTCCCGTACCGCGGCCATTGCAGGCGCCCTTCCCGCCACCGCTTCGAGCGAGGTCACGGGCCTATCGATGATGCCGCATGGGACGATGGCGTCGAAGGCGCGAAGGTCGGTGGCGACGTTGAGCGCAAACCCATGCATGGTCACGCCGCACGTGACGCGGACCCCGATTGCGGCGATCTTGCCCTGGCGCGTCCACACAGCCGTGATGCCATCCTCGCACCATGCCTTGACACCGAGGGTCGCAAGGGCATCGATGAGCGCGTGCTCGAGCGCGTTGACGTACGACTTGGGGCCGAGCGCGGCATCGCCGAGGTGGACGAGCGGGTATCCGACCAGCTGGCCCGGGCCGTGGAAGGTCGTCTGGCCCCCCCTGTCCGTCTCAATGAGCGGCGCGCCCAATTCGCTGAGCACGTGCTCCTGCAAGGAGCGCCGGCCTGCGGTATAGACGGGCGAATGCTCCAGGAGCAGCAGCGTGTCGGGAATCGCGCCGTCGACGCGCGCTGCTGCGAGGCGCCGTTGGACGGCGAGAGCGTCCTCGTAGGGCACGTCTGTGCCCATCCATACGACACGGCCCTCGCGGATTCGCGTGGCGGCATGGTCGGCGGTGGATGCGGTTTGGGTCATGTGCTTGTTTGGTTAATGTTGGGTTAGTGGTGAAAGAGCCGCGTGCCGGAGATGGCCATTGCCATATCGTAGGTATTGCAGGCCGCGATGACGTCCTCATCGCGAACGGAGCCTCCGGGTTGGACGACATAGCTGACGCCGCTCATCGCCGCGCGGTCGATGTTGTCGCGGAATGGAATGAAGGCGTCGGAGGCCAGCGCAACGCCGGACAATTCGCCAAGCCAGTCGCGGCGTTCCTGCACCGTCAGCCTTCGCGGAATCTCGCCGAATGACTGCTCCCACATGCGCTGTTCGACGGGCGAAAGGTCGTCGCGCAGGAAGCCATCGATCGCATTGTCGCGCTCGGGACGGCCCAGCCCGTCGGCGAATCGGAGGACGAGCGTCCGAGGGTGCTGGCGCAGCCACCACCTGTCCGCCTTGTCGGCGGCGAGGCGCGTGCAGTGGATGCGCGACTGCTGCCCTGCGCCCACGCCTATCACCTGCCCGTCAATGGCAAGGCACATCGAGTTGGATTGCGTGTACTTGAGCGTCGCAAGCGCGACCAGAAGGTCGCGCTGGGCGTCCGGCGGCAGCGTGTTTTGGTCGGTCACGACGTTCCGCAGGTCGTCGGATGAAGCGACGGCGTCGTTGCGCCGCTGCGCCATCGTGACGCCGAAGACCTCGCGGTTCTCCTCCTCCGGCGCGCTGTACGCGGCGTCCATGGTCAGCATGCAGTAGCGTCCGCCCTGCTTCTGGGACAGCAGCTCAAGCGCCTCATCGGAGAAGCCGGGTGCGACGACGCCGTCTGAGACCTCGCGCCGTATGAGGCGCGCCGTCGACTCGTCCACGACGTCGCTCAGGCCAATCCAGTCGCCGAACGAGGAGACGCGGTCAGCGCCGCGCGCCCGGGCATAAGCGCTGGCCAGCGGCGAGAGGTCGCCATCCCCGGTGAAGTAGACCTGGCGAAGGCGGTCGTCGAGCGGCACGCCGATGGCGGCGCCCGCCGGCGAAACGTGCTTGAACGATGCGGCGGCAGCCATGCCCGTCGCCGCCTTCAGCTCCTTGACCAGCTGCCATGCGTTGAGTGCGTCCAGCAGATTGATGTACCCGGGCGCGCCGTTGACCACCTCGAACGGCAGGCTGTTGCCACCGGCCATGCGGGCGGATGCGGGCTGCTGGTGCGGGTTCGTTCCGTAGCGGAGGGCTATTTCGGATGGCACTGCCTACCCCAAGTGCTCTAGTCGCCGCCGAACGCGACGAACAGCACGACGCCGACCGTCAGGGCAACGAATCCCACCATGGTCAGATGCAGCTTGAGCTTGCCGAACCACGACTCGCTGCCCTCCCAGAGGAAGTCTTCGTCCGACTTGTGGCCGAGCGGTTCCGCACCGGGAGGCGGGCGGTAGCTCCCGCCGAACATCTTTGAATGGCGCTTGCGCCACTCAGCTTTTTCAGGGCCGAGCAGGCTCATGCACCCATTCTACCCCTTCGGCCTAGATACGCTGATTGGCAGCGATGAGCTGAAGGCGCGTCTTCACGTCGTCGAGCAGGCCGCCGGCGTCGGCTCCGTCGCACACCCGGTGGTCGAAGCTCATGCACAGGTTCATCATCGAGCGGACGGCGATGGCGTCCTGCTCGACGACGACGGGGCGCTTGACCACTGCCTCCGTGGTCATGATGGCGGCCTGCGGATGGTTGATGATGGGCACGGACACGACGGAGCCGAGCGCGCCGGTGTTATTGAGCGTGAAGGTGCCGCCCTGCACGTCCGCAAGGTCGAGCTCGCCCGCGCGCGCCTTTTCGGCAATGCGGTGAACCGCGACGGCCAGCTCGCTGATGGCCATCTGGTCGGCGTCGCGTATGACCGGCACGACGAGGCCACTGTCGGTGGAAACCGCGATGTTGAGGTTGATGTTCGGCACCTCCTCGACGTGGTCGCCGGCCCAGCGCGCATTGAGGCGCGGGTGGTCGCGGAGCGCTTGCGCTACGGCGTGCGCCGCGAAGGCCAGATAGGTGAGCCGCGCGCCGTGCAAGGCCTCGAAATTGGCCCTGTTTGCCTCGCGGCAGGCGACCATGCCACTAACATCGACCTCGACCATCGACCATGCGGCGGGGATTTCGAGGGTGCGCTCCATGTGGTGGGCGATGGTGCGGCGGACGGGCGAGAGCGGCACCACGTTGCCGGAGGGCGCAGGCACCTCCTCTTCCGGCTCACCGGCTTCATCCACGGCCTCGTCAACCTCTTCGAGAGCGTCATCTGCCTCTTCTACAGGCGCACCTACCGCTGCCGTCCGCTCTTCTGGCTCTTCCGCAGGCCCAACCGCCTCTATCCCCTGCTCTTCAATGAATGCAAGGATGTCATCGCGGGTGACGCGGCCACCCTGGCCTGTGCCGCTGACCAGCGAAATGTCGATGCCATAGTCGGCTACGAGGCGGCGGACGGCAGGAGAGAGCGGCGCATCGCCTTCGGCGGCGACGCCATCCTCTTCCTCGCCGGCGAACTCTTCATCATCGTGCACTTCGAACAGTGTGGGAGCTTCGACGGGGGCCTCCAAGGAGGCGTCCGGACGGCCCGCGCCCCCCTCGCCGGAGCCGGTCGGGCCGACGCTGCGCGTGCCCTCGAGGAATTCGCCGATGCGCGCTCGTCGCTCTGCCTCGCGGTCTAGCGCTGGCGCCTCCGGCTCGCCGCTGCCGGGCGCGGCTGCAACGGTGTTCTCGATCTCGATTTCGGCGATGGGATAGCCCATCGGCACCGTGTCTCCCTCCTGCACGAGGAGGCGTACTACCTGGCCGTCGAATGGAGAGGGCACCTCCATGCTGACCTTGTCGGTCGTGACCTCGACGATGGGGTCGTACTTCTTGACGCGGGCGCCGGCTTCCACGAGCCACTTGCCGATGACGCCCTCGGTGACGGACTCACCTACCTGTGGAAGTTGAATGAGTACGGGCATGGATGTCCTCTCTTGCTTAGCTTCAGTAGTTCAACAGCTTGCGAAGGGCGGCGGTGATCTTGTCAGGGGTAGGCATGAAGGCCGCCTCCAGCGTGGGGGCAAACGGCATGCTCGGCACGTCGGGGCCCGCGCAGCGAATGATGGGGGCATCGAGGTAGCCGAACCCGCGCTCGCTGACGATGGCACTGACCTCCGCCCCGATGCCGCCGGTCTGGTTGTCCTCGTGCAGGACGAGCAGGCGGCCCGTCTTGCGGACTGATGTCAGGATGGCGTCGGCGTCGATGGGTCGGACGGAGCGCAGGTCGACCACCTCGACCTCGGCGCCCATCTCCGACAGCGACTCGGCAGCCTGGAGCGCATAGTGGAGCGTCAGGCCATAGGTCACGACGGTCGCGTGCTTCCCCTCGCGCTTGACGTCGGCCTGGCCGATGGGGACGACGTAGTCGCCCTCCGGCACCTCGCCGCGGACCGAGCGGTAGGTGCGCTTGTGCTCGAGGAAGATCACGGGGTCGTCGTCGCGGACGGCGGCCTTGAGCATGCCCTTGGCGTCGTAGGGCGTCG
>DAOUJX010000028.1:0-2930 GCA_034422075.1 Dehalococcoidia bacterium
GGGCCGACCATGAAGGTGAGGCCGCGCTCCGACGCGCGCCGAAGCGCGGTCTTGAGGACGTTGCGCGGATCCCCCTCGAATGGCTCGCCGTCGGGCCGCGTGATGTCGCAGAACATGCGCGCGACGGCATTCTGCCGAGGGCGCCAGGGCAGCACGGAGAAGGTCGTCGGGTCGGGCGCCGCGATCATGTCCGACTCGTCCACACGCGCGAATCCTTCGATGGCCGAGCCGTCGAAGGCCATGCCGCGATCAAGCGCGCTCTCCAGCTCCGCGACCGTGATGGCAAATCCCTTGAGGTTGCCGAGGATGTCGGTGAACCAGAGCCGGATGAACTTGACGTCGTTGTCCTTGGCGGTGCGCAGGACGTACGCGGCTGGGTCGCTGTGTCCGTTCATGGTCGCTGCCCGTAAACACGTATCACCGGGGCCGCACCCCGGTGACGGATGGTGGATAGTATTCCACATTGTGAAACATTGTCAACATAGTTTGTGAAGCAATGCACAAGCTAACCCAAGCCCTGCCTGAAGTATGCTACCGGTGCGCTTGCTTTCAGGTTCCCAGGACAATCGTGCAGCAACCATTCCGGCAACAGACGGTGGTCGCAATCCTCTTCATCATTGGGTCTATCGGCCCCGGCCTCATCGGCTGTGGCAGCGACTCCGAGTCCGGCGTCTACCGCTATGCACCGCTAGGTGAGGGTTCAGAGCCTCCTCCCGACCTAACGCCCTTCGATACTCTCCACCTGCTCCGCGATGGGGCGCAGATGACCCTTTCGTACGATTTGCTCGCCAACGCCTTCACAGGCACGGTGGAAAACACCACGGCTGCCGCCCTGCGCAGCGTGGCGGTTGAAGTCCACCTCTCAAACGGAACTACGTTAGGCCCCACCGTCCCCATCGACCTAGCTCCCCGTCAAGTCGTGGACATCAGCATCGCCGCAGGTGTCCGGCCCTTCACCCTCTGGAGCGCATCCCTGGAGGTCGGCTGATTTCTGGCATGCTGGCTTCTCACGGTCCCTGCCGCTAACCACGCCCTCCCTTGCACGCAGGGGCGACGTGGCTGATGATGGCGCCCGTGGACGCACCACCGCCTGCCCGCTTCTCCACCGCCTGCCCGCCCATCATCGCCATCGACGGGCCGGCGGCGTCGGGGAAGAGCACCGTCGGGCGGGCGCTCGCCCAGAGGCTCGGCTACCGTTTCATCGACACCGGCCTCATGTACCGTGCCGTCACGCTCCTCGTCGTCGAAAGGGGCATCGACACATCCGACGAATCCGCGATTGCGCGCACGGCGGAGTTGGCGGACATTGAGGTCGGCGAACGCGTGTACGTCGATGGGCGCGACGTTACGCGCCTGCTACACAGCGGCCCCGTCACCGAACGGGTGTCGTTCGTCTCCCAAATCAGCCCTGTTCGCCGCGCACTGGTCGCCCTCCAGCGGCGCATCGCCGAAGAGGGCCGAATCGTCATGGCGGGCCGCGACATCGGCACCGTCGTCGCACCTCACGCCAAGAAGGTCTACCTCGATGCGCCCACTTCCGAGCGTGTGCGCCGCCGCCACGCCGAGCTCGAGCACGGGGGCCGCACGATGACCGCCTCGGCGGTGCGGGCCGAGTTGGAGCAGCGCGACCGCCTCGACAGCCAGCGCTACGACTCGCCGCTCAAGCCGGCGGAAGACGCGGTGGTGGTCGATACGAGCGGGCTGAACCTTGAGCAGGTGGTCGACGCCGTGCTGCGGAGCATCGCGCAGGAGTAGGGCGGTGGCCGTCGACCTCTACTACCGGATCGGCAAGGTGGCAGCTCGCATCATGATGCCGACCTTCGGGAGGCTGGAGGTAATCGGGCGCGACCACGTGCCACACGAGGGGCCGCTCATCATCGCCGCCAACCACCGCTCCAACGCCGACCCGCCCCTGATCGTTGAGGCGTTCCCGCGCCCCGTGTGGTTCATGGCCAAGCGCGAGCTGTTCGACAATCCCATCGCCGGGCACTTCTTGCGCAACGTGCATGTCTACCCAGTCGACCGCGATGGGCGCGACATCGACGCGGTGCGCTGGGCGCAGGCAACCCTGGCCGAGGGCAAGGCGCTGCTGGTCTTCCCAGAGGGCACGCGCAACCGCGAGGGGGGCCTTGGTCCAGCGACGGACGGGCTAAGCTACCTTGCCGCGCGCACGGGCGCACCCGTCATTCCCGTCGGTATTACCGGCAGCGAGCGCATCAACAGCTACGTGCGCATCGCCTTCCCGCTGACGCGGTTGCGCGTGAACATCGGCAAGCCGTTCACGCTCGATCCCGGCGCAGGACGCCCATCGCGCGAACGCCTCCGCGAAATGACGGAAGAGGTCATGTCCCGCATCGCCGCCCTCCTACCACTCCAGTAACCGCCACTACCCGATTCCGGTGCTATACTCGCGACGGGGAGCCCCTCCTCTCCTGAATGGGGACGGGGCACACGCCTTGACGATTTTCACAGGGAGGCGGGAACAGGTATGGCGACGGTAGCAGGCGGCAAGATGGTCTACCGCCTGGCGGAGGGCAACGCGCAAATGGTGCAGTTGCTCGGCGGCAAGGGCGCCCACGCCAGCGAGATGGCCCGCATCGGCATCCCCGTGCCCCCTGGTTTCGTCATCACCACCGAGGCCTGCCGCGAGTACCTGCGCGGGCACGCCTTCCCCGAGGGGCTCTGGGAGTCCATCGTCGAGAATGTTCACACGCTCGAGCGCGAATTGGGGCGTACCCTTGGCGCACCGTCCGACCCCCTCGTCGTCTCCGTCCGCTCCGGCGCACCCGTCTCCATGCCCGGCATGATGGACACCATCCTGAACATGGGCGTGACCGAAGACACGTGGCGCGGCCTCGCGGCGATGATGGGCGACGAGCGCCCGGCACTCGACGCATACCGCCGCTTCATTCAGGCGTTCGGCAACGTCG
>DAOUJX010000029.1:0-39899 GCA_034422075.1 Dehalococcoidia bacterium
ATGCGTTTTCAGTCGGAGCTGCACATCGACGCCCTCTCCGACCTGAACGCCTTCATTGCCAAATTCGCCGCGCGAAGAGGTTGGGGCGACGCCATGCGCGACCGCCTTGGCGCTGTCGCCGAGGAGACGCTGCTCACCCTGGCTCCGCTCGACTTCGAAGCTGACGAGGAAGAGGAGACGAAGGACGGGCGTCGCCTGGTGGTGCTCGCATCCAGCGACGGCCTGGTCGCCGACCTCGAGTTCATCGGGGGTGGTAACGAGGCGAACTTGGAGGACCAGATTCGCCAGCTTCAGCAACACGACTCGTCCGAACCCGTGGAGCAGGAGCTATCGCTGCGGATGCTGCGGGGCTACGCCTCGTCCGTACGGCACCAGCAGTACCAGGACACCGACGTCATCACCGTCCGCGTCAATCACCCCTAGGCGGCAACCGGTTCGGCGGGGCGCGCCGAACTCCAGCGACCCGCCTTGGCGCCCGCGCTGCCTCACGACGCGTAGGCCGAGCCTGGCGAGCGCGCCCGTCGGCTCGAGGTGGGGCCAGGCGGCTCTTCCTCGGCCCACGAGGCCGGAGACCATCCGAGGCGACATTGCGTCGCCCCTTCTGCGTGCCTAGGGTGGTGCGGTTGCGCCGCACCACCCCGGAATGGCTTGCCGGCAGCGACGCTCCTTACGCACCCGGGGCGCGGTAGGAGATGTCCTTCTTCACCGCTTCGTCCACCTGCTCGGGCGTCAGCAGCACCGTCGTCTGCGGCCTGAGCGCACCGGCAGCGGCAACGTTGAGCGCCAAGGCCGCCATCGACTCCTGGTCAGGCATGTCGGCAATGACGTACAAGTCGCCCTCGCCAAAGCTATACAGGAAGGTGTCCAGCGTACCGCCAGCCGACTCGATGGCGGCCTTGACCGCATCGCGCCGCGACGTGCCACCCTCGCTCAACAGCCCCCTTACTCCATCCGTGGAGTAAGACGCTCGCACCAAGTACTTAGCCATTTCGCTCCTCCTATCTCGCTCGTTTCCTCGTCTATCCCAGCATAGCGCAGCACGGTCGTCGGTGATTCATCGCACTGTTAGGGGAATCGGCAGCGTGTTAGAAGCCGCGCCAGCCGGGAATGGTCGCAGCCTGCTGGACCCAATCCCTCATCTGCTCTTCGTCGAAGGCGCCCTCGTAGATGTCGATCCAGCGCGCGTCCGGGTCCTTGCCGCCGCCCGGCGGGAGGGGGCGCAGCGACGCGCCGCTGAGGAAGGTGAGCTTTACGTAACGGGTGAAGACGTGGTAGCTCGCGAACCACCCCATGCCCTCGACGCCGTACCAGGGCGAGTTCCACCGTACGGCCTTCTTCACGTCGGGCACGGCGCGCACGATGAGGTCGTCAAGCCGCCGTCCAAGGCCGCTCTTCCAGCCCGGCATGGCCGCAATGTAGGCCTGCACCGGAGCGTCGCCGTCTCCCTTCGGAATCTGAGGATTGCCGCCCGAAAGCAGCACCGGCCCTCCGCCGGTGTGCTCGGGGGCGAGTTCTGTCCCGCTCTTCATTGACCTACCGCGGGGCTTGTCGGCCATGGTCGCTCCGTCCACGCATTGGAGAGCTGGGTTGGCTGAGGAGACGCTGAGGTCGCTGGCATGGTAGACCAAGCGGTGTCGTGTTGTGAACTTTCGGAGAAAGGAGGTAGGGCTTGGTGCGCCTCGACGGTCCTGGCAGCGTTGCCCTCGAACCGCGCGCCTAGCTATTGCCAAGCGTCTATAATTGCGCCATGCAGCAAGAAGAGGTCCGCCTAACCAGCCTGGCGACGTGCGCGGGTTGAGCCGGAAAGTTCAGCCCTGAGGACCTCGGCGAGGTCCTGAGCCACCTCCCCCACGTGCAGCACGATGACCTGCTCGTAGGGTTCGACACGAGCGACGACGCGGCCGTGTATCGCCTGACAGACGACTTGGCCGTCGTGCAGACCATCGACTTCTTCCCGCCCATCGTCGACGACCCCTACGACTTCGGGGCCATCGCGGCGGTGAACGCCCTCAGCGACGTCTATGCCATGGGCGGGACGCCGCTCCTTGCGCTGAACATCGTCTGCTTCCCTGAGGATCTGCCGAAGGACGTGCTCGGACGCATACTGCTCGGCGGCATGGACGTTGCGAAGGAGGCGGGCATCGTCATCGCCGGGGGCCACACCGTGAAGGACCGTGAGCCGAAATACGGGCTGTCGGTCGCCGGCATCGTCAGGCCCGATCGCATCATCACCAACGCCGCAGCGGCAGCCGGGGACGACCTCGTGCTCACGAAGCCGCTCGGCTCGGGAATCATCACGACCGCGGCCAAGGCAGGCGTCACCGACGACGCAACTCTTGCCGGGGCCGTCAGCACGATGCGCCAGCTGAACCGCGCCGCCTCCGAAGCGATGGTGGAGGCGAGCGTCAAGGCTGCCACCGACATCACCGGCTTCGGGCTCGCGGGCCATCTGCTTGGCATGCTACGGGCGGCAGGTACCGTCGCGAAGATCCGCTTCTCCGACATCCCCCTCCTACCAGGTACGCGGGAGCTCGCCGAACGCGGCGTCGTCCCCGGCGGAACGCGCAATAACCTCGATGCGTTCGATTCGGAGATCGCCTGGGACCCCGCCATCGCCGATGAGGAGAAGCTCATCTTCTGCGACGCGCAGACGTCAGGCGGCCTGCTCATCGCCGTACGGTCCGAGTCGACACACGCGCTAATGGAAGGGCTCGCCCAGCGGGGGGTTGCGGGAGCGAACATCGGCCGGGTAGTTGCCAGGCAAGACGCCCGCAATGCGATAGAGGTCTCGGCCTAGCGGTAGAGACAGACGTTTCCATGAGCGCTTTCGACCTACCGCCTGCGCCGTCACGCAGCGCACACGACCTCGCTGCAGAGGCCTTGGACTCGGTCGAGACCGTCCTCGCCCTGACCGCAGACCTCGATCCCCGCCAGCAGATCGGGCCCATGATCCCCATCGTGAACCCCGCCCTCTGGGAAGTCGGCCATGTGGGGTGGTTCTTCGAGAAGTGGACGCTGCGCAACCTCTATGAAGCGCAGAGCATGGTCCCTGGCTCCGACGCCCTCTACGACTCAGCGGCCATCGCGCACGACACCCGGTGGCGGCTGAGCTTCCCGTCGTGGACGGAAACACGGGCCTTTGCGCGTCAGGTAGCCCGCGAGGCGGCCGACCGGCTCGGACAGGACGAGCCAGACGCGCTAGAGCAGTACTTCATCCAGCTCGCCACGCTGCACACCGACATGCACGCCGAGGCCTTCGCCTACACGCGCCAAACCCTGGGCTTCTCCGAGCCAACCATTCCGTCAGCAGCGGAGGCGCCTTCAGCACAACTCGATTTCGAGCCCCGCGACATCGCCATAGCGGGCGGGGCATTCACGCTCGGCGCTGTCGAAGGCGAGCTGCCGTTCGTCTTCGACAACGAGAAGTGGGCGCACAGGGTCTACGTGGAGCCATTCGCGATCGCAGCCACCGCGGTGAGCAATGGTGAGTTCGTTCGTTTCGTCGAGTCCGGCGGCTACCGCGAACGCTCGTTCTGGACCGACGAGGGATGGTGGTGGAAGCAGGCGGTCGGCGCTGAGCATCCCGTCTACTGGTCTCGCGAGAGCGACGGCCGATGGCTGCTCAGGCGCTACGACGCCTGGGTGCCCGTTGACCCGCACGCCGCGATCATCCACGTGAACTGGCACGAGGCGAACGCGTACTGCGCGTGGGCCGGGAGGCGATTGCCGAC
This sequence comes from Dehalococcoidia bacterium, assembly GCA_034422075.1. Lineage (GTDB taxonomy): Bacteria > Chloroflexota > Dehalococcoidia > Lucifugimonadales > Australimonadaceae > S34-282. The sequence continues at coordinate 3,732 of DAOUJX010000029.1, forward strand.
GGAGGCCGAGTGGGAACTGGCTGCGGGTGGCGGCGAGGACGGCGCTCCGAAGCGCCGCTACCCCTGGGGCGATGAGCAGCCGACACGCGACCGCGCGAACCTCGATTTTCGAGGCCGTGGCACGGTCGACGTTCGCGCCTTCCCCGCAGGCGACACGCCCCTGGGATGCCGCCAGATGCTGGGCAACGTCTGGGAGTGGACCTCCACGGAATTCGGACCGTACCCAGGGTTCGTCGCCGACCCCTACAAGGAGTACTCCGAGCCGTGGTTCAGCGGGCACAAGGTGCTTCGCGGCGGAGCCTGGAGCACGCGGACGCGGCTGATCCGCAACACCTGGCGCAACTTCTACACGCCTAACCGGCGCGATGTGATGTGCGGATTCCGCACCTGCGCGGCATGATTCCCCGGAGGTAGCGCTCGTGCACATCGGCCTCGTGACGCCCGCCCCGCCGCACAGCCGGAACGGCAACCGAGCCACGGCGAATCGCTGGGCTGGCATTCTGCGGGGCCTAGGCCACCGGGTCACGCTAAGCCAGACCTACGGCGGGCAGGGCTTCGACTTGCTGGTAGCAATCCACGCGCTGCGGAGCGCACGGGCCGTCGAGGCATTCAAAGCCCGTCAGCCGACCAAGCCCGTCGTCGTGCTCCTCGCAGGCACCGATGTCTACGGCCCGTTGTATGAGGAGGGCGGAGGGCTCGTCCTTGACTTGGCAGACCGCTTGGTAACGCTGCAGCACCTCGTTGCCAACGAGCTCCGGCAGGAGCACAGGCACAAGGTACGTACCATCGTGCAGACGGCCAAGCCAACGCCCACCTCCGGCCCATCGCCAAACGCTCGCCACTTCGACGTGAGCGTCGTGGGTCACCTGAGGCCAGTCAAGGATCCCTTCCTCGCAGCCAAAGCGACCCGCCGGCTGCCCCAATCTTCCCGTATTCGCGTGCTGCAGCTTGGCGACGCGATGAGCTCCGCCATGGCTCGCCAAGCGGGTGCGCTCGCCGCCCGCCACCCGCGGTACGCCTGGATGCGCGGCCTACCGACGTGGCGTGCCCGGCGACTGCTCAAACGGTCCCATGTCATGGTAATCTCATCCCTTTCGGAAGGGGGAGCCAACGTCGTCTCGGAGGCAGCGGTCGACGGCGTCCCCATTCTGGCGTCCCGGATGCCCGGCAACATCGGACTGCTGGGGGACGACTACCCCGGCTACTTTCCGGTAGGCGACCGTTCGAAGCTGCGGCGCCTGCTCCTGCGCTGCGAGGACGACCCCGAATTCCTCGCTCGACTTCGGGAAGGCGAAGCGCCGCTCCGTTCGCTTCTTGACCCACGGCGCGAGCGTGACGACTGGGCAGCGCTCCTCGATGAGATTGCGCCATAGGCAGCTAGCGCGCGAGCCGGCGCATGGCTGCCGAGGCGAGGTCAACGCCCAGCACCAGCAAGAGGTACCAAGTGAGTAGCAGCGTGACACTGGTGTAGTGGAAATGGCTCAGGGCAAGCCTGAACTCCATGCCGAGCCCACCCGCTGCAACGAGTCCGACGACGAGGGTCGTCCGGATGATGACCTCCCAGCGGTAGAAGAGGTAGGTGATGAACCGCGGCAGCGCCGCCGGGAGGATGGCGTAGACGATCACCTGGAGCCGGCCTGCCCCGGACGTCCTGAGCGCGCGGGCTGGGCGCATGTCGAGGCCTTCCACCACTTCAGCCGAGAGCTTGCCGAGGATCCCGAAGTTGTGAATGGCGAGCGCGAGCGCCCCAGGAAGAATGCCCGGCGAGAGGATGAAGACCAACAGCATCGCCCATATCAGTTCTGGCACGGCGCGGCTCAGCGCATAGGCAAGCCGCACTATGCCGAACCACGCGCTCCAGACCGGGCTCCGGTAGGGAGCCAGCTCGCCCAACATGACGTTTCGTGCCGCGAACATGAACGTGAGCAATGCTCCCAAGGCGGCTATGCCCGCAGCGAGAACGCTCATGGCTAGGGTGGTCAGCGCCAGCCGTCCAGCCTCTGCCCACGCTCCTCCGTCCAGGTAGGCGGGCGTGCCCTCACGGCCATAGCCACCGAGATCGCGAAGGAACGACCATCCCCTCGACGCAGTCTCTCCGGAGAAGAAGCCGTGGCTCGGCCATGACTGTCCGAAGGCGATGTACGCCCACGACGAGAGCATGAGCGCGACCATCGCCAACGCAGATCCCGACACGAACGTCAGCCTCGGTCGTCTGCTCCCTACCGGGTACGCGGCGAGCGGGGTCTGGCTCACGGCACGATCCTCCGCCGTACCTGGGAGCTCCAGAGGTCTACGAGCACAACCATGACCACCAGGACCCAGAGAAACGTCCAAACGCGCCCGTAGGCGAGGTCTTCGAGCGCTATCTGAACCTGAAACCCCAACCCCCCAAGCCCGACCCAGCCGAGCACCGCTGCCGACCGGATGCCGCACTCCAGCCTGTAGAAGGTGTACGAGAGCATGTCCGGCAGCGCCATCGGCAGCCGCCCGAACAGAAACACCCTCCACTCCGATGCGCCGGCGCGTCGGAGTGCGTCGAGGGGTGCCGCCGGCACGTCCTGCAGCAACTCCGCGTAGATTCGGCCCAGGATCCCCCCATATGGGATGCCCAGCGCCAACACCGCAGCCATCGGCGAAAGCCCGAGGGCGGCGACGAACAGGAGCGCCCAGACCAGTTCATGGATGGCTCTGAAGAAGGCCAGGACCGCCCGAGTTATGCCTACCTGGGTGACGGCTCCCACGCGTGAGCGCGCTATGGTTCCCGAGGCGATGACGCCCAACGGAATGCCGATGGCCAAGGCGACCGTCAGCCCTGCCACCGCATAGGCCGCCGTCTGCCACGCGGCGGCCGCCGCTGTGCTGAGCAGGTCCGGCGAAAGGTCTGGCCGGAACATTGCACCCAGCGTCTCACCGACCGCGCCCAGGCCGCGCGGCCTGAAAACGCCGTCGCTCCAATTGACTCCGAAGAGGCTCAGCGCGAATGCGCCGAGGAGGATGAGGGTAATGGCTCGACGGCTCTCAATCGCTCGAGTGCGCCCCGCCTCCGCGGGCGCTTCAGTCCCCACTCCTCAACCCCTCGATCTCGTACAAATCCTCGAGCATGTGGTCATGGATGCCGGTCGTCGGGGTATCGAACTGCACGAGCCCGTTGCGCAGTCCGACGATGCGATCAAAGAACTCGCGCGCGAGGTTGATGGAGTGAATGCTGGCGATGAGCGTTTCGCGCTGCTCCTCGGTCACTGCCGTGAGCAAGCGCACCACTTCTCGAGCGCGGGCAGGATCGAGCGACGCCACCGGCTCATCCGCCAAGACGACGCTAGGATGCTGAACGAGCACCCTTGCGATGGCGACCCGCTGCTGCTCGCCCCCCGATAGCCGCCCTGCCCTCTGATGCGCGAGGTGCGTGACCCCGACGCGCTCAAGCGCGTCGAATGCCAGGCGCTGCTCCCCGGGCCATACGAGCGAGCGCAACGACCTTCCAAAGCTCCATTCGCCCAGCCTCCCTACCAGCACGTTGTGCAGCACCGACAGGTTTGGGACGAGGTCGAACTGCTGCGCAATCATCCCAACAAGCCGGGCCAGCTCGCGCCCGGGCCGAAGGCTCGCAACGTCCTTACCCAGCAGTTCGACCGACCCCGTCGAAGGAGCTACTGCTCCCGCTATGAGACGCAGGAGCGTCGTCTTGCCGGCGCCGCTCGGTCCGACGACGGCCACCCGCTCGCCCGGGCTGACGCTGAGCGAGAGCGGTGCAAGCACCGTCGCCTGCTCGTAGCGCTTCGACGTGCCGTCGAGCACCACTGCGGGCGCGTTGCTATGGTTCGATGATGCCAAGAGACCTCGCGACATCCTCGATCGCCTGGTAGTTCTCGTTGCTCGTTTCGATGAACCGGTCGGTCTGGAAGGCCTCGGCAATCTCTTTCGCCTTGCCGCCCTTCGAGGTGTCGATGCCGAGCAGCGCGTCCTTGAGCTTGTCCACGGTGCCTTCCCCGTAGACGTCGTCGACTGAGCGGTTCACGACCCAGTGGTAGTCCACGTAAGGGGGCGTCCGGTAGAAGACATCCACCTTCGAGAGGTCCACGTCACCACTGGCAACACGCGCTTCCCAAACCGCTTCGTTCAGCGCACCGGCATCAAAGGAGCCTGCCTCTACCAGCTTCCACGTGCGGTCGTGAGAGCCGCTGAAGCTGATCGAATCGAGGTCGCTCTCCACGTCGATGCCAGCATCCCTCAGGAATGACCGCGGCATGAGGTGACCGGAGGTCGAACTCTCGGAGCCGAAGACGAGCGTCCTCCCTTGCAAGTCTGCGAGCCCGGTGATGCCGGAGTCGGGCGCGGCGACGAATACCGAGTGGAACTCAGCATCCCGCGGGCGCTGGGCTATCGCCTCCGCTTCCGGAACGGCCAAGCGTGCCTGGACGCCGGTGAGTCCTCCATACCAGGCCATGTGGATATCGCCCTGCTTGAAGGCGGTGACGACAGCCGCGTAATCGACCTGCGGCACGTATCGCACTTCCAAGCCCGTTTCCTCCGAGAGGTGCTCGGCGAGCTTGTTGAACCGCGCTTCCAGCAGGCTCACGTCCTGGTCGGGGATGCCGGCAATAAGCAGTGGCTCCTTCTCTTCTTCACTCGAACATGCGGCCAGCCCTGCCAGCACGGCAACCGCCAGCACAATCGCTACCTTTCTCATACCCCTCCGCCAGCCAGATGCAGGATGCAGAGATAATACCGTTGCGTGATAGATCGCGCCGGAATCGATTACAATTTATCATCGAAACGATGGACGTAAGCGCGCTGAGAAGCTTCGTCGCCATATGCCGCTCCGGCAGCTTCCGGGAAGCGGCTCGCGAGCGGCACGTCAGTCAGCCGGGAGTGAGTCGCCACGTCAAGCGGCTTGAGACGGAACTCGGCGTGGCCCTCTTGATTCGTCATCCCAAGCGCGTCGTGCCAACCGCCGCCGGCAGCAGACTGTTCGCCTACGCTGTGGACACCCTGGCCGCGCACGACCGAATCGTCGAATCTCTTGCACGCAACGACGGGGTGGTGGAGGGCGAGCTCCGAATTGCGGCGAGCACCTCGCCGGGCGAATATCTCCTGCCAGGCCTGCTGTCGCATTTCACCGAGATATACCCGCTGGTGCGTCCGCGCGTAGCCGTTACCGACTCCGCATCGGCAACAGCGCAGGTCGCCAATGGCCAATCCGACCTGGGGTTTGTCGGAACGCGGGCGCCGCAGCCCTCCCTCGAATGGACGGCGGTCGCCGAAGACGAGCTGGTGCTGGCGGTGCCCGGAAGGCATCCGTTCGCAGGCAGAGCGTCAGTCGATGTGTCCGAACTGAAAGGGCTGCCGTTCATAGAACGAGAATCGGGTTCCGGTACCTGGACGGGCCTGCGCCAAGCGCTGGATAGAGCAGGGGTGAAGGAGCCTGGATACACCCCCGTCATGGTCGTCAACTCGACGCACGCGACGCTGGCCGCCGTCAACAACGGCTTCGGATTCAGCATCGTGTCGTCGCTCGCAGTCCACGAACACGAATTCGATCAGGTCTACCCCGCGCGGTTGACCGGTCTCGACACGAAACGCAGCTTGTACATGGTCAGACGCACCCACCACGGCTCCTCAGTTGCCCGAACCTTCGGGGACTGGGTGCTCGCTCGCCTCGCAAAGGAGAGCGCGAGCGTCGGACAAGAACCGGCGCAATGACCGGTCGATTCACCGTTACGGCCTGCACGTCCGCAGACGTAGAGCGAATGGCTGCGGTCGACGAAATAGTTCGAGGCCTGACCGCCGTGCCGAAGACGCTCAGCCCCAAGTTCCTCTACCACGAGCAGGGCTCCGGCCTCTTCGACGAGATTACACGGCTGGAAGAGTACTACCTCACCCGTGTGGAGAATTCGTTGCTGGAGCGCTTCGCCACCGAGATCGTCCGCAGCGTCCGGCCCAACGAGATTGTCGAGATAGGGCCCGGCAATAGCGCCAAGAGCGGAATGCTGATCGCCCCCGCCTTGACGGCCGGGACGCTGCGGCGCTACATCCCGTTCGACATCAGCGAAGCGGCGGTCCGTGAGGGCGCGAAAGCGCTGTTCGACACATACCCTGACCTTGCCGAGATTGCCGCCGTCGTCGGCGATTTCGAGCGGCAGCTCTGCGACATACCCCAACCACAAGGGATACGACTCATTGCGTTCTTAGGCTCAACCATCGGCAACCTTCATCCGGAAGAGCGGAGCCGATTCCTAGCGGAGATCCGGGGACTCATGTCCCGTCCCGAGGACGCGCTGCTCGTGGGCGCCGACCTCGTCAAGGACACGCATGTCATTGAGGCGGCCTACAACGATTCCAAGGGAGTGACCGCACTGTTCAACCTCAACTCTCTGAAGGCGGTGGCCGATCTGCTGGGCATCGACATCGACACGGGGCTGTTCCGGCACCGTGCATTCTTCAACGCCAAGGAATCACGAATCGAGATGCACTTGGAGGCCACGGCTGATGTCGTACTTAGGCTGTCCGCAAGCAACGACATCGCCCGCATCCGCGCAGGGGAGACGATCTGGACCGAGAGCTCCTACAAGTTCACCAAGGACCGCTTCGCCCAAACGCTCCATGACACGGGCTTCGGCAAAGTCCAATGGTTCACAGACCCCGACGAGATGTTCGCGCTGGTGCTCGCCCGCCCCTGAGCAGCGTCAACTACCGGCAGATGTTGCCTTCAGGCGCCGGTACACCGCTACCACCGTCTCCCACGCCAACTGGGGCTGCTCCGAGCGAACAGCCATCATCTGCTCGCCCGCGCGAAAGCACCACGTCGAGACGTTGGCTATCCCGGCTGCGGCCATCGCATCCGCGGCTTCGGTGATCTCGGATTCCCGGCCCGCCGGTATCGAAAACGCCTGTAGCCAGGCGATGGGCTCTTGCCGGGACTCCTTGCAGGCGGCTACGACGGCCGCGCACGCGTCGAACACATACGGAGTGACGGATTGCCCATGCGCGCGCCAGAGGGGCGATACCGCGATTCCGTCTGCTGCGCCCGCAGCCGCCAATGGCTCCGAGGGAACCCCGCCCCCCTGCTCGTTCACCTCCGGGAGCACCCCGACCACCGAGCGCAGTCCCAACCCGCGAGCCGTGTTGCAGGCGTCCTCTACGAAACGGGCGAGGCTCCACTGCTGGAGCGTCCGTCCGTCTGCTGGGCCTGCATTCCCAAGCTCTCGCGCTTCCCGGCAGCTCGTGCAGACGCATCTCTCGCTAGAGGGCGCCATCGGGTCGTCGAAGAACACAGCTTCGGCGCCGACCCCGGCTGCCGCCGCTATCCATGTGCGGAGCAGCTCGCGGAACGCGGGCGCATTGGGGCAAGCCACGGGCATACGCTCACCGCTAGGCCTAACCTGCCACGATTCAGGGTGCCGAACCAAGAAATCGCTGAACGCCTCGCCAGCAAAGAGGCCTCCAAGCCCCCAGCAGTCCAACCAGGCTTCCAGCCCGGCCTCGTGCGTGGCATCCACTAGGGCGGCGACCTCCCCGGAATGAAAGGCCAGGTCGTACTCGCTGAAGGTGTGGACGACGTAGTCGCACCCGGCCGCGACAATCTCTGGAAGGTCGCGTTCCACGTAATGCCGGACGAACCGGTTGCCCAGGTAGGTGACCCCGAGTTTCATGCGCGCGCCAACTCGGACGGCCTCATCGCAGGCACCCTGCATCGACTCCGCAGGCCGCCCCCCTCAATAGATGCCGGGGCAGATCCGGTATTTCACGAGCGACTTGTACTCCGCCCACTTCTCCTCGCCGTACTTCTCCGCGCAGTGCTTGTCGTCGTCGCGCTGGCGGAAGGTGAACAGCGTCACGATGAAGACGAAGTAGACCCACGCCCACAGAACGCCGAAGTGGCCGAACACCAGGGCGATAGATAGGGAGGCGAACCCTTCGCCCATGTAGTTGAAGTGGCGGGCAACCCCCCAGAAACCGCTGTAGAGGATCTTCCGCTCGCCGACCTCGATGTACTTGGGCTCGATGATCCCGAGGAACTTGCGGTCGGGCCATCGCTTGAAGGTGTACTTCTGCAGGTTGGCGCCGCGCGAGATGCTCCAACCCAGTAGGAACAGCGCCGCCGTGCCGATGAGCCAGACGTAGGTCCACCCGGTCGAGAACCCGGGGTCGGGGTATGCGGCCATGCCCCACAGCGGCAGGATGAACAGCCAGCCGTAGACTACGAGGCCGCCCCAGAACAGCATGAAGCCCAGCCGCTCGTGGATTAGATCGTAGGTGTAGAGCTGGACGCGCTCGAAGACGAAGTAGTCCAGGATGTAGAACGTGAAGAAGCCAGCGTACAGGAAGACTCCCGGATTGGCGTCGTCGCCAAAGCGGTCGTAGTGGTACGCAGCGCCGGACAGCGCGTTGAGCGACAGCATCGTCCCGCCGACGACGTAGAAGTACATCTTCACGTCGAAGCGGAAGCGATCGTTCAAGAACGAAATCTCCCGAACGCGCCCCGTCCAGAGGGCCGCAATCGGGTTCTTCAACTCGCCTTGCGGCTGGCTGAACACCGCCAGCATTGCGAAGGCAAGTGTGAATACCGTTCCCCCCGCCACCGCATATATCGTGGAGCGGTAAAACCAGTCGCGCTGCATTCCCGTAATCTCGGTCGCCCACACAACCAGGGCGACCACGAACACCAGCAGGCCGTTCAACCGGTAGCTGCGCGGCTCGCCCGTCTTCTCATCGACGACGTAGCCGGGTACCCGCCTCGCCGGCAGCACGATCTGCGCCGCGGCGAACACGGCGAAGATGATCAGCGGGGTGAAGAACCCCCAGACCGCTTCTGTTCCCGAAAGCTCGAAGAGGTGCTCGATACCTAGCCACTCAGTCATGACCGGCTGCCCCCTTTCCCCGCTGGCATGGTCATCGCACGCGGGCACGCAGAGCGTCTATACCACACGGAGCATACGCGGGCAATGCAACTCGCCGCCCATCAGTGAAGCGCAGAGTCCGCTCAATCGCAGCGTGCGCCGCACCGCTCAGAAGGCGCAGGTGGGCTCGTCCGGGCGGTACGCAAGGCCGTCTCCGGAACGCGACTGAGCAGGCTCTGCGTTGGTGGCTCACCCCGCCCAACCAACAGAATCAGCAGCAGCGCGGGCTTAGCAACACGCCTTGCCTAGTTGGCGCGGGACGCCAACAAGTCCGCGACCTCGGTTGCGGCGCTGCAGCCGCTGGAGAGGGCGCCGTTGACCGACGGCACCCGCGTGTAATCGCCTGCCAAGACCAGGTTGTCGATGCGCCCTGCAAGCTGCCCCGGGATGTTCGCCACCGCGGCGAGCATCCCGGGCGCCCCCATGCACAGCGCCTCTTCCCAGCGGTACACGCGGTAGAAAAGGCCCTCGTCGTCGCCCGGAAGAGCGGAGCCCGGAGGCGCCTTCCGGCGAACAGCGCCCAGCAGCTGTCGCTTTATCTCATCGTCGTCGAGCGGGATGAGCTCCTTGGCGCGATCGCGCCCGATAAGCAGGTCGAGAATGCTGTTGCCCGGAGGCGCGCAGGCCGGCAGGAAGGCTGACCGGTCCAGCAGGAGCGGGGTGTCGTCGTCCTCTGGGTAGAGCGCGCCATGCCAGCCGGGAGGGAGCGGGGCGTGTTCAAGGCCTATCACCACCCGGCAACCAGTCGAGTAGCTGACGGTGTTGAGCGCACTGCGAGTCGCTTCCGGCAGCTCGGGGATGAGGTCCACGACCTTCGTGCCGGGGACGGCACAGATGACCGCGTCCGCCTCGATTGTCTCGCCGTCCACCACTACGCCGGTCACCGTCCCGTCAGCGACGACGATTCTCCTCGCGGTGGTGGATGTGCGAATCGCATCGGAGCAGGCGTTGGCAAGCGCTTCGCTGAGGGAGCCGATGCCCCGCTCCGGCATGTAGACTCTGCCGCTGCTCAGCATCGTCTCTCCGATGTACGCCCGCATCAGCGCCTGGCCAGCGGGCGCAGGGTCGCCCAAGACCATTTCTAGGGGCCCTCTGAGCGTCACCTGAAGGTTCTCGGGCACGCCGAGCCGCTTCAGGTAATCGCCGAAGGACTCGTCGTCGTCTATCTCGGCGAGGGGGCTGTCACCGGCAAAACTCATGTATGCCGCCTGGCGATGGATCTGCCGCATCACCTTGTAACCGGAGCGCATGCCTGAGGGTGAAAGGAAGCCCATGGTAACGGCCGCACGCAGGTGCCGTACGAAGTTCCAGAGCGATTGGTCGGGCGTCGTGGTAACCCACCGCCCATTGCGGTAGTGCCCGAACTTCATCGTCGAAGGCACTAGCGGCAATCCCAGCTCCTCGCAAATGCGGAATGCGGTGTCGTAGGTGGAGGTGAAGACGAATGCGCCCATGTCCAGGGAGAACCCATCCACCCTCTCGCCGATGCCGCGTCCACCCGCGCGTTCCTTAGCCTCGAGCAGGAGAGGAGTGATGCCCCGCTTCATCAGCGTATAGGCAGCGCTGAGCCCGGCGAAGCCCCCACCAACTATGACGACCCGCTCAGTGCTCATATGCTCGGCTCCTTTCTCGCCACACTCCACCCGTTGCGCGGGGCAGCAAGCGAGGGGTGGACCTGGCGGGATGCGAGCCCGCGGCTCCTCAATGCCATTGAGGCGCACTCCCAGCTGCGCCACACAGGCCTAGCCCACTTCAGACGCCTCGAGGCGCTGCCTCGAACGTCCGCGCTCTCGCCGTCCTACCTCTCCACCCGGTAGTGTCATGATGTGGCAACCCTCATGCGGCTACCGGTGATGGCCGATTCCTGTATGGCGTCCATCGCGCGCTGGCACTGCAGACCGTCGTAGAAGTTCGGCGCTGGCGACTCGCCGGTCTCGATTGCGTGGACGAAGCGCCGGACGAGGATGCGAAACGGCATCATCCGGTCGTCTCGTTCGTCATCGAACTCGTGAAACTCTCGGGGCACGGGCAGTTCCTCCAACCGATCGCTCTCACCCATTCGCCCGCCGAGGACGATGCCGTCTGGGGCCGGATTGGGGCCGGACTGCGCAAGGTGCAGTGAGCCTTCGGATCCATAGATCTCCCACCGGGCGCCTGGGCCCATTGGCGAAGCGAAGCTGCACGCCATCGCCCCCCACGCGCCGTTGGCGAATTCGGCGTCGAAGTGGAAGCCGTTGTTGGCGTCCGCCAGCGTGAACCCCTCGGGCGGGGCGCCAAACAGGCGGCCGGCGACGCTGCTGATGTCACCGAACCAGTCGCGCATGCAGTCGATGTAGTGGGAGCCGAGCGCGCCAAGCATGCCGCTGCTCCCGGCGGAGGGAGGGCGCGGCCCTCCCGGCCGTTGCGGAAAGGACATGAACAAGGTGGCCGACAGGTGGCGTGGCTCGCCGATGTATCCCCCGTCGATGAGGTGTTTGGTGTACGCCCGCTGCGGGGCGAACCGGAACTCGTGGGCCATCATCGCGGCCAGGCCGCTGGTCTCAGCCTTGGCGACCAAGCCTTCGGCCTGCCCAGCGTGGACCGTGAATGGCTTTTCGCAGAGCACGTGCTTGCCGGCATCTAGCGCCGCCAGGGCCATCTCATAGTGCAGTCCCGGCATGGTCGCAACGCTGACGGCGTCGAGTCCGGCCTGGTCGATCAGTTCGCTGTAGTCCGTGTAGGCGTGTGGAATCCCAAATCGCCGGGCTGCCTCTTCTGCCCGCTCCTGGTGCTGAGCGCAGACGGCCACGACTTCAAGCCCCTCCGACTGGAACGCGGGAATGTGCACCGTCGCACCGAATCCGACGCCGATGACTCCGATTCGCACTGCTGCCATGCGCACCTCCTCGCGCCGCGATTATATGCTGCCCGAGCGGCCTCTCCCGCTGCGTTAGTCTCGGCCGACCGCCTCGTCGATGCGCTGGATGAGGGAGGGTTCGAGCGGGCCCGCAGCCTCGGCGGCGACGCACTCGCGCAGCTCTCGGCGGTCCTTGACGCCGAGGACAACCGTCGATACACCCGACATCGAGAGGGCGTAGCGGTGGGCGAGATAGGCAGGAGAGGCGCCTACCTCGGCGGCGACCTCGCGGAACGGGGCTGCGCGCTCAAAGTCGGCAACCTCGGGATGGTCCGAGGGAAGCGGCCGGTCGATAGCGCTGGTCAGGGCCCCTGCCTGCACAGCGCGAATCCCCATAACGGCGGCGCCGTTGGCGTTCGCGGCCGCGATGATCTCGCGCGGCCTGGCAGGACCCGCGAAGCGCCGCAGGCCGCCTGCAGAATCGAGTAGGTTCGTGATGCACTGGATGTAGGCAGGGCATGGGCCGCCGTTGAGCAGGCCGATGATGGCCTCCGGCTCGCCGATGCCGGTGAGCCCCCAGTGGCGAATGCGCCCCTCGGCACCAAGCCGCTCGAACGCCGGCACAACGGCCTCGGCGACGACTTGGGAGGCCGTCGCACCCTCGGCTGCCTCGTCTCCCAGCGTGACCCAGTTGTGCAGGAACATGACGTCGACATGGTCGAGTCGCATACGATTCAAACTGGCCTCGAGGCTCTCCGAGAGGAGGTCGTAGACCTGCCCCGGAGGGGTGCTGCCAACGCGGCACTTGGTGATGACCCGGACACCTGGAGGAAGGTTGCCATCGAACGCCTCGCCGATAACGACCTCAGCCTCACCGTCGCCATAGGTCGGAGCGAGGTCCAGGACGTCGATGCCCGAGTCGACGGCCTCACGGACGGTCGCCACGCACTCCTCGCGCGTCGTCGGCCCCCAGAGTTGACCTAGGCCGCCGCCGCCAAGCGTGAGGGCGCTCGAGCTGCCCAGTTCACCAAAGGGTCGTTGCTGCACAAGCGCCTCCTTTGTACGCGCGAGTCTCCGGCTCGGAACACTAGGGCACTGGCTCGGGAGTGGCAACCTTGGTCGCGGTAGGCCACTCTGGACGGCAAGCAGTGCTACCAGCAGATCTGGCTCAACGGACCATAGCCTTCAAGCGTCGGATTCCAGCACCGGAGGCTGCGCTGACTTCCGGGTGTTGCCCATGCCTGCCGGGCCAACATAACACGCGCTACAGCCACCGAATACAAGTCGGTCGAGTCCATCCTCACGATCTTACGCTCATGGGGCACGCCGCGTACGATGGGCGCGTCGAGGCAGGGGGCCCCGGCGCAGACGCTGTCGTTAGCGTCTTGACGGGACATGACCACTGCGGGCCGGGGCAAGGATATAAGCGCTCTACGCCGTAGCCACTCAAGGCATAGATGAAGAACGGGCCTCTGCCGACACGAGCGGTCCGCTTCGATTGCCTAGATACTCTGCGAGGCACACCAAGTACGGCTCGTGGCCGGAGGCGAGAGGCACACCTGGCTATGCAGATTCCTACGACCATTACGGCCCCCAGAGATGTCTACGTCACTCCGGCCATGGACCGGCGAAAGGTCATCTGCTCGATTTCGGGTCGTCTACGCACTCCCAGAGCTCCCGCGACCACAGCGCAATTTGTCGCCGTTCCTCTGTAGTCCGGTACCCGTAGTCGGGCTGCGAGCAAGTCATGGCCCGTCGCCTGCGAGCAGCCGCAGTCCGTTTCGGCGAAGCCCACGACCTCGCAGGCGGGCGGTTCGACGCGCCGCAGGACTTCACCGCCGCGCCATGACCGAGGCGTGGCCCACGGGATGTTCTAGCTCACAAGCTTCACGGACCCGCTACCCGCCAACCCCCCTAGTCTCCGATGGAAAGTGCCAGCGCGTTGCGTCCTCGAAGAACACCTTCCAGGCAAACGCGACGGAGGGCTCGAACACCAGCACATCCTTGCCTTCGTAGTCATCGGGAGATTGGTCCTGGCTCTCGTCGTACTTGGCGCGGGACATCTCGAAGAGGCGTTTCGCGAGCGCCCGGTCGGAGAGTATCACCCTGACTGTCCCGTGGAGGATGACCGCGCGCTCGCCGTCCTCCAGGTTCACACAGGCCCGAGGATCCCGCTCCAGGTTGCGGCGCCAAGCCGCTTCGGAGCCGCCCCCGAAGTAGAGCCGGTCGTCGAGCCAGAAGCCATCTATGGGCCGTGTATGCGGTGCGCCACTCAGAGTTACGGTGGACAGCCAGAAGTGCCTGGCGTCGGCCAGCCTGTCGGCGACATACGACCATGGCAGCAGCCCCTCGACATCCTCGGGGACACCATAGTCCTCCGGCAGTTGCGGGCGGGCTGCGACTGGTTCCATGTCTACCTCCTTGGGACAGCGCTGTTCGTTAGCCGGAGCTAGCTACTGGGCGCGGCGGTTACGCCACGGGCCAAACCACGCCGTGCAGCCGGTCTTCCCATTCCCACGCTTGTCATTGGCCCGTTCGCTGTTGCTGCCCCAGCAAGCGGCCGAGCCGCCGATCCTCACGCCGCAGGTATGGATGTTACCTACGATGGCGGGGCGCGGGTGTACTCCTTCGCTGTTGCATCCGTTCTCGCCGGCGCCCAGAGGACGGCGGTAGCCGGCTCACCCTCGTCTCCGACTGCGGTGGCATAGACGACGAGTGTGGCGCGTTCATCGGCCTCCAGATCGTTCGGGCCGCCTCAATCGGCACAAGCGGTGACCGTCATACATCCTGACGCCAGAGTGACCTGCTCCAGCGTTTGTACCACTCGTAGTATTAGACCGACAAGAATGGGAACGGAGTCTTGAAGCAGCAGGGTCTCCGGCACCAGCGGATGCTGTGCGACTCCTGCTAACGCCGGGCGAGGCAGGAGCGCTCGGGCATCGCGCTGGCTGGCGAGTAGGTACGACCGGAGCGCGCCATTGCGGCGCTTACCGGTTTCGCGGTGCCCTCAATAGGCGTACGCTACGGTGCCTAAGGAGGTGCGCATGCGAGACGAACTGGACGAGGCGATCTTCAGAATTCTTGAAGACCTATCTGAGAGACGTATCGAAGTCTGGGCTGCCAATGTACGCATGCCCCAGGTCGAGATTGATGCGGGGAAATGGCTCTTAGCGCAAAGGTATCTCACGAGTAGCGGCGGCTCCACGCCGGCCGGACGTATCAATCCCCACGGGTTGCGCCTATACGAAGAGCGCAAGGAAGAGCGCCAGCCCCCTCCCCCTCCTCCTACATGGCTGCAACGTCACCGACCAATCCTAACTGCTGGGGGTGTGATAGCGGGTGGGGCCGTGGTTAGCTTGGTCTTGTGGTTGTTCAACGTGCTGCCGTAGCAAGGAGTCGTCCACTGGCCAACAAATGTGGTAACAGTTCCCACCTGTAGGATTCGCCGAACGGCTGGCTTGCTTCGCCTATGACATCTCCTGGTGGGTTCATACGAGGCTTCCTCGATTACTAGTCCGCACCCATGGCACTTACGGCGCCTTCGACCCGAAGCGCTGCACGTTGCATTTGCTGCAACTCCTCAGCCGCCAAGTTGATTGCTTCTAGATTGGTACGGCCCATGAACTCATTCGGTGCATCGACTTTCCTTTTGAACTCGACAAGTGCGAGCACGGCCTCTCTAGTCGGTGCTCCCAATCTCGAATCCTGATCCAACCGGAACCCTTTGGTAAGCTTGCCCAGTTCATCGCGCCAGGCCGCGATCAATTGCAATAGCTTCTTGAGGGGCTCTCGCACGCGGGCTATATCAGCGATGGTCATACTTGGGCTAGGGGCCTCGGTGACCTTAAGAGCGCTTGGGGCGAACTGCCTAACGGCGGTTGGCAGATTATGCCGCATCTACTGTGGGTACATGGAAGGTGCGTGCGGGACGTGTGCGAAGGGAATTCGTGCAATGTAGCCGTAAATCCGGAAAGACCTGAACCAATCGAGGATCAAAGAAGAAGAGGAATTGGCCAGCAAAGGCGTACCGACTTACGAACCTTCCGGTGTGATCAAGGAATCTCCCAACCTTCATATGTAGCAACCACCCTATGGGCGTGGCTAGAGGATTTTGGGCAACACGCGTCGTCGCATCGCCACGCGTAAGCCTCCCTATTGCTTCATTCGCATGGGACATACAATTGCTACGAAGGAACCGGATCCAAGCAGGGCGGGGCGAGCACAGAATTCTGCAAGTCCATACCTGCAGGCGTCCGTCGATGGACAATCACCTACTCTTGTATCCCGATATCATACGAGTAACCTTGAGCAGATACTCCTTCTCACTCATGGTGGGAATATTCCCCTTAAGCCCGGTAGGGTAGATGGCAATTCCCTAAACGTAGCTACTCTGGCAGTCGCCTTGGACAAATCGTGAGCGGCGGTGAACTCGCTTGCAACCACGATGCAGTCGATACCCGCCGATATTGCCGACTTCAATCCTCTCGCCGAGTCTTCGATAGCTACCGTTTCAGCGGCAGTAGCACCAAAGCGTTGGAGTCCTCTCAAGTAGGGGTCGGGGTGTGGCTTAGCTCGCTCATAATCCCCTCGGGTCAGATAGAACTCCATATAGTGCAATATGGCTCGCTTTTCGTGTATCAGGGCAAAGTCAGATGGCTTGGATGTAGTAACGATGCCCATCCTGTACGTGTCTGCGAGTTCGGCTAGTGTTTCCAGGACACCCTCGATCTCGATGTCTTCGGTCGTAAGGTATTCCTGGTAGTACCGGTCTCTTAGTTCTCGGCCACGTTTGATTTCAGATTCGGATATCCCCGAAACTCGTGCCGCCTCCCAGGCGGAGACTCCATTGGCCATACTCACCAAGTATGCGTCTCGTGGGAGATCAATCCCGAGAGACGCCAGCGCTCGCTTGTTTGCCAGGTAATACCAATGTTCTGTTTCGACCAAAACCCCGTCGTGGTCAAAGAGAATGTACTTTTTCACTTTGTGCTCGATGCAGTTTCGGCCTAATGATCAAGCTAACTTGACGAACCCCGGCGACGGGCCGTTATGCGGTGATCCAACGACAACGTCATCGATAGGTCTTGATGTCGTCGATCATGGTGGACCTGGCGGGATTCGAACCCGCGACCTCCTCAATGCCATTGAGGCGCGCTCCCAGCTGCGCCACAGGCCCACTTTAGTCGCGTCGAGGGCGCCGCCTCGAACAACGCACGCTTCTAGCGTAGCACATGCATACGCCCTACGCTGCAGCGAGCGGTGGCAGCGCCCCCTTGGATGGCGAGACCTGCTCGTACGCGTAGGCGACGCGGTACAGCAGCGGCTCCTCGAACGGCCTCCCCATCAGCTGCAAGCCGACGGGCATCCCACCCTCGCCGAAGCCGCACGGAATGCTGATTGCCGGCACGCCGGTGATGTTGGCAAGAAAGGTGTTGCGCCCCATCACCTCGTCACGAGTTAGTGCGAGCTCATGCACTTCGCCACGAATCGTGATGCGATCGGCGTCGATGTGCGTCGCTACCGCCGGCGACGTCGGCGAGACGAGTACGTCTGCGTGCTGCATCGCCTGGGCCACGCCCTCCTTCACCAACCGCTCCAGCTTGCGCGCCTTGATGTAGTCGCGCGCCAGGATGAACTGACCCGCGAGCATTCCTGCAACCAGGTCGTCTGTGATGTCGTCGCGTCGATTGCGCAGCAGCGGCTCGTGCGTCACCGCGGTCTCCACCGCCATCATCAGCCAGACGCTGCGTGCGTAGTCCATGTACGGCAGGCGCACCTCGACGACATCCGCTCCGAGGCTCTCCAATTCCTTGATTGACTGCTGTACCGTCTCTTCCACGTCGTCCGTCACGATGTCGAAGAACCACTCGCGCGGCACGCCGACGCGAACGCCGCGCAAGTCGCGGCCCAGCTCGGCGGAGAAGTCGGGCACAGGTACGGGTATGCTCGAAGGGTCGAGGGGGTCGTGGCCGGCGTAGGCCTGCAGCACCAGCGCATTGTCGGCCACCGTACGTGTAAGCGGTCCGACGTGGTCGCCGTGGTGCCATGTCAAAATCGACCCGCGCTGGCTTGCACGCCCAAACGTTTGCTTCATGGCCACAACGCCGCAGCAATGGCCCGGGAAGCGCACGGAGCCGCCAACGTCCGTCCCCAGCGACGCGTAGGTCATCGCAGCCGCCACGTTCGCACCACTGCCCCCACTCGAGCCGCCAGGGATGCGTTCGAGGTCCCACGGGTTGCGCACGAAACCGAAATGGGGATTGTTGGAGCGTCCGCCCGCAGCGAACTCGTGCAGGTTCTCCTTCCCTACGATGATTGCCCCCGCCGACTTGATACGCGCTACGGCTTCGGCGTCATCGACGCCTACCTTGTCGCCGTGGGCCTTTGCGCCCGCCGTCAGCGGTACGCCCGCAACGGCAACGTTGTCCTTGATGCCAACAGGAACGCCATCAAGCGGCCCTCGGTACTCACCGCGCGCGATTGCAGCCTCGCGCTCCCGTGCACGCGTACGCGCTTGTTCGTGCATGAGTGTGATGAAGCCGTTGACCTGTGGCTGAAGCCGCTCCGCCTGTGCGATCGCCGCGTCTACCACCTCCACCGGCGACACGTCGCGCGACGCAAGCATCGGCGCAAGCCCCGTGATCGGTAGCGTCGCCAGAGAACTATCTGCCATGGGAAAAGCCTCCGTCCGCCGCGTGCAGCTGGAGCGCGGAGTAGGTCGCCGAAAGATCAAGCTCCCCTAGCCGCGAGAACTCGGCGACGAACGCCTCCACCACCGGCGCGACCTTCTCAAACTCCTCGCCGCTCATCGGTATGCCGCCGAAATCGCGCAGCATCGCCCGCAATGTATCTGGTGAAATTCCCATGCCAAAACCCCTGTACTGAATGGTGTGCCAAACAGTAGCACAGCCAACTCCTCCACGCTCTCTTCGCCATCCCCACTCCCCCCGTTTGCCATACACGCGCCCCTGTTCGCCGTTCCTGCGAAAGCAGGAAGCCGAACGCTGGTCGCGCGAATCACTCGCTCAGCGCAACCGCCATCAGGCCTACCTCATCCTCCCTCTTTCACGGGGAGATGGCTGGGGTGACGGGAATGGTGCGCGAATAACGGTGGTGATGAGAGCGAGAGCTAAGGTGAGGGATGCTTCAATGCATCCCGCAACGCCGCCTCCAACTCTGTGAAACAGTACTCATACCCCGACTCGAGGGCGGCGCGCGGCGTCATCCGAGTCGACGTAAGTACCTCGCCTGCAAACTCACCCATCACGGCGCGCAAGAGCACCGCAGGCGTCCATACCAGCGACGGTCGGCGAAGCACGCGCGCAAGGCAGCGCGCAAAGTCGCGTTGGCGCACTGGAATAGGAGAAGTGGCGTTGAGAGCGCCCGATAGTGGGCCCTCGAGCGCATGCACTATTAGGCCAGCGACGTCCTCCACGTGTATCCACGGCCACCATTGCCGACCTGACCCCATCCTGCCGCCCAGCCTCATGCGAAAAACGCGAACAAGCGGCCCAAGCATCCCGCCGTCGCCGAGGACGTTCGCGGTGCGCAGGCGCACGACGCGCATACCCAGCGTCTCCGCCTTGGCCGCCTCCGTCTCCCAGTCGATGCACACCGTTGCGAGGAAGCCTGCGCCTGGCGGCTCGGTCTCTGCCAACTCGTCGTCGCCACGCTCGCCATAGAAGCCCAGCGCCGACCCGCTTACAAGCACTGCGGGACGCTGCTCTAGGGCTGTCAACCCCGCAACGAGGTTTCGCGTCCCGACGACGCGCGACTCGTAGATGGCGCGGCGCTTGTCTCGCGTCCAGCGCCCCGCCACCGGATCACCCATCAGGTTGACGATCGCATTGACGCCGTCGAACGCGGCGGCAGGCGGCGGGCCGCTTAGCGGCTGCCACTCGAATACACTGGTGCGTGGTTGCCGTGACAGCGCTCCACCCGCAGAGCGAGATAGCAGGACGACCTCGTGCCCCTGCTCTGCCAATTGCATCAACAGGGTGCGGCCAATAAGTCCAGTTGCGCCGGTTGCGAGAACGCGCATTCCCGTAGCCTATCGCGTTGAGCGAGCGCAAGCGGGGCGCCGATTGGCGCCCCGCTTGGCCATCATCCATTCACGCGGGTCGAAGTACGCCTAGCCTAGGCCTACTCCGAATTGTCCCGGGGTCTTACTCAGCTCCCGGTCGCGCGAACAGCGAGTAGTACTCTTCCTTCTTCAGGTCGTCGACGTGGCGCAAACCGGGGTTCGCGTCCGCCGTGTACTGCGGGATCAGGAACGCGCTCTGCCACGCAACGCTTGCAAGGCTGTCGCCGATTTCGGTAACCGTTCCAGCAGCGGTTGCCTCCGTCCATGCAGCCTGCTGGTTCGGCAACCAAATCTCCATCGAGATGTGCGTGTCGCCAGCAGCCAGCGCCTGCATCATCGGGATCGTCGCGCCAGCGACTGCATCAGTCGGGTAGCCGTAGCCGTTTTCGATGATGATCCTCGCGACTGCGTTCTGCAGCAATGCAGTGCTCCAGTTCAGGTCAGAGAAGATCAGCGTCGGCTTGCTCGAGTCGGGACCCCCGCCAGCCCCGCTAGCGGCCGCCACCAGGTTGCTCATAGCCTCGGGCGCAACCCAGGCAGTCCACTCTTGGGACTGCTGCATCCACCAGGCAGCCACGTCCTCATACGAATCGCCTGTCTCGTCCAAGCGTCCGAGCAACGCGTTGACACCATCGTCGCTCAGCGTCCAATTGCTGAGGAACTCAACGACGTCAGGCGCAGACTCCAGCAACTCGGAACGTACCGCAATGAGCACCTGTGCATCGGGGTACTGGCACGCCTGGGTCACGTCCGCAGCCTCTTCCGCTGCCGACATGTGATCCCAGCATGCCTCGCTGTACGCCGGCTCCTCCAAGCGGACGAAGCCGCCGTACTCGTTTATCAGCTTCGCAGGCAGCGTCTCGGGGCCCCAGTAGTAGAAGAGGATGTTCTCTTGCCTCTCGAACGCACCGAGAATCTCCGAGTTCAACCCTTCGTACGAACCCGGATTGACCAGCGTGATGACCTCGTCAAGGCCATATCCGTGCAGCTGTTTCTCGTTCACCTTTTCACATTCCCATCCAGGAATACAGGTGATGAGCGCGCCCTTCTCAGCGTCGCCGCCGCATGCGGTGGCCAGCGCCAGCAACATCGCAGCGAGGGCACCCAACAGCCATCCCTTCTTCAGCATCTTCATGCAACTACCTCCCTTGTTCTCTCTTTCTCTCATGCGAGCCGGGCCTCGTCTTAGCGAAGTCTTCGGCTCCCGGTCAACCTTTGCCTACCGCCCCCCTCCCGTCAGGGCCTCCTGCCGCTTCCTAGCAGCAGCCTGCGTGAGGCGGTCTATGATGATGGCCAGCACAACGATGCCGATGCCGCCTAAGAGGGCCTTGCCAGGCTCCAAGCGCCCAAGCGCGCGGTTCACGTCCTCGCCCAGTCCGCCGGCGCCAACGAGCGATGCAATCACTACCATCGCCAGCGCCATCATCGTCGTTTGGTTGATGCCCGCCATGATAGTCGGCACCGCCATCGGTATCTGCACCTTCCAAAGCAGCTGCCGCGAGGTCGTTCCGAACGAGCGCGCCGCCTCCACGACTCCCGGCGATACCTGGCGAATGCCGAGGCTCGTCAAACGTATCGCGGGGGGCACAGCGTAGATGACCGTGGCGAAGATGGCCGACACGTTGCCGATGCCGAAGAACATCACCACCGGGACGAGGTAGACGAAGCTTGGCATCGTCTGCATGGCATCGAGCACAGGCCGAACCATCGCGTCCAGCGTGTCGCTCCGCGCGACGACGACGCCCATCGGGATCGCGATAGCAATCGATATGGTCACCGCTACCACGATCAACGCCAACGTCTCCATCGTACTTGGCCACAACCCCAGGGCCCCTAGGCCGAAGAGGGTCAGGGCGGCGAAGATGGTGAGCCGCAACCCGGCCAAACGGCTGCTGAGCAACACCACGGCCGCGATGACTACCGGCCAGGGAAGCCACAAAAGAACCCGCTCTATCGCCAAGAGGAACTGCAGGACGGTGTCTGAGACCGGACCAAACACAAAGTCGAAGTTCCGTACCGTCCAGAATATGGCGGTGTCCACGCACTCCGACGTCGCGCGCCCGAGGTTGTCCGGGGTGGCCCCATCGGTGCAGGGCTCGCCGACGCGCTCACTAATACCAAAGAAGTTCGTAGGGAATTCGACCCCGGTCTGCCCAAGCCCCAGGAAGACGAGCGTCACGGCGAGAAGAACAGCGAGTCCCCCTCCATAGACGTAACGACCGGGCAGTGCGGACAACCGCTGGCGTAGTCCCTCGCGGCTGCCGTTTACGTCCCGTGATGCTACTGTCGCGGCCACACGTATCCTCAGCTCGCGTCGGCCCCGATGCCAACTGCGCTGGAAGCAGTGCTCTCTTCCGCCTCAGCAGCACTTTCTTGTTCCATCATCTCGATAACCGCACGAGGGGAAACCTGACCCCTCAGCCTGCCGTTGGCGTCTATGAGCGGTTGTGCGCCAGACATGTGCCGCACGAGCGGGAGCGCCGCCGAAACCGACATGTCCTCCGACAGCGGCTCCACGTCATCCAGTATCGCCTCGGTGCAGTCCGTGCAGCCGTTCTGGTTCGATTCGGCAAGCGATGCGAAGCTCACCGCGCCCGCATACCGCCCATGGCCGTTCACAACGAAGCCGGCCACCTCGCCAACCGCCCCAAGCGCGTCCATCGCTTGCTTTGGCGACATATTTGCACGCAGTCTCACCGGAACAGGATCCATGATTGTCCGCAACGTCACCACTGTCGATTTCCGCACGTCACGCACAAACTCCGCCACGTAGTCGTCGACAGGCTGGTCGAGTATCTCCTCGCCAGTCCCCATCTGGATGACCTCGCCGTCGCGCATGATTGCGATGTGGTCGCCCAGCTTTAGAGCCTCACTCAGATCGTGTGTTATAAAGACGATGGTCTTGTGCATTTGCTGCTGGAGCCTTACTAGCTCGTTCTGCATGTCGCGGCGGATCAACGGGTCCAGCGCGCTGAATGGTTCGTCCATCAACAGGATCTCAGGGTCGCACGCCAGCGCGCGCGCCAGGCCGACCCGCTGCTGCATGCCGCCACTAAGTGCGGTCGGGTGGTACTCCCCCCAGCCTGCAAGTCCGACCATCTCCAGTAGTTCGTTCGCCCGGACGAGGCGCTCCTCCTCCGGTACACCCTGCACTTCGAGTCCCCACGCGATGTTTTCGATGACCGTCCGATGCGGCAACAGCCCGAAGTACTGGAACACCATCCCTGTCTTGTGGCGGCGGAACTGCGTCAAATCCTCATCGGAGTACGCCAGCACATCCTCACCGTCGATGACTACCTCGCCAACCGTCGGCTCGATGAGACGGATGAGGCAACGCACTAAGGTCGACTTGCCGCTCCCAGATAGGCCCATGACCACGAACGTCTCGCCCTTATGGACTTCGAAGCTGACGTTGCGCAGGGCGACCACGGAGGCGGTCTCATCCTGCACCTCGGTCTTGGACATGCCATCGAACTTCTCTGCCACGTCGGGGCCCGCCGCCGGGCCGAAGACCTTCCAGATGCCCCGTACGCTCATGCGCACGTCATTCGAAGGCGCCCCTGCCTGTCCGTTGGTTCCTGCCCGCTCGGCCATCCCTTCCTCGTTTGCCTACGCGCTGGTGGCAACGCCTACCGCTGAAGGTGCACAGGGCATGCGACGGGGGTTGCCTGGTTTCGCTCGACCGGCTTCGCTGGCCACCCCAAGGCCACCGCCTACCGGTCAAACCAGTTGCAAGTTGGCGCTAGGCTAGCGACGTCGTCCTAGATGGTCAATGTATCGATATCGTAGACAAACTTGAGAACCGTGGCGTAATCGCCACATGGAATCCGGCCGTGCCAAACCTCTCCGCAGAATCGCCCTGCACCACTTGCCCTAGGTGCTCAGGCCGTTTTGGTCCAGCTAGGCACTAACCGTTGATCTCGCTGCCTCACCGGGTTGGTCGATTGCCATCAGCCCGTTTAACAAGGTGTGCAGCCGCTGGCGTCCGCTTCCTCGTGGCCATTAGCGTTGTCATTGTCTGATTCCGCGCCCCAATACCCAGATTTATGTCCAATTCCGCCATCAATACCCGCAAATCATCAATCTGCGGCTTTGGAGAGGCGGCTTCAGGGGCAAGGCGCGAGCCTAAATTCGCATGTCCCGGCGCTCGAATCCCACCGCCGCCACGACCAGCAAAACGATGATGCCCGCCAGCAGCACGCCCGCATGCAGTGGTTCCAGACCGTTCGCTAGCGGTACCGCCTCTCCATAGTACTTGAAGGGTGAGGCCGGACGCAGCGCATCGAGCACGCTCGCAAGCGGCGCGAGCGCATCAACGAGGTAGCCTGCGACCGCAACCCCTGTGGCCATGCCGATCGCCGGTCCACGCCGGCCGTTCACCGCGCCTACGGCCAGCGCCAGCGTCCCAAAGAAGAGCGTCAGCAGCCCTAGGCTCACGCACGCCTGTAGCAACCTGTCCGGCGCGATGCCCATGCTCACCATCGCACCGCCTGCCCAAAGAACCACAAACGCCACTCCCGCGAGCAGAGCGGCCCCCACGCCCAGCGCAGCAAACCGCTCTACCACAAGCCGCCAGCGCGATACCGGGGCCGAAAGCACCACCTCCAGCGTCCCCCGCTCCTCCTCTCCAGCTACCGCGCTCACCCCTTGGCCGATGCCATATACAAGGAATAGCGCCGGTCCCAAGAAGGCGAAGAAGCGCGAGTTCAAGTAGCCCGTCGGCGATAGGAAATCGACCACGCTGGAACCCAGGAACAGGTTCCGCATCGCCTCCGGCAGGCTATCGATGAGCTGCTGAAACTCCGGCACGTCGCGAATCGACGGGTAGAGCAACACCAGCAATAGGATGATGGCCATGATGCCCAACGCCCACCATATGAATGCGCGCCGCTGGTCCCACAATGCCTTGAGCGCGATGCTACGCAGCATCATGTCCATCGGGAGGCTCCTTGTCCTCGTAGAAGTCTAGGAACACCTCCTCCAGCCCGGGCTCATGGGTGATGAGGTCCACCACCTCGTGGGTGGCGAGCTCTTTGACGAGCGTATCCATCGCGCCCTCATGTCGGCAGCGCAGCACGCCGTCGGCCAGGGCCACCTCGGTAACGCCCGCAACGCGCGAGATTCGCACCACCGCCTCCTCGCTCGGCGGAGACCCAAAGCGCACCTCGATGCGGCGCACGGAGCGATGCTTCAGCTGCGCCGTGTCTTCCACCGTCACCAGCTCACCCCTACGGATGATGCCCACACGGTCAGCCGACTGCTCTACCTCCGGCAGGATGTGCGACGACATGAAGACCGTGCGCCCCTCCGCCGTCGTCTCGCGCAGCAGCCGGTAGAACTCCTGCTGCATCAGCGGGTCTAGCCCCGAGCTCGGCTCGTCGAGGATGAGCAGATCGGGCTTGTGCATGAAGGCGTAGACGATGCCAATCTTCTGCCGGTTCCCCCGTGAGAGCGTCCGCAGTGGCGCGGAGGTGTCCGCGTCGAACCGCTCAACGAGGCTCGCCGTGTACGCCGGCTCGACCCGGTCCATTCCACGCAGGTGTGCGGCATAGCACAGCAACTGCGCGCCTGTCATTGAGCCGTACAGCGACAGCTCTCCCGACAGGAAGCCGACGCGCCGCCGCACCTCCAGCCCCTTGCGCTGCGCGTCCAGCCCAAACACGCGCGCCTCGCCCGACGTTGGCCGAATGAAGTCGAGCAGCATTCGGATCGTCGTGCTCTTGCCAGCCCCGTTCGGTCCCAGGTATCCGAAGACCTCTCCCTGCTCCACCGTCAGTTCAAGCCCACGCACCGCGCGCACCCCGCCAAAGTGCTTCGTCAACCCCTTCGTTTCGATGATGCTGGCCACCAAGAGCCTCCACGTATGAGTCTAGCCTAGGAAGCTCCCCTTGACCCGTTCACGCTGGGGCGATAGAAATGCAGCACCCTGTCCTTGGAGCCAGATCATGGTCACGACAACGACCGAGAACTACGTCCAACTCACCGCAGGCAAGGTCCGCTACCTCGAGGCGGGCAGCGGCGACCCGCTGCTCATGATTCACGGCATGGGATTCTCGAACTCTGCCAACAGCTTCGACCCCATCCTCGACGAGATGGCCAAGCACTTCCACTGCTACGCGCTCGACATGCTCGGCTTCGGCCTTGGGGACCGCGAGCTCGTCGACGCCCCGACGTTCGACACCATCATCGACACCTTCCGCGAGTTCATGGACCACGTCGGCATCGAGAAGGCGCACTACATCGGCCACTCCGCCGGCGGATGGATGGGCGCAATTTTCGCCTACGAGTCGCCTGAGCGGATCGACAAGCTCATCATGCTTTGCTCCGCCGGCATGAACGTCGAGCCGTCCGCCGGAATCGGCAACGCGCCGTCCGTCCCCACACTGGAGCAAATGAAGGAGCGCACCGCAGGCCAGTTCCTCGACAAGTCCAAGGCCGCCGGCCCGATCGTCGACCACATGGCGAAGGCGCAGAAGACGGCCGCTGACCAGCCCAACGCGCTGGCCAGCCTCAACCCGTTGCTCCATCAGATGGCGACGCCGGAAATCCGCAACCGCTACTTGCTCCAGCGCCGCCTGCCGCACATCAAGGCGCAGACGCTCGTCATCTGGGGCGAGGGCGACACCATGGACCCCTACCCCACCTGGACGCAGGAGTACGCGTCGCTTGGCGGGGACATGTCCAAGTCGGTGAAGCCGTGGATCATCCCCGGCGCGAAGTACGTGCTGCTGCCGACGGGCCACAGCCCTCATTGGGAGCAGCCCGCCGAGACCGCCCAGCTGCTCCTCGACTTCCTCCAGAACTAGCCCGCCATCCCTTCGGATGAGGGGAGCGTCCTCCGCCCGTACTCTGAGAGCCTCGGGACGGACGGCGCTCCCCTGGGCCTGCGTACACCTATCGCATTTGACCGCGTCCTGCGTGATTGGTAGTGTGCGCGCAGATGGGCGCGCGCCTTACCAAACAAGGAGGAGCAAGATGGCGCTTACAGAAGAACACCTGATTCCGCATCCCGGCGTTCAGTCGCGTTGGGTGCGCCTGGCGAACGGCGCCAGGTGCCACTACATGACCGGCGGCGACACGGGCCCCGCCGTCATCCTGTTGCACGGCGGCATCAACGGCTCTTCCGGTATGGCCGGCTGGGGGCGATGGATGATCCCGCACCTCGCCAAGGAGGGCTTCCGCGTCTATGCGCCGGACCAGCCCGCCTTCGGCCTCGCCGACACGCGGGAGGAATACTGGCCCCGCCACGGCACGCTCTCACACGTCGAGTTCGTGAAGGACTTTGCCGACGCGCTGTGCATCGACCGCTTCCACCTCTCCGGCAACTCTATGGGAGCGACCAACACGGCGCACTTCGTCTGCACCTACCCGGAGCGCGTCATCAGCTTTATCCTCATCGCCACCTACCTCCAGGGAGAGTTGGGCGTGGATACCGACGGCACGTGGCGCAAGCGGTTCGGCGGCCTCGAGTTGGAACCGTGGGACGGCACCGCCGACGGGATGCGCAATCTGATGGCGAAGATCATCATGCACCCGGAGGGCATTACCCAAGACCTGTGCGACATGCGGGCGTACATGGGCAACCTGCAAGCCGACGTCTACAAGGACTTCATGGCGGCCCGCCAGCGCATCTTGGACGACCCCAGCCTCAAGCAGAGGTGGATGCTCAAGGGGCGGCTCGACCAGATCGGCATCCCCGGCATCTATCTCTACGGCATGGAGGACGTGCTGATTCCGGTCGCCGCCGGGTACGAACAGGAAGACCTGCTTCCCAACATCAAGTTCTACTACCCGGAGAACACGGGGCACCAGGGCCAGACCGACACCCCTGACCTCCACAACCGCGTCTACGCCGAGTTCTTCAAGACCGGCAACCTCTCGCCCGAACTGGAGAAGGAGGCGGGCGTGTCTGAGCGGAGGGCTGCCCCGGCTGGCTAACGCGCGGACCGCCGCGTCATTCGGCGCTTGGGCCGAACGCCACGCTGCTCGCATCCTGATGGCGGCGGCGGCGGTCACCATCGCCCTCATACCCGCCGTGGTCTACATCGATGACGACGAGGTAGCGTCCATCGAACCAGGCGGCGAGGCGTTCGACCTGCGCGACGACATCGCGGTCAAACTGCCTGATCCCGTCTTCGTCACCGCCTATATTGCCGAGGCGCGCGACGGCGACATCCTTACCCAGGCCGCGCTCTGGGAGCTCTACCGCGCCGAGCAGGCGCTCCGCGACGCAGACGCCGCCAACCAACTCGCGCCCGACGGCTTCCCCAGCCGGCCCTACCTCGTCGAGTCATTCGACACCAACTCCAACACGCCATTCGTCGGGGTCATCGGCCTGCCGGACGCCGTCGAGCGCATGCTCCGCTTCCATCCTGCTCTCAACACGTCTCTCGCAGAGGCAACCGACGAACAGGTCAAACTGGCCCTCCACATCCTTCTCAGCTCGCCACTGACGAGCGAGTTGGCCGACCAACTATCGACGCAAGCGGAGCGCGAGTCGCGCACCGTCCTCGGCCAGCGCATCGACTACTGGACGTCGCCAGCTCTCTTCCTGATCGTCATCGCCGACAACGACGCACTTGGAGGCGGCCTCAATCAAATGGGCCTGTCCGTCGATGAGACGGTGCTTAACAAGGAGCGCTTCGCCCGAAACGCACAGCGCATCCTGCGCGGCGAGCAAGACGCCTACCGCCTTTGGGGCATCGCGATCGACTCCTTCTTGGAGGCCGAGGAGGAAGGCACGACCGCCGGCATATACGTCTTGCTGACCGTCATCGCAGTGCTTGCGGTCGTCGGCATCGCGCTGCGCTCCTACTGGGCAACGGCGCTGACTGCCGTCGGCATCGCCATGCTCATGGTGTGGCTGAAGGGCATCGTTGCGCTCGTCGGTCTTAAGGGCGGCCTCATCAACGACTTCCTCGTCCCTATCGCTATGGTGTCGCTCGGCGTCGATTTCGCCGTCCACGCCGTGCGGCGCTACCGCGAGGAGCGCGGCCATGGCGCGATGCCTGGTCCAGCGCTCAGCTTCGCCTTCGCCGGAGTCCTCGGAGCCCTCACGCTGGCCGCACTCAGCGACGGCATCGCCTTCCTCTCCAACGTTCCTTCTGGCATCGAGGCAGTCACCCATTTCGGGCTTACGGCCGCGGTCGCCGTCGTGTCCGCGTACGTCGTGCTGGGCATTGTCGTGCCAACGGCGCTGATGAGCATCGAACGGCTCGGCCCAGGAGCACGACGTGCACCCGGTCGTCGCGCGGCAACGCTCGCTGTCTTCGCAGGCGCCGGAGCCGCCGCTGCCGCAGGTGCATCCGTCATCACCACACTCGCCCTCAGCGAGATGATCGGCGCCGGCTTGCTCATCGCGACGGCCGTCGGATTCATCGCCCTTCCGTGGCTGTTCGCAAGCACAAGGTGTGCCTCCGCAAGCGCCACAGCATCGATCGCCCCACAGCCGGCACCTCCCGTAAGCGATGGCATGCTACCCAGGCTGGTGGTTGGGCTGGCTAAGCAGCGGGTTGCCGTCTTGGCCGTCGCCGGCATACTGACCGTTGCAAGCGTGTTCGGCGCGCTCCAGTTGGAAGCGTCGCTCGACGTGAAGGACTTCCTGGCAAGCGACTCCGACTTCGTCGTCAGTCTGGACAAGGTAGACGAGCACCTGGGCACGCGGTCCGGCGAGGGCGGCGTCGTCTACATCCAGGGTGACCTCACCGACCCGAGCGCTATCGCTGCTGTCGCCGCCTTCGTCCATTCGCTATCGAAAAACCCCTACGTCGGCAAGGAGGCCGGGGGCCAGCCGAGCGTGTTCGACAGTAACCTCCTTGACCTGTTGGCGCGAGCCGCAGGCACGGAGGCCGCGAAACGCGCCGTCGCCGCATCCACCGGCGTGGCCATCACAGACGCCGACGGCAACGGCGTGCCCGACACGCGCGAGCAGCTGGCCGCGACGTACGCCTATGCCACAGAGCACGGCCTGCCCTTGGACGACAGGATACTCGTCTACCGACCCGACGAGGTGCGGAGGCTTCTCTACTACCATCCGGCGAGCGGTGAGGACCACGTAACAACGCTGACCGTTGGCATACCAGGCACCCGCGAACAGGCGACCGTCGCCGCTGCGGGCGATGCGCTGCGGGCCGACCTTGCTTCGCTTGCCGCTCACCCATCCCTCAGCCGCGTCGGCTTGACCGGCTCACCCTTCACTCGCGAGGCGGAGCTCTCAGCCACCACCCGCACGCTGCGTACCTCCCTCCCCATAGCCGCCGCCGCTGCGCTCATTCTCCTCGCCCTCGTCTTCAGGTCACTACGCTTTGCGGTCGTGACCGTCGTGCCCATCGGCCTAGTTGTCGCGTGGCTCTACGGCATCATGTATCTGGGCGGCTTTGCGCTTAACTTCGTGACTGCGACCATCGGCGCCGTGTCCATCGGCGTGGGTATCGACTACTCCATCCACATGACGGCGCGCTTCCGCGAAGAGCTGCGCCGCTCAAACACAAACGAAGAGGCACTGCAGCGCGCCTCGTCCGGCACGGGTACCGCGCTGCTTGCATCCGCGGGCTCCAGCATCGTGGGGTTTGCAATCATGGGCTTTGCCCCCATGCCCGTGCTCTCGACATACGGCATCCTCACCGCACTGATGATCTTCCTCGCGCTGAGCGCGGCACTGCTGGTGCTGCCCCCGCTGCTGACTCTCGCTGCGCCTTCTCGCCCGCCGCTGGGCGGCGTCTCCCCAAGGAAGAGGTGACGAGGGACGAAGGGGCCTAGGGCGCGAAGCGGTAGACGACGGGCAGTCGTGCGGGGTCGGTGACGCTTGAGTCCGTGTGGTGATAGATGTTCTCTACACCAGCGCCGCAGTCACCGAACTCGTCACAGGAAAGCGGACCGGTGAGGCCGTGGAAGTCGACAGACGCGTTGCGGATGTCTCTGCGCAGCGTAGCGCGGTCAATACGCAGCCTCCCCTCGTCATCCACGCCAATGGCACGGGTGAAGAAGTTCCCATCGTCGCGCACGGCTGCGCGCTGAATGGCGGCGAGCAGGAGCGTCGTGGCGTCGTAGGCGTGCGCCCAGTAAGGAGAGGGTGGCGTGCCGCCGTAGGCAGCCTCGTATGCGGCAAGCACCTGCTCGGCGCTCCTGCCGGTCGCTTGGTTGACGTTCGAGCCGTATTCCGTCTCCGGCCCTGCCAAGTAGGCGCCCTCCGAATAGGGCAAGGCTAGGAATTCCGAATCGAGGCTGGCCGCGCCCACGATGAGCGTCACCCCCTCCAGCCCGTCGAACTCGCGCATCTGCCGCGTGAATTGGGCTGCCTCGGCGGTGAAGAGCGGCAGGAAGACGCCGTCCGGCCTAGCTGCGGCGAACTCTGCCAGGACGTCCGCCATGTCCGTCTGGCCTTTCTGGACCGTGGCGGTGGCCGCAACGTTGCCGCCAAGGGCATGGAAGTCGTTGCGGAACGCCTGGGCGAGGGCGCTCGTATACGGGTCTCCATCGTCAACCACTACCACGCGCCGCTGGTTTAGCTCGTTATAGGCATAGTCGGCCACCGCGCGCGACTGGTATAGGTCGTTGTTGGAGACACGGAAGTAGGCAGGGTGGTGGTCAGAGCTTGGATTACCCGCCAAGTCCGAGGTCAGCGCAGGTGAGGTATTGGACGGCGAAATCATCACGAGCCCCGCTTCACTAAGCAGCGGTGAAACCGCTACGGCAGCCGCCGAGCACGATGTGCCGATGACTCCCATCACCTGCGAGTCGCCGATGACCTGCTCGGCGGCTGCGCTTCCCTTAGCCGGGTCGCACCCGCTGTCGAGAGGGACTCCCAATTGGATGTCATGGCCATGCACAAAGCCGAAGTCCTTGACCCCCAGTTCGACGGCACGCCTCAAGTCAAGCGAGGGCGCACCTGTGACAGAAAGCATCGAGCGAAT
The DNA here is from genome assembly GCA_034422075.1 of Dehalococcoidia bacterium. GTDB lineage: Bacteria > Chloroflexota > Dehalococcoidia > Lucifugimonadales > Australimonadaceae > S34-282. Next base: position 35,460 of record DAOUJX010000029.1, read on the forward strand.
CTGCACCGGCTCGTCCGGCTCGATTGTGACGCTCTGGTCTGCGCCGTTTCCACCGCACGCCGCAGCCAGCAGCATGATGCCCGCCAACAGCCCGAGAGCAGCACAGCTTCTACGCATAGTCTCGACTCCTAGACCACCCGCACCCTGTTCTCGAGCGTGCCGATGCAGTCGATCGCGATGCGGATGATGTCGCCGGCCTCTAGCGTGAACTCCGTAGGCGGCACGATGCCCGTGCCCGTCAGCAGCACCGAGCCGTCCGGCACGGCGTTGTGGCGCGTGAGCCACGAGGCCAATTCGTCGAAGGTGCGTGCCATCTTGCCGGTGTTCGACTCGCCCGCATACACCTGCGCCCCGTCCCGCTCTATCGTCGCGCGGATGGCGAGCGCACTTGGGTCCAGCGAGCCGGGCGAGACGTAGCACGGGCCTATGGCGCACGAGCGGGCATACACCTTGGCCTGCGTAAGGTACAGCGGGTTGTCGCCCTCGATGTCGCGGCTCGCCATGTCGTTGCCGACCATATACCCGGCCACCTTCCTGTCCCAAAGCACGACCGCCAGCTCGGGCTCCGGCACGTTCCACGCCGAGTCGGCCCGAATGCCGACGTCCTCGAACGGCCCCACGACGCGCGATGCGGTCGACTTGAAGAACAGCTCCGGGCGTTTCTCTTCATATACGCGCGAATAGATGTCCGGCGTGCCGCTCTCCTCGCGCCGCCCCTCCATCGAGCGCTGATAGGTGACCCCTGCTCCCCACACTTCGGGCGGCAGCAGCGGCACGAGCAATCGCCCAGCATCGATGATGTCCGCCAGGCTATGAACCGGCGGCTCCGTTCCCTCAAGCGCACGCTCCACGGTGGCATCGACCGTCGTATCACCGAGCGACGCAGCATCGAGCAGCGTGCCGACTGAGTTGGCGCGCGGACGCACGGCGGTCAGATCGACCAGCTCGCCCATGGGCTGCTCGATGCCTAGGTGAGGATGTCCGCCAACGTCGAATCGGTAGATGCGCATGGTCACCAGTTGTTGTACGTCCCGTCGAGACGCTTCGTGATGGGGGCGAAGCCGTCCGACGGTCGCGAATAGGTTGCAAGCGCCTCCTCGTTCAGTTCGACGCCGAGACCCGGCGCGGTCGGCGGAAGCACGTGGCCATGCTCGAACGGTATCTGCATGGGAAAGACGTCGTTCAGAATGGTGCGAGGCGGGCGTCCCATCTCCAGTACCGCGAAGTTGGGCGCGGCAAAGCACAGGTGTGCGCACGCAGCCGCGCTCACCGGCCCCAGCGGGTTGTGGGGCACGAGCGACATGTGGTGTGACTCTGCCCAGCGCGTAATGGTCAGTGCCTCGCTGATGCCCCCGGCAATGCACAGGTCGACGCGCACGTAGTCGACCAGCTCCTCTTCGATGACCACGCGAAAGCCCCACTTGGTCACCCACTGCTCGCCTGCCGCCAGCGGCACGGAGGTCTGGCGCCGGAGGCTGCGGTAGGACGCCGGATCCTCCGAGCGCAGCGCGTCCTCGATGAAGAAGGGTGCGTACGGCTCCACTTCGCGGCAGAAGCGCACCGCTTCAACAGGGCTTAGGCGTGTGTGGACGTCGACGCATATGCCCACGTCGTCGCCGATCTCCTCTCGCACCGCAGCCACCTGCTCAACGCCTAGCCGGATGCCCTCTTCCGTATTGACCGCGTCCGGCGGGCCGAACGGCAGGTGCCAGCGCACGTAGCGCCAGCCATCCTCCCATGAGCGCCTGCACGAATCGACGAGGGCGTCGACATCCCTCTCGTCCGGCTGCTGGTTGTGTGAATAGCAGGCCACCTTGTCGCGCACGAGCCCGCCCAGCAGGTTGTACACGGGCTGGCCCAGCGCCTTGCCCTTGATATCCCACAGCGCCATGTCGATGGCGGATATCGCCGCCACTGCCACCTTGTCGCCCGGGAAGAAAGCGCCACGGTACATCAGCTGCCAGAGGTACTGGCTACGGAAGGGGTCCTCACCAACGACCACCTGTGAGAGACGCCGGACCGCTGCGTCCACCTCCGCCTCCTGCCACGTCAAGCCTGACTCGCCAAGCCCGTACAAGCCCTCGTCCGTCTCCACCTTGACGAACAAGTGGGGACGCCATGTCATGATGGGGTAGGACTTGACGGCAGTGACTTTCACTCAGCGCCTCCGGAACGGTTCAGGCTAGCACACGCTCGCAGCCTGAACCAAGCGAGTGGTCAGAAGGCCTGCGCTATTCTCACGACTGCGTGCTCGCGGCACCTATCGCCTTGAAGCGGGCACCTCGCGCAGTCGCGCGCCAGCTTTTCCGGCGGCTTGTCCACCGCGACGAACCCCCGCCGGATGAAGGTCGGCGCCGCCGTGTCGTTGACGAGCGCAAACGTCCGCATGTAGCCCTTCTGCTCAGCGGCGAGCACGCATGCGTCGATGAGGCGCCCTGCTATCCCATGCCCACGATACACCGCTCCCACAACGACCGACCGCACTTCCGCGATGCCGTCGTACTCGACCAGCGACGCGCAGCCAGCAACACCGCCATCCTTCTTGGCAACCACGAATGCGCCCTCCGACACGAGCGCTGCAATCTCGGCGTTATTGAGCGGAATGAGCGCGCCTGTCCCGTCTTCGGAGAACGCGTGCTGCCGCACCAAGTCGGCGATTGCCGCAACGTCCTTGGGCGTGGCGGTGACGATTGCGAAGTCCATGCCCATTCTTGTCTACGCCTCCGGCCTGTCCAGTGCCTGCAACAACTCCGTCCATTCCGCCCGCGACATGCCGCTGGATTCCTGCTCGACATGCTCGCCCGAAAGCAGCCGCTTGACTACGGCTAAGCCCTTGGCCGATAGGCGCGTCCCGCCGAGCCGATAGTCGACGAACGCCTCGTACGCGAGCGGCGTCCAACGGGCGATGGTGGCAGCAAGCACCTCAGCGTAGGCGCGTATCTCGTACTGCGCATGCGCATCCATTCGCAGCGATGCGAAGTGCAGCAGGTTGTGCAAGTCGGTCTTCCAGTACCACTGTGTATAGAAGTTGAGCGACAGGTTCATGCGCGCCAGCTCGCGCGCCAGCCCGGACCTGCCCTCGTTCAGCACGCTCCCCGCCTGCGTCTCGTTCAGCATCTCCTCGTAGTGGTCGTAGGCGCGCTCGGCGTCGTCGCGGAGAAGTTGCAGCACGCGCGATGCCTCCTCGGCGCCGAGCACTTCACCCCTGCCCTGCCGGTTGGAGCGCGACTGCGCCGCAAGGTGCTCCGGTTCCGGCACGTAGAACTCTCGGTCGAGGATGGAGTAGCGCGCGGAGTACTCGTTCACACTGGCTGTTCTGTGCCGTATCCACTGCCGCGCCACGAAGATCGGCAGCTTCACGTGGAACTTGATCTCGCACATCTCAAAGGGCGTGGTGTGCATGTGGCGCATCAGGTAGCGGATGAGCCCGGCATCCTGCCGCACCTGCTTGGTGCCCCGCCCATACGATACCCGCGCCGCCTGCACGATGGCCGCATCGTCGCCCATGTAGTCGACGACACGCACGAAGCCGTGGTCGAGCACCGGGAGCGCCTCGTACAATATCTCTTCGAGGGCCTCTACCGTCGGGCGGCGTGTCTCGAAACGCTGCGCCTGTGACGCCGCGACCTCCGCCTGCTGCTCATCCGATAGCCGCTGCTGCTGCCGAGTCATACCCTAATGATATAGGGCGCCAGCCCCTATCCGATAATCGCCCGCAGACCTGCGAGCAGTCCCGCCGCAATGAGGCCTGCCGCCACGTCGTCGGCCATCACACCCAAGCCGCCCGGCAGACGCTCGATCGACCGTAGCGGCCACGGCTTGATGACATCCAGGGCGCGAAAGAGCACGAATGCACCGGCAAGCCACCACGCCTCCTTCGGCAGCCACAGGCACGCAGCCCACAGCCCGACAACCTCGTCCGCGACCGCCCGCTTTGGGTCGTGCTCGCCGAGACGCGCCGCCAGACGGCCCGACGCCCACGCCCCGACGGCAAACCCGCCGCCTACCAGCGCATAGAGCGCTGCCGACGACCCATCGAACGGCGTGAGCACATACACGAGCAGCGCAAGCGCGCTGGCCACGGTCCCCGGCGCGATGGGCGCGCGCCCCGCGCCGAACACTGTTGCAATCAGCCCAGCCACGAATCCCAGCACGGTTGCAGGATACACGCCCACTGCCTTGCCTTCCGGCGTATACTACGCGCCACCGGCAGGATCAACGGCGAATACAGGAGGCAGCTCCGATGGTCGCTACGAAGAAGTATCAGGTCATCGACCAGGAGACCGGCAAACTCGACCGGCGCATCTTCATCGACGAGCAGGTCTATCAGGACGAGTTGGAGAAGATCTTCGGACGCGCGTGGCAGATGATCGGCCACGTCTCCCTCGTCCCCAACCTCAACGACTACTTCCACACCTACATCGGCGAAGACCCCGTCAT
>DAOUJX010000030.1:0-17305 GCA_034422075.1 Dehalococcoidia bacterium
CTGGAAGCGCACCTTGTCGAGGCGGCTGAAGTCGTGGACGGACTCCACCCAGCGCAGCGTGCCGGAGCGTGAGCGCATCACCAGCGAGTGGGTCGCCGCGCCGTCGGCGCGGAAGCGTACGCCTCGCAGCATTTCGCCCGTCGATGCGCCCGTAGCGGCGAAGAACACGTCCTCGCCGCCCACCAGCTCTTCCGTAGTGTAGATGCGGTCGACATCCACCCCGCGCTCCTCGCACAGGCGGCGCTCCTCCTCGTTGCGCGGCCAGGGCTTGCACAGAATCGCGCCGCCTGTGCACCGGATCGCCGCCGCAGTTATCACGCCCTCGGGCGTCCCGCCAACGCCCATCAGCACGTCGACGTCGGAGTCAGGTAGTGCCGCCTGTATCCCCGCTGCCACGTCACCGTCCGATATCTGCTTAATGCGCGCCCCTGCCTCCCGAATCTCTTGCAGCAATCCCTCGTGGCGCGAACGGTCGAGCACGACTACCGTCACCTCCGCCACGCGCTTGCCCATCGCGCGGGCAATGGCTTCCAGGTTGTCGCGCACTGGCGCCTCGAGGTCGATGACGTCCTTCGCCTGTGGCCCCACGGCTATTTTGTCCATGTAGTGAACTTCGCGGATGACGTTCATCGTCCCCTGCCCAGACATCGCGATGACCGCTATCGACCCCGGCAAACCCTTCGACAGCAGCGTCGTCCCATCGATGGGGTCGACGGCAATGTCCACCTTCGGGTCCGAGCCGTCGCCGATGCGTTCGCCGTTGTAGAGCATCGGCGCTTGGTCTTTCTCGCCCTCGCCGATTACGACTACGCCATCCATGCTTACGCCGTCCAGCGTGAAGCGCATAGCGTCCACGGCTGCTTGGTCGACCAACTCCTTGTTCCCCTTGCCCATGTGGACGGCGGCAGACATAGCAGCCGCCTCAGTCACACGCACGAGTTCCATAGCGAGGTTCCGCTCGATGGGTCTGCGCTCGCCCTGCGCCAATCTCGATTGCTGCACCATTGCGTTCGCCTCCCCCTACGCCGAGCACGATTATAGCCGGGGGTGTGCTAGCCTCAAGGTGACGCCACACCTACGGAGGTGACGATGGACGCGGAGGTCCGTCAACTGGTCAACGCCGCCCTGCGTCAGTACGACCAGAACAGGAACGCCGCATTCCGCCGCTTTAGCGGGGTTGTAAGCCGCGCCCTTGCGATGGACGATGCCGAGGGCCGAAGGCTCATGGACGATGCCTGGCGCGTCTACGTGGACGAGATGCAGGAAGCAGGCGCACCCATTAGCCTGATGACTGAGCGCCTCGCCCGCTGACGTGCACGGAGTTCTGCGTGCAGCCAGGCCTCGATAGAGTCATTCGCCGCATCCGCCACGCCATCTTCCCGTGGGCGGAGAGCGCCAGTTTGCGCCGCCATCCTGAGGCGCACCGCCCTGAGGGCGGCATCCTACGCGAGGTCATCTTCGGCGCAAACGACGGCTTCGTCTCCAACGTCGCCCTCGTCGCAGCGCTTGCAGGCGGCACAACCGACCCCAACTTCATCCTCCTGGGCGGCATCGCCGGACTCGCTGCCGGCGCCATCTCCATGGGGCTTGGCGCCTATGTCTCCACCAAGAGCGAGCGCGAGTTTCGAATGGCTGAGGAAGGGCGAGAGCGGTGGGAAATCGAGCACATGCGCGAGCAGGAACTCGCCGAGACACGTCAGATCTTCCGCCTCAAGGGCATCACGGGACCGCTCTTGGACGAGGTCGTCGATGCCGTCTCCCGCGACCGTGAGCGTTGGGTGCAGGTGATGATGACCGACGAACTAGGCTTTTCTGAAGAGCCGCCACACCCCTACCGCTCCGCCGCCGTCATGGCACTCTCCTTCGCCATCGCCGCCTTCATCCCCGTCGCGCCCTACATATTCGCTGAAGGAATGGCGGCCTTCGTCGCCTCGCTTGCCCTCACCGCAGGCGCGCTTGTCGGCGTCAGCGCGTGGCGTGCATCACTCACGTCAGGGCGCATCGCCGTCAAAGCTTTCGAAATGGTTGTGCTTGCTGCCATTGCCGTCGCAGTCTCTAACGGCATCGGGCGCCTTGTCGGCGTCAGTCTCGGCTAGGGGCCGAGCGCCGCATCGAGCGCTTCCTGCAACTCTCCACGCGACACGATGCCCTCGAACCGCGCCCCTACTCGCCCGTCAGCGCCCACCACGTACACCCATGGCTCGGACGGCAGCCTCCATTCGCGCATCGCGTCCGACGGCACGAGCCGCCCATTCTCCCGCGCCGCTTGCAAATCCCACGGTTCGATGTGAATGAAGGCCGCGCGCTCGCCGTACACGCCTTGCAGCTCCGCCACCACGTCCGTCACCGGCCCGCATACGCCCGTGGAGCAGAAGCGCGGCGACGCAAACGCGACGACGAACGGCTTGCCCGCCTCCAGCGCTTCGGCAACGGACACCTCGTGCAAGTTATCCCGTCCAACCGCTCGTGTCGATAGCGCCGTGAAATCGCCGGTTTGCCTCAGCGTCGCGTTGCGGGTCGGCGGAGCAGGCTCGCCTACCGAGACGGCTCGCGGGCTGGCCTGCACAGCCAATACTGCGCCGCGGTCTGTCTCCACACCACCGGCGGTCACCTCGAACTCCGCCTCCCAAACGCCGGGCTCGCCGAACCGCACGCGCGGCACGACATAGTAGCCCCGGACGTCCATGTGCTGGTGGACGAATCCGTCCTCATGGACGTGGGGCGTTATCCCTTCAACCTCGTGGTAGTCGGCTGCCGCCTCGGTGCGCAATTCGCGAGCGTTGCCGTCGCGGCGGTAGAAGCGCACAGTGACCGCGGCACCCTCTAGTCGCGCGCCTTCGCCGTCCAACAGTACGAAGGGCACGCGGTTGTCACCAACAATGAACTCGCCCGCGACGAGCGCGCCGTTGTAGGGGCCTTCTGTACCGCAGGCGCCCACTGCGATTAGCAGGACGACCGACACCAGCCCGTAGAGCGTGCGCACGCAAGCCGCCACTGCCCGCGCCGCTAGTGCGTCAGTATCTGGTCGAGGAATAGCTTGGTGCGCGCCTCACGCGGGTTCTGAAAGAAATCGTCCGATGTGCCGATCTCGACTATCTCCCCTTCATCCATGAAGACGACGCGGTCGGCCACGTTACGGGCAAAGCCCATCTCGTGCGTGACACAGAGCATGGTCATGCCCGAGGCCGCCAGCTCGCCCATCGCGCGTAGCACCTCGTTGATCATCTCCGGGTCGAGCGCCGACGTGGGCTCATCAAACATCATTAGCTTGGGGTTCATCGCCAGCGCCCGCGCGATGGCCACCCGTTGCTGCTGTCCACCCGACAGCTGCCCAGGGAACTTGTCCGCCTGCTCCGGTATCCCGACGCGCGTCAGCAATTGGAGCGCCAACTCCTCCGCCTCGTGTTGCGGCATGTGACGCACCTTCTGAGGCGCGAGGGTTATGTTGCGCAACACGGTCACATGCGGAAAGAGGTTGAACTGCTGGAAGACCATTCCGGTCTCCATACGGATCTTGGCCAGCGTCCGCGAGTCATCCGTCAGTTCCATCCCATCGAAGACGATCCGCCCCTCGTCATGCTGCTCCAACTGGTTGATGGTCCGCAGCAGCGTCGACTTGCCAGACCCGGAAGGCCCGATGATGACGACGACCTCGCCCTCCTGCACAGAGATGTCCACACTATTGAGCGCAGTGAAGTCGCCGAAGCGCTTCACTACCCCCTCTAGGCGCACTAGCTCGCGTCTGTTCTCCTTCGCCATGCCCACCCCCTTCCGGGCGTCCTTAGCGCACGCCGACCCGCAGCCGTTTCTCCGCTTCTCCTCCCATTCGCGAGAGGAGATAGGAGACGACCCAGTAGATCAGTCCCACGACGACGTATATCTCGAAGAACGCGCCCTCAGCGATGTCCGTCTGGCCGCCGAGCACCTTCTTCGCCTTCTCCAACGTATTCACGACGGATATCGCCGCCAGCAACGCCGTGTCCTTCCACAGCGCGATGAATCGCCCGATGAGGGCGGGGATCACCGCCCTTATCGCCTGCGGCAGGATTATGAACGCGTACTTCTGTGCCGCTGACAACCCGATCGCTTCCGCTGCCTCGTGCTGCCCGCGTGGTATCGACTGCAATCCTCCGCGCACTACCTCCGCGATGTACGCCGCGCCGAAGAACGAGAACACGATCATCACGCGGAATACGATGTCGATGCTGCTGAAGGCCGAGCCAATAGGCCCAAACTCGTCCTTCACGAATGTGGCCAGCAGCAGCCAAACAAGCAACGGCGCCGCGCGCACGATCTCGATATACGTCACGCAACTTATCCGGACCGCCCGGTACGGCGACGTGCGCCCCAACGCCAGCAGCAACCCAACGAGGAAGGAGAATACCCCTCCGACCGCGAAGACCATCAGATCGAGGAACGCGCTCTCCCAATGCGTGCTCGATACGCCAATTTGCAGTACCACGGCGAGCGGGATGATCAGCACCCACGCCGCGCCCAGCGCCTGCAGAACGATCGGGTTGCGCCTCCACCGCGTCAGGCGCCTGCTGGCCCAAGCGCCGACCATCAGCACCGCAAATGCCGCTGCTAGCAGTACCCACGTAGTCCCGAACGGGACCGCAAGCCCTAGCGACACCGCGTACAACCACGACGGTGCCCAGCCACGGTCACCCACCAGCGTCCGCTCCGTGCCGCTCACGGTGGTCGTTTCACCGCTTTCCGAGCGGACTTCCTCCGTAAACCGCTGCTCTTCGATGCGCCACTCCGCACCCAGCCCGAGCGTGAGCATCAGCACGGCTACCACGCCAAGCGCGACCATGTAAGGGCGCAGGCGGCCGCCCCATAGACCATAGGTCACCGCTACCAACCCCGCCGCTACGAAGACTGTTATCCATATTCGGAAAGTCTCGTCCGCCGGATAGCTTCCTATGAAGAAGAGCCGCCAGTTGATGGCGACAAGGCCCCAGTTGGCCTGGAACAGCACGAAGCGCAGCAATAGGTACACGACGAGCGCCGACACCAGCAGCGCTACGATGCTGAGCGCAGCATTTGCCCTCGTGTTGAACAGGTTGGCTCGCGCCCAAGCCAAGCGGTGCGACAACGCGGCCTGCTGCACGGTCATGGACGTCATCTGACCTGCACCCGCTTGTTTATCGTGTTCATGATCAACGAGATGAGCAGGTTGGTCATCACGAATACGAAGAAGATGAAGATGTAGGTCTGCAACAGGTTGCCGGAGTTGTTCACTATCCGGTTCGATATCAACACGATCTCCCCGTAAGCAATCGCGTGCGCCAGCGTCGAGTCCTTGTTGGTGTTCTGGTACTCGTTGTTTAGAGACGGAATCATGATGCGCAGCGCCTGCGGGAGCACAATGAGCGAAAAGCGCTGGTATGCGGACAGCCCCAGCGAGACCGCCGCCTCAACCTGTCCGTGCGGCACCGCCTGTATCGATCCGCGCACGATTTCCGCAATGAACGCGCTGAAGTAGAGCGTGAGTGACACCAGTGCGCTCATATATCCCAACCCGAACAGGGTGCCCCCGGTATAAGACAGGAATCCCGCCTCCGACGTCACCACCTCCGGCAGCGTTATCCGCAAGGGGAGGACGAGGACGAAGTAGCTCGCAACGGCTACGAGCAGAAAGATGCCTAGCGCCCACCTATTCGGACGCGTGCTCTCCCCTGTCTGCGCCTCATGCTGCGCGCGCCTCGCGCGGATGCGCAGCGCCAACGCGCCGCCCGCTATCAGCAACAGCGGCCACAGCCACCACCATGACTGGGTCGGCTCAAGCCACGGTAGTGCGAGCCCACGGTTGCTTACATAGAACACCCCGCCCAAGCCCACGCGGTCCTCTATCCCTGGCAGCGCCCGGAAGACCCCGAATGCGAAGAAGAACATGATGAGCAGCAGCGGCAGGTTTCGGAACAGCTCGACGTACAAGCGGCCGAGCCTGTTGACGATGGGGTTGGTGGACAGCCGCGCCACCCCTATCGCGAGCCCCAAGAGGGAGGAGAGTGCGATGGCAAATATGACAACCGAAATGGTGTTGCCCGCGCCCTTCAGCATCCCCTGCCAGCGCGGGTCGTTCGCCTCCACCTCCAGTACTCCGAAGATGGCGCTACGGTCCGGGCTGCCGTACGGCCCGAACAGAAAGTCGAAGTCGAAGAAGTTGGTGGCCACGGAGAAGAGGATGTAGCCAGCGATGATTGCCGCTACGGCTCCCACAGCCACGTTGACCGCCAGGTAGCGCGTGTGTTTCCTGTACCAGATTGCTTCGAGGAATCGCGCCATGCAGTCCAGTCCCCCTCACGGGCGTAGGCGTATGGGCGGGAGCGCTCCCGCCCATACGCCATCGTCGCCTTCTCGCGCGCGCCGCCTAGCGCATCGGGGGGGCGTAGATGAGTCCGCCGTCCAGGTAGGACGCGTTGGGCGATCCTGCCCGCGTCAGACCCACCTGCTCCAGCGTCCTCTCGTACGCCTCACCGTAGTTGCCCACCTGTGCGATCACATCCTGCATGAACGTCTGCGGGATCTTGCCGTGACCGATGTTCAGGTTGGCCGCTGCGCCGCCCTGGAAGCCGACTCCAAGCAGCCGCGCCACCGTGTTGTTTGGCGGGTTCGAGGCCATCGCGCCGACATTGCCGGACGTGACGCCTTGCTCCTCGGCAATGATCATCCCGTTGACCACCCAGCGCACTACGTCTTCCCATTCGGAGTCGTAGTCACGCACGCTCGGACCCAGCGGTTCCTTCGACAGCGTCTCAGGCAGGACTACCGCGTTGACGCCGTCCGCTGCCAGCGTGAACTGGTGACCGCCAAGCTGCGACTTGTCTGAGGACCACCCGTCGCACTGATCGTTGACGAACGCAGCACGCAGTTCGGGGTTCGCCTGGAAGGTCAGTTCTTCGTACGTGAGCCCGGACTCGGAAAAGAAGTCGGAAACTGCGCCCTGGGTGCTGGTGCCGTCCAGAATGCAGATAGTTGCACCGCCCAGCTCCGCGACGCTCGAGACGCCAGCGTCTGCCTTCACCATGATGCCTGCGCCGTCGTAGAAGGTCGTCGGTGCGAAGGCCACGTTCAGGTCGGCATCGCGGCTGGCCGTCCAGGTCGTCGTGCGGATGAGCACGTCGATCTCCTTGGCCGCTAGCAACTCGAACCTGTTAGCCGACGTTGCTTCCTTGAACTCCACCTTATTCCGGTCGCCAAACACGGCAGCGGCTAGCGCGTGGCAATACTCAACATCGTTGCCTTGCGCCGTCCCATCTGGATTCAGCACACCAAAGCCGGGCGTGTCTGCCTTGATGCCACAGATGAGGGTGCCTCGGTCGAGAATCTCGCTCAGCGTATTCTCCCGTGGCTCTTCGTCGCTACCACAGGCTGCGATAACCATTAGCAGAGCGGCTGCCACGACTCCAGCGAGCAACCGTCGCCACATCTTCATTGCTGACCCCCTTCTCATACGACTAGCGTCCACTTTGGAACTGTGCACGTTAGGATACACCTTACACCTAGTAGTGAATACTCTTATCTGACCGTAGAAACAGGATCTGGGCGTGAGGGCTCCGGGGAGTGTGGACGCGCACTACCACCGCGACGATTGCTCAGCGTACACGTGGTCGGGCAAGTGGTAGGTAAGGCCCCTTTCGTCGAACATTGACACGTTGAATAGAGAGGCCATCTTGTTGTTGTCCCGCGCCCGGCTTCTGAAGACCTTGCCCAACAAGGCGTTGTAGCGATTCTGCATCCGGAACCACCACAGCACGCCGAACGTAGGGAAGCGCGGATAGCGCAGCTCATTGGCAAGGGGAGCGCCGATGAGCGCGCGTGAGACGCGGAACACGTAGCTGGCCAATTTGCGTCGCTCTTCAGGGTCGGTAATGCCCGCTATGACCGGCGCAGAGTTGACGAGCGAGTGCGCCAACACGACCGACTCGGGGTCGATTGGGGGCTCGCACAGCCCGCCTATTTTGAAAATCTCCAACGCCTCCGCCTCGTCGCGGTACAGTATCGACTCCGGAATGCCCATCAGGTGGCCGGTGTAGCGCCAGACCTGCATGAAGGCTGCGCGCTCTTCGTCGTTGAACTTTCCCCCTAGGCTCTTCAGATGCTTCAGCGCGCGCGCTGAGAACGCCGTTATCGCAAGCCCCAGGTGCGCAGCACTAATCGGAGTCCCCAACTCCTCCGCAGGCCAATCTTCCGAGCCATCGAGAAGTCGGCGAATCTGCGCATGTATCAACCGAATCCGCACCGACAGCTTCCATCCATCGCCGACGCGTTCCAAGCCTCGAGGCATGAATATTTCGACCATATGGCGATTGTTCTGCTTTAGGCGCCGGGCGCCCTGATCGCGCAGCCGCCCGGTGACAAAAAACGACTTCGCAATGTTGGTGGCGAAGCCCTCAACCAGCGTTCCACCTGCCATCGCCCCCACGATGAGATTGGAATTGCGATGGAACATCCGCACGCCCGGGCCAAGCGCCGATAGGTCTAGCCACTCCGGTATTCTCTCGGAGTCCGCAAAGAACTCGCGCATCACGTCGGGTGCATCGCGCAGCTCGCTTGCGCGCTCCGCATCCATTGCCTTTTGAATCAGCCTTCCCGTCTCCCGCTGACCTAGCGGTGCCAGCTCCTTCATCAGCCGGTCGGCCAGGGGGTCGCCAATCACGGTGTGGGCTATGTAGTTGTCTGCCCGTACCGGGTCGAGCGCGTGCGCCCGCTCGTACCCCTGTCTGTACACCGACGGCATTTTCATGCTGGCCTAGGCCCCCGTACGCACGAGCTCATTAGTATCGGGCAAGTCACTAACCTTAACGGGGTAGAGCGTAGTTTGCCACCTGTGACAGCGTCGTACTTGGCGGAAGTGCATAAGTCTAAGCCTCCCGCGGCGGCCTTCACGCAGGCTAGTGGAAGCAGGATGCACTAGCAATTACGCGACAGTTCGCGTCTCACAAGGGCAAACGCGTGCGATGGTGCATGCGGGCAAGGGAGAGCCTCGAGCCCCCATTCTAGTGAGCCGGCCTGAGCTCCAAGTGTGAGGCGGGGCCGCCAACCCACTCGCTCTGATATGGCGAGTACCCTGCGGTGCACAGCCCCTCCCATACCTCCTCAGAGTGCGCGTAGTTCCTCGTCTCGAGCGTAAGCTGAATCTCCACTTGCCCCAGGTGCACCGTCGGGGCGTGCCTGAGATGGCCTATGTCTAGCACGTTCACATGGCATCCCGATACGATGCTCAACAGTCGGCTCAGCTGGCCGGGGCGGTCTTCCAGCATGACTCGCAGCACGAGGTAACGTCCTGCGTGGGCTAGTCCATGTTCCACCACCTTCGCGATCAGGTGCGAGTCCACGTTGCCTCCGCTGAGCACCACCGCTACCCTCTTCCCCGCGACCCTTATCTTCCCTCCCAGCACCGCGGCGAGCCCAACTGCGCCAGCCCCTTCCACGAGCACCTTGCTCCTCTCCAGGAGAAGCATCATGGCTTGGGTGACCTCTTCCTCCTCGACTACCACCATGTCATCGACGTAGCGCAGCACCATGGGGATGGTGAGCTCACCCGGCGTACCCACGGCGATGCCGTCGGCTACGGTTGCCTCCTGCTGCACGGCGATGCGTTGGTTCGCCTTGTACGAGTCGACAACGGCCGTCGCAGCGGCAGCCTGCACGCCTATCACCCTGACGCCGGGCGCCATCTCCTTCATTGCCAAAGCGATGCCTGATATCAAGCCTCCGCCCCCCACGGGCACGACCACCGCGTCCAAGTCCCCGACTTGATCGAGCATCTCCAGGCCAATCGTTCCCTGCCCGGCGATGATGGCGGGGTCGTCGAAGGCATGAATGAAGGTCAAATCGTGCTCTTGCATCACGCGCCGGGCATGCAGCTGCGCCTGGTCGAAGCCATCGCCCTCGAGGAGAACCGTCGCCCCATAGCTCCGCGTGGCCTCCACCTTGGCGAAGGAGGCGCCCTTGGGCATTACGACGGTGCATGGAATGCCGAGATGGCTAGCCGCCAAGGCGACTGCCTGGGCATGGTTGCCGGCACTTGCGGTAACCACGCCCCTGGTCTTCTGGTCTGGTCTTAGGACAGCGATCCTGTTGTAGGCGCCTCTCACTTTGAAGGAGCCCGCTCTTTGGAGGTTCTCGGCCTTCAGGAAAAGCTCGCACCCTGCCAATTCACTCAATGAGCGCGCGGGCAGCAGGGGTGTCTTGAGCACCAGGTGCCCGGTGGCGCATTGGGCCTGGCGGATATCCTCCAAAGTTACGGACGGCTGCATCCTTGACCCGCTAAGCTCGAAATGCTCCCAGGGAAGGTGATGTAGCACACGTGATGACTGCTGAAGCTCTCACGCAAATGCCTCTGCACCCACCTCCTAGTATAGCCGACGCAAGGTGTGGGAGGGGCTTCGCCTCAGGCTGTTCCGCCTGCCGAGGCGGCTCGCGCATCAGGCGCCTTTCTAAGACCTTCCGGACAACGTACGCAAGGCGCGTACGGGAAAGAGATGCCGGCGATTTCGGTAGTTAGTCTCAGGTTTCTCCCAAGGCGCTGCTGTATGGTTCCCCACGCAGATACGTGCCTCACTGACGATCAAGACTCTCAAGGAGCCGTCCATGCGCGTAATCGTGCTGATCAAGTCCACCGCCTATAGCGAGGCCGGCATCATGCCCTCCACCGAGCTCATCGATGCGATGGGAAACTACAACCAAACTAGCCAAAGCCGGAATCATGCGGGCCGGCGAGGGGATCAAGCCCTCGTCGGAAGGCAAGAGAGTTGCCTTCGACGGTGAAGGACGCACCGTGATTGACGGTCCCTTTCCCGCTGTCAGCGAACTGGTGGCGGGGTTCTGGTTGTGGGAGGTGAAGGACATCGACGAGGCGGTGGAGTGGGTGAAGCACAGCCCCAATCCGATGCCGGGCCCTAGCGAAATCGAGATCCGGCCCCTGTACGAGATAGCCGACTTCGCTGAAGCCATGACCTCAGAGCAGGCGGATCGGGAAAAGGCCTGCGAGAAGAGGTAGAGGACCCGTCATTTGGTGCACGCCTCCTGCTTCTTTGGCAATTCCATTCAGTGGAGGAGGCGCTAACCTCACCATTCATGCGGATTGCGAGAGTGCCCCTAAGAAGCTCCTTATCAGGGACTTGGAATCGGCTTCGTGCTAGCCGATGTCAAGGGCATCCTTGACCACTTTACCGACGACATTCACTGGCAAATCGTTGGCGAGGCCGACTTGCACGGCACGGGAGGAGATGAAGGGCGTTGTAACCAGCGAGTTGGTCATCCACGCCATCATGACGCATGGCTCCTAGGGTGCGGCCAACGGCGTCATTACGACAGAAGAGAGCAAATCGTTCGCCTTCTGTGGCATCTACCGCTACGCGTCAGCATCCGGCAAGAAGGTCAAGTCGATGACGTCATACTTCGTCGACTTAAGCAGCGGAGACTAAGGCATGCAGAAGGTTGTCATCAACCTGTGGTTCGACGGCCGTGTCGAGGAAGCGCTTGAACTCTACACTTCCTGCTTCGAAGACGCGCGCATCATCAGCATCACCCGCTACTCCGAAGTTGGCATGGGCAAGACCAGCGATATCATGACAGCCGAGTTTGAGCTGGCGGGACAGAAGTTTTGCATTATCAATGGCGGTCCCCATTTCACCCATAGCCCGGCAATGTCGCTCTTGATCAAGTGTGTCGACCAAGATGAAGTAGACAGATTGTGGCAACGCTTGATGTCCGGTGGCGGCGAGGAAGGTCGATGCGGCTGGCTCACTCACCGTCTTGGGATCTCGTGGCAGATAGCGCCTGCGCTAGGCGAAATGCTGGCTAGCGACGATGCGGCAGCGGTCGAGCGCGTTACGGCGGCGTTTCTGCAAATGAGCAGGTTCGACATCGTGGAATTGGAGAAGGCGTTTCGTAATGAGTAGGTCCGAGCTGGGCGCTATGCGCGGCATGAGATCGACGAGTACATAAGGGCGCAAGTGCCCGACTATCGCGCCACGCTCGAACAGGTCCGCGCCGTCATCAAGATGGTCGCCCGGATCGTGCCGAACGCGCCAGCTACAAGATCCCCATTTCCCGTCTTAAGAAGGACTTCGTCGCCATGTTCGCTGCCAAGAGCCACTGCAGCCTGCACACCATGACCAAGGCCATACCAGTCGCCATGAAGGGAGAAATCGAGGCGGTCGGCATCTGGACTTCAGGCACGACTCTCCACATCAAGCCCGGCGTCGACTTACCAATGGCACTGTTGGACAAAGTGCTGCGTGCAAGGCTTGCTGAGTTGGAATGCAGATACCGGCGCCGACGGCCCAAACGCTGCTCAGAATCCAGCGCAGTCAGACGCCTGCATGCCGATTTCGGCGAAAGGCCAGTAGGCGCCAGAATAGATCGGCCCAGGAGTGGCGGCCAGGTTGCATGCATATGCTAAGGTCTCCGGGGTTCGGCTCGTAAAGTCGAGGTAGTCGGATGTCTCCCGTTGGAGCCCTTGCAGTTTGTGCATTCATCTGAGCACTAGTTGCTACAGCCCCCGCGCCCGGATCGGGTAACCATTGACTGCTAGGAGCGCTGGTCAGCCCATTCGATTTGAGCCTGAGGAGGCCTGTTCTCCGTCTATCGCATTGATGGTCGGATTTCAAGGCGCTGCGCTCTTGCTCGCGCCGACGGTGTTGAACGTGGCCGTCGCGATTCGCTCTGCCGGACTCGATGACACCTACCTCACTTGGGGCGTCTTCGCAGCACTGTTGATCAGCGCAGCCATCACAGCGTTTCAGGCGTTCCAGTTCTTGCGGTTCGGCGCAGGCCATGTTGTGCTCACCTGTCCCGCGGCACTGTTCATCGGAATCATGGTGGCGGCCGTCTCTGCCGTCGGCCTCTTGACGTTCGCAAGTCTGCTGGTCGTCTGCTGCGTGATACAGATCGCACTTGCCTGGTGGCTGCCAACGCTGCGCCGAATCTTCACGCCGGTCGTCACAGGGACCGTGACCATGCTGATCGCCGTCAGCGTACTGCCAATCGCGTTCGACAGCGTTCAGGACCTGCCCCCTGGCGCGCCGCCGGTATCTGGCCCGGTGATCGCCGGGATCACGCTGCTAGTCTCGGTGATCATGACACTGCGAGCCAGTGGGCGCTGGCGTCTCGTCGGGCCATTCATCAGTATCTTTGCCGGCAGCGCTGCTGCCACTGCATTCGGTGTGGTCGACGCAGACCGAATCGTTAGCGCCAGTTGGTTCGGCATCCCCGATCTGCCCGCGTTGGGCTTCGACTTTACGCCCAGCAAAGAGTTTTGGGCGCTCTTGCCCTCTTTCGCGATTCTCACCCTAGTTATCGGGATCAAGACCATCAGCGACGGTGTCGCGGTGCAGCAAGGGTCCAGACGAGAACCGCGAGCGATCGATTTCCGCCAGATCCAGGGCATGGTGGGCGTCAACGGCATTGGCATGTTCCTCGCCGGCATCGCGGGCACGCTGCCGCCGATGTCTTATTCCTCGTTCAGCCTCTCGCTGATCAACCTCACTGGCGTCGCCGCCCGTCGCGTCGGCATCGGCGTGGCGATCGTCCTGGTAGTAATGGCCTTCTTCTCAAAGCTTGCCGCCCTGCTGCTGGCGATTCCTGGGCCCGTGCTGGGCGCCTACCTGATGCTTGCTATGGGAATGCTCTTCGTCAGCGGGTTGCAGACGATCCTTCGCGACGGCCTCGACCCCAGGCGCGTGCTGGTTGTCGCACTCGCCAGCGCGCTGGGCTTGGGTCTCCACGGTCACCCCATCATGAAGGATCTGTTTGGCGAACAGGTGGGCCCGCTGCTCGGTAATGGAGTCACGATCGGCGCTTTGGTTGCGATCGGGATGACGTTCCTGCTCGAAGCGCTCAGTTCGCGCCGCTCTCGCCTCGAAGCCACGTTGGACACGGCCTCGCTCCCCACTATCGACGAGTTTCTGACCAGACTGGCAGCCCGACTGGGATGGAACGAATCCTCCACGTCTCGACTACGTGCTGCTGGCGAAGAAACGCTTATCAGCCTGCTGACCCAGGAGGCCGATGTCGAGGGGTCTCAGCGTCCGCGCCTAATCATCGACGCCCGGCCGCAGGGAACGACGGTGGAGCTAGAGTTCGTCGCCACGACGCGACAGGAGAATATCGAGGACCAGCTAGCCTACATGACCGACGATACCGCCGTACCGACAGCCGACGACCTCTCACTCCGGTTCTTGCGGTACCACGCCTCTGCTGTACGCCACCAGAAGTTCCACGGCGTGGATATCGTGACGGTTCAGGTCGAGGGCAGCGCCTAACTTAACTCTTGGCTAGGGCCCATGGGCCTTGCTTGCCACACGTTCAGGATATCGCTGACCTCTTCGCGCCCAACGACAGGCCGAGGCGCACCCATATGCTCACCGGTGCCGCCGCAATAGTACTCGCGCTGGCCACCACGTGGAGCACATCACCGCGCAGGCGCGTCCATAGGTCGTGGTTCTTGGAGGCCAATTAGGTAGGCGTGGTGGGCCACACTGGACGGTAGACAGTACCATCTTCGAGGTTGGGCTGAAGCTGTGAATTCAGCACCTAGCCTCGTAGCTTAAATGTGTTGGCCAGCCCGCCGTCCACACAACAGGCAGGGCCACTTGTGCCGACAGCCGCAGGGGCAATCTGCCTCGCCATCCTCCTCCGCTGCGCACTCGTGTTCGAAAACATCCCGCCCACTCGTACTGGTCAGCATAGAGGTGTACAAGAGCTGCGCAGCTACCGACTCACGCCACCTGCCCTCCTGCGGCGCGTAAGCCTTCGTCGTATGGCGGCTCCCTAGCCTCACCGATGGGAGCTACAAGTATCAACTGCAGGGACTGTTGCCTCCAGCGGTAGAACGGTGTCCGATTGTCGACCGCTAAAAGTAGTCGGTTGTAGCCGTTGCAGCCAAAGACCGGGTGGTTGCTGAGCGCAGTAGCTAAGCCTACACTGCTAGTGCGACGGTGTCCTGAACAGCATAGGGGGCGCCAACCCATGCTAGCTCCAATGAATTCTGCTTGGTCTACTGGCGCGGTGCCGCTGATGGTGTCGGCCCGAGGCGGACGCTAAAGCCCTTGAACGCCACGCGCTTACCCCCGTCTACGTCGATGCGAGCAGCGGACTGCCCGGACGCAATCGGCATAGTTGGTTCGATGCGACCGCACCTACAGCTAGGAGGGATGGGATGCCCATCGATATGGTGATTACCAGCCTGACTAGCCAAGGCTTATCAGGGACAATCTAGCTCACACTCTCCCATGTAGGTGTCGTGCTGAAGCGGCGCGAGGCAAGGAACGCTGCCCATATCCTCGCGTCGATGCACTCCCCGCACGACAGACCAGACCAGGGCCAAGTGCCATCGGGGAGAGCGGCATCAAGCCGCACGACGCGATAGCTCGCGTAGTTGCCGCACTCGCACCGCTTCGCTCCCTCGTTCACACGCTGCACTATCGCGTATTCCTGCATAGCTGGGCACCTGCACCGGAGAAGTTGACCGGAGGTTATCTGGGACAATAGCCGTTTGACAATTCGGCGCTATCTGGCTAAACTGCGGTAAGAGATTAGGGAGAGGGCGGAGCATGAAACGACAAGACACCATCAGCACGTATGAGTTTCACCGGATGTTTCCCGACGAGGCCGCAGCGGTGGACTGGTTCGAGTCCATCCGGTGGCCGAACGGGGTTTGCTGCACCGCGTGCGGCAGTCTGAACGTTGCCGAGGTCAAGAACGCCAAGCCCATGCCGTATCGCTGCCGCGACTGCCGGAAGCATTTCAGCGTCAAGGCTGGCACCATCATGCAGGACTCGAAACTGTCCGTGCATCAATGGCTGTACGCCTTGTACCTGATGAGCGTGTCGAAGAAGGGGCTATCCAGTCTCCAACTGGCGCGGCACCTTGGCATCGCGCAAGAGGCCGCATGGCGGCTAGGCCACAAGATACGCGAGTCTTGGAATCTCGATGCGCTGTTCCCCATGACCGGAGAGGTCGAGATAGATGAAACCTACGTAGGCGGCTTGGAGAAGAACAAGCACGCGAGCAAGCGCAAGCACGTAGGGCGCGGTGGTGCTGGCAAGCAACCCGTCCTCGGCCTTCGCCAGCGCGACACCCGCAGGGTTCGCGCCTTCCCCATCGACGGGACAGACCGCGCCACCCTCCAAGGCCATATCCGGCGCAACGTCGAAGCAGGCGCGGATATCTACACCGACTCCCACTCGTCCTACGTGGGGATGCGCGAGTACCGGCATGAGGCCGTAGCGCACAGCGCGGGGGAGTACGTGCGGGGCAAGGCGCACACCAACGGCCTAGAGTCGTTCTGGTCAGTCTTGAAGCGCGGCATCATGGGCTCTTACCATCACGTCAGCGTGAAGCACCTATCCCGCTACGTCGATGAGTTCTCGAACCGCCACAACAGCAGCGGCCAGAACGCCGTTGACTACATGATGCAAGCCGCCGAGCAAATGCCTGGGCGACTGCTCACGCATCGGATGCTGGTTGATGGAGACGCGAAATGACCCGTGAAAGCGCCATCCGCAATCTCCCCGCCAACCTTGGCCAGCTATCGGCCAAGCTGCTCGGCGTGCCCGTGCCCACCTTCAAGGTGGTTAGCATGTTCTCCGGCTGTGGAGGCATGGACTTGGGCTTTACGGGCGGCTTCCGTTTCGGTGGGCGCTACTATGACCGCCTGCCATTCAAGGTCGTATGGGCAAACGACTTGAACGCCGCCGCGTGCGACACCTATGAACGCAACTTGCAACACTCCATCCAGCGCGGCGACGTGGCCGAGGCATTGGCGACGCTGCCCAAGCGCAGCGGGGTAGACGTGGTGATAGGCGGCTTCCCGTGCCAAGACGTGAGCATCAACGGAATCCGCCAGATGGAGAACGGCAAGCGTTCCGTGCTGTACCGCGAGATGATAGAGGCCATTGACCGCACGCGCCCCCGCGTGTTCGTGGCCGAGAACGTCAAGGGGTTGCAGCAGTCGCACGGGCGCGACTTCTACGAGCGGATGCTTGCCGAGTTCGAGGAAGTCGGCTATCGCGTCACCCCGCATCTGTACCGCGCCTCGGCCTACGGCGTGCCGCAGCGCCGGGAACGCATCTTCATCGTTGGCGTGAACGGGCGGCGCAAGTTCCGCCACCCCCCCCCCGACGAGTTGATCATGACGGCGCAGCAGGCATTGAGCGACTTGGAGAACGAGCCGGAGAATCCGGCCATCGGGCATCTGTGGAGCAAGGCCGCGCGGTCACCGGAGCAAGGTGACCGCGTTCTTGTTGCCGACAAGCCAGCCACCACCATACGCGCCGAGCATCACGGC
>DAOUJX010000031.1:0-2379 GCA_034422075.1 Dehalococcoidia bacterium
GGACGGTGCTACGCGCAGCACACAACCCGTGTTCATGGAGGACGACGACGCGCTGCTGGACGTCAGCCCATCGCTGGAGACGGACATGCCCGCGCCCGCCCCACCCAGACCAACCCAGGAGTCGCCGAAGCCCATGCCCCGCGTTCGCCCGCAACCTACCGACGAGGTGTGGTCGCTGCCGTCCGCTCGCGTCCTGGCTCCCGCAGGGGAGGAGGCGGACATCACGGAGGAGCACAAGGAGATCGCGCGCATCATTGAGGACACGCTCAGCGACCACCGAGTCGAGGTACGGGTCGCGGAGGTGCGCGTTGGGCCGAGCGTCACGATGTACGGGCTCGTTCCGGGGTGGAGCCGCAGGCTGGGCAGCGCAAGGCTGCCGGAAGACGACCCCGCCTCGCTCGAGGGGGCGAAGCGCGTCCGCGTCGACGCCATTCTGCAACGCGAGAAGGACCTTGCTCTGGCACTGGCCGCGCCAAGCCTGCGCATCGAAGCGCCGGTGCCCGGCGAGTCGGTGGTCGGCGTCGAGGTCCCCAACCGCCGATCAACGCCCGTTCCAATCCGGGCGGTGCTGGAATCGGAGTCCTACCAGGACATCGTCGGCGAAGGCGGATTGGCGGTGGCGCTCGGCCAGGCATCGGCCGGCGAGCCCGTGGCCGTGAACCTGCAGAAGATGCCGCACCTGCTCGTTGCAGGGGCGACGGGCAGCGGCAAGAGCGTCTGCATGAACACCATTATCTCGTCGCTCATCATGAACCAGCAGCCGAGCGACGTGCGCATGCTGCTGATCGACCCCAAGCGCGTCGAATTGACACCCTACAACGGCGTGCCTCACCTCGTTGCGCCGGTCGTGGTCGACCCCGATCGCGTCGTAAGACTGCTGCGCGGCGCCATCCAGGAGATGCTGCGCCGCTACCAGCTGCTCGAGGAAGCGGGCGTGCGCAACCTCCAGTCCTACAACCGCAGCCCGCGCAAGACGGAGGACATTCCCTACCTGGTCATCTGCATCGACGAGCTGGCCGATTTGATGATGACGTCGTCGTTCGATGTCGAGCAGGGCATCTGCCGCCTAGCGCAGCTGGGGCGCGCCACGGGCATCCACCTCATCGTCGCCACGCAGCGGCCCTCCGTAGACGTCGTCACGGGACTTATTAAGGCCAACTTTCCGAGCCGCATCTCCTTCGCCGTCGCCTCCCAGGTCGACTCGCGGACCATTCTCGACATGGCGGGAGCCGAGCGGTTGTTGGGGCGCGGCGACATGCTCTTCCTTTCGCCTGATGCCGCAAAGCCGCGCCGCGTCCAGGGCACCTACATCAGCGAAGACGAGACGGAGGCGATCG
Source organism: Dehalococcoidia bacterium (assembly GCA_034422075.1). GTDB lineage: Bacteria > Chloroflexota > Dehalococcoidia > Lucifugimonadales > Australimonadaceae > S34-282. Next base: position 1,338 of record DAOUJX010000031.1, read on the forward strand.
CGAGCCACTGGCGGATGCAGCGCGGCCCCGAGGTTGCGGAAATCGACCTCGAAGCGCTGGCCGAAGAGGCGGAGCGGGCAGGCGTCACCATGAGCGGCGCCCCGGCGAGCACCGACGGCGACGAAGACTCGCTGGTGGAGCGCGCGTTGCAGCTGGCACAGGTCGAGCGGGCGCTGTCCACGTCGCTGCTCCAGCGCAAGCTGGGCATCGGCTATCCGCGTGCGGCGCGGTTGATGGACCAGCTGGAGGCGGAGGGCATCGTCGGCCAAAGCTCTGCGCCGGGCAAACCGCGCCCGGTCATCATTCCGCAAGACGACCAGTAGGCCTGCGCAACAGAGGTAGTACACTCTCCGTTCCAGGATGGCTACCTCTGCCCCATCGGCACTAGCACAACGGCTCCCGTTCTTCTACGGCTGGATCATCGTCGGCGCGCAGTTCATCGCAGTGATGGCGACTGCCGGGCCGACGACGTGGGCATTCGGCGTGTTTGCCGTTCCGATGGAGCAGGAGCTGGGGTGGAGCCGCGGCACGCTCTTCGGGGCGGTCGCGCTGCGCATGCTGATAGGCGTCGGCCTGATGCCGTTCGCCAGCCGCCTGATGGACACGCCCCGTTGGCCGATGATCATCATGCTCGCAACGAGCGTGATGTATGCGGTCTCGCTCATGCTGGTCGCGGTGGTGCAAACGGTCGCCCAGTACTACCTGGTCTTTGCCGTACTCGGCGGCCTCAGCGCAGCGGGGGCGAGCGGCGGGCTGTATCAGGCGCTGGTCCCCAAGTGGTTCATCCGCAAGCGAGGTCGCGCCGTCGCACTCGGCTCGATGGGCTCGTCGCTCGCCGCCCTTACGTCGCCGCTCTATATCGGCTTCTTCGTCGACGTCTTCGAGTGGCGCATGGCGTGGCTGTTGACCGGCGGCATCATGTTCATCGTGATGACGCCATTAGCACTGCTCATCCGGCGCCAGCCCGAGGACATCGGGCTGCTTCCCGACGGGCAGGGAGCGCCGCGTCCGGCGGCCAACCAGCCCCAAGCGCCGTCGCGCG
>DAOUJX010000032.1:0-11311 GCA_034422075.1 Dehalococcoidia bacterium
CCCCTAGCAGTATACGGTGCCGAATCTCCCTATCGTCATTTCGGCGGAGGCAAGAGTCTGGTGGCCCATGCGCAAACGCCGGCGCTTGCCTGTTTCCCTGCACCACTCCGTCACGCCGCCACCTTCCTGTGGGGGGTTGCATTCTTGAGAGGCATATAAGAACATACGTTCTTCCATAAGGAGACTGCCATGCTCATCACGCGCCAGCTCGACCGCTATGAGAAGTTGCGCCACCTGGGGGGAATGGCGACGGACGACATACTCAGCGGGCCAACGGAGGACCGCTCTGTGGCTCGGCCGGACTGGCACGGGGTCGCCGCGCGAGGTGGTGCGACGCCGCACGCCGGCGTCTACCGTGCGGCAATGCCGAACGGCAAGCGCATATCGCTGCTGCGCGTGATGTTCACTGACCACTGCATCATGGACTGCCACTACTGCCCCAACAGCCATTGGGTTCCTCGGCAGCGCTACGGTTTCAAGGTGGACGAGCTGGCGAACCTCTTCGACGAGATGCACTCGCGCGGCACGGTTGCCGGGTTGTTCCTCAGCTCAGGCATCTTCCGCGATCCCGACCACACGCAGGAGCGGCTCGTCAACGTGGTTGAAGCAATCCGTAAGCGGGGATTTCGGGGATACGTGCATCTGAAGGTAATGCCGGGCTCGAGCGACAACTCGCTCATCGAGGCGGCGCAGCGCCTGGGGACGCGGCTGTCGGTAAACATCGAGACGCCGACGGCGGAGCACTTGGCGAAACTGAGCAGGATGAAATCGTTCAACGAGGGAATGCTGCGTCCGATGTCGCGTATCGGCGAACTGATGAAAGAGCGCTACGGCGGTGCGGTGGGCCAGGCGACGCAGATGGTCGTCGGCGCGGCGGACGAAAGCGACCTGGACATCTACACACGGATGCGCGCGCTGTACGACGAGATGGGATTTAAGCGGGTGTACTACGCTGCATTCCGGCCCATCAAGTACACCCCTTTGGAGGAGCACCCGCCGACGCCGCTCGTGCGCGAGCACAGGCTGTACCAGATGGACTGGCTATCGCGCTTCTACAAGATGGGCGACGACGACCTGCGGCTCGCGTTCGACGACGACGGTTTCCTAGACCACCGCACAGACCCGAAGCTGATGATTGCAAGCCAGCAGATAGAGCGATTCCCCGTCGACGTGAACGTGGCGAGCGAGTTGGAGTTGCTTCGCGTGCCGGGCATTGGGCCGATTGCGGCGTCGCGAATAGTGGCAAGCCGCGCGAGGAGTCGCATCGCGACGTGGCGCGAGCTGGGCGCGATGGGAGTCGTGCAAAAGCGGGCCAGGCACTTCGTGCGCTTTCCCGGCCACCGACCTGAGCCGGTGCGGCAAGGTGAACTGGCGCTGGCCGGCACAGGGGACACCGCATCACCATCGCGTTCACGCGTTGTAGCAGAGCTGCACGCGCAGTACGGGCCAACGGGCTGCCAAGGGTGCCCCCTCAGCGCGGCGACCTGCGGGCATGGATAGAAGAGAGCCACCCTCCGCGCTGTACCCCGCCAAGATGCTTGGTGGGGGTTGCTCCGCCAGATCCCTGCTGGCGCAGGAATGGCCAATGCCCCGCTGGCACTGGGCCGTCAGGTTTGAGTGCCGGCAGATACGGAGATGGACTCGCCGGTGAGCGCGGCGCCCTGCGGAGAGGCCAGGTAGGCGACCACATAGGCAACGTCCCTAGCCCCAACGCGTCGGTAGCCCTGGCCTTGCCAGTCGAAGATGTCTGAGCGATCGGTGCCCGTACCTCCAGGCTGCACGGTGGTGACCGCGATGTTGTAGCGGCCAAGGTCGTGCGCCATGACCTTGGCCGCTACGGTGACGGCGGCGTTGCGCATACCACCGGGAATCGCCCTTGCGCTACGCATCGCCATGCCGCCGACGTTGATGATACGACCGTATCCATTGCGCATATAGGGCACGGTGGCGCGCGCGCACCGCAGGTAGGCGAGGGCCTTGGCGTCGAGGTTCTCGAGCACCTCGTCGTCGGAAAGCGCAACGACGGATGGGCCAAATCCGCCGGACGGCGCTCCGTTGTTCACGAGAATGTCAATGCGCCCAAGAGCCGCTGCTGCCTGTGCGACCATCCTGTCGACACTTGCGGCATCACGCGCCTCGTAGGAGTAAGGGAGTGCCTTGACGCCGTGAGCATCAGTGATTTGGGACGCGGCGCGCTCCAGGGTGCGACGATCGCGGGCGGCGAGTGCGACGTCGGCACCTTCCGAGGCGAGAACGTCGGCGATTGCGCGGCCGATACCGCGATTGCCGCCGGTAATGATTGCCGCCCTGCCCTTCAGGCCAAGGTCCATGCCGCAACCGTAGCCCATCGGCTATTGCCGGGCAAGGTTCTGGCCGTACCATATGGGTGTGCTAAAGATTGGCAGCAAGGCCCCCGACTTCAGCGGCGCGGTGCTTGACGACGGCTCGCGGTTCAGCCTTTCCGAGGCGCTGGCGCATGGACCGCTCGTCATGTTCTTTTTCTCCAACGTGTTCTCCGGAAACTGAACGCGGCAGGCTCGCGAGTTTCGCGACAATTCGGAATCCTTCACACAGCTGGGGGCGCAGGTGGTCGGAGTCAGTTCCGATTCGGCGGAGCAGCTGCGAGCATTCCGCGCTGCCAACGGGTTGCCGTTCCGGTTCATTGCGGATGTGGATGGGCTGTTGAAACGCCTATACCGTGCAACGCAAGGCGGGCTACTTGGACCATTCGCCTCGCCGCGGTGTACGTATGTCATAGACGACGGCGGTGTGGTACGAGCGGCGTTTCACTACGAGGTGCGAATTAGGCAGCACGCGCAGGATGCGCTTCGAGCGCTGCGCCGGGAACGGAGCGGCGATTAGCGCTGCCGCAACCGGCTCCACCGAGGTCCATGGCGCAGCCGTATCCCGTCGACTCTTGCCGGACAACGCGCGAGGCGTACCATACGGGCGTGCTAGAAATTGGCAGCAAAGCCCCTGACTTCAATGACGCAGTGCTCGAAGACGGCTCACGCTTCAGCCTGTCGACCGCGTTGGAGTACGGGCCGGTTGTGCTCTACTTCTTCCTCTGGGCGTTCACGGCAGGGTGAACGCGAGAGGCTCGCGGGTTCCGCGATCAGTTGGAGGAGTTCGAGCGGTTTGGCGCGCAGGTCGTTGGGGTCAGCACCGACTCAGCTAAGCGGCTGCGGGCGTTCCGCAAGGCGAACCACCTGCCGTTCCACTTCATCTCAGACAGAGGACGCGCGCTGATACGACTGTACGACGTGCAGCGGCGCTGGCGACTTGGCACTTCGCGCTGTACCTACGTCATCGGCAGGGATGGCGCGATTTGGGCGGCGTTTCACCATGAATTTCACGTCGGCCGGCACGTCCGCGACGCCCTCCACGCGCTGCATGAAAGGCAGAGCGGCGGCTAGCGCGTGCTATGCTCGCACCATGTACCAGGTCGGGATACTGACGGCGAGCGACGCAGGCGCGCGCGGCGAACGCGATGACACGAGCGGTGCAGCGATACGCGCGGCGCTCGGCCCGCCCGACTACGATGTGGCGCACTACGCAATCGTTCCCGACGAAGCAGGAGCAATCGAAGCGAAGCTGCGTGGCTGGGCTGATGGGGGCGCCGACCTCATTATCACGACGGGTAGCACGGGTCTATCCCCGCGGGATGTGATGCCCGAGGCAACGCGGGCGGTTGTGGAGCGCGAGGCGCCAGGCATCGCAGAGGCGATACGCGCGCGGGGGCTTGCGGCGACGCCGCTCGCGGCTCTTGGCCGGGGCACCGCTGGGTTGCGGGGCCAGACGCTCATCGTCAACCTGCCCGGCAGCTCCAAGGCGGTCGCAGAGGGGCTCGAGGTGCTGTTGCCGCTGCTGCCTCACGCGCTGGGGCAGGCAACGGGGCGCAACCGGGGACACTAGGGTGCGCATCGACGTCGTCACCATCTTCCCCGACATGTTCGCGGGGCCGCTGGGCGCGGGAGTCGTCGGGCGCACGATAGAGGCCAGCATTGCGGAGGTGCGCGTCCACGACCTGCGTGCACACACGCACGACCGGCATCGGTCCGTCGACGACAGCCCTTTCGGAGGCGGCCCTGGAATGGTACTGGCGCCTGGCCCGCTGTTCGAGGCGGTCGAGGCGCTGCAACTCAGCGAAGGAACACCCGTGGTGCTTCTGTCGCCGCAAGGCAGGCCGTTCGCGCAGCGCGACGCGGAGCGGCTGGCAGGGGTTTCAGGCTTCGTGCTGCTCTGCGGACGGTATGAGGGAGTGGACGAGCGCGTTGCGGAGCATCTGGCGACGGACGAGGTGAGCATCGGCGACTACGTGCTCACCGGTGGCGAGTTGCCCGCGCTAGTCGTTATCGACGCGGTGGTGCGGCTGTTGCCAGGAGCGGTCGGCCAAGGCGCCGAAGCGGTGTCGGATGACAGTTTTACCTCAGGGCTGCTCCAGCACCCTCAGTACACACGACCGGCGGAGTATCGCGGCTGGCGAGTACCTGACGTCCTGCTATCGGGCGACCACGCGGCCATCGCGGCCTGGCGTCGGCAAGAGGCGCAGCGGCGTACGCAGCAACGCAGGCCCGATTTGCTAGAGGGCTCTTAGCGTACGCGAGCGTAGGCTGGCTCGCGTTCGGGACGAAGCTCGGCGATAGCGGGCGCAGCGACGGGGGCGCGGTCGTGGTCACCGAGGATGTCACGGGCTAGCTGCCAGTCATCGGAGCCGACCGGCGCAACCTTCCAATGCTCGTCGTAGGCGCGCGCCAGAATTGACTCCTTGGAGTGCATGGTGCTCTCGGGGCTCCAATCGGCGCCGCAGATGACGGACGGCTGGAGGTGCAGCGAGGTGGGGGTGAGCAGGCCCATGAAGACGTATGTTGTGTCGTGACGGACGGCCGTGACGATTTGGTGGCCGGGAGTCGGGCCGGCCGCCGGCTCAAGCCATATGCCATTTACGAGCTCGGTACGGCCGTCGACCAGGTCGAGCTGGCCGGCCTCGTCGAGGGGGGTGAAGTCGTCGCGTCGGTAGAGGCGGGATGAGCGTTCGCTCGGTACGAGGGCGGCGGCATAGTCATCGCGCTGGACCACGTAGCGTGCGTTGGCGAACGTAGGCACTATGCGGCCGGATGAGGTCATGTGCGTCGAACCGCCGGCGTACTCCTCGTGCAGGTGGGTAAGGACGACTATGGTGACGTCCTTCGGGGTGATGCCGAGGTCACGGAGCTCGCGAAGGAGGCTCGATCTGCTGCGGACGGGAGCGATGTTGAGGTCGAGGGGCGCTTTGTCGCCGGGGCCGACGTTGACCAGTATCCAACCGTCGGGGTGGTCGATGAGCATCGAGTAGTTGCCGATGGCGACTCTGTTCTGGCGGTCGGGTCTTGCAAAGGTTTCCCAGTGAACTTTGGGTGTCGCACCGAAGACCGTGCCTCCGTCGATGCGCGTCGTGCTTACACGAATGAGCTTGGGTGATTGTGCTTGGTACACGGCGGTCCTCCCCTAATTCCCGGCGTAACGTGCATATCTTCCACCAAAGTCTAAGATTGTCAATAGTCAAATTCTGAAAATCAGATTAGAAATTTGGCCAATTTCTGGACTTCCGGCAAATTGGGGCTGGCCGAACCCCTGGCGCAATCGTTCCGGCGCTCCTTCCGCAAGGAGCCGGTGTCGGGGCTCTTGCGGCGATAGCGCAAGGCGAGGCGCTAGTGCCGAGCCCTCGTCGTCTCGACCTTTGCCGGAACGATGAGGAAGGAAGCGCCGGACCAGCGAAGAAGAAGGCGCCGGGGGCTACCCGCCCTCAATCGCCTTGCTGCGGGCGCTATTGCCGGCGATGAGCGCGCCGAGTGCGCCGAGGCCTGCGACATAGAGAGCGGCGACGATGCCGATGGCGTACAGGAAGGTGTAGCCGAGCGTCGCGCCTAAGGCAAGCAGCGTAGCCAAGGGAACGGCGGCCATGAGGACGCCAATCGTCATCGCCGCGTTGGGCGTAGCCTGAACCTTCGAGCCGCCAATGTACCCGCCTATGAAGGGGGACGGCAGGATGGTGAAGAAGTGGACGATGGGGATGAGCCACAGGCCAATCATGACGCCGATGGCCACCGCCGCCGCCACCGCCAAGGATGTTTGCTCAGGGCTGGTTCCGCGCAATTTAGAACTTTGCCTAAACCACAATCTAAACGAGGACTACAATGCACCCTACCCTGCACCGCTCGATGCCGCCACCCCCCTGCACAGATGCCAAGCGGCGAACGGGCCCTTAGAGGAGGAAGCTGACCTTGCCATGCGGGCGCAAGACGTCGAGGTCGAGGATGGCGCGTCGCTCGACGATCTTGAGGGCGCCATCGACGAGGCGCATGGTGTACTCGTAGCGCCCGACGTAGGTGTCGACCACTTCGAGGCGGATGCGGTGGACGATGAAGTTGGCGCTGACGCGCAAGGTGTTGGCGGACGCCTCGCGGATTCGGACGTTGGTGATGGAGCGTCGGGTGCGCGAGTTGGGCGTCTCGGCGTGGACGAACCGTCCCATCAACTGCTCGACGCGGTGCTGCAGCCGCACGTAGTCGTCGGCGATGAGGAAGAGCGTTGTGCGATGGTCGCCGTCGGGCATGTCGGTCGATGGGACGTAGTAGGCGCCGTCCTCCGCGAAGAGCGCAAACCACTCGTCGATGCGCCACTCGTCGAGCAGTGCGGCTTCCTCGAACAGGAAGTCCTCGACCTCCTGCCGGGTGATGGCGTCCGCGCTAGTCAGTGTCATCGTGCGCTCCTAGATGCCCACGCCTTGGGGATAGGAGGGCGCGGTGTGTTTGCCGGTGATGAGCGCGTTCCACTGGCGCCAGAAGGAGCGCATCTGAAGCTCGTCGTCGGTGGCGGGGTGCTCCCTGCCCATGCCGCGCGAGATGTCGCTCCACTGTGCCTCCTTGAAGGTGGCGAAGCCGCGCTGGCACGACTCCAACGCCTCGACGTCGTCCGGTGTGGCGTACCCGCCTGGGCCGAGGAACGTGAGGTAGTTGTCGAGGCGGAAGGCGCGGTCCTCCGCGTTCTCCTCCACGGGCGCAAGCGCCCATGCCCGAATCTCCATGTAGTCGGGGGAGAAGGGGAAGAAGGTGCGGATGGTGACGGCCATGATGTCGTTGATGATGAGGTTGGGAAAGATGAAGAGGTTGCGGCTGTAGCGCGCGATGCGCTCGGCGCGCTCCTCTCCGAAGCGCTCCACCAGCTTGTTCTTCTTCAGTTCGAATTCGTGCTGACGCTCCTCGCCAAAGTAGGGCGTCCACCGAGCAATGGGGCGCCCCCAGGGAGAGTCGTACTCGATGACGGAGTGGCCGTTCCCCAGAGCGCTGCCGTTGCCGACGATGCCCGCACTGAGATCGTAGAAGAGCTGGTTGGTGCGGACGATGAAATCGAAGTAGCGCTTGTGCGTCGTCGGCGCGTGATAGCCGTCGATGGAGTTCTCGATGAGCAGCTTCCAGTTGGCCTTCATCGAGTATTCCTGGGTGCCGCCGACGACCTCCATGCCGACCTCCGACTGGTCGGCAACGAGGTCTAGGTACTCCTTCGCGCCGCCCAGATAGCCAGGGAGGTCTTGGATGCCCGGGTTGAATGCGGCGAAGATGAAGCCGCGGTAGGAGTCGGAGCGCGGGGCTTGCGAAAGGCAGTGGTCCTCGCGCGTCCACTCCGTGTTCTCGTAGGCGTTCTCACCAGGCAAACCGATGAGGGCGCCTTCGTTGTTGAACGTCCAGCCGTGGTAGTAGCACTGGTGAATCTTGGAGTTGCCCGCAGGCTCCCTGCGCACGACTGCGCCGCGGTGGGGGCATGAGTTCATAAGGATGCGAATCTCGCCGTCGTCGCCGCGCGAGATGATGACGGGCCTTCCGGCAACGCGACGGACGCGGTAGTCGCCCGGCTCGGGGATTTCCGACTCGTGACCGGCGTAGATCCAGCACTTGTCGAAGACGTATTGCTTCTCGGCTTCGAGGACCTCCGGCAAGACGAAAGCGCGCCGGTTGACCTTGAAGAGCTTGCGGTGCTCGTCGTCTACGATCATGTCGCTGACATAGCCGTTGGCATCCATGTGCGGACCTCCTCGATCTAGGCGATGGGAGTATAGCAGTCAGCGGCAAAGGTCTTCCCTCGCTCCTCCTTGCCCTCCCCCGCTCCCATCCACGCCCCTCCGCGAGATTGCGGTCGGGCCCAGCGGCCCTGAGAAGGAGCGCGCATAGAATGGAGGTATGGGGCAAGGAGAAGCGGCTCGAGTGGGGATGTTCGCGGCGTTTGCGTCGCCGACGTTCCGAATGCTGGCCGGAGCATCGTGGTGCTACTACACGTACCGAATGATGGAACTGACGGTGCTGTCGTGGCTCGTGCTGGAGCTGACAGACTCGCCAGCGCAGGTCGCGCTCGTTGCGGTGTCTCGCGCCACGCCAATGTTCCTCTTCGGGCTGATAGCCGGGGGCATCGCCGACCGCTTTACGCGAAAGTCGGTGATGCTGGCGGCGCAGGCGCTCAACCTCGTGGTGATGGGCGCGGTGCTGGCGGTGATGCTGGCGGGCACGATCGAGGCGTGGCACGTGTACGTTGCGGTTGGAGCGACGGGCTTTACGTGGGCGCTTGACTACACGTCCCGGCGAGCGTACCTCGCGTCGCTGTTCTCGGGGCGGAGGTTTACCAATGCGATGTCGCTGGACATCGGGTCACTCATCAGCGCCAACCTGACGGGGCCGGTGATTGGAACGGCGCTCATCCGGTGGGCGGACTACTCAGGAGCCTACATGGCGATGATGGTGCTGGGGTTCGTGGGGATGGTGTTCCTGGCGATGATCGCGGAGGAGCAGGGTGCAGGCGTGCGGCTGGAGAGTCCGCTGAGGACGGTGGCGGAGGCGTTCCGGGCGACACGGCTCTATCCGGCGGTGATGGCCTCGGTGCTGCTGACGGCGGTGTACAACGTGCTCGGTTGGCCGATAACGACGCAGATACCGGTCATCGCGCGCGACGTGCTGGGAGCGTCGGAAGTGCTGTTCGGGATACTGCAAGGCGGCCTGGGCGCGGGCGCGCTTATCGGCGCAGTGCTGCTGGCGACAACCAACCCTACGCGCCGCGGGACGACCTATGCGGCGGGCACCTTCCTCTTTCTGGCCGCCGCATTCATGTTCTCCTTCTCCCCATGGTATGCGGCGTCGGTATTGCTGTTGGTGGTAGCGGGCGTCGGGCTGGTGACGTTCGCCATCATGCAGCCGCTGGCGGTAGAGACGGTGCCTGCCGCGCAGCGCGGACGCGCCTTGGGCGCGATTGCGCTCGCGATCGGGCTGAGCCCTCCTGGAATGGTGGCAGTTGGGTTCATGTCGGAAGCCATCGGCCCCCAGTCCGCTATCGCGATACTGACGGGCGTGGGGATGGTGGTGGTCGCGGCGCTGTGGTTGCGCTACCCCGCACTGCGTGATGCGGGGTAGGCGCTAGTCGTCGCCAAAGAGGCCTTCGCCGAAGTTCATGGCGTACAAGCGGGCGTACTCGCCGCCGTTCGCGAGTAGTTCCTGATGCTTGCCCACCTCGACAATGCGACCGTGGTCGAGAACAACGATCTTGTCCGCCCCGGTGATGGTGGAGAGGCGATGGGCAATGACGAGGGCGGTGCGGCCTTCGAGCAGCCGCTTCAGCGCCTCCTGCAAGCGGTGCTCCGTCTCCGAATCCATGTTGGCCGTTGCCTCATCTAGGATGATGATCTTTGGCTCGGCGACGATGGCGCGGGCCATCGAGAGGAGTGCGCGCTGGCCCATGCTGAGGTTTGCGCCGCGTTGTTCGAGGACGGTGTCGTAGCCGTTCGGGAGGCCGATTATGAAGTCGTGCGCGCCGACGGCAATGGCCGCCTCTTCTATCTGCTCATCCGTCACGTTGGGATGATTGAAGCGGATGTTGGAGCGCACGCTCTCGGAGTAGAGGAACGGCTCCTGCAGCACCATGCTCATTTGCCTTGCAAGCGACGTGCGCTTGACGTCACGCACATCGATGCCGTCTACGAGCACTTGCCCTCCGGTGACGTCGTAGCCGCGCTGGATGAGCGAAACGAGGGTGGTCTTGCCCGCGCCGGTGAGGCCGACCAGGGCGACCGTCTCACCCTTCTCGATAGTCAGGTTGACTTTGTGAAGGACGTCGATGCCGGGGACATAGGCGAACGTGACGTCACAGTACTCGATTCGTCCTTGGACGGGCGGCATGTCGATGGCGTCAGGCTTGTCTTTGATTTCGGGCTCGACGTCCATCAGCTCGAAGATGCGGGCGCCCGAGGCCATGGCTCGCTGGAACATGGTGAACTGCATGGTCATCATGCGGATGGGCTCGAAGAAGCGCAGCAGGTAGAGGACGAATGCAGTCAGCAGTCCGACCTCGAGCGTGCCTTCGATAACCTGGGCGCCTCCAACGACGATGACGAGCGCGACGGAAGTCATCGAGATGAACTCGACGGGCGGCATGAGCATGCCTGAGAGGAATGCACCCTTCACGGCGGCGTTCTTGTGCTCGGTATTGAGCGTATCGAAGCGGCCGAGGTTCGCGGGCTGGCGGTTCATGCTCTGGGTAACGCGAACGCCGGTGATGCCCTCCTGCAGGCTGCCATTCACCGCCGATAGTGCCGTGCGGATGCGAATGAAGGTCGGCTTGGCGAAGCGTTGCCACACAATCATGGTGATGACGAGAAGAGGCAGCGGCATTAGCGCGAAGGCGCTCAGCTCGGCGTTGTTGACGAACATGCTGACGATGATGAAGCCGAGCAAGGCGATGTCGCCGACGGTGGGAACGCTCAGTTCAAGGAACTCCTGCAGGGCGAGCGTGTCATTCTGGACGCGCGACATGATGCGGCCGACCTCGTTGCGGTCGAAGAAGGCGGTCGGCTGGCTCTGCAGCCGCTCGAACATCTCGCGGCGGAGGTCGTAGAGGACGAGGGTGGTGGTGCGGGCCAAGGCGCGGAATTGGACGTACTGCGCGGCCCCCATGATGAACGTATCGACAATGAAGACGATGCCAACCATGCCGAGCGTGCCGATGCGGTCAGCTCCCGGGTCAGGGGCGATGAAGTTGTCGATGCCGTAGGCGATGATGAGGGGCTGCGCGATGATGGCGATGTCGTAGATCACCATCGCAATCACAGCAGTCGTGAAGGTGCGGGGATAGCGCAGCGTGTAGGAAAGCAGTCGCTTAACGACGCGCGCGTCGTAGACGTTGGCGAGGTAGATCTCGTCGAGGCCGCCGGAGATGGAGCGGCGGGAGGCAGTTTGCGCGGCGACGGCCATTATCCTGCGGCCTCGCCCTGCGCGAATTCGCCGGCGGCTCGTCG
>DAOUJX010000033.1:0-33418 GCA_034422075.1 Dehalococcoidia bacterium
ATTCGCACGGAGCGGCCCGTTCCGATGGGGCAGGCGACCCTTCAGATCGACTTCCAGGGCACGCTCAATGATCAGTTGCGCGGCTTCTACCGCAGCCGCTATGCCGGCGCCGACGGTGTCGAACGGTGGCTCGCCACTACCCAATTCGAAGCAACGGACGCACGGCGGGCGTTTCCGTGCTGGGACGAACCGGACGCCAAGGCGTCATTCGCCGTCACCCTCGTCATCCCCGAAGACCTGACTGCGATATCCAACATGCCCATTGCGGAGGAGCGCGCGGCTGAAGGCGGCGCAAAGGCTGTCGCTTTTCAGTCGACTCCTCCGATGTCCACCTACTACCTCGCCTTCCTCGTTGGCGATTTCGTAGCGGTTGAACAGACGGATGCGGGCGGGGTGCTCCACCGCATCTGGGCGACACGCGGCAAGGAAGAGCAGGGGAGATTCGCACTCGACCACAGCGTGAGGTTGCTCGAGTACCTGAACGGCTACTTCGGCACCCCGTACCCGCTGCCCAAATTGGACCACATCGCCGTGCCTGACTTCGCGGCAGGCGCGATGGAGAACTGGGGCTGCATCACCTACCGCGAGACCGCGCTTCTTTTCGACCCGCAAAACTCTGCCGCTCAAACGCGGCAGCGCATCCTCCAAGTCGTCGCGCACGAGATGGCGCACATGTGGTTCGGCGACCTTGTGACCATGGAGTGGTGGGATGATCTCTGGCTCAACGAGTCGTTCGCTTCCTGGATGGGAGACAAGGCCGTCGACTACCTCTACCCCGAATGGGAGATGTGGACGCAGTTCGTGTCCGACGACATGAACTCCGCATTCGCACTCGATGCCCTCCGCACGTCGCACCCCATCGAGCAGCCCGTCAACGATCCGGCGGAGATACGCGAACTGTTCGATGCGATCTCCTACTCCAAGGGCGGCTCGGTCCTGCGGATGCTGGAGGACTATCTGGAACCCGAGCGCTTCCGTCAGGGCTTGCGCGACTATATTGAGGCCCATGCCTACGCAAACGCCCGTGGCGCCCATCTGTGGGAGGCACTTGAGAAGGCATCGGGTAAGCCTGCCGTCGCCATCGCTGACTCGTGGGTCAAGCAGACGGGCTTTCCGGTGGTGAATGTCGACGTCCTGCGCGGCAACGAGGGTGTCAGCCTTTCGCTTCACCAGCGCCGATTCCTCTACGACGATCTCATCGGCCCAGATGCTGCCCATGACGATGCCACGTGGCAGATTCCAGTCGCCATTGCGCGTGAAGACTCCCTCGCAGGCCTGCCCACACTAATGGACGAGCGTGAGATGACGCTAGGGCTAGACCCTTCTGGGTCGCCAACCGACTGGATAAAGGTCAACGCGGGCCAGACCAGCTTCTTCCGTGCCAACTATGGCGAAGAAGAATGGGAACGATTGCGCCATGCGGTCGACGCCGGTGAACTGCCGCCGTCAGACCGCCTCGGCTTGCAGAGCGACGCCTACGCCCTCACGCGTGCTGGCCATCTGCCCGCCACGGTCTTTCTATCGCTCGCTCGTGCCTACGACGGCGAAAACGAGGCTACAGTCCTTGGCGACCTCGCCTCAAACTTGCGCGGCGTGCAAGTGTTGCTTAGCGACCAGCCCTTCATCGATGCGTTCGACGCCTTCGCGCGCGACCGCTTCGCACAGGCCGCCGCTCGCGCAGGCTGGGACGCAGCTCCCGGCGAAGGGCACCTCGATGCGCTCTATCGCGCCACCGCGCTTGGCCAGTACGGCGGCTATGGCGCGACGGCGACGGTCGCTGAGGCAGCGGCGCGCTTCAATGCCTACGCCTCAGAGGGCGCAGCGCTGCATCCCGATATTCGCTCCATCGCATACGCCCTTGCCGCGCTGGAAGGCGACCGTGACACCTACGACGCGATGTGGCGCCTGTACGGCGAAGCCGACCTCCACGAAGAGAAGATGCGCCTACTCGGTGCGATGACCAACTTCAAGCGTCAGGACTTGCTGTCAGACCTCCTTGAGCGTGGCATGAATCCCGAATTCGTGCGCTCACAGGACACCGTTCTTGTTCTCGTACGCGCTGGCATGAACCGTCACGCTCGCGACCTCACCTGGGAGTTCATCAAGGGAAACTGGGAGGAACTCGACCGCCGGTACGGAAAGGGCGGTTTCGCCATCATGCGGCTCGTCGAGGTCAGCGGCCGCTTCACTACCTCCGCTCGTGCTGAGGAGGTGAAGGCCTTCTTCGACGCTAACCCCGTGCCTTCTGCCGCTAGGACGGTGCAGCAATGCCTCGAGCGCATCCGGCTGAACGAGGCATGGGTGGCACGCAACGCCGCGCCGCTGGAGGCATGGCTCGCTAGCGCCGCCAGCTAGGACACCGCCGTTGTCTCCGCCGAAAGGCTCGTGCTATAGTCGAATCATCCCCGGCAGGAAGGTTGTGACGCTGCATGGCTGACCACGACGTGCTTGTCGTCGGCGCGGGGCTCGCTGGAATGCGAGCGGCGATTGCTGCACATCGCGCTGGAGCGCAAGTCGCCATCATCTCGAAAGTCCATCCGGTACGCAGCCACTCCAATGCCGCTCAAGGCGGCATCAACGCAGCCCTCCGTGGAGCGGAAGACTCTGTTAACTCACATGTCTATGACACCGTCAAGGGCAGCGATTACCTTGGCGATCAGGACGCCATCGAGTTGATGTGCAATGAGGCTCCCGGCGAGATCATCAACCTTGAGCATATGGGCGTCGTCTTCAACCGCGACGAGGAGGGTCGCCTGGGGACGCGCGCTTTCGGCGGTGCGTCGTACGCGCGCACCTTCTTCGTCGCCGACATTACGGGCCAAGCCATCCTCCACGTCATGTACGAGCAGATCATTCGCTCCGGCGTCCGCTCCTATGAGGAGTGGTTCGTCGTCGACCTCATCGTCGAAGACAATGTCTGCAAGGGGGTCGTGGCGATGGACCTGATGACCGGCCAACTCCGCGCCATCACCGCCAAGGCGACGATACTGGCTAGCGGCGGCGTTGGGCGCGCGTTCGAACCGACCACCAATGCCCTCATCTGCACCGGCGACGGTATGGCCCTCGCTTATCGTTACGGCGCTACCCTCCTCGACATGGAGATGGTGCAGTACCACCCGACGACCCTCATGGGCAACGGCGTTCTCCTTACCGAGGCTGCACGAGGGGAAGGGGCATATCTCCTGAACGCCAAGGGCGAGCGCTTCATGGAGCACTACGCCCCAAAGATGAAGGAGCTGGCGTCCCGCGACGTCGTCTCTCGCGCGGAGCAGACAGAGATAGAGGAGGGGAGAGGCGTCAACGGCTGCGTGCTGCTGGACCTCCGCCACCTAGGCCGTGACCTCATCATGACCAAACTCGGCTACATCCATGAGGTGGCGATGGACTTTGCCAACGTGGACATCGCCGACGACCCGGTCCCCATTCGCCCGGGCCAGCACTACATCATGGGGGGCATAAAGACCGATATCGCCACCCGCACGTGGGACGATTCCGGCGAGAACCGCTGGGCCGGTGTCCGAGGCCTATTCGCCGCTGGCGAGACAGCCTGCGTCAGTGCGCACGGCGGCAATCGCCTGGGCGCTAACTCCCTTCTTGAAACCGTTGTTTTCGGCAAGATTGCCGGTGAGGTCGCCACCGAGTATGCACGCGACACGGACTTTGCCGAGCCCTCGGCCGACGCCCACCGCGCCGATAACGAGCGCCGCATCAAGGAGGTACTCGACCGCCCCGACGTGCCTGACGACTATACCGCCAAGGTTCGCCTTGAGATGGGGCAGGCAATGAACGAGCACCTCGCCGTCTTCCGCACGGAAGATGGAATGCAAGATGCTGCTGCCAAGGTCCAAGAGCTCAAGCAGCGCTACGAGCGCCTATCCGTTCCCCACAAGGGGCGGGTATACAACACTTCCCTCATCTTCCATCTGGAACTCGGCTTCATGCTCGACCTGTCGGAGACGATTTGCGCCGCGGGGCTCACTCGGAAGGAGAGCAGGGGCGCACACTTCAGGCGCGACATGCCCGAGCGCAATGACGACGAATGGATGAAGCACACCACGGCAGTGCTTGAGAACGGCGGCGCCAAAGTCGGCACCCTGCCGGTCACGATTACTACCTGGGAGCCACAGGCCCGCGTCTACTAGGCGCGCGAGGGTCAGGCAACGGAGGTGCCATGCAGGCGACGCTACGAGTGAAGCGCTACGACCCTGAAGCACACGCCCCAGAGGCGCACGTCCAGGAGTACGCGCTAGACGTCGAAGAGCACTTCACCGTCCTCGATTCGCTCATCAAGGTACGGGAGGAGGTCGACCCGAGCCTCGCCGTTCGCTGCTCCTGCCGCGCGTCTATCTGCGGCTCGTGCGCCATGCGGGTCAATGGCAGAGCACGCCTCGCTTGCAAGACGAAGATGACGACGGTTGCACCCGAGGGCGAACCGGTGGACGTCGAGCCGATGGGCAATCAGCGCGTCGTTCGCGATCTCGTGACCGACGCCAGCCTCTTCTGGGACAAGATTCGCTCCGTCGACCCCTTCTTGCAGCCGAAAGGCCCCGAGCCTGAAGAGGAGTACATCGCTTCCAACGAATCGATGCTTAACCTCATCACGCCGATGGGCTGCATCATGTGCGGCGCCTGCGTCTCCGACTGCACCGTCCTGGAGGTGGACCCCAACTTCCTCGGCCCTGCTGCCTTAGCAAAGGCGTACCGATTCGTCGGCGACCCCCGCGACGAGGCCGATGCTGAGCGCCTGGGGTTGCTCAATGAGACGGGCGGCGTTTGGGACTGCACCCGCTGCTACGAGTGCGTGCAGGTCTGCCCTAAGGGCGTCGCGCCGATGGATCGCATCATGGAGCTGCGTGAGGCCGTGCAGCGCGCCGGAATGCCGAGCACTATCGGCTCGCGGCACGTCGAATCGTTCGTCCGCTCGGTCTCCCGTGCGGGCTGGCTCGACGAGACAATGCTTGCGGTTGACTCGTGGGGCAAGTTCAACTTACCCAAGCTGATTGGCAGCGCCCCAGTCGGCTTGCGGGCGCTTGTACGCGGCAAAATGCCCAGGCCGGGACTGCTTCATCACAAGCGCCCCGGCGCTGAGAACATCAAGCGCATCTTCGACCGCCTCGCCGACGAGCCTTCGAGCCTGGCGACGGCAGTCGGCATGGGCGCGCATAACTAGGCGGGAACGGTGAGGTTTGCATGAAGTACGCCTTTTACCCCGGCTGCGTTTCTCGGGGCGGAGCACCTGAGCTTTACTCTTCCACGATGGCCGTCGCCGACAAGCTCGGTATTGAACTGGAAGAAATCATCGGCGCTGCATGCACCGGGGCAGGTGTGCTGCAAGAGAAGGGTCTGAAGCTTGGCGACACCCTCAACGCTCGCACGTTCGCCTTGGCCGAGCGCATGGGGCTGACGACCATCCTCACCATCTGCTCCACCTGCCAGGGAGTCATGGCGCAAGCCAACCACCGCCTCGTCAACGACTCCGGCTACCTCTCTGAAATCAACCGCGAACTGAAGCCGGAGGGCCTCGAGTACACGGGGCGGATCATCGTCAAGCACCTCGTCTGGGTATTGGTCGAAGAGATAGGCCTCGACCACGTGAAGTCACTTGTCGTCAACCCGCTGCCCTCGCTCAAGGTTGCCCCGTTCTACGGTTGCTACATCCTGCGCCCCTCATGGGCGCTCGGCATCGACGAGAACCCCGGGCGTGAGCAGTACCTAGAGCGCATCATCGAGACGCTTGGCTCCGAGCCCGTCAACTTCCCCGGGCGTACGCGCTGCTGCGGCTTCCCTATCCTGCTCATCAACGAGAAGAACGCGACGGCGATGACCGGCAAGCACACGCACGACGCGTCGGAAGCCGGCGCCGACGCGATGGTCACGCCGTGCCCGCTATGCCACCTTAACCTCGACGGCTACCAGCCCAAGGCGCGCGCCCAGCGGGGCGAGAAAGCCGATTTGCCCATCCTCCATCTGCCTCAGTTGCTCGGCATGGCGTTCGGTCTGGACACCAAGTCTCTCGGCTTGGGCCGCCACATCGTCAGCACAAAGCCGTTGCTGGAGAAGGCCTCCATCCACGCGTAGGTGATCAGAAGGTCCTGCCGGCCCCTTCCGCAAGCTGCTCCTTGTCCAGTTCGTAGAATTCGCAGTGGCGGCATTCCTCTCTATCAGCACGCAGCGGGAAGTCTTCAGGCACGAGCGGCGCGTTGAGCTCTGCGTCGGCCAAGTACTGCCGCATCGCCGACACGCTGTCGCGTATGCCCTCGGCGCACCGGTCGAGGTCGTCGGCCGTAAACGCCAGCTCCTCTGCCTCACCCGGCCACAGCCATTCGATGCGTGCACGGATGTTCGAAGCCGCTACCCCGTGCATCTCCCGTACGTACAGCGCGTAGACCGTCATCTGCTCCCGGCTGTCCTCTTGCTTGCCTGACTTCCAGTCCACCACCGTCCATTCATTGCGGCTATTCCGGAATACGAGGTCGGGCACCGCATGGACGGGTGTTCCACCGACGTCGTACGTTACGAACCCCTCTATCGCCCGCAAGTCGACGCGCGGCGCGGCTGCGGCCTCCCGGAAGCTCACAGAATCGGGCAGGTGCGAAAGGCACGCTCTCACCTGTTCCTTGGCCTCTGCGACCTGGTATTCCTCGATGCCCACGTCGTAGTAGAACTCCCTGAACATTCGCATGTACTTGGGCGAACGTAGCCATTGGTCGCGGCTCTGCGAATCGGCCCAGGCCTTGTTCAGACGGTCACGCGCCGCCGCGTACATCTGCTCCACCGTCGGCGCCTTCGTGCCGGAGCGTACTGCGTGCAACGCTTGCGACGCCGCCTCATGGACGACGGCGCCTATTTCCAAGGGCAGACTCGTCAGATTCTTCAGCCGGTAGGCGCGCTGCGCATACGGCGGGCCGTCCTGGCTCCAGCCGTTATGGGAGGCGTAGTAGTGGTAGTAGTACTTGCGCAGACACTGCTGGAACTTTTGGCGGCGGCTGTGCGACCACGACATTTCAGGGAACTCGCGGTGCTGGTAAGGCATGACTCTCTCCCGTGTCCTGTGCGCGGACATCCTTCACTGCCAAGAGCGAATGCGCCAAGAGCGGGGCCCATTCTGTTGCGTTGACAATCGGGCTTGCTCTGATACCGTACGCCACACTTGGGACACGCGCGGCAGTCCAGCGCATGGAGGACTCTATGGCAACCCAAACGCTCACGGAAGCGAGCACCAGCCGCTACGCAGACGCCAACGGCTTCAAGATACACTACAACGAAGCCGGCTCCGGTGACGCCATCATCTTCGTTCACGGCGGAGGCCCCGGAGCAAGCGGATGGAGCAATTTTGTCCGCAACATCGGCCCGCTCTCCGAGAAATACCGCGTCATCCTGGTCGACATGCCAGGCTTCGGCAAGTCCGACCCCATTGTCATCGGGCCTGAGAACGACCGGCTGCACGTCAACGCCAAGATATTCGTAGACTTCCTCGATTCGCTCGGCATCGAGCGAGCGCACTTCGTTGGCAACTCAATGGGAGGGGGCACGTCTGCATGCGTCGCCATCGCCTACCCCGAACGCGTCGACAAGCTCGTTCTCATGGGCGCCGCCGGCGGTGGCAAGAGCCTCTTCAGCCCGCTGCCCATGGAGGGCATCAAGGAGCTCTACCACGTCTTCCAAGAGCCGACGGTAGAGTCGTTCCGCAAGATGATCGACCTCTTCGTCTACGACTCGTCCTTCGTTACCGACCAGCTCTTGGAGGAGCGCGTTGCGGGCCTGCTGGAGCACCCTGAACACCTGGAGGGTCGCAGGAAGTCCAACCCCGTCCTTCCTGACCTGACGATGGAGTTGCCCAAGATTCAGGCCAAGACACTCATCGTGTGGGGGCGCGACGACCTGTTCGTTCCGCTCGACCATGCGCTCAAGTTCATGTGGCAGATACCGAACGCCCGGCTGCACATCTTCCCTCGCTGCGGCCACTGGGCGCAGTACGAGCACGCGGCCGGCTTCAACCGACTACTTGCGGAGTTCCTCGGCTAATGGTCGAACGCATTCCCTAGGAGGCCTCAAGACATGGCAACCCAAACACTGACAGAAGAAGGCACCAGCCGCTATGTTCAAGCTGGTGACATCCGACTGCACTACAACGAGGCGGGAAGCGGCGAAGCGGTCATCATGCTCCATGGCGGAGGCCCTGGTGCGTCCGGCTGGAGCAACTTCCGCACCAACATCGGTGACTTCTCCGAGAAGTACCGTACCCTTCTGCTCGACATGCCCCAGTATGGCAAGTCGGACGCGGTCGTCATCGACGGCGACGCCACGCGCTACAACGCCGCCTCGATCAAGGCGATGTTCGATGAGCTCGGCATCGACAAGGCCCACTTCATCGGCAACTCGTTCGGCGGTGCCACCTCCCTGCGCTTTGCTCTCGACTACCCCGAACGCGTCGGGAAGCTCGTTGTCATGGGCCCTGCAGGCAGCGGCCCCTCCTACTTCATGCCGCGCCCGCTCGAGGGCATCAAGGCTCTCAACGCATGGTGGGACAATCCCACGCGCGAGCAGATGGTCAAGATCGTCGACCTCTTCGTGTATGACCAAAAGTTCAAGACGGATGAGCTGATTGACCTGCGCCAGAGCAACGCGCTGAGCCACCCTGAGCACATGGAGGCGCGCAAGAAGTCGGTCAACCGCATTACCCCTGATTTCACGCCGGAACTGCAGAACGTGCAGGCCAAGACGCTGGTGATATGGGGCAGGGACGACCGCTTCTCGCCGCTCGACTTCGCGCTGAACATGCTCTGGCGCATCCCGGACTGCCAGGTGCACGTCTTTCCCGAGTGCGGTCACTGGGTGCAGTACGAGAAGTCAGACGAGTTCAACCGCCTCATCATGGACTTCATCGAGAACGACTAACTCCGTCATGCGGCTACCGGCCCTCCCTTCGGGCTGTGGACAGCCGAGGGCAGGCGCTGCGTGCAGCGAACAGGAGGATGGTGTCATGCCCATGAAGTGGGATGGATTCCCAGAACTGGAGATGTGGCGGTGGACCAAGAGTGACAACACCGCTGTCGTCCACTACAACACCTATACCCGCACGTACGAGGCTTCCATCATCCGGGCCATTTGGGACAAAGGCATGGGTTTGAGCGGTGCCGGCTTCAAGTCTCACGAAGATGCAAAGGCATGGGCCGCGCTCGTCCTGCGCGAGGACTAGAGGCACCAGTACACTCGTGACGCTTACTGCCCAGAACACGACACGCTACGCCGATGCCAATGGCCTGCGCATCCATTACCACGAGGCAGGCAGCGGCCCAGCGTTGGTTTGCGTCGCCGCCACTGCGTTCGGCGCCACGGCATGGGGACAGAACCGCAGCAACATCGGTGCGCTCTCACAGCACTTCCACACCATGCTCGTTAATCTGCCTCCGCAGGGAGATTCCGACAAGCAGGTCAAGAGCGACGCCCCGCGCCTCGACTTCTACGCTGGGGTCCTACGCGATTTCATGGATGCGCTTGGCATTGATAGGGCGCACTTCTACGGTGGCTCACCGGGCGCAGGGCCTGTGCTGAAACTCGCAACGCTCCACCCTGAGCGCATCGGCCGCATTGTCGTTGACGCACCAACCGGCGTCGGCAAGAGCCTCTTCAACCCCATGCCGGTGGAAGGTGCAAGCTACACCGCTGCATTCGGCCGCGAGCCCACGATGGAGCGCCTTCGCGAGGTCATGGACATACAGATATCGCGCCCGGAGCTGCGCGAAGAGGCAATCCAGCTGCGCTACGCAGCCGCTCACGCCCCCGGCTACAAGGAGGCGCGCAACAACATCACCGGCCCCATGGAGAACCTGCTCAACTTCCTTCGGCACGTCCAGACGCCCACCCTCATCATTTGGGGCGCCGCCGATAGAGACGTACCGTTGGACCGCGCTCTTGCGGCCATGTGGGAAATCCCTAACGCTCGCCTCCATCTCTTCGGCGCCGGATGCGGCCACTGGCCGCAGTACGAGCGTGCCGATGAATGGAACCGTCTCGTCATCCGATTCCTGAACGACTAGGACCGTCCACTCGATCGAAGGGAGCTGACATGCCTTTCACCAAAGAAGAGACCGACCGCTTTGCGACAATTGACGGCGTTGAGCTGCACTACAACGACTGTGGCGAGGGCCCCGCGCTGCTGACCTTCCATGGCGGCGGCCCTGGCGCCAACGCATGGGACAACACGCGCTTCAACGTCGACGAACTAGGCAAGCACTTCCGCGTCCTGATGGTCGACCTCCCTGGTTACGGGCTTTCCGACAAGACCGCCACCTTGCCTGAGGGAGAGACGGTTGACGGCTTTTTCACTCGCCTCCTTGCCGGGCTGCTCGACCATCTCGGCATCGACAAGGCGCACTTCTATGCATCCTCCTTTAGCGGCCCCTTCGGGCTCCGATTCGGCATCGACTACCCAGAGCGCACCGGAAAGATCGTCGTCCAGGCTTCCTACGCGTCGACCGGCCTTCAACTCATGCTGTCCCCGGTGCCGGCGGAGGGCATCAAGTCGCTGAACGAGTTCCGAGAAGAGCCGACCTACGATCGAATGCAGAGGATGATGGACTACTTTATTCCTAACCCTGCTCTGCGCAGCAAAGAGCTTGTCGACCGGCGCTACGCTGCCGCGATGATCCCCGGCCACCTCGAAGCGTCGCAGCGTTTCGGAGGCAGCTCTCGCATGAGCAGTCTTGAGCGTGACGTCGCTCGACTGGGAGCAGAGGTATTGCTCGTCTGGGGCGGACAGGACTGGATGGTGCCCGTCGAGGGCGTCCTCCGCGCAATGGGCACCATCCCGAAGCTGCGCGTGCACATCTGGCGCGGTTCCGGCCACTTCGTGCAGTACGAGAACAGGGACGAGTTCAATCGCCTCGTCATAGACTTCCTAACGCACTAGAGCGCTTACGCCTAAGGAAGGCGAAGTAGGGGCCCTCGCCTCGAAAGGTGGTAGAGCGGTTGGCATTGAAGCGGGCCCATATGAATTGCCTGAAGGGTATGCGGGGGGCGGAATAGCGGGAGGATATCTCTATTCCCAACGCCGCAACCGAAGGTGGGTACACGGCCACCTCCCCATTGCTGCTGGGGTTGTAGCACGCGGCCGGGCCTTGGCGAATGTGGGGAACACGTTTGCAGCAGTTGCGCAGTAGAGGTTTCCCATTGTCCCCGGTTCCTACGCCGATGAGGCTGACGGCCCGGTAAGCGTCGAGGCCCTTGCCTCCGCGCCATGAGCTACGGGGAGGCCACTCGTAATCTGGCTATGCTGGGCGCTATGAGAAACCGCGGCGCCTCAGGGGTTCTCACAGAAAAGGGTTCCATCCCCAAAACCCAACCGGTTCCGTGTTGCCGGGCTGGGGCACTCCTGAGTCGGAAGTCGGAACATTACGCCCAGCGCCCAGCCAACGGGGTATTGACGGGATAGCGTTCACGCGAGTGTGATGCTCCGCTATCGCCCGCTCCAAGGCACGGCGTGTAATTCCCCTCAACGCGGGAATGGCGAACGCAATCGATGGGCATAGCGAGGACGAGGGGCGGAGGCGGACGAAGAGCTAGGTCTTCAGCACTCCGAAGTCCGCCTCGTACGCTTCCAGCAACTCCGTTGCTAACACTTGGAGCGGCGACGCGCGAAAGGGGCCTGGCGGCGGCACTGCGCTCGGGTTGGCCTCGGCTGAGGCGAGTGCTTCCGCATTCGTACGGTCCTGCCGGTTGCGCACTACTTGTCCAGCGCTACGCTCCATCAGGCCGAGGATGCACCCATACTCGAACGATATGCTGAGCACATTGTATGCCGCGTCTTGTGCAACGGGACTCCTCGGCTCCAGCGACTCGAACAGGTCGCTTAGGAATGTCCACGGCCCCACGTCGGCGCCAGACCGGCGCGCGTCTTGCACCTGCTCTGACAGTGGTTCGCGGCACTCGTCAAGTATCGCCTGTACGTCGTCGGGATGCGTCTGATCGAGAATGGCCGGCACGTGCCGAGGGAAGGCCACGCCCATTGCGCAGCCTAAGCCGAAAATCGCCTCCGCCGCCTGTACAAGCGACTCGCGCTCGTACAACGGCTCATCGTCGCTTACCTCGTGGATGTCGCGTGGCAGCCCTTCCAGGTAGAGCGCCATTGCGACGTCGGTCAACGACGACACGTCCTGGCCGCCGTCAACCGGTTCCAGCGGGATGATGCGCGGGCTCACCTAGTCCGCCGGTGCGTTCGCCATTGCAGCGACCAATTCACGGACACCGTCCGCGGAAGAGTGAAGCCCGCGCGTCTCTTCGTCTGTCAGCTCCAACTCGACGACCTTCTCGACTCCGCCTGCGCCGAGAATGACCGGCACGCCCATGTAGATGCCGTCTATGCCGTACTCGCCCTCCAGCAATGCGGCACATGGCAGTTGGCGCTTCTGGTCTAGCAGAATGGCGTCGACCATCTCAACGGTGGCAGCCGACGGCGCATAGAAGGCGCTACCCGTCTTGAGCAACGCGACTATCTCGCCGCCTCCACCCTGCGTTCTGCGAATCAGCGCATCGAGGCGTTCGGGTGACAGCAATTCACCGATTGACACACCGCCGATGGTCGTGTGTTTCACAAGAGGCACCATCTGGTCACCGTGCCCACCCAGCACGTACGCCTGCACGTCGCGCACAGATACGCCTAGTTCTTGCGCTAGGAATGTGCGGAAGCGCGCTGTGTCCAGCACCCCCGCCATTCCGACGACGCGGTTCTTGGGGAATCCGGCAACGGAGTACGCATGTTGCACCATCGCGTCCAGCGGATTGGAAACGATGACTAGCGTTGCGTCTGGGGATCGCTGCACCGCCTCTTGGACGACCGTGCCGACTATCTTCATGTTGGTGAACAGTAGGTCGTCACGGCTCATGCCCGGCTTGCGGGCGATGCCCGCAGTCACCACCACGACGTCCGACCCCGCCGTCTCGTCGTAACCGTTACTGCCGACAATGGAGGCGTCAACGCCCAGCACCGGACCGGACTGTGCGATGTCCAGAGCCTTTCCTTGCGGCATGTCCTCGACGACGTCGACGAGCACGATGTCCATGTAGCCGCGTTCATATAGGCGTTGGGCGGTAGTGGCGCCGACATTACCCGCACCGACTACGGTGACTTTCTTGCGCATTGCTCGTGTTCTCCTAGCCGAAGAGGGTAGGGGCCATTAGCCGGCTTGAACGTATTCCATCCAGCGGCTGTCCAAGGATGGGTCGGCCACCGTTCCGGCAACATAGTCGCCGAACTCTGCGGTGGTCGACCCTGTGTCGCGGCCGGTGATGGACAGCTTTCGCTCGTACTGCCCGCATACGTCGAGCGCCTTGTGGAGTTTGCCGCCCAGGTCTGAGAACCCGATGTGCTCGAGCATCATTGCCGCTGCGCGAATCATCGACGACGGGTCGGCGAAGTGTGCGCGGCCCTCGCGGACCATTCGCGGTGCGCTCCCATGGATGGCCTCGAACATCGCGTACTGACTGCCGATGTTGGCAGCCCCTGCCGTTCCGACGCCGCCCTGTATCTGCCCGGCTTCGTCCGTGAGGATATCGCCGTACAGGTTGGGCAGCGCCAGCACCTGGAACTCGTGGCGGCGCGCCGTGTCTATCAGCTTCGCGGTCATGATGTCGATGTACCAGCCATCCCAGCTGATGTCGGGATAGTCTTCCGCCACCTCTCGTGCCACGTCCAAGAACTTGCCGTCAGTCGTCTTGACCACGTTTGCCTTGGTGACGATGGTGACGCGTTCCTTGCCCGTCTTCTTGGCATGCTCGAACGCCGCACGGATGATGCGCCGAGACCCCTGAGTCGTAATGACGCGGAAGTCGATGGCCAAGTCGTCCGACACGTTGATGCCCTGGCTGCCGACCGCGTACATGTCCTCAGTGTTCTCGCGGAAGAACGTCCAGTCGATGCCTTCTGCGGGTATGCGTACGGGGCGCACGTTGGCGAACAGGTCGAGCGCCTTTCGCATCGCCACGTTTGCGCTCTCAATGTTCGGATAGCCGTCGCCCCGCTCCGGTGTGTGCGTCGGCCCCTTCAGCGTGACGTGGCACTTCTTGATCTGCGCGAGCACGTCGTCGGGAATTGCCTGCAGCTTCTCCGCACGGTTCTCGATGGTCAGCCCGTCGATGGGGCGGAACTCTATCTTGCCTGCGTCCACCTGGTCGGCGAGCAGGTGCTCGAGCAGGCGTTGGGCCTCCGCCGTGATGGACGGCCCGATGCCGTCGCCGCCAATTGTCCCAATGACAATCGGCGACAGGCTGGCGTAGTCGGTAGCAGGGCGCTCGTTCTTGAGCGACTCGACTCTCGCCAACTGTTGCTCCAGCAATTCTCCGAAGTGTGCCGTGGCAGCGCTGATGTCAGCCAAGATCGGCTCCTTTCTGTAAGGAAGGCTTACGCGAATAGCATTGGGCGCCCCGCGAGTTTCCCCAGGTGTTGCTTCAGCCGCTTGTGCGCCCCGCCGCAAAGACGCGCGCATTATAGTTTCGCACGTACGCTGCGGCAACAGCGCTGCCGGCCTTACTCCGCATGCGGATTGCGCGGGTCCTCGACGATTGCCACGACGTCCTCGTTCGACACGTACCGGAGCAGCCATTGCGCGTACGGTATCGTCGCCGCCATCTCTTCCGCTGCCGACGCGCTTGGCGCGTCGACCACGATCTCGTAGCGCACGTCATGCCCAACTCTATATTCCATCACTGCCTCCGCTTCGACCTTACCACTGCACCACTGTGATACGCTGGCGCCCCTACAACTCACCCGTTCGGAACCGGAGACAACGGAGGAGACCAATGCCTGAAGCAACCATCAACGGACACAAGCACTACTGGGAGGATCAGGGCACCGGCACGCCACTGGTCATGCTGCATGGTGCAGCGGGGAGCGGCCTCGGCTTTGCCAGCGTCGCCGCAGCCCTTGCGGGCGAGGGCCTGCGCGTCATCGTTCCCGACATGCGCGCGATGGGTCGTTCAGAGCACGTTCCGGCCATTCCGCCATCTGCATGGGTAGACGACGTGCTCGGCTTGCTTGATCACTTGGGCATCGACAAGGCTGTCGTGCATGGCATCAGCCTCGGCTCGCGCGTCGCTCTGCGCTTTGCCGTCGACCATCCTGACCGCACGCTGGGCTGCATCCTCGACGCAGCCATCATCGCCAACGATCCTGCCGGCAACGCGGCGCTTAATACGAACCTCAGTCCAGGCGCTCTGCCGGAGGAGCGCAAGCAGGCAGCGATGCGACAGCACGGTGAAGACTGGGAGCAGGTAATGACGAACTACTTCCAGATACGCAACGAGCCCGACCTGCAGGAGTACTACAACCTGCGTGCAGCGGCTCCGACCTGCGAGGCGCCGGTGCTCATCATTCGCGGCGACAACGTGCCAGATGCCGTACACCCCCTGGATCACTCCATCGAGCTTCACAAGGTGCTGCCCAACTCGCAGCTGGCCATCTACCCCAATGGCCAAAGCAACCTGACCAATGCCAATGCTGAAGTCTTCGTCCGCCTAGCCAAGCAGTTCGTCAGCAACCTCGCAGGCGTGACCGCAGGCTAGCCCACGCATGCGGGGACCGCTGGCGTATACGCCGAGTTGCCGGTGCGCGGCGCAAAGGGAGCGGTACTCATGAGCACCCCCTATTTCGTTCCCTTTGGGCAGGTCGGCGCGAACGTGCCGATGGGAAGACTGATGTCAGCCGCCTTCGGCGCGCCCGGTATCCCCGAACTTGAGGCGGTTCTCCACCGCTACGATAGGGGCCAAGGCCTGCGGCTTCTCGTCTTCATGCTCGACAAAGTCACTCCGGTCGGCATCGTAGGCGTTGGCATGGAAGGGAGCGATGCCGTCATTCACCACCTCTCCGTATCCCTCAAAGCCGGAGGAGAGGGGATCGGGCAGGAGATGATGCGCGCGCTCGCTGTTGAGATGGATGTGCAGCGGTTTGCCGCCGTCGCGTACGGACCCGAGGTGCCATTCTTTGAAGCTTGCGGCTTTGAGGTGACGGAGGCAGGCCAAGAGCGCGGCGTCCAACGCTTCACTTGTCGCTGGCCGCAAGACTGAGCACGCTATGTTCTTGGCCTCAGACGGCTTCGAGCCTGGCCTTCGCTACCTGCTGAGCATGGTCGAGCCTTCCGGAGCATCTCTGGCCCTGGAGCGCTATCGCACGGCGTCCAATCACTACCTTTTCGCCATAACCGGAAGCGACGAGGAAGCTATCGCATGTATCGGGGTCGAGCTCACCGGACCGCGCGAGGGCCTCATCAGGCACATTGCAGTCGCGCTGGAGCACCGCCGCCGAGGCCACGGTCGAGCGCTCGTGGAGGGCGCAATCACGCGGCTAGACCTCAGGCGGCTCGAGGCCGATGCTGAATGGCCCGTCGCGGGCTTCTTCAGGGGGCTCGGTTTCCGCGTTTGGTCGCTTACCGTCGCAGACCCTGCGGAAGGCGAAAGGGAAGGGGAAGGCGCTGAGCAGGCGATGCCCGAGCTGTATCGATGCGTGTGGGCGCGCAGCTAGAGCGGGATATTCCCGTGCTTCTTGGGCGGGAGCGTGTCCCGCTTGTTTTGCAGCATCTCTAACGCGCGAATCAGCTTGGGGCGCGTCTCGGCCGGGTCAATGACGTCGTCGACATAGCCCCGCTCTGCTGCCTGGTAGGGCGTCGCGAACTGCTTGCGGTAGTCGTCTATCAGTTCGGAGCGCACCGCTTCGGGATTCTCAGACTCTGCGATCTGCCGCCGGTGTATCACACCGACCGCCGCATCGGGGCCCATCACAGCAATCTCCGCCGTCGGCCAGGCGAAATTCATGTCGGCGCGCAGGTGCTTCGAGCCCATGACGATGTACGCCCCGCCGTATGCCTTGCGGGTGACCACCGTCACCTTCGGCACCGTCGCCTCGGCGTAGGCATACAGCAGCTTCGCCCCTTGACGAATGATGCCGCGGTGCTCTTGGTCGGTCCCCGGCATGTAGCCAGGTACGTCCACGAAGGTGACGATCGGAATATTGAACGCATCGCAGAAGCGTACGAAACGCGCCGCCTTGACCGAAGCATGTATGTCGATGACTCCCGCCAGATACGCCGGCTGCTGCGCCACAACACCCACGCTCCGCCCATCCAGGTGGGCGAACCCGACGAGCATGTTCGGGGCAAACTCATCTTGCACGTGGAAGAACTCACCGTCGTCCACAATGCGCTCGATGACCTCCATCATGTCATAGGGATGCGAAGGGTCGTCTGGCACGATGTCCCTCAACGAATCATCCGTCCGTTCGGGGTCGTCCTCGTGCGCCCCCGCCGGCGGGTCGTCGAGGTTGTTCTGCGGTACGAAGGAGAGCAGGTGGCGAATGGCCTCCATGCACTCCTCTTCCGATTCCACCACGAAATGCGCGACACCGGACTTGGAGGCGTGGCTGTCTGCACCGCCTAGTTCCTCTAGCGTGACATCCTCACCTGTCACCGCCATCACCACGTCCGGCCCGGTGATGAACATTTGCGATATGCCGCGCACCATGAAGGTGAAGTCGGTGATGGCAGGCGAGTACACGGCACCGCCTGCCGACGGCCCAAGCACTGCTGATATCTGAGGGATTACGCCCGACGCAATCGTGTTGCGCATAAATATCTCGCCGTAGCCTGCAAGGCTCGCGACACCTTCTTGGATGCGCGCGCCACCCGAGTCGCTAAGGCCTATTACCGGGGCGCCGTTGCGCATGGCCATGTCCATGACCTTGCACACCTTCTCTGCGACCGCCTCCGACAGTGAGCCGCCGAAGACCGTGAAGTCCTGCGCATAGACGTATGCAGGCCGCCCGTTGATCTTCCCGTAACCGGTGACGACTGCGTCGCCAGGCACTCGGGCTTGGGCAATGCCGAATTCGGTGCCGCGGTGCGTCACGAACGAGTCCAATTCCTCGAAGGTGCCGGGGTCGAACAGCAGCGTGATGCGTTCGCGCGCCGTCAGCTTGCCTCTGGAGTGCTGCTGCTCGATACGCGCCGTACCCCCAGCGCTCCGCACCTCTGCCTTGCGCCGGTTTAACTCGTCCAGCCGTTCGCTTGATTTCTTCTCTACAGCCACGCCGTGATGCTACTACATGAACCTTCCCACTTGCTCTCTGCTAAGGAGGCGGCTCTGCAGAAGTTCTGCTACCGTTGTCTCGTGCTCTACTCGAGGTGGCGCTATGGGGAATGCAGAGCGTGTTTGTAGCACCTCCGACCTGCAACCAGGAAGCATGATGCTCTTCTCGGTGCAGGGCAGGGGAGTACTCCTTGTTAACCTTCGTGGCGAATACCACGCACTCGCCTCCGAATGCACACACGCAGGCGCCCCGATGAGTGAGGGCAGGTGTGAGAACAACGTCCTTATCTGTCCATGGCATGGCGGAGTTTTCGACACTAGGTCAGGCGCTCCGCGTGGCGGCCCGCCGACCCATCCTCTTGTCAAGTACGGCATCACTGTCCGAGGCAACCAAGTCATCATCGACGTTGGCGCAACATCGCCGTAGCCTGCCGAATGCTGCATCTTTCGCTACCTGCAGTTGCTAGGATTCGGCGCTAATCTGTTATGATTGCCTCTGTTCTCTGGCAGTCTGGCATTTTG
Organism: Dehalococcoidia bacterium; assembly: GCA_034422075.1. Classification (GTDB taxonomy): domain Bacteria; phylum Chloroflexota; class Dehalococcoidia; order Lucifugimonadales; family Australimonadaceae; genus S34-282. Next base: position 18,595 of record DAOUJX010000033.1, read on the forward strand.
AAGCATGTCACCAAATACGATCGGGCGGTGTACTCGCCCGTGAACGGAAGGCACGGATGAGGACGGTACCCAGCTACAGTTCCGACGAAGAGCTCCTGCGACGCTTGCAGGACATACTCAAAGATCCAGGCAGCAGAGTGATCCCGGAGAGCTTGGGAGCAGAGGCCAAGGAATTGGCCGAGGAACTCGCGGTGCGCATATTCGACGAACCCGAGAAGTGGGGTATCGATAGAATCCCCTCCAACTTCAGGAATGATGCGGTGCAAGACACCTTCATGCGGATGGCCACGGGCGTGTCGCCCCTGCGCGGGCGGCAAAGCGCGCCTAACTGGTTTGCCGAGGCCGTTGAGGAGCGTTTCCGCATCCTCTGGAGCCTCCGCCACAGCGTTGCTCCAGAGCCTTCAAAGCCGGCAAGCAGCGGGAAGCCCAACCGGTTCAGTGTTAGCCGCGAATTCTCAGAGGGTGATGGCGCTTGGAAGCGGTTCGAACGCGAATTCCCTACCGATACTCTAGTCCTTAGCCTGCGCTATATGCAGCGCCTGAGCTTGAGGGACGTGGCTGCGCGCTTAGGCGAACCGAGCGCAAAGATAGCCGAGACCAAAATCGCGTACGCCCGCAGGCGGTTCATTATGTTTTGTGAAACCAACGGTTATGACCGCAAGCAGGTAGCATCTCTGCTGAAGCGGTTCCAGGAAGAGTAGGACATGACAAGCTCGAACAGCTCACGTTCGCTAGTTGGTATCTCCCGCACTGCCTGGGCGAGGTTTGCCAGCGAGGCTGTCGAACGCTGGATCAGCCTCGCCGGCGAGCCACCCGGTGAACTGCAAGAGATAGCCACCCACTTCCGTGCCGAACGCTACAGGCACGGCCTTTCCCTTTCCGACCTCGCCGAGGAGTTGGACTTTCCCGAAGAGCGACTAGGAGTGCTGGAGCAAGGGCTACTCAAACCGTCGGAAGTGCCGTCGCGTACCTGGGTGCGACTGATGCGAATTGTCGAAGGGCGCGAGGATGTCGCCGACCGACGCTCTGCACAGCCCGTCGATGGCGGCGAGCAAGCGATTCCGGTACCGCCCAGGGCTGAGGCGAAGGTTTCGGATGAGCGGCTTACCTTTGACAAGCTGCGCGACCATGAAATCGGCGTTGCACGGGTCAAGGTCATCGGCGTCGGCGGGGGCGGCTCAAATGCAGTCAACCGCATGTACCATTCGCCGGTCATCGGCGTTACCTATATCGCCGCCAACACGGACGCGCAACACCTCGAGAAGCTTGACATACCCACCAGGATACGCATTGGCGACCGCCTCACGAGGGGCCTTGGCGTCGGTGGCAACCCTGAGATCGGCCAAGAAGCCGCCGAAGAGTCACGCGAGGACATCTACAACGCGCTCGCACGGACGGACATGGTGTTCATCGCAGCTGGTATGGGTGGTGGCACCGGCACCGGCGCCGCTCCCGTCATCGCCGAGATCGCCAAGGAGATGGGCATCATCACCATCGCGGTTGTCACCAAGCCCTTCATGTTCGAGGGCAGGACGCGCGTTCAACAGGCCGAGGAAGGACTCGAGCGAATCAAGGACGTCGTCGATACCCTCGTCGTCATTCCGAACGACGGCCTTACGAGGCTGTCGGACCAGCACATGACTGCGGAGACGGCATTCCGCATCGCTGATGACGTGCTCCGGCAAGGGGTGGAGTCCATCGCTGAGCTTGTCACCGTTCCTGGCGAAATCAACCTCGACTTTGCCGATATCCGCACCGTGGTAAAGGATGCGGGGCCGGCCTGGATGGGCATTGGCCACGGCAAGGGCGAGAACCGCGCCGTCGACGCCGCACGCGCCGCTATTGCCAGTCCCTTGCTCGAAACATCCATCGAGGACGCCACGCGCGTCCTCCTCAACGTTGCCGGGGGCTCCGACCTCACCCTGCAGGAGGTGCAGGCCGCTGCCGACTTCGTTGCCCAGTCTGTGCACCCCGAAGCCAACATCATCTTCGGAATGGTCACGACCCCTGACCTCGACGAAGAGGCGCGGGTCACCGTCGTGGCGACCGGCTTGCCGGCCAGCGTCGAAGTTGTCACCTTGGAAGACATTGTCGAGGAGGCTGAAGCTGCTGCTGAGGAGGAAGAGGAGGACGGGGCTGAGCCCAAGGTTGAACTGCCCGGCTTCCTCAATCGCTTCCGCCGCCGCCGCGGCTAGAAGACGGAGGTCTTGTTCCCTCTTCCGCAGGGGCGAGGCCTCCGAGTGAGTCCATTACGAGACGTGCTGCGGAGGCCCGCCACGCGATGAGAGCGTACCTCACCATCGCGCTCATTCTCGCGGGCGCTGCCGCAGCCCTCGCCGTTGCTACGTCTGCCCAGGCACAGATCCGCATCGCCCTCGAGCCCGTCTTCCAGCAACTCCGGTTTGACCGCCCCGTTGTCCTCACTCATGCCGGGGACGAGACCGACCGCATCTTCATCGCGGAGCAGGGCGGGACTATCCGCGTCTTTCCCAACACCAACGACGCACGCTTCGCCAGCACTTTCCTTGACCTCTCCGCCCGTGTGGACACGGAGTTGCCGGACGCGGGGCTACTTGGCCTCGCGTTTGACCCGGGGTATGTAGTCAACGGCCACCTTTACGTCTTCTACATTGCTGGTGCGCCGCCTCGCGCCGTAATCGCCCGCTACACCGTATCGGCGAATGACCCGGGCGCTGCCAGTCCCCACTCCGAACTCGTGCTTCTTGAAGAGCCACTGCCGTCGGTCGGCAACTACGGCGGGACACTTGCCTTTGGTGCCGACGGCTACCTCTATGCCAGTATCGGTGACGGGGGCGCTAGCCGCAGCGCCCAAGACCCCAACACGCTCCTCGGCAGCGTTCTTCGGATAGATGTGCGCAATGCCGCGCGAGGCAGCCCGTACGCGATTCCCAGCGACAACCCCCTAATCTCCAACATTAGCGCCCGAGCCGAGATCTGGGCGTACGGCTTCCGTAACCCGTGCACCTTCTTTTTTGACCCCGAATCCGGCGAGCTGTGGGTGGCCGACATCGGCCAGAGCCGGTTCGAAGAAGTGGGAGTCGTTGTTGCAGGCGCAAACTATGGCTGGCCCGTCATGGAGGGATCCAGCTGCTTCAACGCCGCCTCGTGCGATCGCCAAGGCCTGCGTACCTCCCTCCTCCAGTACAACCGGAATGGCGAGCGGTGCGGTGCGACTGGCGGTTATGTCTACTACGGCAGACTCGCCCGATCCCTTGACGGCCACTACCTCTACGCCGACGCATGCTCCGGCGAAGTTTGGGCCGCCCACCGAGTCGCCAACCGGATGCTGGGCCCCATCGAAGTGCTTACATCGGAGGTTGGAATACGCTCATTCGGCACCGATGAACGCGGTGAACTCTACGCCATTGGCGTAAACGCCCATCTCTATCGATTCGTGGGTTCCGGCGACGCCCTGCTCCTGCCTGACCCTAGCATGCCAACACCGACGCCCGTTCCCCCAAGGCCAACGTCGACTCCGGCCGTTGAGCACCTCCGCTTGCCCTTCGAGGGTGCGCCGGAACTTGGCCTGCTCATCCTCGGTGTCGTTGGCTCAGGCGCGCTCATTCTCATCCTGTTGGAGCGCGTGCGGCGCCGCTAGCACTCTCGCGCCTCGTTGGGCGTGGTGATGCTATTCCCAACATCGCGCATGCTGCCGGTAGCGCAAGGAAAACTGCAATAGCCAGGTTGTACGACCCGGACGACTCGTACAGCAGGCTAAACGGGTGGGGACCAAGCGCCGCGAATGCCATCGTAGAGGTCATCGCGAGGCCTCGTATGCTGCCGATGTGCCGCCGCCCAAAGTAGTTCGGCCAGATCACCGTAATGGTGTTCATGCCGATACCCATGCTTGCGCCCAGCACCACTCCGTACACCATCGCCAATGCCGTGTTGGTCACGAGAAAGGAGGAGAGCATCGCCGTAATCAGCAGCGCCTGCGCAGATGCAAGCACGAAGCGGTTTGGGTAGCGGTCGTTTAGTACTCCCGCCAGCAGGTTCGAGCCAAACGAACTGATCGCCATTACGCTCAGCACGCCTGCCGCGGCAACGCCACCGATGCCCTTCCCACCCATCAGCGATATGTTGTGGAAGGTCAGCGCCGTTCCGATCAGGGAGAAGGACGCTCCTGCAACCAGCAAGAACCAAAAGGCGCGGTACGACATTGCCTCACGCAGCGTGAAGCCGTCCGCCGCTGTCAGGGGCACCGGTTGGTGGAACGAAGGCTCGTCTGCCCTTACTCCGTCGGGGCGCTGCCCGACGCTTTCCGGTGAGCGACGCACGAGCAACAGCGCCGGAAGCAGCATCAGCCCCCATATCACAAATGCAAACCCGATCCATGCATCTCGCCAGCCAAACTGCGAAATGAGCGAGTGTCCGATGACGGGGAATACGGTCGCGCTCACTGCGCCGCCCATCGTTGCTATCGATGTCGCGCGTCCACGGTTTCGCACGAACCACAGCGCAACGAGCGTTGTCGGCGCCATCGTCATCGCACCCTGGCCGAGCGTCCGCATGGCCGCAACGCCTAGGTAGAGATCGCGGGTCGTATCGACGTAGCTCATCCAAATGGCCGCGAGCCCAAACAGCACGACGACGCCCGCCAGCACGCGCCGCGCCCCGTAGCGGTCCAGCAGCCGGCCCACGAGGATGATGAGCACTGCGCCGGTAAGCGAGCCCGCAGCGTACATCGCCGTAAAGTGGCTGCGCGCCCATCCCATCTCCTCGATCATGGGGTCGATGAAGACCGAAAAGGTGTATGTCTGCCCGGGCCCCGAGGCGAATACACCCAGGCTCGCCACTGCCAATATCACCCAGCGGTAGTTTGTTGAGGAGGTTGACAGGAATCGGAAAGGCCCAGCTCCGGCCGCACGACGCATGGCGACCATTATAGAGCCGGGATGCCGCCATCCTGGTGTAGGTGGTCTATGCCGTAGCGGCGGCCACCCCTGAAAGGTGCTTGGCAAAGAACGTAAACACCTTTTCCCACCCGTCTGCTGCTTGCTCGGCGCGGTAGGCAGGGCGCTCCCAGCTGAAGAACGCGTGGCCCGCACCATCGTAGCGATGGAACTCGTACTCCTTGCCGTGGCGCTGCAGTTCCACCTCCGTCCGGTTCACCTGCTCGATGTCCGGATTCGCGTCGTCATTGCCGAAGATCCCGAGGAGGGGACATCGTAAGTCCGCCGTCATGTCGATGACCGCCACGGGCTGATTCGGCGATAGCCGCTCCGGCTCGACGATGACGTTGCCGCCCCAACAGTCGACGGCTGCATCAACGTCCAAGCGCGCACCGACCATGTATGCAACACGCCCGCCTGAGCAGAAGCCGATCACACCGACCCGGCCGATATCGAAGTCGCGTTCGCTCGAGCGCAGGTAGTCGAGCCCCGCCTGCAGGTCGCCAAGCATCTCCTCGTCGTTTAAGCCGCCGTTGTCCCGGATGTGCTGTACACGCTCTTGGCGCGGCAAGTCGGGAACGCGCTCCTGTACGTTGGGGCAGATCGCAGCATACCCGTGGTGGGCGAACCGACGCGCCGTCTCCAAGCTCTCTACGTCCCAACCTGGCAGGTGATGCGCAATGAGCACGCCGGGAAACGGCCCGGGCTCCATCGGCCGTGCGACGTAGGCGCGTATCGGCAACCCGCCGTGCCCCGTGATTTGGACGGTCTCCGCTACCAAGTCGCCCGCAGCCATTAGTCGCCTCCGTTCGCCGTTTGTAGGGAGTTTCCGGCGGCGCGTCCACCCTGTCAACGCGCCGCCCTTCGCTGCTCCAACTCGACCAGCAGGAACGACCGCGACCCGCGCGGATACTCCACGATGTGCTTCACCGTCACCTCGAAGCGGGCCCTATCGACGTGCCCGGGCCTCAGTGCGAACAGCTGCCGCCGTGAATCGTCGTACAGGCTATCGTCGCCGAGGGCACACTTGGCGCATCCCTCCGGGGCGTAGAAGCGGAGGAAGATGTACGGTTCGTTGACATCCCCCTCCATTACCAGCTGGTCATACTCCGATTCGACTGACTCGAAGTACTTGATGACATCTCTCGGCCCGTACTGCCAGCCCCAGTAGCGCGCGGCGACCTCCGGATAGCGATTGTGGTACTCGTACAAGTACGCGCCGAGCCCCGCGAGCGCCAGGGCGACGATGATGCCCGCCACGGGCGCCGGGGTCAGCCGGAGCGGGCGTAGGATGCGTACCTGCACGACGCCCTGGGTCAGCAGGACGGTACCGTATCCCGAAAGTATCGCCATGGCCGCAGTGCCTAGGATCGCCCGGCTGCTGGTGGGGCTATCGGCACTCAATGCTCCGGCTATCGGATAGAGTCCCACTAGCGCGAGGAGCAGGCCCTTCTCCCGGGTCGGGCGAAGGACCAGCCCCAAGAGGCCCAATGCAGCTACCGGCAGTTGCACTAGGTGCAGCAGGCCGGTGCCCGGCAGGTAATGGCGAAGCCATCCTTGGTTGTCCCCCTCTAGGAACAAGAATGAGAGCGTGAAGTAAGAGCGGTACTGCTCGGAGAAGCGCTTGGCCGTATCCCAGGCACCCAACCCGAGGTTGCTGATACCGACGTCGACGTAGCGGTCGCCACTATCCGAAAGGAGGTGCAGCATGACGGGTATGCTCATCAGCGCGAAAGCTGCCACGCCGGCGCCCGCCTGACGCCTACGCGCCCACAGTTCGCGCCAGTAGAGAGCGGCGATTATGGCTAGCAGCGGCGGCAGCACCACCCACGCAGCACGGTATGTGTACGCCGTCAGCCCAAATGCGATTGCGGAGACCAAGAGAAAGCCGCTGTTGCCACGCATCCCTCGGATGAAGAGGTAGAGCGCTATCGCAAGCAGCGGGACGAAAGTGACGAGTTCGCCCAGCCCCGTCCGGCTGTAGTGGATGTGCCACGGCATGACAGCCAGGAAGAAGGCAGCCGACAGTCCCACAGTTCGGCTCTTGAGCGCCGTACTCGCCAGCAAGTACACCGCGCCGATTGCGAGCACGCCGTAGGCCACCGACGCTAAGCGTACGGCAATCTCCGTCAGGCCCAGCGCCGCGATGAACGGCACGAGGCTGTAGATGTACACCGGCAGTTTGTACTCACCGAACGCCTCGAAGAGCACCGGCCAGCCCTCGCCGTGCTCGTCGACGCCGTCCCGTAGAATCGTGTAGGCGTTGTAGCCTGCCGATGCCTCATCCGCGAAGAACCCCGGCGGGTTCTCGCCAATCCCGACGCTCCTTACTGCCGCGCCGAACACCAGAACCACCGCCAACCCCGCCCAAATCCCGTGGCGGCGCAAGAAAGAAGCGCTTCGAGCGCTCTCGGTCGCTGCCGTTCTCGAAATGCCCCGGCCCATCGCGGCGGGAGTATAAGCGTAGCCCTGGCTTAAAGCCCCGGCCTACGCCATCCGATAGCGCGGAATGGAGTTGGGTGCGCGCCCCTCGAGAGCCACAGGGCGGACGGGGCATATGCTGGCTTGGCATCCCCTGCCCACGCCGGGTGGCGCAGCGCCTACGCGTCGCGCCAGGTGACCTCCGGGCGCCAGCCAAGCATGCGCGCCGCCTTCTCATGGCTGATCGGGGAGTCGAAGCCCTTGATCACCGCCTTGCGTTCGGCGTCGGGGTACCAGCGCTGTATCAGCTCCTCCGTGGGCGTATTCGACAGCGTGTCCGCCGCCTGTATGAAGAACGCCTCGTGGCCAATCCAGTCCTTCTCTATGGACAGCACTACCGCGCGTGCCGCATCGTCCACGTCGACCCAGCTCCAAAAGTTCTTGGCGTGCCGCTCGTCATCGGGCGACCCCTTGTCGTCGCCCGCGTTCCACTGCCCCTGGCGCTCGCGCGTCCACAGGCCGTGGAAACGCATACTCGATATCTGCATCATTCGCCGGCGGCAGAACGCCTCGGCCATCATTTCGCCTAGCCACTTTGACTGCGCATAGGCGTCGGCCACTTTGGTCGGAGACTCCTCGTCCAGTGGAAAGTACTCGCGCGGCTGGAGCGACCAGAATGACGCGCCTATGGCGTTGATGGACGAGGCCATAACCACCTTCTCGACGCCATGGATTTCCGCCGCCTCAAGCACATTCCAGTTGGCCGTCATATTGAGGCGGAAGACCTCATGCTCCGGAGCCCAGACAGGGTTGGGGATAGCCGCCATGTGGACGATGGCGTCAACTCCCTTGGCTACCGCCGTGACCATCCCGAGGTCGGTCGCCTCGATGATCACGTAGCGCAGCGTGCTGGGCAACGAGTCGAAGCGAGGCATCCCCCCCTCCGGCGGATTGATGTCAGCACTGATGACGCTGTGCCCAGCATCGAGAAGTTGAGGGACGATGTGGCGCCCTGCAAGGCCGGACCCGCCCGTTACTAGAACTCTCACACTCACTCCTTACACATCCGGCCTCTTGTCCAATTGGCCGGAAGGCGTTCAGTGTCACAGCGCGCGCGCCTTCGCGCAAGCGCCCTCCCTCCTACCGCTCAGCGGCTGCTTGTAGGGAGGGGGCTGGCAGCACCATTCCTCGCAGCCACAGTTGCGCGCTCACCCGCTCCTCCGTCATTACGCGAAATCCGAGTGATGAGTAGAGCGCGACGTTTGCCTTTGACGTCGTGTTCAGGTAGACGGGCAGGGCGTCTAGGGAGGCTAGCGCCATGCCGTGGCGTACCAGCCGCGTGCCGAGGCCACGCCGCTGGCTTTCAGGGGCAACGCCGACTATCTCCAGGTACCAATGCGCTCCGCTGATAGCCCGGTGATGGACAGTTTCGGCCCAGTGGTTGAACGTGCCCATTCGTTCCAGAGCATCCGGCTCAATCTCGAAACGCTCCCGAAATTCCGCCGGTTGCTCCGTCGGGGGAAACCATATTGACGCGGCTTGGACGATACCGCTCTCGATAACGCCCCATACGCGCCCATGCGTCAGCCCGTGGCGCAGTATTGGTCGCAGCACCCCCGCGGACACGGGAAGGCGGTCGCGGTCTTTCGCCACATAGCGAATCACAGGATCGTCCACGAAAGCGCGCGCAAGGACCTCGGCCGCGCCCTCATAGTGCTCCGAGGCCAAGTCAGCTATGCCGCCAGCGTCCGTCACGGGGCGGATGTCCCAATCTGTGTGCCTATGGGCCGACGTCCATTGGAATGAGCGGCAGCGGTCCGGCCTTCTCCGCCGGCGGCATGTAGGGCCAGTACTTGGCCATCGCACCCCCATCCACCGTGTAGTCGGTGCCGGTAATCAGGCGCGCGTAGTCGGAGCACATCCATGCAACGACATGCCCGTAGTCGGTCGGCGTCGGCAGTTCGCCCAGGGGCACCATCGACGCGAAGTCCGCGGAACCGCCCGTCCGGTGCGGCTGGTCGTCTTGGCCACCTGCATTCTCACGAGGGGTCTGACCCGGTAGCCCGGTCATGCCGAACGGCCCGCCACCCTGACCGGCAGCCGCTCTGGCAGCGACCAGTTCAGGATTGTCGACCTGCGTCGCAGTTGGCGTGAAGCTGTTGATACGGATCCCGTAGGGCGCAAGGTCCATCGCGGCCGCGCGCACGAACTGTATGATGCCGCCCTTGCTGGAGCAGTAGCCTACGCTGTTCGCGCGGCCCTGCCAGCCTGCCGTCGATACGATGCAGATGATGCTTCCCTTGATGCCCCTTTCCACCATCTGACGTCCTACCCATTTGGTGTTGAAGAAGTTGCCGGACAGGTTGACCATAATCTGCCGGGTCCAGCGATCCCCCTCGAAGTCCAGTACGCTGGCGCCGCCGTCAATGCCGGCGCAGTTGATGAGGATGTCGATGTGTCCCCACTCATCGACCACCTTCTGGACGTACGCCTTCACCTGCTCTTCGTCCGAAACGTCGCCTGGGACGGCCATTGCGTCGATGCCGTTACGCTGCAACCGCTCGACGGTCGATTGAACCGCCTCGGCGCGGATGTCATTGCAGGCCACCTTAGCTCCGTACTTGCCGAGCATCAGCGCAAGCCCGCCTCCGATGTTGGGGCCCACGCCAGTGACCAGCGCCACTTTGCCATTCAGATTGATCTCCATCGTTGCTCCTCTGCTAGGTGAGATACCTCGCTGCACAATGCTCAGCGCGCGCCTTGCGCCGCCTGCCCCGTGCTGCCCTGCAGCCCAGCGCGTGCGCCTACGCCGCCTGCCGTCCCGTCGACCACTTCGCCCGTGCCGTCCCATGCCGCGAGCGTGTTCACCTCATGCACCTCTTCGGGCGTCAGCACCCACTCGGCTGCGGCGACGTTCGCCTCGATCTGCGCTTCGCTGCTCGTACCTGCGATGACGCTTGGTATGCATGAGTGCGCGAGCAGCCAAGCAAACGCTAGGTCGAGCACGCTGTGGCCGCGCTCGGCGGTGAATGCCTCAAGCTTGGCCAACACACCCTCATTTCGCTCGTTCCGCGTCTTGGCGATGATGCCGCTCCCCTCGGCGCCCCGCGACCCGGCCGGTGCCGGCTGGCCGGGCTGGTACTTGCCGGTTAGGAAGCCCCCGCCGAGCGGAAAGTAGGGCAAGAACCCGATGTTGTAGCGTTCGCAGAAGGGGATGATTTCCAATTCGACGTGGCGACGCAACACGTTGTAGTGGTTCTGTGACGAGACCATCCGCGGCCATCCGTGCTCATCCGCCGCAGCATTCGTCACTGCGTGACGCCACGCCCCGTAGTTGCACTCCCCGATGTAGCGCACCTTGCCCTGTTCCACCAGTTCCGCCAGTGGCTCGAGCACTTCCTCTTCCGATACCTTCGGGTCGGGCTGGTGCACCTGATACAGGTCGATGTAGTCGGTCTGCATCTTCTGCAGGCTCTCTTCCGCCTGTGCCAAGACGTACTCGCGCACGGACGCGCCCTCGGGCCGGTTCCGCATTATGAACTTGGTCGCTATCAGCATCTGGTCGCGCCGACCCTTCAGCGCGTTGCCTAGGAAGCGCTCGCTCGCTCCTTCGCCGTAGCCGATGGCGGTGTCGACGAAGTTCACGCCCAATTCGAGCGCGCGGTCGATGTTGCGAATCGTCTGCTCTTGGTCGAGTCGGGGAGGGCCGTATACGTTGCCACCCAGCCCGACAACCGAAACGTTGAGGTCGCTGTCGCCCAGTTGACGGTATTCCATGTTCCAATTCCCCCTGTGTTGGCCTCTTGCTCCTTGGAAGACGGCGAAGCCATCGCTACTCGACAGCTTCGCCCTTGATGAACTGGATCACGCGCCTGTTGAATAGGTCTGGCTTCTCCCAGTGCGCCCACCAGCCCGTCTCCGGCATAAGCCGGAATTGTGCGTTGGGAATCAGCGATGCAATCCGCTCGCCCGCATCCGGCCCTAGCCCGCTATTGCCGTCGCACCACAGCACCAGTGTCGGCAGCTGAATCGTCGCTATCTGCTCCTCGCTATAGTTGTGGCGCGTAGCGTCGGGCCGCGAGTAGTACTTGCGCTGCCCCTCGTTCGTCGAGGGGCGCGAGTAGTGCGCCAGCCGCACGTCTACCAACTCGTCCGTTACCCGCTCCGGGTGGGCGAAATGCATGACCATGAGCAGGCGCGCCTTGATGCCGTCCCACGTCGGATTGTCCAGCAGCTGCAGTGTTCGATCACGCATGGTCATTCCCCCGACGGGCGGGAGCGGAGGCTTGTACGTTCCCTCTTTGAGGTTCACCGCGATACCTGACTCGAAGATGATGCCCTTCAGTCGCTCTGGGTGCTCCATCACCAGTGGCGTTATGCCGGAACCGCCCCCTGCCTCGCCATGAATCCACACCCTGTCGAGGCCCAGTGCATCCATCACGTCGAGCACCTGCTCCGACACCAGCGCGTTGAAGTCGTCCACTTCGGCCGGCACGTCGGACAGCCCGTGGCACAGCATCTCCATTCCCACGACGTGGAAGTGCTCCGCGAGCGGCATCACATTGTATGCAAACGTCTCGACGTGACCGCCTCCTCCGTGCGCCATGACGAGCGTCTCTGCGTGCCCACGCCCCGCCTCGACGATGCGCGTGCGGTATTTTGCTCCCTGTACAAAGCGCACCTCGGCGCCCATCAGGGCATTCCAGATAGTCTGTGGCATCGGCGTCTACCCTCCTATTGTCTCTCGACGTACTGCGCCAGTTCGGGCCGGCGCTTGGAAACGCCCGCGCGGTCGGCTGTCTGCCGGGTCACCCTACCGGTCGGGAAGAACTCCAAGAACACCTGATTGAAGGTCTCCGGCTGGTCTGTCTGCCCCTGGTGGCCACAGTTCTCAGGGTAGAAGTACTGTATCCACGGCGTGATGTCCTCTTGCGTGTAGGCGTTGACCACCGGATTCAGTATGTCGTCCTCTCCCCACAGGAGGATGTGAGGAATGCCTAGGCGCTCGAGCCGCCCCTGCGGTTGGTAGCGTTGCTGGAGCGCCGGCTCCTGCTCGAAGCGGTCGCCCGCCGCGTGATACGCCGCCAGCGATTCGCGCTGCGCGATGGCCGCACGCGTACGCATCTCGAGTAGGTCGTCGGTGATGGCCGTCGGGTCGGCGATGATGGGCTCCATCATCTTCCGCATCGATGCAGGCGTCCCATCAAAGGTCTCGCGGTTGAGCCCGCGTACGCTCATCGTCCGCACTATTTGGTCCGGCGGCACGAGGCCAGGGATGTTGCCTGCGATGAGCACGAAGTTGACGACGCGCTCAGGGTGTGAAATGGCAAAGCGCCACGTATTGCTCGACCCCATCGAGTTGCCTGCGAAGTGGGCTCGGTCGATGCACAGCGCATCCATGAACTCGCGCAGAAACTCGACATGGCTGTGAAAGCCGTGGATGGGCCAGTGCTCCGGGCGAGTATCGGACATTCCGTAGCCTGGGAAGTCGGGCGCATACACGCGGTAGCCGTGCGCACCGAGCTCTGCCAGTTGAAAGCGCCAGCCCGCTAAGCCAGACGAGCCGGGCAGCCCGCCGTGGCAGAGCATGATGGCCGGTCCTGTATCGCCCGCCGTCATGTAGTGTGCGACAGCTCCGCTTGCGAGCCGGACACGGCGACTCATGATGCCCTCGTGGTCGATCAACCCCTCTTCCGTAAGCGCCATTGGATAGGCCTCCCTTCTGCGGGCACGAGTCTACGCCAAACCACCTCATCGTGCAGCACAGCAAGGCCCCGGCATCAAAGCCGGGGCCTTGGCGATTCGCAATCGAGAGGGTGGGGCGGCTAGAAGAAGACGCTGATGTTCTTGGTCATCAGCACGTTGGCGTCCAGAATCACCGTCCTGCTCGCTATCTTCCACTCCCCGTCCACGTTCCGCAGGATGTCTTCGCGGCTACCGGCGTACATGTCTTGGTCGGTTTCGAGGTGTGACTTGTGGAGCAGGAACGCCGTCTTGGTCCGCACGTCCCCGTTCTCCAGCGGCTCGACTTTCAGGTTGCCGACGACATGCCGCGTCCGTGACGGCGGGTCTTCCGCCCATGCCATGCCGGTGTCGAGCCGCGCCACCCGCATCTGCAGGTCGGTCTTCGACTCTTCCATGATGGCGAGGTCGCCGTACTTCGTAATCTCGCGCGCGATGTCCTTGCGGTAGACGTTCTTGCGGCGAGGCACGAAGTAGAAGGTGTCCTCCGTGAACAGGTCGAGCCAGTCGTGAAAGCGGCGCTCGTCCAGTATCCACGCTTCGTCGATGTAGAACTGCATCAACTCGAACCACAGGTGACGGTAGTCCGCCGGGTCGAGCTCAACGCTTGCTGCCTCTGTCTGTGTCGCCATCGTTCGCTCCCCCTCTTAGCTCTTCATCGTCGCGGTGCCTTCGTAGTCCGCTGTGCTCGCCTCCAACGGGATGTCGGCCCAGCTGTCGGCGTTCATGAAGTCTTCATAGCGCTGGTAAAACTGCCGCTGATTGCTCTCCGAGATGTAGCCCTCGGACACATGGCCAGGGAAGACCGGGTGCGTGCCCGTGTGGCCTACGCCCATCGACATCGCCTGCGGGTACTTGCGCGCCAGCGGGCTCTTCGCTGACTCGGTCACCGAGCGCCAGTTGTCGATGTCGTCCATCTCGAAGAGTCCTGCAGCGCCGTTGTTGCCCGCAAGGCCCCATCTGAGTGCGTCCTGCAAGTCTTCCGGCATCTCCTTGTCGATGACCACGAAGTGCCAGAACTCCGTCATTAGCGGGCCTCGGGGCAGCGCAAGGCGGAAGCCCAGCACCCCGTTTGGGAAGAGGCTGTGGTTGTTCAGTCGCAGCTTGCGCGCGCGCAAGCTGCCGAGCCGACGCTCGACTTCCTCGAGCGTCTCCATCTGGTATTCCTCGAACTTGTGCTGGTTGTGCTTCGTCAAGCCATGCCCGACGCGGGGAATCGTCTCGTCCGCCTCTCCGATGGTGAAGGAGTGGCCGTTCGTGAACATGTGGTACTTGTCGGAGCTGTCGATAAGGTCTTGCTGCGTTACGCGCGGCGTGCCGATGACCTTGTTCTTCGCCAAAATGCTGGAAGCGTGGCTAATGGGGACGTGGTAGTTGTCGGAGCAGTTGTCGACCGGCGTCTTCCAGTTGACCGGCTCCATCCACTTCATCGGCCCCAGCGCAATCGTGCCGCCGTCGCGCCGGTTGAACGACAGGTCCAGGTACCAGCGGGCGTCGCCCAGGTAGTCCTCCAGGCTCGGCGCCTCGTGGTCCCACGTCGCGAACACGATGCCCGCGTACGTGTCCACCTTCGCCTCGATCAACTTCAGCTCCTCCAGGTTCAGCTCGCCGTAGTACGCCTCGTTGTACCCGGGCACGTGCTCCAGCGTCCCGTCGCTGCGGAACGTCCACCCGTGGTAGGTGCACATGAAGTGCTTGGCGTTGCCGTCGTCGGCCCGCAGGATGCGGTTCCCCCGGTGGCGGCACAT